>QBZW01000001.1 GCA_003282205.1 Pelagibacteraceae bacterium AG-337-G04
TATTTGTTTTTAAAATTGCTAAGATTTAAATTTTTTTCATCTCTAAATTCCAAATAATCTATTTTAACATTATATTTTTTTTCTAATTTTATTTTATAATTAGGTAAATCAGAGGCTAATTTAGAACCTTTAAATTTAGATTTATACTTGAGTTTTTTTAAAAATAATGCAATTTCTGAACATTTTATAATGGATTTTTTTTTTAATAATCTGTTTCGTGTAGACAACGCAATACTATTATTTATTCTGACAGTGGGACATGAATTAATACGAACCTTAAACTTTTTTGAAAGGAATTTTTTTATTAGATATAACTGTTGATAGTCTTTTTCACCCATATATAAATCTTTTGATTTTATGAAGGTCATAAGTCTGTTCATAACATTTAGAACACCTTCAAAATGACCATTTCTATGTTTTGCACACAAAATTTTGTCTTTTTTTCTTAAATTAAATTTCTTAGCCTTAAATTTGTATATATCTATGGTCTTAGGTCTGAATAAATATTCTACATTCAATTTTTCTAGTATAGCAATATCTTTCTGAATATTTCTTGGATATTTTTTAAAATCATCCACTTTATTAAATTGAGTAGGATTTACAAATATACTGACAATTGTCTTACTTTTTTTATTTTGTGAAGCTTTTATTAAAGATATATGACCATCGTGTATTCCACCCATGGTAGGTACAAATCCAATATTTTTATAATCTTTAATCTCTTTATTTAAATCAAAAATACTTGTAATTATTTTCATATTTTAAATATATGTTTATAAATAAATTATCTTTATGATTAAACAAGCCATTATTCCACTTGCAGGTTTAGGTACAAGACTTTTGCCATTAACCAGTGTTTTTGCTAAAGAGCTTTTACCTATAAATGGAAAGCCTGGAATTGAGTATATTCTTGATGAATGCATTGAGGCTGGAATTACAGAAATCATTTTTATTATTTCAAAAAAAAAAGAAATGATAAAGAACTATTTCTATAATGATAAATTTTATAAATCATTAATTAAAAAAAAAAAAGATCCACGTATAATTAAAGAATACAAAAAAATTTTAAAGTATAAAAAAAAAAATTAAATTTGTTTATCAAAATAAACCATTAGGTACTGGTGATGCTGTTTTAAAAACTAAAAAATTTATTAAAAATAAATATTTTTTAATGCTACTTCCAGATGATTTAATAATGAAAAGAAACTGTTCAAAGGATATGATTAAATTACATAAAAAATATAAAGCCTCTGTGATGGCCAGCATGTCAGTTAAAAAAAATGATGTAAATCGTTGGGGAATATATTCCTTATCTAAAAAAATTGATAAACAGAATTTTATTATTTCTGATGTTGTTGAAAAACCAAATATTAAAGAAGCTCCATCAAATAACGCAGTAATTGGAAGATATATATTAAACATGAATATATTTAAAATTCTTAAAAAACAAAAAAAAGGAAAAGGAGGAGAGATACATATTACTGACTCAATTAAAACAATGATTGATAACAAATCTTTATTTATTGGCCATAAGTTTTCAGGAAAATATTTAGATTGTGGTTCTATGAGTGGTTACATAAATTCAACATTGGAGATTGCAAAATTATGAAGATATGCATACTTGGTTCAGGCTATGTTGGACTAGTCAGTGGAACTTGTTTTGCTGAACTTGGAAACAATGTTATTTGTGTTGACAATAACATAAATAAAATATCAAATCTTAAAAAGGGTATAATTCCAATTTATGAACCAGGTTTAGAAGAATTAATCTTAAGAAACTTAAAGCAAAAAAGGTTACAATTTTCCTCAAATATATCAGAGTCAATTAAAAAATCAGATCTTATATTTATATGTGTTGGCACTCCGACTAAAACAAAATCTAACGAAGCTGATTTAAAATTTGTATTTCAAGTTGTAAAGGATATAAAAAAGAATTTAAACAAATACAAAATTATTATTACAAAATCAACAGTTCCAGTAACCACTGGTGACAAAATTCAAAAATTATTAACAACTAATAATAATAAAAAATTATTTGATGTTATTTCCAATCCAGAATTTCTGAGAGAAGGTGAGGCAATCAGGGATTTTATGTTTCCTGATCGGGTAGTAGTTGGTACAAATAGTAAAAAAGCAAATAATATTTTAAAAAATTTATATTCTCCAATAATTAAAAAGAAAGGTAGATATTTCAATACATCAAGACGAGCAGCTGAAGTTATAAAGTATGCATCAAATGCATTTCTAGCAACAAAGATTACATTTATTAATGAAATTTCCAATTTATGTGAAAAACTTAATATAGACGTTACTGATGTTTCGGTAGGAATTGGAGCTGATGAAAGAATTGGAGCAAGATTTTTAAGAGCTGGACCAGGTTATGGTGGTTCATGTTTTCCAAAAGATACACGTGCTTTAGTTTCTACCTCAAAAAAATTTCAAACTAATCTGTCTATTGTTAATTCAACAATTTATTCTAACGACACTAGGTACAAATATTTATTAACTAAAATTAGAGAAATATTAAATAATAACCTGAAAAGTAAGAAAATTACTTTTTTAGGTGTTACTTTTAAGGCTGGCACTGATGATATGAGAGACTCAGCATCTCTAAAATTAATACCATATTTAATCAAAAAGGGTTCAAAAGTTTCATATTATGAACCTACAGGTATTAAAAATATTTTTGATAAAAAAAAAGTAACCTATTTTAATAATATCAAAGATGCATGCAAAAATAGTGACCTTTTAATTATTCATACAGAGTGGAATGAGTTTAAGCAGCTAAATTTTAAAAGGTTGAACAATAAAAAGAAATTTAAGATTTATGATTTAAGAAATTTATATTCACCCTCAAAAATGAAAAATAAAAATATCGAATATTATAGTATAGGAAGATAACTATTAAATTTCGAATATTGCGTCAACTTCAACCGCTACACCTAAAGGCAAACTATTAGTACTCACAGCAGCACGTGTATGAGTGCCCTTATCGCCAAAGAGATCTTTAATTAAATCTGAAGCACCATTAATCACTTTTGGTTGTTCAATAAAGTCATCTGTAGAATTAACAAAACCTGTTAATTTAACGCATGACTTAATTTTTGATAAATCATCTGAACATGCCTTTTTTGCTTGAGAAATTATATTTAATGCACATCGTTGTGCAGCTTTGTAGGCTTCCTCCGTATTATAATCTTTTCCGACTTTTCCTTTAATTAATTTTCCATCAGCATCGATTGATATTTGTCCTGAAATATAGAGTAAATTACCAGAAATTTTTGTTGCAACATATGAACCAACTGGATCAGTCGCTTTTGGTAGAACCAAACCCATTTCTTTTATTTTTGCATCAATAGACATTATTTACCTTTCTTTTTCTTTTTATTCTTATCGTACTCTTTTCTTTTCTCAATTAAAATAAGAGCTTCCTCCATTGTTAATTCAATTGGCTCTTTTTCTTCAGGTATAGTAGCGTTTAATGATTTGTATTTTATATATGGCCCAAATTGACCTTTCATAATCCTTACTGGTTTTTTATCTTCAGGGTGTTCACCCAGATCTTTAATCAATGATGATGAAATTCTTCCAGGTTTTGCCTCAGCTATTAAAGTTACAGCTCTGTTAAGGCCAATGCTAAATATTTCTTCAACATTTTCTAAACGTGCAGATTTATTTTCACACTTTAAATAAGGTCCAAAACGACCGACATTTACTGTTATATCTTTATCATTTTCAGGATTTTTACCTAGACTAATTGGAAGTGAGCATAAATACTTGGCTCTATCTAAATCTATACTTTTGATATCAATTCCTTTAGGTATAGAAACGTTTTTCATATTATTATCTTCTTTTTTTAATTTTTTCTTTTTCTTTTTAGTTTCTTCAATATCATTTAATTCTTTTTCATATTGAAGATAGGGACCAAATCTTCCATTTTTTAAATATATTTCTTTACCACTGTCATTTTGACCAATTAATTTTGGTTCTGCTAAAGTCAATTGTTGAGCAGCTTTAGACTTTGAAAGAGGTCTTGTAAATTTACAATCTGGATAATTTGAACATCCAATAAAAGCACCACCACGAAAACTATTTTTTAAACTTAATTGACCACTATCACATAATTTACATTTTCTATTAATTTTTCCATCTTTATTTACTTCAAATATTAATGAGCCTAAACTCTCGTTAAGCATATCTAAGACTTCTCTGGTACGTTTTTCTTTAACATCTGTTACATTTAAATTAAAATCTCTCCAAAATTCCTCTAAGACCTTAATCCAATTTTCTTTACCAGCAGTAATATCGTCTAATTGATCTTCCAATTTTGCAGTAAAATCATAATCAACATACTTTGAAAATAATTTTTCAAGAAAAGCAGAAAGTAACTTACCTCTATCAGTTGGAAAAAATCTTTTGTTTTCTATATCTGCATAACCTCTATTAGAAATAACTGATATTATACTTGCATATGTTGAAGGTCTTCCGATTCCTAATTCTTCTAATTTTTTAACAAGGCTTGCTTCTGAAAATCTTGGTGGTGGTTGAGTGAAATGTTGTTCATCTGTAAAGTCTTTAAACTCTACTTCACCTTTGCCGACTTCTGGTAAAATGTTTTCGACATCTTTATTCTCATCTAATCTTAAAACCTTTAAAAAACCATCAAATTTTAAAGTTGAACCGCTAGCTTTACATATATTTTTATTATCATCGGATATAATTGTTATAGTTTTTCTGTCAAACTTTGCTGACTCCATTTGTGATGATAATGATCTTGACCATATTAAATTGTATAGTTTGTATTGATCTGTACTTAAATATTTTTTCATTTCTTCAGGGACTCGAGTGATTTCTGTTGGTCTGATAGCTTCATGTGCTTCTTGTGCATTTTTTGCCTTTTTACCAGAATAATTTAAAGGTGAGAGTGGCAAATATATTTCCCCATAATTCTGAGTAATAAAATTTCTAAAAGTATCGACAGCGTCCTTAGATATATTAGTTCCATCTGTACGCATATAAGTAATTAATCCAACTGTTTCACCATCAATATCAATACCTTGATATAATCTTTGGGCAATTTGCATTGTCCTAGAGGCTCCAAAACCTAGTTTACTAGATGATGTTTGTTGTAAAGTAGAAGTAGTAAAAGGACCTGATGGCTTTCTTGTGTGAATTTTAGAGGTTATATCTGTTATATTATATTTTTTATTTTTGATTACATCTAATGATTTATTAATATCGTCTTTATTTTTAAATGAAAATTTTTCAATTTTTTTGTCATCTAATTGAGTAATAGAGGTGTTTATATTTATATTTTCCTTGGTTAAGAAATTTAAATTTAGTGTCCAAAATTCTTCTGGTTTAAAAACTTCTATTTCATGTTCTCTCTCAGTTAATAATCTTAGAGCAACAGATTGCACTCTTCCTGCTGATTTAGATCCTGGTAATTTTGTCCATAGAATTGGTGATATATTAAAACCTACTAAATAGTCCAGTGCTCTTCTTGCCATGTAGGCATCTACAAGTTCATTTTCTATGTTTCTAGGATTATCTAATCCGTTTGTTACAGCTTTTTTTGTTATTTCATTAAAAACTACACGTTCTACTTTTTTATCTTTAAGAAGTTTTTTTTCATTTAAAAACTCTTTAACATGCCAAGCAATTGCTTCTCCTTCTCGATCTGGGTCTGTAGCTAAAATAATTTTTTCTGAATTTTTAGCTGTATCAGTAATTTCTTTTAAGTATTTTTTTGAGAAACTATCAACTTCCCAAATCATTTTAAAAGAATTTTCTGGATCAACAGAGCCATTTTTTGAAGGAAGATCTCTAATATGACCATAACTTGCTAACACAGTGTAATCTGAACCTAGATATTTATTTATAGTTTTGGCTTTTGCAGGACTTTCAACAATTACAAGATTCATAATTATTCAAACTACTTATAACTATTAATCTGTCAAATTAATAAATATTACTCTTGGTTTCTTCTTTGTTTATTAATCTTTTTATATTTTCTCTATGTGTGTAAAAAATTAAAACAAACATAATAATGAAAAAAATTATGTTACCCTGATCAATGATTAATAGGTAGATTGGTATTGAAATTGAAGCAAACAATGAGGATAGAGATGAATATTTTGATAGTAAAAAAGTTAAAATCCAAATTGTTCCAAAAACTACTGCATAATAAATATTCATTGAAATCAAAATTCCAACAAATGTTGCAACACCTTTGCCACCTTTAAATCTTAGCCAAATAGGGAATAAATGTCCTAAAAATGCACAAAGTGCTGATATATATACTAAATCAGGATAATTGAACTTTATATATATAACAGGCATAACAGCTTTTGCTATATCTAAAACAAGTGTTAAATAACCCAATGATTTATTGCCAGTTCTTAAAACATTAGTGGCACCAATATTTCCTGATCCTATATTTCTAATATCCTTTTTAAGTAAAATTTTAGTGAATAGATATCCAAAAGGTATAGAGCCAAATAGATAAGATACTAAAGCTGTTATTATATAATCCATTATTTAGATTTAAATAATTCTTCACCATTAACAAATGTACTTATTACTTTACCTTGAAGTTTTTTGTCTTCAATAGGGGTATTTTTTGATTTTGATATCAATTTCTCTTTTCTAACAACCCAAGGTTTATTTATATCAACAATACAAAAATCAGCATCATTTCCTATCGATAAGCTGCCTTTATTTATTTTAAGTATTTCTGCAGGTTTTGATGTCAAAGCTTTTATTATAGTTTCCAACTCAACGGATCCATTATGATATAATTCTAAACTTAAGGGCAATAAAGTTTCAATTCCAGATGCGCCAGTTTCTGCTTGAGCAAAAGTTAATCTTTTATTTTCTTCATCCTCTGGTTTATGATCAGAAACAATAACATCAATTGTTTCATCATTTAATCCTTGAACTAAAGCGTTTCTATCAGTTTCTGTTCTTAAGGGAGGTGATAATTTTAAAAAAGTTTTGAAATCACCGATGTCATTTTCATTTAATGATAAATTGTTTATCGAAACACCACAGCTGAATTTTACTTTATTTTTTCTTTCTCTGATTATATCTAAAGAGTTTGAAGATGAAATCTGAGAAATATGATACCTACAATTATTATATTCTAATAATGTTAAGTCTCTTTCTATAATTAACAATTCAGCGCTTATTGGAATTCCTTGGAGACCGAGTTTTGTTGCTATGATTCCATCATTAATCATTCCATCTTTTGATAATTCTGCATCTTCTGCATGTTGTATTATTAATGATTTTAAATCTGATGCTGAATTCATAATCCTATTCATAATTCTAGGATTTTGAATTGTTTTTACTCCATCTGTGAAACCTATTATTCCTTTACTCTGTAATAAACCAAATTCAGTCATATTTTTTCCTTCTGCTTTTACTGTTAATGCAGCCGTTGGATAAATATTTATTTTTGACTTATCTCTTCCTCTTCTTTTAAGAAAATCAACTATTGAAACATTATCAATTACTGGGTTTGTATTAGGCATTGTAACAACAGATGTTACACCACCTGATAAAGCAGCTTCACTAAGGGTTCTAAAATTCTCCTTATATTCATATCCTGGTTCACCAACAAAAACACGCATATCTACAATGCCAGGAAATATGTATTTTCCGTTTAAATCTATTACTTTTTCTCTAGATGGAATGTTGTTGGTATTTACTTTTTTTCCGACAGCTTCAATTTTTCCATTTTCTCCAATTATTATTCCTCCAATTTCATTCAAGGAATTATGAGGGTCAACTATATTTGCATTTATAAAGTATTTTTTTTTCATTTATTTACAAAAAATCTTTAAGCAGGCCATCCTTACTGCTACGCCTAATTCAACTTGCTCTTTTATTACACTTTTGTTTATATCGTCTGCTAAGTTTGTATCAATTTCTATTCCTCTATTCATTGGTCCTGGATGCATTATTAAAGCATCCTTTTTAGCATATTGAATTTTATCAGGTGTTAATCCATAATACTCATAGTATTCTCTGTTGGATGATAGAAATGAGCTTGACATTCTTTCATTCTGTAATCTTAACATCATTACTATGTCGCAATCTTTAACTCCTTTTTTCATATCAGAAAAAATATTTACACCAAATTTTTCAATTTCATTTGGCATCAAATTTGTAGGGGCCACGATATTTACTTCAGCACCTAACATGTTTAGAAGATAAATATTTGATCTTGCTACTCTTGAATGTAGTATATCTCCGCATATTGCAATTTTAAGACCTTCAATTTTTTTTCTTCTATTTATAATTGTTAAAGCATCCAATAATGCCTGAGTTGGATGCTCTCTTCTTCCATCACCTGCGTTTAGTACTGCACAATTAACTTTTTGAGATAGAAGGTTACAAGCACCCGAGTCTTGATGTCTTATTACGATAATGTCTGGGTGCATTGCATTTAACGTCATAGCAGTATCTATTAACGTTTCGCCCTTTTTGATAGCTGAATTTGTAATATTCATTGACATTACATCTGCACCTAATCTTTTTCCTGCTAATTCAAATGAGCTTTGTGTTCTCGTTGATGGTTCAAAAAATAAGTTTATTTGAGTTTTCCCTTTTAAAATATCAATTTTTTTATTTTTGCTTTTATTTAATTCTATGAATTTAGAGGCTTCATTCAGGATAGTTGTAACATCGCTAACAGATAAATCCTGTATACCTAACAAATGTTTTTGAGATATTTTAATAGCTTTTTTTGATTTAGCTGCCATCAAAATTAACTCTATAACTATATAGTATTAACTATGCAACCATTAATTTTGAAAAAAATCTAATGCACCTTGTAAAATAAAAGCTGCTGCGAACTTGTCAATATCTTTCTCTCTTTTACTGACATTTATATCTAATTCACTCGATAAATTGAAAGCACCAACGGTAGATAATCTTTCATCCCACAAAGACACAGGAATATCAATTTTATTTGAAATATTGATTGCTATATCTTTTGCTGATTGTGAAGATTTTCCGTAGGTGCCATCCATATTTATTGGGTTGCCTATAATAATTCCTTTGATGTCATTTTCTGAAATAATACTTCTAAGTTTATCAAGTAATTTACCTTGTTTAGATTTATCTAACGTTTGAAGGGGAGTGGCAATTTTTTGATTATAATCACTTATCGCAATCCCAATCCTTTTTGTGCCTAAATCAATACCCAATAATCTTGAACCACTTGATAATTTGTTTTTGAATTCATTTATTGTGATCATATTGTATATTTTTAACTTAAGTGGTATTTTGCGACATTATTTTTTACCATATGACAATAGATCTTAAAACTGTAAAACACATATCAAAATTAGCAAGGATCTCACTTGAAGAGAAAAAAGCAGAAAAATTGGCAGATGATATGAATTCTATATTTGAATTTATTGAAAAATTAAACGAGCTAAATACCGAAAATGTTCAACCATTAACCTCTATAGCTGAAACAACTTTAAGGTTCAGAGAAGATAAAATAACTAGTGATAATATTAGAGAAAAGATTCTTAAAAATTCTCCTGAAAGAAATGATGATTTTTTTGTTGTTCCGAAAGTAGTTGAATAATGACAGAAATAACATCTTTAGGTCTTTTCGAATTAATAAAAAATATAAAAGAGAAAAAAATATCATCAAATGAAGTTGCAAAGTCTTTTGTTGATAGATCTGAAAAGTCAAAAAAACTAAATGTATATGTTACTGAAAATTTTGAAAATTGTCTTAAACTTTCAAAAGATTTTGATAACAAACCAAATTTTGATTTAAAACTTCCAGGTATCCCAATTGCTGTAAAAGATCTTTTTTGTACAAATGAAGTAAGAACAACAGCTGGAAGTAATATCTTAAATAATTTTGTCCCAAGCTACGAGTCTACTGTAACTCAAAATATATGGAATGAAGGTGGTATTTTACTGGGTAAACTTAATTGTGATGAATTTGCAATGGGCTCATCCAATGAAACAAGTTTTTTTGGTAATGTTCAAAATCCAATTGCAAAAGATTTAGTTCCAGGTGGATCTTCTGGTGGTTCTTCATCAGCTTTAGCAGCTAATTTAACACCTATAACTATAGGCACTGACACAGGTGGATCTATTAGGCAACCAGCTTCCTTTACCGGAACTGTAGGTTTAAAACCTACTTATGGTAGCTGTTCAAGATATGGAATTGTTGCCTTTGCATCATCTCTAGATCAAGCAGGTCCAATGAGTAAAGATGTAAAAGATAGCTCCATTCTTTTAGAAGTGATCTCATCATTTGATAAAAAAGATTCAACTTCAATAGATTTTAAAAGAAATAATTATTCATCAGAACTAACTAGAAATATCAAAGGTATAAAAATTGGAATCCCAAAAGAATACAGAGTTGATGGGATGCCAGAGGAAATTGAGAAACTTTGGAAAAAAGGTATTGAATATGCAAAAGATTGTGGTGCTGAAATAATTGATATTTCTTTACCTCACACAAGTTATGCTTTGCCTACTTATTATATTGTAGCACCAGCTGAAGCATCATCTAATTTAGCAAGATATGATGGTGTAAAATATGGTTTAAGATCCTCTGGACAAAATTTAGTTGATATGTACGAAAAAACTAGATCAGAGGGTTTTGGTGAAGAAGTTAAGAGAAGGATAATGATAGGCACCTATGTTTTATCTTCTGGATATTATGATGCTTACTATCTTAAAGCTCAAAAGGTTAGACAATTAATTAAACAAGATTTTGATCAAGCTTATAATAAAGTCGATGCTATTTTAACACCATCAACACCTAGTTCTGCATTTAAAATAGGAGAAAAATCTAATGATCCAGTTTCAATGTATTTAAATGATATATTTACTGTCCCAGTAAACCTTGCAGGTTTACCTGGGATTTCAATACCTGCAGGAACAGACAAAAATAATTATCCATTAGGTTTACAAATAATAGGTAAACCATTTGATGAACAAACAGTTTTGAATATTGCTTATTCAATGGAGGAAAAAATCAATTATAAAAATAATATAACTGATTGGTGGATGTAATAATGTCTAAAAATAATTCTGAATATTTAATTAAAAGAAAAGATAATGTTTATGAAGTTGTTATAGGACTTGAGGTTCATGCCCAAGTAACATCAAATTCAAAACTTTTTTCATCTTCTTCAACAAAATTTGGTGCAGAACCTAACACCCAAGTAAGCTTAGTTGATGCAGCTTTTCCAGGAATGCTTCCAGTGATTAATGAATATTGCGTTAAACAAGCTATAAAAACCGGCATTGGTTTAAAAGCTAAGATCAACAATAAGTCTGTTTTTGATAGAAAGAATTATTTTTATGCAGATTTACCTCAGGGGTATCAAATTTCACAATATAAATACCCAATTGTAGGTGAGGGTAATGTTATTTTGGATATGTCAGAAGGTCAAAAACAAGTTGGAATAGAAAGATTACATTTAGAGCAGGATGCAGGAAAAAGTATTCATGATGTTGATCCGAGTAACACACTAGTTGATCTTAATAGATCGGGTGTAGCTTTAATGGAGATTGTTAGTAAGCCTGATCTAAGATCACCAGATGAAGTCAATGCTTATATAAAAAAACTTAGATCTATTATGAGATATTTAGGAACTTGCGATGGTAACATGCAAGAGGGATCATTGAGAGCTGATGTTAATGTTTCAGTAAGATTAAAAGGCTCAACAGATTTAGGAACAAGATGTGAAATAAAAAATGTTAATTCTATAAAGTTCATGCAAATGGCAATTATTTATGAAGCAAATAGACAGGTTGATTTAATAGAAGAAGGTGAGGAAATAGATCAAGAAACAAGACTCTTTGATACAAAAAAAAATGAAACAAGGTCAATGAGGTCAAAAGAAGATGCTCATGATTATAGATACTTTCCAGATCCAGATTTACTTCCACTAGAAATTACTGATAAATTTATTGATCAAATAAAATCTGAAATCCCTGAATTACCAGATGACAAAAAGAAAAGGTTTATTGACGATTTTAAAGTATCATCTTATGAAGCAACGATATTAGTCTCTGATATTGATACAGCTAAATATTTTGAAGAAGTTGTTGCTAAAATGGGCAAAAACCGTGATATGAAACTAGCTGTAAATTGGATTACAGGAGAATTATTTGCTGTTTTAAATAATAAAAATATTGAAATTGCTCAAAGTCCAATAAGTGCAAAAAATTTAGCAAAATTGATTAATTTAATTAAAAACGGAACTATTTCAGGTAAAATTGCTAAGACAATATTTGAATTAATGCTGGATGGTGACATAGACCCTCAAATAATTGTTGAGGAAAAAGGCTTAAAACAACAAAGTGATCCAAAAGCACTAGAGGCATTAATTGATAAAATAATCAACGATAACAGAGAAAAAGCCATTGAATATAAACAAGGAAAAGAAAAGCTATTTGGTTTTTTTGTGGGACAAGCAATGAAAGCATCTAGTGGAAAAGCCAACCCTCAATTAATTAATGAAATATTAAAGAAGAAACTTTAATTTTAACAAAACCTATAGTCATTATATAATTAAAACAGATGGGCAAGAACATTGAAATTTCTGAAAAAATTGAAAAGTATATTAATAATTTTAGTTTTAAACTAAGCCCAGTTCAAAAAGAAATCATAGATTATAATAATACACTTGGAAATCAAAAAAGAATGCAAGTAGCAATATCTCAATGCTATTTTCTTCATTTAATAATAAAAGTATCTAATATAAAAAATGTGCTTGAGATTGGAACTTTTACTGGTTTAAGCGCACTTTCTATTGCTATTGCGCTTCCTGATGATGGAAAACTTACAGCTTTAGATAAAGATAATGAGACAAACAAGATTGCACTAAGTTTTTTTAAGAAAGCTAATCAAGATAAAAAAATTCAAACGATTGTAAAACCTGCGTTAGATAGTTTAGATGAATTAAAAAATGAAAAATATGATATGGTTTTTATTGATGCTGATAAACTTAACTATAAAGAATATTATGAAAAATCATTAAAGATGATAAATAAAGGTGGGTTGATCATTATTGATAATGTTTTATGGCATGGTGAAGTTGTAAATAAAGATAAAATGGATAAATTTACATTAAATATTAGACATTTAAATGAGCATGTTTCAAGTGATGAAAGAGTAGAACAAATAATTATTCCATTAGGAGATGGAATGACCGTTTGTAGAGTTTTGTAATGTTTAATATTTCTGGTTTTTATAAATTTAAAAAACTTAATAATTTAAAAAAATTAAAAAATAGATTAGAGAATAATCTTAAAGATTATGAAATTTGTGGAACAATAATAATTTCATCAGAGGGTGTTAATGGAACGATTTCAACTAAAAGAAATAACCTTTTAAAATTAAAAAAACTTTTAAAAAAAATATTATCTATAAAAAAATTTAATTCAGAAAATAATTCAAATTGTAAATTTAATCCATTTCATAAACTTAAAATTAAAATCAAAAAAGAGGTAGTTCCAATGGGTTTTAAAGTTAAAAACTATAATTATCCTAAGAACAACCTTAATCCAAGGGAATGGAATAAAATAATTAATAAAAAGGACACAGTTTTGATAGATGCACGGAAATCTTTTGAGTACGATGTAGGATCTTTTAAAAAATCCTTAAATCCAAATATAAAAAACTTTCGTGAATTTCCTAAATATTTAAATCAATATAAAAATAGTGAAAATATAGCAATGTTTTGTACAGGTGGTATCAGGTGCGAAAAAGCAAATATTTACTTGAAAAAAAAAGGTTTTAAAAATGTATATGTTTTAAGGGGTGGAATTATTAATTATCTAAATAATATTGATAAAAAAAATAGTCAATGGAAAGGTGAATGTTTTGTTTTTGATAATAGAGTTTCAATAAAACATGGCTTGAAGCAGGGCAGTTATTCAGTTTGTAGTGGTTGCAGGAAACCTCTTTCTATCAAAGAAAAAAAATCTTCTAAATATTTAGAAGGTATTCATTGTCCAAAATGTCACGATTACTTAACAGATGATCAAAAATCAAGATTTGCTATGAGACAAAAGCAAATAATACTTGCAAAAAAAACTGGCAAGAGACATATCTTTAAAAAAGAATATTAATTAAATTATAATTTTTTATGGATTTGCTTAAAGAAAATATACCTTTACTTGTTAGAAAACTTGCAATACCTGCAAGTGTAGGTACACTTTTTCAAACCTTATACAATATTGTTGATACTTTTTATTCAGGACTGATCTCACCAGAAGCACTTTCTGCACTAAGTAAATCATTTCCAATATATTTTATTATTGTAGCAACGTCAATTGGGGTAACAGTTGGAGGAACCTCTTTAATAGGAAATAGTATTGGAGAAAAAAATGAAAAAAATGTCTCTTATTATTTTACCCATATTATTATTTTTGGACTGATCATATCAGTTTTTATTTCATGCATAGGTTTATATTTTGCCGAAAAAGTTTTCGACATAATGGGCTCGACTGAAGAAATTACAAATTTAGGACTTCAATATACAAATATTATGTTTTATGGATCATTTCTTTTTTTCCTTGTTGTTTCACTTAATTCTTTATTACATGCAGAAGGAGATACTAAAACATACAGAAATGTTTTGGTTTTAAGTTTTCTACTAAATGTAATTTTAAATCCTATACTTATATTTGGTTTTCTATTCATTCCTGCTTTGGGTATGATGGGTATAGGTCTATCAACAATTATAGCTCAATTTATAGCTTTCATAATTATTTTATATAAAGTATTGCAAAATCCTAGAGTAAAAAAAATTACCAGGGAATTTTTTAAAATTAAATTAATATTTTTAAAAAATATATTCTTTCAATCAATGCCAATATCAATTGCTATATGTGGATATGCAGTTGCTGCTACATTTATTTTTACTTACGTTGGTCAAACTAGTGAATTAGCAGTAGCTGGTTATGGTGCAGCCACGAGAATAGAGCAAGTTGTTTTACTTCCTATATTAGGAATAAATACTGCAATTATCTCAATTATAGCTCAAAATTATGGTGCAAATCATTTCGATAGAGTGAAAGAGACTTATTATGTATCTGTTAAATATGGCCTTTTATTAATGTTATTTTGTGGAATATTAGTTTATTTCACAGCAGATATAATACCAAGACTTTTTTCTAATGATGAAACTGTTTTAGAATATGGAAGTAGGTACTTAAAAATTGCAGCATTTATTTTGCCTGCATATCCAATTTTCTTTTTATCGAATGGTTTTTTTATGGGATTAAAAAAATCTAATTATGCAATGTTAAATAACATCTTGAGAAATGTTCTTGTTCCAATATGTGTTTTTTACTTAGCTAATTATCTATCTGCAGATTTTGATAGTTTTTTTTGGTTGTGGTTTATTTTTCAATGGACGCTTTCTATACTATTATTTAGTTATGTAAGTTATTATTTAAAAAAAAAATTAGACAAACCTAGCGCTATCCTTAATCCACAACCATAAATCTTCTGAGAATGATCTTCTCACAAAAAGATTTATCTCGTTTATTTCAGTATGATGAATAATTACATCTGTTTGATTGAGCAATGTTTGTGTTACAGAATTTTTAGTATTTTTAAAATTATTGAAGTTAAAAGGAGATCCTGATGAAAGTAAATCAAAAGTCTTTTTACCCTTTATATTAATACATATCCATTGACTAGAAACATCAACTATTGAACCAAAATTTAATTTCGAAACTTCGTTAAAAAGATCATTGTAAACATTTTTATTATCTTCATTAAAATATACTAACCATTCATCTGGACTTAGCCACAAAGCATTAAATTGCTGATTTGATGAACTTGTATTTGATTCAATTGGTAAGATGATTGATAAAATCTTCCCTACTTTTGTAAAAAATTCCTTTTTTTTTCCTCTAATATTAATTTTTTTAATTGGCTCAGATAATGTTAACTCAAGATCATCTAATGATTTTTTTTGAAAGTTAGGATATTCTATATTAAGCATTGATCCTCTTGTTTTCTTTATCAAAAAAAATGAAATCTGAAACAGTTACATTTATATTTTTATTTTCCATAGGAACAAAAAGTTTTTGACCTTTCATCTTTTTTCCACCTTTAACAACTGCTAGTGCAATAGATTTATTTAAATTAGGGCTAAAATAGCTCGAAGTCACATGTCCAATCATTTCAACAGGTTTCTTATCTAATTCAGAAACTATCTGAGCACCTTCCTCCAATATTTCATTAGGGTCATCTGTAAGCAATCCAACGAGCTGTTTTCTATCCTCTCTTATTGTATCACTCCTATAAAGTGATCTTTTACCTATAAAGTCATATTTTTTTTTACTAACTATCCAATCCATCTGAAGATCAACTGGTGTCATAGTTCCATCTGTATCCTGACCAACAATAATAAATCCCTTTTCAGCCCTTAATAAATGCATTGTTTCGGTTCCATAAGGAGAGATCTTGTATTCTTCTCCTGCTCGGATGCAGCTTTCCCATAATGATTTACCATATTTTGACTCTACATTAATTTCATAACTAAGCTCTCCTGTGAAACTTATTCTCATTATTCTACATTCAATTTTGTCAATTATTGCCTCTTGGTAAGACATGTGAGGAAAGGCTTCATCACTAAAATCTTTATTAGGAAATAATTTTTTCAATATTTTTTTTGAATTTGGACCACAAATACTCGCTGTAGAATAGTGGTCAGTAACAGAGGTTAAGTAAACATCTAATTCTGGCCATTCTGTTTGTAAATAGTCTTCAAGCTTAGAAAGCACATTTGCTGCGCCACCAGTAGTTGTGGTCATTAAATAATGATTTTCACCCAATCTTGTGGTTACACCATCATCATAAACCATACCATCTTCATTTAACATTAAACCATATCGGCATTTCCCAATTCCTAATTTTGACCATGCATTTGTATAAACTCTATTTAAAAATTCAGAAGCATCAGATCCCTGAATATCTATTTTTCCTAATGTAGAAGCATCTAAAATTCCAGCACTATCTCTTGCAGTTTTACTTTCTCTTTGAACTGCTTCATGAAGATTTTCATTATTAATAGGGTAGTACCATGGTCTTTTCCATTGCCCAACGTTTTCAAACTTTGCATTATTTTGAACGTGCCATTCATGAATTGAAGTTTTTCTCACAACATCAAAAAATTTTCCAACACTTCTTCCTACAATTGCTCCAAAAGTTAATGGTGTAAATGGTGGTCTAAAAGTAGTTGTACCTAAAGTACCCATTTTTACTCCAGCTGTGTCAGCAATAATTCCCAGAGCATGCATATTCGATAATTTACCTTGATCTGTAGCCATTCCAGTTGTTGTATATCTCTTTACATGTTCTATTGATTTAAAACCTTCTCTAAGTGCTAACTTTATATCTTTCGCTGTCGAATCATTTTGAAAATCTATAAAAGATTTAGTTTTACCCTCTGATATAGTATTTGGTAACAGCCATATGTTTTTCTTCTCTAACTCTTTTGAACATAAAACTGAAATTTTATCAAAACCACTTTCATTAATGTTTAAAAATTTTTTAACTTTATTATTTGTATTTTTAACTATTTCTTCTAATTCAAAATCACCGTTACATGATCCAACATTTATATGATTTTCACTTTTTTCACTTGGAACAAATACTTGATCTATTTCTCTAAAATCTAATTTTCCTCCTGATTGTGTATGCATATGCACCATTGGTGTCCAACCTCCACTTATTGATAAACAATCACACTGAATTTTACGAATATTTCCAGTAACATTTGATCCATCTTCTGATAAATTCATAATTTCTATTGATTTTATCTTTTTGTAGCCAAAAGTATTTACCACTGTAGAGTTCCAATATATTCTAATTCCTAGGTCTTCAGCATTTTTAACAATATCTGATGAAGATTTTTTTCTAATATCAATAATCTTTACTGATATTCCTTTTTCAAATAATGACACTGCAGTTTCGTAAGCACTATCATTGTTAGTAAAAATAATATTATTTAATCCAGTGGAGACACCATAAAAATCTAAATATTTTTTAACAGAGTTAGCAAGTATAATTCCTGGTCTATCATTGTTGTTGAATATAAGAGGTCTTTCTATTGCACCTGCAGCAACAATTACTCTATCTGCTCTTATTTTCCATAATCTCTGTCTTATATCCCCATTTTTTTTATATAATGGCAAATGATCTGATATATTTTCTTTGGCCAAAAGGTAGTTATAACTATGAAAAGCGGCCAAGCTTGTTCTAGTTTTTATTATTAAATTATCTAATTTTTCTAATTCTGATATTTCATTCATTAACCATTCATTTGATTTTTTATTATCTATTATAAAATTTTTATTATTTTGATAGATTGTTGATCCACCAAGTATATTTTTATCCTCAATTAAGATTGTCTTTAAATTATTTTTTGCTGCTATTTTAGCTGATATAATACCTGAAATCCCACCTCCAATAACTAATACATCACAATGCTCATGTTTATGGTCATATATGTCTGGATCTGGTTGTGAAGGTGATTTGCCAAGGCCTGCAGACAATCTTATTAATGGTTCATAAATTTTTTTCCAAAAACTTTTAGGCCACATAAAAGTCTTATAATAAAAACCTGCCGGTATAAATGGTGATATTAAGTTATTAATACCACCTATGTCAAAGTTAAGATTTGGCCAACAATTTTGACTAGATGCTCTCAACCCTTCGTAAAGTTCTATTTCTGTAGCTCTTACATTTGGTTCTGTTAAATTTGTATCAGCATTTATTTGGCATATTGCGTTTGGCTCTTCAGACCCACATGACATTATACCTCTTGGACGGTGATACTTAAAACTTCTGCCAACTAAATGAATGCCATTTGAAAGAAGTGCTGAGGCTAGGGTATCACCCTCAAAACCATGATATTTTTTACCTTCAAAAGTAAATGAAACAGTTTTTGTTTGATCAACAAATCTTGTCTTATTAATTCTATATTTGGTCATTTAAATTACAGGAGGTTTTTCACCCATTTTATAAACTGCATGTATTTTGTCATTTGATGTGTCCCTAACCATATTAAACCATTTTCTACATCCATGAGCATGGTTCCATCTTTCAAATTGAACACCTTTAATATTCTTTCTCATAAATAAATATTCTGCCCATTCACCATCACTTAGTTCAGTAGGTTGTTTTGGTCTTACAATGTGTGCTTCGCCACCACATGAAAACTCACTTTGGTCTCTTTCTCCACAATATGGGCAATTTATTATAAACATTAGTGTGCCACAGCAGCTGCACCATGTTCATCAACGAGATCTCCACTTACAAATCTATTTAGATTAAATGCTGCATTTAATTTATGTGGCTCATCATTAGCAATTGTGTGAGCAAATAAATCACCAGATCCAGGTGTTGCTTTAAAACCTCCTGTTCCCCATCCACAGTTAAAATAAAGACCTTTTATATTTGTTTTGCTAATGATAGGACTTGCATCAGGGCAAATATCAACAATACCACCCCATTGTCTTAGCATCTTCATTCTACTAAAAATAGGGTACAGCTCTAATATAGCTTTTAAGGTACCTTCTACTACATCATGACTTCCTCTTTGTGTATAAGATATGTAAGCATCTGTTCCAGCTCCAATTACTAATTCACCTTTATCAGATTGACTAACATAAGCATGGACAGCATTAGACATTACAACTGTATCTATTATTGGTTTAACTGGTTCTGATACTAATGCTTGTAATGGTTTACTTTCAAGTGGTAATTTTAAGCCTGCCATATTTGCAATTACACTTGAGTGACCTGCTGCTACAACACCAATTTTTTTTGTTTTGATATATCCTTTTGTGGTTTCAAGACCTTCAACTTGATCTCCATTTCTTTTTATTCCTTTAACTTCACAATTTTGAATTATATCTACACCCATAGCATCTGCACCTCTTGCATAACCCCATGCAACAGCATCATGTCTTGCAGTTCCAGCTCTTCTTTGTAAAGTTCCACCAAGTACAGGATATCTTATATCTTGAGAAATATTTATTATTGGACAAAATTCCTTAACTTGTTTTGTGTCTAACCAAACAGCATCAATTCCATTTAACCTATTTGCATGAGTTCTTCTTTTTAAATCTCTAACGTCTTGAAGGTTATGAGCTAAGTTCATAACTCCACGTTGACTAAACATTATATTATAATTTAACTCTTGAGATAAATTCTCCCAAATTTTTAAAGCATGGTCATATAATCCAGCGCTAGCATCCCATAAATAATTTGATCTTATGATTGTTGTATTTCTCCCGGTATTACCTCCACCAATCCAACCTTTTTCTAAAACCGCAATATTTTTCATGTTATGTTTTTTTGCAAGATAGTATGCCGTAGCTAGTCCATGCCCACCACCTCCAACAATTACTGCTTCGTATTCTTTTTTAGGCTCAGGATTGCCCCAGGCTTGTTTCCAGTTTTCATGCTGCGAAAAAGCATTTTTTATAAGTGAAAAAATTGAATATTTGTTTTTCATATTTGCAAGAAATTACTTGATTAATATTGAATATTCAATGATTTCAAGTTACACATGTATCAACGGAAGAGTGGGTGAGTTGGCTTAAACCAGCAGTTTGCTAAATTGCCGAAGGAGCAATCCTTCCAAGGGTTCGAATCCCTTCTCTTCCGCCAATTAATACAAGTTTTGATTTTTAAAGAAATCTCTCAGGTAAATTGGCTTTTGAGACAAAATGTACCTGTAAACATTGTAATTTTCTAAAACTCTTTGCACGTAATTTCTTGTTTCTTTAAACTTAATAAGTTCAATCCAATCAACATAGTCAATCTGTTTTTTTTGAGGATCCTTATTAATTTTTTTCCAATACTTTACTCTCTTAGGCCCGGCATTGTATGCGGCTGTAGCAAAAGGATAGGAACCTTTATATTGATTAATTAATCCTGCAATATAATGAGATCCTAAATTAATATTATATTCTGGGTCAGTTGTTAATTTAGATTTCGAGTATCCTAACTTTGCTTGTTTTGATACAGTCTTAGCTGTATAAGGCATAAGTTGCATTAATCCTTGAGCACCAACTCTACTTCTAGCAGAGGTATCAAATTCACTTTCTTGTCTGATAATAGATAATATTAATGCTGGATCAGGAATTTTTTTTCCATCTACAAATTTTGGTACACTCATTATTGGATAATTAAATTGGTTATGAAATCTTTTTTGATATGAGGCAATTTTAGAAACTTGTATAGCAAAATCAAAACGTGATATATCTGTTGCTAATTTAGCAGCTAATGCCTCACTGCCTTTTTCTACATTATCATTTGCGAGAAATCTTAATATATGTTTTGTGTATTTATCTTTATTTAAATAATCAAGCAAATCTACAATTGCGACAAGTTTTTTTGAGTAAAACTCTTGTTCATAATCATCATCTACAAACATTAATTTATCTAATTCAAATTTCTCTTGAGGTTTTACTTTCATATGTGAGAGTTGACCATAGTAGGTTGTTAAATATTTTGATCCCTCCAAGAACCATTTATTTGAGCTTTCTGTATCTCCAATTTTTTCATATGTTTTTCCCAACCAATACGAACCTCTTGATAAGCTGATTGGATAGCTAACATTCCTATAAAAATTTAAAAAATGATTTTCTGCTTGTTGTGCATTTTTTAAAAAACTGAGTGCTATCCAGCCACTCATCCACTCAGCTTCGGCATAGTCTGCACCTTCTGTCATTGCGTGATTTGAAACAATTTTATAAGCAGTTTTATATTTTTTTTTATAAATTAAGGATCTTCCAATTATTGACCTTTCTTTCCACCATTTATCTGGTCTTACTAAATATTCTTTAGAGTTTGTTATTTTGTTAAGAATTTCTAAAGAACTATCTACACGTCCTTTTTTTCTTCTCCATTTTAATCGATCATAATTTAAACCAGCGTCATTCTTAAAGATTATTGGTACTTTTTTTATCGCCTCATCAACTCCATATCCTCTGCTTATTAATATTTGTCTTGCTGTATAAAGTAATTGATACTCTTTAGGCAGGTATCTAATAATTCTTTTAAGATCCCAATGTTTACCTTCCCAAGCATAATAATCTGCTCTGTTTATATAATCAGTGGTATCTAGAATATTCTTAAATTTTTTCCTAAAATATTTTAAGTTGTTTGTATTTAGATCTGCATTAATAAAACCCTCTTTTATTAATTTTACTCCTTCACCAGACTTTCCAGTTTTAATTAAACTTTCACCTAGCATCATTTTACCATATCCACTTAATGGTTCATTAATTTGAAACCAATTAATTATTTCTGTAGGAGAATGGTTTTGTAAATTTATTTTGTGTTCAGCAAGATACTTAATTCTATCAAATCTTGGATAATCCTTAATTCTTTCAATAAACTTTTTATATTCAGAAAAGGTTGCCTTATTTCCTGATGTAAGAAGATGCCTCCACTCTATAAAATCATATATAGATTTCGCTTTTGCTTTTTTTGCGACATTTTTTGCATCTTTCCAATTAGATATTTCCATAAATCTAATTGCTTGTTTTGCTAATTTAAAATCTCTTTCACTAAAATATCTTGTTTTCTTAACATTCCTAAATCTTTTTTTTTTTGCGATAAGCGGTTTTTTGGGCGGTAATAAAATCCCAAAAATCTCTTTAGCCAAATCTTTATCGTCTTCTAAAATTTGTTTTTCATTAAATGTTCCTGGTTTTAAGGGAGGTACAACTATCTGACTTTTAAAATCAGGTTTTTTTTTAGGTATTATTATTTCGTTCGTATATGATGATTGAAAAAAGCTAAAAAAAAATATAGTTGTTAATATTAATGTAGATTTTCTAAAAATCATTTTTAATAACTTATGATATAAATATTTATGTTTAAAGGTTCAAATGTAGCTCTAGTAACACCATTTAAAGGTAATAGTCTTGATGAGGAAACTTATATAAAAATTATTAACTTTCATTTAGAAAATGGAACAAATGGACTTGTCCCAGCAGGTACAACTGGCGAGTCTCCAACTCTTTCACATAGAGAACATGAAAAAGTTATAGAATTATGCATACGAGAGGCTAAAGGAAAAATTCCTGTAATTGCAGGCACTGGATCAAATTCTACTACAGAAGCTATATCACTTACAGAGCACGCTGAAAAAGCTGGAGCAGATGGAGCCTTGGTAGTGACACCTTATTATAACAAACCCACTCAGGAGGGCTTATATCAGCATTACAAGGCTATAAATGACAGATGTGGCATACCAATTATAATTTATAATATTCCTGGCAGGTCAGTTATTGACATGACAGTAGATACTATGGCAAGATTGTTCGAGCTGAGGAACATTGTTGGCGTTAAAGATGCAACTGGTGATTTGAATAGAGTAGACGAGACTTTCAAAAAAATTGGCAATGAATTTATCCAACTAACAGGTGAGGACGGTCTTGCTTATAAATATAATAAAAGAGGTGGCGTAGGGTGTATTTCTGTTACTGCCAATATAGCTCCTAAAATGTGTTCTGATATGCAAAAATTTTCTAAATCACAGGATCACGATGAGCAAAAAAAGGCTGAAGAGATAGATAAAAAACTTCAACCTGTTCATAAATCTTTATTTATTGAGAGCAATCCATCACCAGTTAAATACGCAGCTAAATTAATCGGTCTCTGTGACGATAATGTCAGATTACCTTTAGTAACAGTTTTAGATGAAACAAAAGATGAAGTAAAAAAAGCTCTTATATCTGCCGAATTAATTAATGAATAAAAAAACCATACCTGGTTTAAAAATTATTACAATTAATAGAAAAGCATCTTTTAATTATTTTTTTAAAGAGATATTTGAAGCAGGTATTGTTTTAAAAGGGTCTGAAATAAAATCAGTTAGATCAGGTAAAATTAATATAGCAGATTCTTATGCTGCAGATAAAGATGGAGAAATTTTTTTGATTAATTCCCATATACCTATTTACAAACAGGCTAGTTATTCAAACCATAACCCCTACTCTGAAAGAAAGCTTTTATTAAATAAAAGAGAAATTAATAAAATTATAGGTAGAATTCATGAAGAAGGCTTAACAATTGTGCCAACAAAAATGTATTTTAAAAAAGGGAAGGCAAAATTAGAGATTGCAGTTGCCAAAGGTAAAAAACAATTTGATAAAAGACTTACAAAAAAAACAAGAGATTGGAACCGTGAAAAAGCAAGATATATTAGAAAATCAAGTTAATTTGGTATATCTAGCATTAGGCTCTAATCTAGGTGACAAGAAAAATAATCTTAATAAAAGTATTGATTTAATTCAAAAAGAGGGAATTTTAATAAAGAAAAAATCAAAATTTTATATCACAAAATCCTGGCCAAATGAAAATTTTCCAAACTTTATTAACTCTATCATATTGATTGAGACAAGATTAAATTTAGATAAATTATTTTTAAAAATTAAAAAAATTGAAAAAAAAATAGGTAGAACTAAGTCAGAAAGAAATCATCCAAGAGTATGTGATATTGACATAATTGATTTTAATGGAGATATAATTCATAGAAAACTTGGAAATCATAAACTAAATATTCCCCACAAAAGAATGCATAATAGAAATTTCGTTCTGTTTCCCTTATATGAATTAGATAAAAATTGGGTTCATCCTAAACTTAACACAAATATAGTCATTTTAATGTCAAATTTAACCTCTGAGCAGTTATTGGGTATTAAAATTGCTCAATAAAATGTTATAAACAATAATGCTTAAATCTGAAGAATTAATTAACAAGGTAAAAAATTATAATAAGTTTCTTAATCCAGAAACTTTGACAAAAGCCTATGATTTTGCTTTAAAGGCCCATGAAAAACAAAAAAGAGATGAGGGCTCTCCTTATATAATTCATCCAATAGCTGTAGCAAATATTTTAACTGAGCTGAAACTAGATAGTGCAACCATAGCGACTGGTTTACTTCATGATACAATTGAAGATACTCATGCAACTTATAACACTATAGAGGCAGAATTTGGAAAAGAGGTTGCTGATTTAGTTGATGGTGTCACGAAAATTTCTGAGTTTGAAAATCAGGCAATATCAAACTCTAAAGCAGAAAATTTTAGAAAATTAATACTAGCAACATCAAAAGACATCCGAGTTTTACTAGTGAAACTCGCTGATAGACTTCATAATATGCGAACAATCAAAGTTGTTGATAAAGAAAAGCAGATTAGAAAAGCAAAAGAAACTATGGAAATTTATGCTCCACTTGCTGACAGAATGGGGATGCATCGTATAAGAGATGAGTTAGAAGATCTTTCTTTTGAGGTTCTAAATGAAGACGCGAGGAAATTGATAAAAGATAGATTAGATAAAATTAAAGAAAATAATCTTATTAACTTTAATAATATTTCTGATGAATTTTTTGAGGTACTTAAAATTAAAAATATAGAACCAAAAATAGTTGGAAGAGAAAAAACTCCTTTTTCAATATGGAGAAAAATTCAAAAAAAAAGAACTTCTTTAGAACAAATAACTGACATTATTGGTTTTAGAATTATTTTAAGTAATATTGATGATTGTTATAAAGCATTAGGAATTTTTCATAGTAAATGGAATTGTATACCAGGTAAATTTAAAGACTATATTTCATCACCTAAAATCAATAAATATCAATCATTACATACAGCTATTATAGGACCAAATAAAAGACCAATTGAAATCCAATTAAGAACAAAACAAATGCATGAGTTTGCTGAAAGAGGTATTGCTTCTCATTGGAAATATAAATCATCTGAAAAATTTAATTCTCTGACATGGAAAGAGTATGATTGGTTAGCTGATTTAGTTGAAATTATTGATAAAAATGAGAATCCAGATGACTCTTATGAATATACAAAACTCCAAATGTTTCAAGAGAACGCTTTTTGTTTCACACCAAAAGGATCAATTATTAAACTACCTAAAAATGCTACACCAATAGATTTTGCCTATGCGGTCCATACTCAAATTGGAGATGCTGCTGTTGGTTGCGAAATAAATGGAAATGAAAGCGCTTTACAATCTATATTAAGAAACGGGGATGTAGTTAAAATTATCACTTCTAAAAAAGCCTCCCCATCATTACATTGGTTAACTAGCACCAAAACAGGGAAAGCTCGAGCTGCAATAAGACGTTATTGGCAGTACCGTGAAAACACCAAGCCGATTAAGGAAAAAAGATATAATACTACACTTTGGATTTCTCTTCCTGACGAACCTGGAAAAATGGGTGATGTAACAACCATGATTGGTGAAAACTTTGTTAATATTTCAAGTGTAGAAATGGTAGAAAAACTCAATGGAAGGATTAATTTCAAATTTAATTTAATTATACATGACCTTAAGAACTTTACAAAATTGATAAGTGAACTAAAACAAAAAGAATATAAATTTAAAATTATTAGACATAAAAATAAAAGATATGCTTTCTTTAAAAAACTCTTTAGCAGTTTTAAGAAAAACTAATGCTTTGTTAGATGGACATTTTGTATTGTCATCTGGATTACATTCACCTTCTTATGTTCAATGTGCAAAATTATTAAGCTTTCCGAATAAATCTGAAAAATTTACTAAATCTTTAGCAAGTAAAATAAAAAAAACATTTAAAAATATTGATTTAATTCTTTCACCAGCAATGGGAGGAATTATAATTGGTTATGAAATAGGGAAAGTTTTAAAAAAAGAAACAATTTTTTGTGAGCGTGTTGAAGGAAAATTTAAGTTAAGAAGAGGTTTTCATATTAGAAAAAAATCAAGAGTCTTAATTATTGAAGATGTCATAACTACAGGAAAATCAAGTTTAGAATGTGCTAAATTAATAAAAAAATCTGGTGCAATATTATTAGGATTTGCATGTTTAATTGACAGATCTAATACGCAAACTTTAAAAATTAAAAGAAAAAATATTGTCTCACAAGTAAAATTAAAAATTCCAACTTTTAAAGAAAAAAATATTCCTGAAAGCTTAAAAAAAATTCCAATTACCAAACCTGGAAGTAGATTTTTAAAATGAAAAAGAGGCTAGGTGTCAATATAGACCATGTTGCAACTTTGAGAAATGCAAGAGGTGAGAAACATCCTGATCCTTATACTGTAGCTTTAGATGTTTTAAAGGCCGGTGCAGATTCTATTACTGTTCATTTAAGAGAAGATAGAAGACATATTAAGGATTTAGATTTAAAAATCCTATCATCAAATAAATTAGTCCCTATTAATTTGGAAATAGCTTCAGACCCAAAAATGGTTAAAATAGCACTTAAAAATAAACCTTCGTTTATTTGCCTTGTTCCTGAAAAAAGAAATGAAATTACCACAGAAGGTGGATTAAATTTAAAAAAAAATAAAGATAAAATCAAAAAAATATTAGAAATTTTTAATAGAAATAATATTAGAACTAGCTTATTTATAAATCCATCTCTTAAAGATATAAAATTATCAAAAACTCTAGGAAGTAAATGTATAGAGATACATACAGGTAAAATTTCTAACCAGATAAAACAAAAAAAAAATTACTCCAAAGAACTAAATAAAATCAAAAAATGTGCAGTATATGCAAGAAATATAGGTTTAGAGGTTCATGCTGGACATGGAATGGACTATAAGACAACAAAAATACTAAATAAGATAAAACAAATTGAAGAATTTAACATAGGCCATTTCATAATTGGAGAGTCTGTTTTGCATAGCATTTCAAAGGTAGTTAAACAATTTATTAAAATATTAAGATAATGAATATAATAGGCAATGGAGTTGATATCATTAAAAATAGTAGAATTAATAATTCGTTAAAAATTAAAGGTTTTTTAAATAGAATTTTTACAAAAAATGAAATTGATCAAGGAAAAAAAATAAAAAATAAAACAAATTTTTATGCAAAAAGATTTGCTGCAAAAGAGGCTTTTGTTAAAGCAATTGGGACTGGTTTTAGGTATGATATAAACTTTATTGATATTGAAATTAAGAATTACAAAAATGGAAAACCTTATATTTCACTATCAAAAAATTTAGACAACTTTCTGCAAAAAAAATTTAAAATACAAAAATATAAAGTTTTTTTATCACTCTCTGATGAGAAAGATTATTCAATAGCGTTTGTTATTATAAATAAAAATATATGAGAAAAATAATAATAGAAAATCTTAAAACAATAATTTATGCACTCATCATTGCAATTTTAATCAGATCTATTTTGTTACAACCTTTTTATATTCCATCATCTTCAATGGAACCAAATTTATTAGTTGGAGATAGACTCTTTGTAACTAAATTTACATATGGTTATAGCAAGCACTCCTTTCCATTTAGTCCTCCTATATTTGAAAATCGTATTTTTACTAATAATCCTGAGAGAGGTGATGTAGCCGTATTTAAAACACCAGCAGATAATAGAACTGACTATATAAAGCGTGTGATAGGTTTACCAGGCGATACAATTCAGTTTATAAATGGTGATCTTTACCTTAATGGAAATCAAATTTTAAAAACAATTAAATCAAAAAATATCGCCAATTATTGTGGTAAATCAAAAATAAAAGTTAACACATTTGAAGAAAAACTCCCAAATGGTAAAGTTTATTTGGCATCTTACAGAACAGATATTACCTTTACTGACTCAGATAAATACTTAGTTCCAAAAGATCATTTATTTTTCTTAGGAGATAATAGGGATTGCTCAAAAGATAGTAGATTTTTATCTGAGGTTGGATATGTTCATAAAAATAATCTTGTCGGTAAAGCTCAAATATTATTTTTTTCATCAGATCCATTCGTAGGAAGTATTATTAAATTTTGGAATTGGAATGAAATACTAAGGATAAATAGATTTTTTAAATTTATCTACTAATTATGAACATTCTTAAAAATCTTCAAAAAAAAATTAAAATAAGTTTCAAAAATGAAAAAATTCTTTTGCAAGCAATTACTCATAAAAGCTTTGATCCAAATAATAATTATGAAAATCTTGAATTTTTAGGTGATAGAGTACTTGGTCTTGTAGTTTCAAAAAAATTATATGAACTTTATCCAAATGAAAAAGTAGGCTCGCTAGATAAAAAATTAGCCTCTTTGGTAAATAAAAACAAATGTTTAGAGGTAGGAAATTCATTAAACCTTAAAGAATTTGTCATTACAGCAAATTATAAGTCGAGTAAAAATATAGTTGAAAATAAAATTATTTCTGATTGCTGTGAGGCATTAATTGGAGCAATTTATTTAGACAAAGGTTTTGAAGTTTCTAAAAGTTTTATTCTTAAGCTTTGGAATAATTTAATCAACGATACGGAAACTACATTTATTGATGCTAAAACACAACTTCAAGAGTATTCTTTGAAGAACTTTAAAATATTGCCTAGCTATAAATTAGTTTCTAGCACAGGGCCTAGACATAAACCAAATTTTAAAGTTGGGGTAAAACTTAAAAATAGTTCGTATATTTATGCAATAGGATCCTCAAAGAAAAATGCAGAACAATCTGCAGCCTCAGAACTTTTAAGAAAAATTAAACAAAAATGAATTGGCAAGATAAAGGATATTTATTATCTTTGAATAAATATAATGAAAACTCATCGATAGCTGAATTCTACACTGAAAATAATGGAAAAATAGTTGGTATCATTTTTGGCTCAACATCAAAAAAGATTAAGAGTTATTTATTAATAGGTAATAAATTTCACATAAATTCAAAAATTAAAGAGGATGGTAGGCTAGGATATCTAAAAGTTGAGATTGATAAAATTAAAACGCCTATTTATTTAGAAAATAAAAAAAAATTATTTTGTATTATCTATTGCATGAATTTAGTTAAAATTCTCACTGTTGAAAATGAGAATAATGTTGAAATATTTAATCTTTTAGAAAAATTATTCACAATAATTGAACTTGATAATTGGCTTATTGAATTTTTGTATTTAGAGCTAAATATATTAAAGTCTATTGGATACGATATTAACTTTAAAGATTACGTGATTAATAAAAGTATTAATGGTCAAACTAAATATATTGTAAACTCAAATCAAAAAATCATACCAAATTTTTTAATTGATAAAAACATCGGTCCTGAAAATTTAAAAGATATATATAATGGCTTTACCATAGTTGGAGATTTTTTGGATAAAACAATTATCAAACCTAATAACAAGAATTATCCTTCCTCAAGGAATGATTTTGTTAATTTGTTGAAATAATTAAAGATCAATTTGATCAGCAAAATAAGTTACAATACTGTTGGCTCCAGCTCTTTTGAATGAAATAAGAGACTCTTTTATTGAAGATTTGTCTATTAATTTTTTATTTATTCCATTCATTATTAAACTGTATTCACCAGAAACTTGATATGCAAATACTGGTATTTTGAAATTATCTTTTACTTTTTTTATTATATCAAGATAGGGCATTCCAGGTTTAACCATAACCATGTCAGCACCTTCTTTTATATCTAATGAAACTTCTCTCAAAGACTCATCTGAATTTCGAAAATCCATTTGGTATGTTTTTTTATCACCTTTTAATAATTTTTTTGATCCAACAGCATCTCTAAATGGTCCATAAAAACTAGATGAAAATTTAACTGCATATGATAATATTAATACGTCGTTTAAATTATTTTTATCTAAAGCTGAGCGAATTTTACCAATTCTACCATCCATCATATCTGAGGGTGCGATTACATCACATCCCATCTTAGCTTGTAACACTGCTTGTTTGGTAAGTATTTCTAAAGTTTTATCATTTAGAATATTGTTATTCTTTAATAATCCATCATGGCCGTGAGAAGTATAAGGATCTAAGGCTACATCACACATAATTCCAATTTTATTCTTAAATTTCTTTTTAATAAACTTTATTCCTCTGCAAACTAAATTGTCTGGATTTAAAGCTTCAGAACCTATTTCATCTTTTTTTGTTGGGTTTGTATATGGAAACAAAGCAACCATAGGTATCCCTTTTTTTATTGCTTTACTAACAACTGTATTTAACTTGTCTACACTGTATCTAAATATATTTGGCATAGATTTTATTGATTCTTTTCTATTTTTTCCTTCAATCAAGAAAATTGGAAGGATCAAATCACTATAAGATAAAGAACTTTCTTGAACTAATTTTCTAGACCAAGCAAATTTTCTTGATCTTCTTAGCCTTAAATTTGGGTATTTACCTGTAATCATATTGTATTTTATTATGCGACAAAATCTATTATACAAATATATATATAAATGAGTAGAAAACAATCTCCATGATATACAATAAAAATAAAATTGTGAATTTAAATTTACATGATCAAACTGATAGAGTTTTAGATTTTAGTGATTTTCAAAAACAGACTATACAATTTGATATTGATAAACTTCAAGATGCCTACAACCAAATTACTCAAATTAAAAAATTTGATGATGGGGGAGGTGTAACTAATTTTGGTGCAATTTCATTAACACAAATACCAGGAGACCCTGATTCAATAAAAGGTAGTAAAGCTCGAGGTGTTTATTGGACTAAGCCAGATAAATCTGGGAAAGAAGTTTCAAGAGATGTGGATATAGATGAGTCTAAATACAGTGAATTCATAAGAGATTACGAAAATACTTATTTTAAAGAAGTTTATGATGTTCTTTCATCAAAATATAAATTAGGCAGAGTAAGAATTTTATTAAAAGAACCAAGATCAACATTAAGCTGGCATAGGGATCCAGAACCTAGATTGCATATACCAATTATAACAAATCCAGGATGCTTGATGGTTATAGATAATGTGGCTAAGCATATGCCTGCTGATGGATCAGTTTGGGTTACTAACAATACAAAATATCATAATGCATTTAATGGTGGTGAAGAAAATAGAATACACCTTGTTGCTTGTGTTTTAGATTATAAATTTAATTAATTTGAAAAAAATTTATATTGCATCTGATCACGCTGGATTTAAGTTAAAAGAAAGTATTAAAAGAGAGTTCTCATCAAGATTTAAAGTTTTAGATTTAGGTCCAAAACATTCAAAAAAATCGGTAAACTACCCAGATTATGCCCATAAATTATCAAAAAAAATAAAAAATGAAAATGTGGGCATTTTAGTATGTGGTTCAGGTATGGGTATGTCAATGACTGCTAATAAGCATAAAAATATAAGAGCTGCATTATGTTATTCGGTAAAAAACGTTAAATTATCTAGATTGCATAATGATGCAAATGTTATTACATTAGGAGAAAGGTTGATTAGTAAAAATTTAGCCTTTAGATGTGTAAATGCATTTTTAAATACTAAATTTGAAGGTGGAAGACATTTAAAAAGAGTTAAAAAAATATAAAATTATGTCAAGTGAAACAAAATATTTAAACAGTGATTACAAAGACTTTTTTGAAAAAAGTTTATTAGATAGTGATCCAGAAATTTATAAAGCTATTAATGATGAGTTAGTAAGACAACAAAATCATATAGAATTAATTGCCTCTGAAAATATTGTATCACAAGCAGTCCTTGAAGCTCAAGGTTCAGTATTAACAAATAAGTATGCTGAAGGCTATCCTGGCAAAAGATATTATAATGGTTGTGAACATGTTGATGTAGCTGAACAATTAGCTATAGATAGACTTAAAGAATTATTTAATTGTAAATTTGCCAACGCTCAACCACACTCGGGGGCACAGGCAAACGGTGCAGTATTTTTAGCCTTGTTAAAACCTGGCGATACTTTTATGGGAATGAGTTTGAATTCAGGGGGACACATTACTCATGGTCTAAAAATTTCAATGTCAGGTAAGTGGTTTAATGCAATTGGATATGAAGTTGATAAAGAATCTGAACTTATTGATTATGAAAATGTTGAAAAACTTGCGCTTGATCACAAACCTAAACTTATTATAGCTGGAGGTAGTGCTTATTCAAGAGTGATTGATTTTAAAAGATTTAGAGAAATTGCTGACAAGGTAGGAGCATATTTGATGGTTGATATGGCTCATTTTTCCGGTTTGGTTGCTGGTAAAGGATATCCAAATCCATGTGACTATGCTCATGTAGTTACATCAACTACTCATAAAGTATTTAGAAGTGCAAGAGGTGGAATTATATTAACTAATCAAGAAGACCTTTCTAAAAAATTTAATACTGCAGTTTTCCCTGGATATCAAGGAGGACCACTTATGCATATTATAGCTGCTAAAGCTGTTGGTTTTAAAGAGGCATTAAAACCTGAATTTAAAGATTATATTAAAACTGTTTTAGCAAACGCTAAAATTTTAGCTGAGACGTTAAAAAATAATGGCTTTAAAATTTATTCAGGTGGGACAGATACACATCTAATGTTGGTTGACCTAAGACCTTTTAATGTAAAAGGTAATGTTGCTGCAGAAAGCCTTTCTAGAGCAAACATAACATGTAATAAAAATGGTATTCCATTTGATAATGAAAGCCCAATGATAACTTCTGGTATAAGACTTGGATCTCAGGCTGCTACAACTAGAGGATTTGGGTTGAAAGAATTTCAAATAGTAGGTGATTTAATAACAAAAACTATTAAAGGTTTAGCTGCAAACCCCGAGAATAACTCTAAAACTGAGGATGAAGTAAGAAAAGAAGTTGTTAGCCTCTGCTCAAATTTTCCTATATATAAGCATCTAGGTTAATTTAATCTTATGATATGTCCTATATGTAAAAAAGGCGATACGTCTGTTGTCGACTCTCGACCAACAGAAGATGGCACAACAATTAGAAGAAGAAGGCTATGCACATGTGGACAAAGATTTACTACTTTTGAAAGAGTACAATTTAGAGAATTAACAGTAATCAAAAAGAATGGAAGAAAATCGACATTTGATAGAGAAAAACTTTCAAAATCTATTTATGTTGCATTAAAAAAAAGACCAATTGATACAGAAACAACTGAAAAATTTATTTCAAAAATAAGCAGGTCGCTTGAAGAATTAGGTCAAAGTGAAATATTGTCAAATACGATAGGAACCATGGTTATGGAGGGTTTAAAGGAACTTGATCCTGTAGCTTATGTTCGATTTGCATCAGTCTATAGAAACTTCAGAGAAGAAAAAGACTTTGTTCAATTTGTGGATAAAATTGATGTCTTTAAAAAAAGGTAATTATAAAGCATCCGATAAAAAAATAATGAACTTTGCTATTAATTTAGCAGAGAACAATAAGTATTTTACTGGAACGAATCCATCTGTAGGATGTGTAATTGTAAAAAATAATAAAATCTTATCATTTGCAACGACTAATAATGGCGGAAGACCACATGCAGAAAGTCTTGCTTTAAATAAAAATAAATATAACAAAGGAACATCACTTTACTCGACACTTGAACCATGTTCTCATCATGGAGTAACACCTCCTTGCACAAATTTAATAATAAAAAATAAAGTAAAGAAAGTTTATTATTCAATTGAAGATAAAGATTTAAGAACTTTTAACAAAACTAAAAAGATTTTAAAGTCTAAAAAAATAGTTGCTATATCAGGACTTCAAAAACAAAACGTAAAGAATCTCTACAATGAATATAATTATATAAGATCTAAGAAAGCACCATATATAATTGGTAAAATTGCGACTTCATCAAATTTTAATATTTTAAGGAATAATTCTCCAATAACAAATATACATTCAAAAAATGTTTCACATATTTTAAGATTTCAAAATCATGCAATATTAACATCTTACAAGACAATTAATACAGATAACCCTAAACTTAATTGTAGATTAAATGGATTAGAGAAGTTTTCACCTAAAGTAGTTGTAATTGATAAAAATTTAAAAATAAAAATTAATTCTTATGTAGTTAAAAATTCAACAAAAAGTAAAATAATTATATTTCACTGTTCTAAAAATATTTCAAAAATTAGATTATTAAAAAATAGAGGTGTTAAGCTTATTTATCAAAATGTGAATAACAGTAAGAATTTCAATCTTAGAGAAATTTGTAAAAAACTTTATACATTTGGACTGCATAAGTTATTAGTGGAGACAGGCAAGGATTTAATGACTAATTTTCTTAATGAAAATTTATTAAATGAATTTTACTTCTTCAAAAGCGACAAAATAATCTCTAATAGAGATAAAATTAATATATCTTCATTAGTAAAAATGATTAATAAAAAATATAAAAATAAAAAAAAAATAAACACATATTTGGATAAAGACACGCTTACTCACTATTACTAAAATGTTTAATGGAATTATATTTAACAAAGGCACAATTAAAAGAATCGAAAAAAGAGCAAAGGGTGTTGATTTATTTATAAAATCTTCATTGAACGTTTCAAATAAAAATCTTGGAATTTCAATTTCTTGTGATGGAGTTTGTCTAACATTAATTGCTTATAAAAATAAGACTTTAAAATTTTATCTATCAAATGAAACATTGACTAAATCAAAATTTAGAAATATTAAAATTGGAGATGAAATTAATTTAGAAAAACCATTAAAATTTGGTGATAATATTTCAGGACATATCTGCCAGGGTCATGTTGATACAGTTTGCTCTGTAAAAAGTATAAAGAAAGTTGATAAATCAAATATTTTTGAATTTAAAATAACAAAATCACTTAAGAAGCAATTGGTAGAAAAAGCCTCTATTCTAATAAATGGAGTATCACTAACAATATCCAAAATAAAAAAAAATTCTTTTGAAATATGGATTATCCCTCACACATTAAAACTAACTAATTTAATCAAATTAAAAAAAAATGATTTGGTTAATGTCGAGATTGATATTATGTCAAAATATTTAAAAAAATTTATCAATGAAAAAAAATAATTTTAGCTCAATAGAAAGTATAATTAAGACAGTTAAGAAAAATGGAATGTATATTCTTGTTGATGATGAAAGCAAACATGAAGAAATGGAGAATGAAGGAGATTTAGTAATTTCTACCTCAGCTGTAAATCCAAAACATATTAATTTTATGGCTAAACATGCAAGAGGATTAATCTGTTTAGCAATGGATAATGCACAATCAAAAAAAATTGGATTAACCTTAGCTTCACCAGTAAATCAATCTAGGAGTAAAACAGCATTTACATATTCTATAGAAGCAAAAAAAGGTGTCACAACAGGTATATCAGCTTATGATCGAGCAAAAACTATTAAAGTTGCTTCAAATAAAAATGCTAAAAAGAACGATATTGTATCACCAGGCCATGTTTTTCCAGTAATAGCTAGAGATGGAGGAGTTCTTGTTAGAGCAGGTCATACTGAAGCATCAGTTGATATATCAAAACTTGCCAAAAAGAACAATTCAGCTGTTATTTGTGAAATCATGGCAGATGATGGAAAAATGGCTACTGGTAAAACATTATTTAATTTTGCTAAAAGACATAAACTTAAAATAGGAAAGATTGAAGATTTAATTGCCTATAGATTAAAGAGGGAAAAACTAATCAAATTAAAAAAAACTTCTTCAATAATTGTTCAGAAACAAAAATTTAAAATAAAAGTATTTGAAAATATCCTTGATGGGTCTGAAAATTTTGCATTGATTAAAGGATCCTTGAAAAGGGGTATTGTCCCTAGATTAAGAGTAATTTCATCAAACGTAGTTCAAAATTATTTAATTAATCAAAAATTGCCAAATTCATTTGATAAAACAATTACTTATTTCAAAAAATATAATAATTGTGTTCTTGTATTTATAAGAGACCCTAATTTGAAATCAGTTACTCAAACACTTAAACAGTATAAAAGTAAAACCTTCTATAAAAAAGGTCACGATAAATTGATTAGAAACTACGGTATTGGAGCCCAAATTATTAAATCTTTAAACATTAAAAATATGATACTTGTTACTAGATCAAAAAAAAAAGTGATAGGATTAGATGGTTATGGAATTAAAATTAAAAAACAGGAAATTATAAAGTGAAAAAAAAAATTCTTATTGTTTTGGCAAGTTATTATAAAAATATTGCTGGGTCTTTATTAAAAAATGCAAAATATAAAATTAAGAATAAATGTAGTATAAAGGTGATTAGCGTACCTGGCGCGTTTGAGATACCAGTTACTATAGCAAAAAATTTAAATAAATTTGATGGATTCATCGCTTTAGGTTGTGTGATTAAAGGTCAAACGCCTCATTTTGAATTTATATCAAAGGCAACTACTGATGCATTAATGACATTATCAATTACGTCTAAGAAACCTGTAGGAAACGGTGTGATTACCTGCTTAAACAAAAAACAAGCTATTGCACGTGGCAGGAAAGGCTCAGAAGCAGCTGAGGCAGTTTTATCTGTTATATCTCAATAAATTATGACAGTTCAATTTTCGCCACAAAGAAACCCAAGGGTAATAATTATACAAAAGCTTTACGGAAAACTTTTCAATAATGAGGAAAATATAACTTTTCCTAAACATAGATTCAAAAAATTTATAAAAGATATTGTTAATGGAACTATTGAGAGAGAAGAGTTAATAAATATAGAAATTAATAATCATTTAGAGCAGGATCTGAAAATTCAAAATATGGATAAAGTTTTTCAAATCATTATAAAGAGTGCAATTTTTGAATTGTTGTATAAACCAAATACTTCAATCAAAATTATTATTAATGAATATTTGAAAGCATCTAATTTTTTTATTGATGTTTCACAGACTAAATATTTAAACGCATTATTAGATAAAATTTCAAAAAAAATTAGAACAAGCAATGGATGAATTTACTTTAATTCAAAAACACTTTAAAAAATTAACTTATAATAACCCATCGGCATTAAACCTAAATGATGATGTTTTTTTTGATAAAAAACATAAAGTTGTTATTTCTACTGATACTTACGTAGAAGGTGTTCATTTTCTTCAATTTAGAAATCCTGATTTAGTAATAAAAAAAATAATAAGATCTTCAATATCGGATTTGTATTGCAAGGGTGTAAAACCTAAATTTATTTTTATTGGTGCTAGTGGGAATAGTAAATCTTTTACAAAAAAAAATATGAATCTTTTATATAAAAGCTTAAAACAGGAGCAAAAAAAATATAATTTTAAATTATCAGGTGGTGATACAACAAAATCAAGTAAAACAGTATTCACAATTACAAGTATGGGATACGCAAAAAAAATAGTCCAAAGAAATAAATGTAAAAATAATGACGATATTTATGTAACTGGAAACTTAGGTGATAGTTACTTAGGGTTATCACTTTTGAAAAAAAAATTATTTTTGAGAAGTGCTAAACAAAGAAAATATTTTATTCAAAAATATTATATGCCAGATTTGCCAGTAAAAATAAGTTCAAAACTTTTGAAATTTGCTAACTCATCAGTTGATATATCAGATGGTTTATTGGGTGATCTATGTAAATTAATTAACACCAGTAAATTATATTTTAAATTAGATCTTAAAAAAATACCTATATCATCAAAACTTAACAATTATCTTTTAAAAACAAATAAAAAAAAAATAAATTTTATTTCTAAAGGTGATGATTATCAAATTTTGTTTACCTCCTCAAAAACGAATAGAAGATTTATTAAATTATTGTCTAAAGAAATGAATCAAAAAGTGACTTTAATAGGAAATTTAACTAATAAAACTAAAAGTAATCAAATTATCTATAACAAAAAGCTTTTAAAACACAGTTTTAATGAGGGATATTCTCATAATTTCTAATAAAGTTAAACATTGCGTTTTATAAATTTTTTTGTATTACATTGTTCCCATAAATATATTTAATAAAAAACCCAATGAATTCATCAACAGAAACAATCCTTTTATACATTATAGCAGCTGGAATTATATCAATCATTTATGGTTTTTTTACAGGTCGTAATATTTTAAATTCGAGTTCAGGTAATGCTAAAATGATTGAAATAGCATCAGCTATTCAAGTTGGTGCTCGTGCATATTTGAATAGGCAATATAAAACTATTGCAATAGTTGGTTTAGTTGTTTTAGTTATTATTTCTCTAGCATTTAGTACTTTAGTAGGTCTAGGTTATTTAATTGGAGCTGCATTATCTGGAATTGCTGGTTATGTTGGCATGCTTGTTTCGGTTCAAGCTAATGTTAGAACTGCAGAAGCTTCAAGAAAAAGTCTAGCAAATGGTTTATCAATTGCTTTTAGATCAGGAGCTGTAACTGGTATGTTAGTTGCTGGATTAGCTTTGTTGTCAATTGCTGTTTATTATTATTTTCTCGTAATGATTGGTATAGATGAAAGAGAAATAGTTAATGCTTTAGTTGCGCTTGGCTTTGGCGCTTCTCTAATATCAATATTTGCAAGATTAGGTGGAGGAATTTTTACAAAAGGTGCAGATGTTGGTGCTGATTTAGTTGGAAAAGTAGAAGCTGGTATCCCTGAAGATGATCCTAGAAACCCAGCTGTAATTGCTGATAATGTTGGTGATAATGTTGGAGATTGTGCTGGTATGGCAGCTGATTTATTCGAAACATATGCTGTTACAATCGTTGCAACAATGGTACTTTCATCAATTTTCTTTATAAATGATTTAAATATGATGATTTATCCATTGGCTATTGGTGGTGCATGTATTTTGACTTCTATTCTTGGAACTTTTTTTGTTACCCTTGGTAGCGATAAAAATATTATGAAAGCTATGTATAAAGGTTTTGTAATTACAGCAATAAGTTCATTAATTATTTTATTTCCAGTAACAAAATATGTAATTGGTTTTACTACAGAATATATAGTTAATGGAAAATCTTTTAATGGTTTAAGTTTGTACTATTGTGGAATTATAGGGTTAATCATTACAGGTTTGATCATCTGGATTACCGAATATTATACAGGCACTGATTACAGACCTGTTAAAAGCGTTGCAAAATCCTCAACAACAGGACATGGGACAAATGTTATTCAAGGATTAGCGGTTTCAATGGAAGCAACTGCTGTACCAGCTTTAATTATAGTTGGTGGAATATTATTAACTAATCATATTGCCGGTTTGTATGGTATTGCAATCGCAGTTACAACAATGCTTGCTCTTGCTGGTATGGTTGTAGCCTTAGATGCATATGGTCCTGTTACGGATAATGCTGGAGGAATTGCAGAAATGTCTAATCTCCCAAAAAACGTTAGAAAAACTACCGATGCATTAGATGCAGTTGGAAATACAACTAAGGCAGTAACAAAAGGCTATGCAATTGGGTCAGCTGGACTTGGAGCTTTAGTTTTATTTGCTGCTTATACAGAGGATATTAAACATTTTTCTAAAATTGCCGGTTCTAATTTAGAAGGAATTATAGTTACATTTGATTTATCTAATCCATTTGTTGTTGTTGGCTTATTAATTGGTGGAATGCTACCGTATTTATTTGGATCTATGGGTATGCAGGCAGTAGGTAGAGCAGGTGGTGCCGTAGTAATTGAAGTAAGAAGACAATTTAAAAAGATTCCAGGAATTATGAAACGTAAAGCTAAACCAGATTATGGTAGACTAGTCGATTTATTGACAAAGGCTGCAATAAAAGAAATGATAATCCCCTCATTATTGCCAGTTTTATCTCCAATAGTACTTTACTTAATCATTTATTCTATAGGTGGACAGGTTGCAGCTTTATCTGCAGTTGGAGCAATGCTTTTAGGTGTGATTATAACAGGTTTATTTGTAGCTGTATCAATGACTGCTGGTGGTGGCGCATGGGATAATGCAAAAAAATATATAGAAGATGGAAAATTTGGTGGAAAAGGTTCTGAGGCACATAAAGCAGCAGTAACTGGCGATACAGTTGGTGATCCTTATAAAGATACAGCGGGACCTGCAGTGAATCCAATGATAAAAATAACAAATATTGTCGCTTTATTGTTATTAGCTGTTATCGCTGGATAAGTTTAAATTATTATAAATATCTAGATTCATATTCCATAACGATAAATAATCTTCATTTAAAGATGGATTATCTCTTCCGATATGATAACTCAATGATGTGACGGGTGCTAAGCAAGGTATTTCTTTATAAATTTGATGTAAAGGTTTCTCAAATGGTTCATTTTCTTGTTCACCTACTTTTCTAAAACTATTTAAATTTTGTAATAATATTTTTTTAGAAAATAGAAATGTGAGTAAAGTCTCTTCTACATTTCTCCATCTTAAATTTTTACCAAAATATAAATTTGTATTATATAGAGAATCATAATAAAAAGGATAATCACTTGGACACATAATTATTTCTTTTCCTAAAATAGATGATAGTCTTGCATAAGTAAAAATCATTTCATCAATACAATTTTTTTCAAATAAATAGTCATCTTCAATAAAAAATATTAAATCTTCAGAGTTCATTGCATTATCGCAACACTCTAAATATGATCCTCTATTTCCTTCTATTTTTGTAATATATTTATTCGTTTTAAACTTTTCAGATAAAAGTAATTTTTTTATATTATTATCAAATTTTTCATCTGAATTATCAGAAATTAAATTTAAATTTATCTCTAAACTGTTATCTTCTAAAAAGTATAAAATTGATTCTTTCAAACTAATTAAGCTTACAGAAATTAATGTTCTCTTTTCAATATTTGGTATTATTCTTTTCCAATGTTTTGACGAGTTCCACAAATTATTGTTAGGTGAGTATCTATAAAATATATCAAGTTTTTTTATTTTACGATTTAATTCTAAATAACCTTTTGACAAATTAAAGGATTTATCATTTAATCTTATTAAGTTTTTACCCACATTTTTATAATTTGGGTTTACCATATTAAGAGTTTCTTTATCGTAAGCATAAAGATTGAATAGCTTTAAAATAAATTTTACAATTTTATTTTGTTTTTTATATTTTCGTGAAAACATTTTATTTTTGATTTCTTTTGAAATTAATATATTTAATATAACTATATCTTTTATTATTTAAATGAAATTTCATGTTTACGTAATTATTGCAAAGAAAATCAACGGATTTGTCACTTATGTTGGATACTCAAAAAATATTGAAAAAAGAATAATATTACATAATAGTTCGAAGGGCGCTAAATTTACAAAAGGAAATTATTGGAAAATTATTTATCAAAAAGAATATAATTCGAAATCTGAGGCTATGAGAGCTGAACATAAATTAAAAAAAAATTATAAATTAAGGTTAAAATTAAAAAACAAATTTATTAGTGATGAAAATATCAATACTACTACCTTATAAAGAAAATTTTTCGCCAGAGTATGCAGGTGCGGTTTCATTATTTGTAAAAGATACAACTAATATTAGTTCATTTAAAAGTCAAATAACCGTTTATGGGAATACACATTTTAAAAAAAAATATAAAATTAATTATAAAAATATATTTTTAAAAAAGAAATTTCTTAATAGTACCTCAAAACGATATATTGAAGAATTTTTATTCAATGAAATTAAAAATCCGTCTGATTTGATAGAAGTTCATAATAGACCAGTTTATATAAAACCGATTATTAAGAAATTAAAAAAAAATATAATTCTTTACTACCACAACGACCCACTATCTATGGCTGGATCACAATCAATAAATGATAGAATATATCTATTAAATAATTGTCAATCAATAATTGTAATAAGTCATTGGATCAAAAAAAGATTGCTTAAGGATTTAAATGTAAATGATGATCTTTTAAGGAAAATATACGTAATACCACATTCAACAAATAAGATAAATAGTACTGCTTTAATTAAACGTAAGAAGAATTATATAATTTTTGTTGGTAAATTAAATTCGCAAAAAGGCTATGATATTTTTGGAAATGTCATAGTTAAAATTCTAGAAAAAAATAAAGATTGGAAAGGAATCGTTATCGGTGATGAGGAAAGAGAAAAATTGATATTTACACATCCATCATTAAAAGTGATGGGATTTGTTGAGCATAGCAAGGTAATTAAATTGTTTGAAAAATCTAGTATAGCAGTTGTTCCTTCGAGATGGGAAGAGCCATTGGGCAGAACAGGCTTAGAAGCATCCAGTAGAGGATGTGCAACAATAGTTAGTAATAGAGGAGGATTGCCAGAAACTGTTACTGATGGAATAATTTTAAATAAACTAAATGAAAAAGAATTATATAAAAATATTCAATTTTTGATAAATAACAAAGAATATAGATCAACACTTCAAAAAAATTCTATTATTAATTTTAAACTTGATCATTCAATTATTGTCAAAAATATTGATAATGTTAGAAGAAAAATTTTTAAAACTTTTAATTTTAACATAGATAAAAAATCAAAACTTAAAATTATTCATATAACTAACTTTAATTTTAGATATTTCGGTAGATTGCATTTTAATACTGGAACTAGGCTAAATAACGGACTTATTAGACTAGGCCACAATGTGTTAAGTCTATCTGATAGAGATTTAATAAGTTTAGGTAAATCATTTAGAGACTACACGGGATCAAAATATCTAAATGAACTAGTTTCTAAAACAATAACAAATTTTAAACCCGATATGGTCATAATGGGTCATGCTGATAGAATTGATGCTAATATGCTTTCAGCTATGAAAGATTCAAATAAAAATTTGAAAATTGCTCAATGGTTCTTAGATCCTCTTACAAGAAAAGGTCCAGATTATAAAAAAAATAAATTAAGGATACTTGATAAATTAAATAGTGTAGACACAACATTCATTACCACGGACCCCTATGCTCTAGATTTTAAGATAAATAATTCATTTTTTATGCCAAATCCCTGCGATATTTCTCTGGATAATCTAAAAAATTATAATTTTGAACTTGCTTATGATGTGTTCTACGCAATCAGTCATGGCGTTCATAGAGGCACACTTAGAAAAGGTAAAATGGATGAAAGAGAGATATTTATAACTAAGCTTCTGAAGAAAAGTGAAAACATTAATTATGACATATATGGGATGTTCAAAAGACAACCGATATGGGGTGATGAGTTTATAGATAAAATATCTCAATCAAAAATGGGTTTAAATTTAAGTAGGGGAAAACCTATTAAATATTACAGCAGTGATAGAATCGCTCAATTAATGGGAAATGGATTGCTTACATTTATTGACAAAAAAACACATTACAGCGATTTTTTTAAAGATGATGAAATGATTTTTTATAAAGATATAAATGACCTAGTTGACAAGATTTATAAATACAAAAAAGATAAAAAATTACTAAGAAAAATAGCAAAAAAAGGTCACAAAAAATATCATAAATATTTTAATTCGAACCTTGTTGCAAAATTTATAATTGACAAAACTTTAGGACTTAAATCAAATTACTATTGGGACTAATTTTATATAGTAAATGCATATTTGTTTTATAGATAAAACCAATTTTTATTATGATGCTAATTCACTTTACTCTAAAGAATTAAGAGGTGCAGAAAGTGTTATCATTAATTTATCAAATGCTTTAGCGTCTCTTGGAATTAGAGTTACCGTTATAAATAACTGTTTCAAATCAACATTAATTAATGGTGTAAATTGGATTAATATTCAATCTATAAAAGAAATTTCTGAATACGATTTAGTAGTATCAAATGGTGATTGCAGACTATTTAAATACGCAAAATCTAAAAAAAATATTCTTTTCTCACATAGCCTACAAAATATAGAAAAATTTATTCGAAAAAAACAATTAATCTCTTATTTGAAATATAAGCCAAAAATTTGTTTTTTAAGCGATTATCACAAAAAAAATCGATCTAAATTACTTTATTTATTCGGAGAGATTCATCTTAAATGGGCAGTAGATAAAATTTTTTTAGACACTACTATTTCAGAAAATATTAATAATCATATAGCTGTTTTCACATCTAGACCAGATAGAAATCTTAAAATGTTAATTGATATTTGGACAAGACTTGTGGTCCCAAATAACAAAAAACTACAACTTTTAGTGACGGAAAATAATTTTGATTATTTTGATAAATCAATAATTAGTAGAAAGTTAGGCGACCAAAGATCTTTAGTTAAAGATCTACAATCTGCAAGAATGCTAGTTATGCCTGGTCATAAAGCAGAATTATATTGTCTTGCAGCTGAGGAGGCTAGGGAGTTATGCATTCCGATTGTAACAATGGGTATTGGTAGTTTATCTGAAAGAGTTATACATAAAAAGACAGGTTTTATCGCAAAAAACGAATATGACTTTGCTTCTTATATTCTTAAATTATTTTCAGATGATAATATTTGGAAATTACAGAGAGAGAATCTTAAAAAAAGCAGAAAAATTAATACTTGGAAAACAGTTGCTGAAGAGTTAATAAGACAAAACTTTTAAGATTTATGGATAAGAATAAAAAAATATTAGTTGTTGGGGCTGGAGGATTTATTGCAGGACACCTAATTAAGAAGTACCAACTAGATAAACCAAAAGGAGTAAGAGGTAGATCAAGTAATAATGATTTAGTGAAAAAGATTTTAGAATGGGATTATCAAATCAAGCTTAAAGATGGTCTTAAGAAAACATACGAATGGATATATTCTGAAATTAGTAAAAAAGGTTTAAATATAAATAAATTTACTAAACCATAGTAAATTTAAATGGCTAATAAAAACAGAAATATATTTCAAAGTATCAATAAAGATATATTAAAAGGTTTTAAACGTATTTATTGGTACAACTATTTAAGATTAAAAAAAGTGCTTTTAAGTCTTAATTCAAAAGATTTAAAAAAATATAATATAAGTATTCTTTATCCAACAAGAGAACGTTCTGCTAAATTTAATAGAATGTTAAATTCTTTAATTGTCAATTGTAATGATCCATCCCGTATAAATATAATGTTATTGTTTGACACTGATGAACCTGATCTTGATAAATATAAACAAATTATTAATGGTAAATTATATAAGGATTTAAATTTTCAAATTTATATTAAAGATCTTAAAAATCATGCAATAAGAAATAATTACTTAGCGAACATAAGCAATGATCCTATTTTATTTCCTGTTAACGATGATATAATTTTTAAATCAGAAAATTGGGACAAATACATCGATAAGGAATTTTCAAAGATAAATATGAACAAACCTTACTGCATTTGGACTGATACAGGACATAAATATCCTTATTTACATTCTGATTTTCCGATTTTAAATAAGGCTTGGTATGATAAATTAGGTTATTTAAGCTCAGAAATTTTTAACCATTGGTATTTTGATACATGGATATGTGATTTATCTATAAGATCAAAAAAATTTCATTTATCAGAAAATATTAAAATATATCAGTATTCTGCTCACTCAATAAAAGAAGAAGTAGATGCTACTCACCTTAGGCTTATTAGAAATGATAATTCATTAAAAGATCAATTAATATGGGAAGAAAGTCTTCCAATAAGAATTACTGATGCAAAAAAATTAATAAATTAAATTTTAACTTTATTCAAAGCATTATTTTTAAATATATTTGCTTCTCGAATATACCTTCTAACCATTTGTGTAGTTTTATGACCTGTCATTGCCATTATGCTCCTTTCATCAGCTCCAAATTCTGCTGCAACTGTCGCAAAACCAGATCTTAAACTATGACCAGAAAAATTTGTATTTTCTATACCGGCTAAATTTAGATATTTTTTTATTAGCAGGACTACTGATTGATCCGTTAACCTATTATTTGTTATTGAAGAACCTTTTGAAAATCTTCGAAATATAGGTCCCGATTTAATTTTGGATATTTCTAACCATTTTTGCAGATTAATTACTGGACAATAAATTTCATTTGTGAAATAGGGTATACCTTTGATCATTCCTTCACCAAATTGGTCTGTTTTTGACCTTTGAATTCTAATTTTAAGTCCTTCTGACACAAATTCTAAATCTTCATGATCTATTGAAATCAGTTCAGTTCGTCTAAAACCGCCTCCAAATCCAACTAATATAATTGATTTATCTCTTAACTTTTTAATTTCATCTATTTTAAATTCATCAATTATGTTAATTATTGATTTTAAATGACTGATTAATATAGGTTTTTTACCTTTTTGAAAGCTTCCTTTAATTCTTTTAATACCCATCAAATTTTCCACTACAACTGGATGTTTTATATCTAGATAATGCCCTTTTAGCTTATGAACCATGCTAATTGATACCAATCTTCTTTTAATAGTACTAATTTTTGAATTTTTTGAGAGCTTTGTTAAGTATAATGAGATTATTTTTGGCTCTGTTGGTAAAGAATTAAAACTATGCTTTGAACAAAAAGTCTCGAAATCTCTAAAATCTGATTTATAGGCTCTTAAAGTATTCTTTGCTTTTGAGCTTTTTAGGTTATTTAAAGTAGCCTCATGTAACGATTTTAGTTCTGTTGTTAACTCGTTCATTTTATTACTATTGATAACAATTAATTATCACTAGTAATAATATAACTCATTTTACATGTCAAGCATTTAATGTAAAAGATTCTTAATGCCTAAATATGTTATTATTGGTCTTATAGTTGTTATTGGAACATTTTTAATTATGAATTATTGGCCAAAATTAAGAGAACAAACAAAAAATCGAATTTTAATGGTTATTTTTGGTATATTTTTTGTGAGCATATTTGTTCTATTATTTCTACTTATGTTTTGAGGTAAATTGATCGATATTTTAAGCATACTTGTTGCTGGTATATTTTCTTGCATAATTTTAGATATCCTAGGTTATTTACTTAAATTATTAGGTATTCCTGAGCCATCCTGGGGAATTGTTGGTAGGTGGACCTATTATATGCTTAAAAATAGATCATTTTACAATCCAAATATAGCCCAAATGCCAACTATTAGATATGAGGTCTTTTTGGGCTGGATTTTTCACTACTACGTATCAATTTGTTGGGCTGTTATATATTATTTTTTCTTTATACAAATTGGCTTTAAAATGAGCTATTTTTCAGGCTTTATTTTTGGAGCTCTTACAACTTTAGCACCATTATTAATATTTTTGCCTTTTACTGGACAAGGTATATTTGCAATAAATACAGATATACCCTTTAAAACCTCTATTATGTTTTTTATACGTCACTCAATTTACGGAATTGCGATGTATGAGGGTTTTAGATGGTTTACTTAAAGCTTTAGATTAAGTTATCCCCACTATTCTACCCTGTTAAAAACATCCAAAATTCAACAATAAAGTGATACACACAACCTACCCTATCTGATAATGTTTAAAATGAATTAAGAGGCAACTCTTAACTGACCAGCTGGGGAAAAACCGAGAGGTTCAAGCCTAGAGGGCAGAAAACTCTACAGAGTAGCGCTAAAATAGTAGAGTGGAAGGCATGGCGGTAGCGCATAAAACGACGTGCCAAAACTACTGTTCTTTGTGCCTGAAAAGGTACAAGGAAACAGGGTTTTTTATGTTTATGATCCTTAAAGGTACAAAATTTCAAGTCAAAGTTTGGAAATACTTAAAATCTATACCAAAAGGTCAAATCAGAACTTATTTCGATGTAGCAAAAGCAATTAAAAAACCAAAAGCAGTGAGAGCTGTAGCAAATGCGATAGGAAAAAATCCTTATGCTCCTAAAATACCTTGTCACCGGGTAATAAGATCAGATGGTTCTCTAGGTGGTTATTCGGGAAAAGGTGGAATAAATACCAAGAGAAAACTACTAAAATTAGAGGGTGTTTTACTCTAAAAACTTTTAATACCAATGTTTTTTGATTAATATTCAATATTTGGTATTTATTTTTCAATATCACCTATTAGTTGCACTGCAAAATTACAAATACTTGAAATAGACCCTATTATGGGCTTTTAAACGGTATATTCGAATATTGCAGAGCTGTTTCAAAATCAGCTATTTTCTCCTAAAAATTAAATTATAATTACAAAAAAAACTTTAATAATATGTCCTTGAAACATCTAATTATCAAAATATTGGCAAATTTACTTGTTTTTTTAGTTATTTATCACTAAGTTTTTGTAATTAAAATTTTATTTATAAACTGGTATTTATACTCTACTCTATTATCATCAGATATTGCCAAATTAGGAAAAAATAATAAATTAATTTATTAAAAATAAGACTTTTTTTATGATATAAATTGTAAAGATAAAAAAATAGAAAATACCTATAAATTTATAAATTAAAAAAAATATTAAATTACAATGATATATAATATAAATATAAAGTATTACATTAATATATTAGTAAGTTTTACTTACCTAAATGAAGTCTTGATAAATAATACTCTCTTCTAGATATATAAATACCACAAAGGACTATTATAGAAAGACCTAAAAATGTCCAATTATCAGGTAATTCATGAAATATATAATAACTGAGCAAAATATTAGTAATAATTTCAGTATAACCAAGGGGGGCTAATTTAGAAGCATCAGCATATTTAAGAGACAAAATGATAAAAAGATGGGCGATAGCTGCTATAAAGCCAATTAAAGCCATCATGATCCACTGACTATTAGATGGTTGTATCCAAACACCTGGCATAAATAAAGACATTACTATAGTCCCTACTGTGCCAGCAAATAATAAAGTTAATAGAGAGTTATCGGAGGTACTTAATTTCCTTGTAATAATTAAATAAAAACCATAACAAATACCATTACCTAAGGCTGCTAATGTAGCTAAATTAATCTCTATAAATCCAGGTCTAATAACAATTAAGGTGCCAATAAAGCCCATAGATACTGCTGTCCACCTTCTTAAGCCTACTTTTTCGTTTAAAAAAAAGGGGGACATTGCAGTTACACAAATTGGGGCAACAAATGCTAGAGTTAAGGCCTTGGGTAAAGAAATCTCAGATATTGCAAAAAAAAATAAATATGTTGAAAATACAAAAATCAATCCTCTTATCAATTGAAGCATAGGTTTTTTACTCCAAACCATGGATTTTCTATCAAAAAAAAGCATTATTGAGAGTGCAAAGACAACTGTAAAAAAATATCTAGCCCAAGTAATTTGCAAAACATCCATAGATGAACTTAAATATTTTGCCAAAGCATCCATAAATGGAACAATCATCCAAGCTGATGCATTGAGAATTACAGCCTTCATATGAAAATCTTACCCGTTAATTAAAGTATTTTAAAGCAAAGAATACTGTTATGGGCACAGTTACAAGAGACATTAAAGTTGAAACAACTATTGTGCTAGATATGTTATCTACAATTTCTTTTGGTGAATACATAGAAGCAACTAAATAACAAAGAATAGCACTAGGCATGGATGATTGTATTAATAAAACACCTGCTGCAAAGCCAGATAAATTAAAAAAGGATATTAGAGCAAAGCCAATTAAGGGCCCTATAATAACTCTTCCAGTAGATGTAATTAAAGCATCCTTAAAGGAAAAAACTTTCATTTGTGTCAAAGATACTCCTAAAGACATTAAAATCATTACTATCATTCCATAAGCAAGAAGCATAACAGTATTCAATACAAATATTGGTAAAGGTATTTCATAATAAAGAAACATAATAGTTGCAATTATTGCATAAAATGATGGACTTTTTATTATAACCTTTAAATCAAACTCACGTTTAGCTAAAAAAATATTAAGAGTAAAATGTAGAAGAACGACCAGAGAAGATATAGCTGCCGCAATACCCATACCCAATTTACCATATGCAAACAAGCATATTGGAATACCCATATTACCTGTGTTAGGTAAAAAAAATGTTGGTAGTTCTCTCAAATAATCTTTCTTCATCAAAATTAAAAAAACAAGCCCAACAATTAAAAATGAGGATAAAAGAATTAGTGCATATAAAAAATACTCTGAAAACATTGCAAAAGTAACACCGCTCGCTGAAATAGAGAATATTACTATAGATGGCGTTCCAAAATTAGCAGAATAAGTAGTTATAAATGATGTATCAAAATTTGGATTTTTTTTACCTAAAAAATATCCAATTCCAACTATAAAAAAAACTGGAAAAAGAACTTCAAATAATTTTATATAAAGTTCCATTAAAATAATCGAATAAGAACAGGATTTTTAATAATATTTTTATTTGATTTAAATGATTTAATACACCTTTGGGCGTCTAATTCATTTGCATTATGAGTAATAAGAACAATCGAAGCTGTCTTACTTTTATGATCAGGTATTTGTATTAATCTTTGAATAGAAATTTTATACTTCGCCAGAATCTTTGTTATAGAAGATAAAACACCAGGTTTATCCTTAACTTCTAATCTTAAATATAGAGAATTTGATGATTGGTCTTTATTAAATATTTTAGGTTTTAATCTTTTATTTTTAGATATTCCAAAAGGATATTTTATATTTCCTCTCAATATAGATAATAAATCAGACATCAAAGCAGAAGATGTTGGCCCTGGACCAGCTCCCTCCCCTTGCAATACAGATTCTCCAATAGGTGAACCATTTAATATAACAGCATTCATTACACCATCTACATTTCCTATGTAAGAATTTTTTTTAACTAAACATGGATGAACTCTTTCAAAAATACAATTATTTATAATCTCAGTAATACCTAATAATTTTATTCTAAAATCTAACTGATCAGCTATTTTAATATCTGCATAATCGATGTTTTCAATACCTTCCATTAAACATTCAGATTTTGAAATTTTCTTATTGAAAGCTAATGATGTCAAAATTTTTATTTTAGCTAACGCATCATAACCATTAAGATCTAATTTTGGATTCCCAGGCTCAGCATAACCTAGTTTCTGTGCCATCTTTAGAACATTTTTGAAACTATCTTGAGTTCTCTCCATCTCTGACATGATGTAGTTACAAGTTCCGTTAAGTATACCATAAACTTTTGTGATTTTATTTGTAGCCAAACCTTCTTTGATTGTTCTTACAATTGGAATACCACCTGCAACAGATGCCTCAAATTCTAAATTAACTTTATTTTTCTCAGCTAATTCTCCCAATTTGTCACCATGTTTTGAAATTAATGCTTTATTTGGAGTGATTACATGAATTTTATTTTTTAGAGCTGTTTCAATAATTTTTTTTGATATACCGTCCGATAAACCTATAGCTTCGATTACTATATCTAAGTTTTTAATCTTAAAAATATCTATTGGATTTGAATAAAAAATTTTCTTATTTACTTTAAAATTTCTTTTTTTATTTTTATTTTTAGCCGATATGGCTATAACTTTAATTCTCTTTCCTGTTTTAGTTTCAATATCTTTTTTTTTTGTATTTAACTCATTTAGAATATATGAACCAATTTGACCAAGTCCAATGACAGCAATATTTATATTTTTGTCCATTAAATTAATCTAATTTAGGAAAGTCACTGATCTTACCATATTTAATAACATTTTTTTTAAATTCTTCAAAAGATGTTTCGTTTTCAAAATTTAATTTTGAAATATCTTTGTCGATACTGTCTTCCTCTATATTCCACATTGAAACAGGATGATTTAATGAGCAATGTGATAATAAAAATATTAATAAAATTATAAAAATATACTTAAACATTTAGACCTTCACTCTGATTAAAGTCATAGTAATTATTCATATTTTGTACAGCTTGACCTCCACCACCTTTAATCAAATTATCAATTGTAGACAATATTATTATTTTATCTTTATATTTGCTTTTACATACAGAAATTAAGCAATTATTAGTGTTGATTACATCATTAGTGCTTAAAAAAGTATTTATTTTACTAATTTTTATAAATTTTTGACTCTTGTATTGGACATTTAGAACATTAATTATTTTGTTAATGTTTATACCCTTTTTTAAATCAACATAAATAGTGCTTAAAATTCCTCTAAACATAGGCGTAAGATGAGGTGTGAAATGAAATTTATTTTTTTTTCCAGTTTTAAGATCAAGCTCTTGTTGAATTTCAGAATTATGTCTATGATTAGCTAATCCATAAGCACTCAAAGACTCATATAAATTTTTATCTTTATATTTTTTATGCACACCTCTACCTGCTCCTGAATAACCAGATTTCGAGTCAATAATAATTGTTTGATTATTAATTAAGTTTTTTTTAATTAACGGTATTAATGGAATTAATATAGATGTAGGGTAGCATCCAGGACAAGATACTATTGGAAATTTTTTAATTAATTTACCACTAATTTCAGGTATAGAATAAATACTTTTTTTGATTTTATTTAATGCCTTGTGTTTAATTTTATACCATTTTTCATAATTTTTTTTATTATTAAGTCTAAAATCAGCTGCTAGATCTATTAGTAAGTTATTTTTATTTAAAAATTTTGAAATAGATTGTGCCTCACCGTTTGGTAATGCTGTAAATATTATATCCACATTTAATAAATATTCTTTTTTAAATTTTGAAATTTTTGGCAATTTATATTTTTTTAATTCTTGTTCAAAGGAATCTATTTTTTTCCCTACAGAGGCACTTCCACACAAATATTTAATATTTATTTTTTTATGTGTACATAGAAGTTTAGTTAGTTGTAATCCTATATATCCAGTAGCACCACATATAAGAACGTTTTTCTTGCCCATAATTTAATATAACAGTTGAAATTTAAAAAGAAATTATCTTTTAGAAAATTGGTAGCTTTTTCTAGCTTTTGCTCTACCAGGTTTTTTTCTCTCAACAGATCTTGAATCTCTTGTTGTGAGTTTTTCTTTACGTAAGGTTGATTTTAAAGTTTCATCAAATTTTAGTAAGGCTCTTGAAATACCGTGTACTAAAGCACCAGCTTGACCAGTTTGTCCTCCACCTACAACTTTAGATCTAACATCGTAATCTGTTGATTGGTTTATTATTTCAAAAGGTCTTAAAATTTGCATTACGTGATTAGCTCTTGAGAAATAGTCGTTTAAAGATTTACCATTTACATAGAATTTTCCTGAACCTTTTTTTAACCAGACTTTAGCTACAGATTTTTTTCTTCTTCCTGTTGCATATTTGCTATCTTTAAAGTCTAACTTTATTTTTGATGAGGATGTTTGAGAAGTTTCCATATTAATTTCTTACAATATTTTTTTGATTAAGTTTGCCTATTTCAATTATTTTTGGATTTTGGGCAGTATGAGGATGTTCTTCTCCAGAATAAATTTTGAGTTTTGTTAATTGTTTTTTACCCAACGCTCCAGAAGGCAACATTCTTTTAACAGCTAACTTTAATACTTCACCAGGTTTTTTTTCACTCAATTTTTCAGGTGTTATTTCTTTGATACCACCTGGATATCCAGTGTGTCTGTAATATTTTTTATTTTGAAATTTATTGCCGGTAAATTTTATTTGATCTACATTTTTGATAACAACAAAATCTCCATGGTCCATGTGAGGAGTATATGTTGTTTTGTTCTTACCTCTTATGATTTTTGATACAACCGTCGCTAGTCTACCAACAACAGCTCCTGTAGCGTCAATTTCAAACCACTCGCTATTTATCTCATCTTTTTTAACAAACTTTGTCATGAATGCGGGATTAATACTTATAATTACATATATTGTCAAATTATTATATTTTGGTTGGACCGAATGGTTGATTGAATTATGACCATTTATTAGTATTAATTACATAATAAAAATGAACTCACAAAATTATAAATTAAAGGAGCCTAATGAGTGATAAAAAAAAAGAATTAAAACCAAATACTTATAAATTTGATACCCTTAGTTTGCATGCTGGTTATCAGCCACATAAAAATGCTGGTTCAAGACAAGTACCAATTTATCAAACCACATCATACCTTTTTGATGATGTCGATCACGCAGCTGCTCTTTTTAATTTAGAAAGAGGTGGACATATTTATAGTAGAATTTCAAACCCAACTGTTGGCGTATTAGAAGAAAGAGTTGCTTCACTTGAGGGTGGTACAGCAGCATTAGCTACTTCTTCAGGAATGAGTGCAATATTTTTGACAGTAATGACACTATGTGAAGCAGGTGACCATTTAGTTGTATCATCTCAACTTTATGGAGGCACTGTAAACTTATTTAGATTAACCTTACCTAAATTTGGAATTAAATGTACATTTGTTAAACCAAGAGATACTGAAGGATTTAAAAAAGCAATTCAAAAGAATACTAAAGGTATTTTTGGAGAGCTTGTTGGAAATCCAGGTAATGAAATAATGAATATGCCTGAAATTGCTAAAATCGCGCATGACGCAGGAATTCCATTAATGGTTGATGCAACTTATCAAACTCCTTATTTATGTAAACCCTTTGAGCATGGCGCTGATATAGTAATTCACTCACTAACAAAATGGATGGCAGGACACGGATCATCGATGGCTGGAATATTAGTTGAAGGTGGAAAATTTGATTGGATGCAAAATGATAAATTTCCAACAATGACAAAACCTTATGAGGGGTATCATGGATTATCTTTTGCCGAGGAATTTGGCCCAACAGCTTTTACAATGAAAGCTAGAGCTGAGGGCATGAGAGACTTTGGTCCTTGTTTAAGTCCTCAAAATGCATGGAATGTTTTACAAGGTATAGAAACTTTGTCTGTAAGAATGAAAAAACATTGTTCTAATGCTGAAGAAATGGTTAAATATCTTTCAAACCATGAAAGTGTTGCTTGGGTATCACATCCAAGTGTCCCAGATCATCCAGATCATGAATTAGCAAAAAAACTTTTGCCAAATGGAAGAGGTTCAATGATAGCATTTGGTATTAAAGGTGGAAAAGATGCTGGAGTTGCATTTATTAATAACGTTAAATTAGCATCACATTTAGCAAATGTAGGTGATACAAGAACTTTAGTCATACATCCAGCATCTGGAACTCATTCTCAAATGGATGAGGCTACTTTAAAATTTGCTGGATTATCTCATGACATGATTAGATTGTCTGTAGGTATTGAAGACATTGATGATATAAAAAATGATTTCGAGATTGGTTTTAGAGCTGCAAGAAAACCAAGACTCGTATCAAATCAATGAAATTCAAAGTAAATGGGCATGAGGTTTTCGCCTCTACGGGTGGAAGACCATTTGATAAAAAAAAACCACTAATTATATTTGTTCATGGAAGTGGTTTAACCCATATGACCTGGGTTCTTCAAACAAGATATTTTGCATTTCATGGATATAACTCTTTAGCAGTTGATCTACCCGGTCATGGTTTGTCAAGCGGTGAAAGTCTTAAATCAATCGAGGAAATGGCAGATTGGGTAAGTGATGTAATTGATGCTGTTGGTCATAAAGAAGCTTCATTGGTAGGACACTCACAAGGATGTTTGGTTACAGTAGAATGTACATCAAGATATCCTAATAAAATTAAAACTTTGAGTTTGATGGGTGGAGCTGGAGCTATACCAATGAACGCAGAATTGCTTTCATTAGCTGAAAATAATGATCCTAAAGCAGTAGATTTAATGATGGATTGGGCGCATGGTCCAGCTGGTCACTTTGGTGGTCATCCAGTACCTGGACTTTATCATATCAACACAGGAACAATGCTAGCAAAATCAAGAACAATACAGAATACTTTAGGCGTAGATTTTAGAGCCTGTGATAATTACAAAAATGGATTCGAGGCAGCTAAAAAAATTAAATGTCCAACTCTATCAATTTTAGCAACTGATGACAAAATGTGCCCAGTTAAAGAAGGAAAAAAACTTGCTTCTTTAATTGATGGTAGTCAGGTTGATATTATAGATAATTGTGGACATATGATGTTGTTAGAAGAAGCAGATAGAGTTTTAACAGTTCTAAAAAAGTTTATAACAACTAATTACCCCCCATTATCAAGTTAAAAAAAAGCTTGATTGTATTTTTCCCTTTTAGTTTAATATGAATAAATAACAATATAGGGGAAAAATGAGCAAAAATAAAAATCCAGAAACAATAGCGTTGCACGGAGGAGATTATAGAAGTGATCCTGCAACTACAGCAGTAGCTGTTCCTGTTTATAGAACAACTTCATTTCAATTTAATGACACAGATCATGCAGCAAATTTATTTGCACTAAAAGAATTTGGTAATATTTATACACGAATGATGAACCCAACTAATGATGTACTAGAAAAAAGAGTGGCAGCATTAGAGGGTGGTTTAGCATGTGTTAGTGTAGGATCAGGACAAGCTGCGTCTACATTTGCAATTTTAAATTGTTGTCAATCAGGAGATAACTTTATTAGTTCAACTGATTTGTATGGTGGTACAGTAAACTTATTTACTCATACTTTAAAAAAGCTAGGTATTGAGTGCAGATATGCAGATCCGTCTGACCCAAGAAATTTTGAAAAACTAATTGATGATAAAACAAGATGTTTTTATGCAGAAACTTTACCAAATCCTTATTTAAGAGTATTTCCGATAAAAGAGGTTTCAGATATAGGTAGAAAGTATAGCATACCACTAATAATGGATAATACTGCTTCTCCAGTAATCTGCAAACCACTTGAACATGGTGCAGCAGTAGTTGTTCACTCGCTGACTAAATTTATTGGAGGACATGGTACCGTTATTGGAGGTTGCGTTGTAGATGGAGGTAATTTTGATTGGACTAAAGATCCAAAAAGACAACCTTTATTTAATGAGCCAGATGCTAGTTATGGTGGAGCTGTGTGGGGTCAGGTTGTTCCACAATTGACTGGTGCAAATGTATCATTTGTAGTTAGAGCTCGTGTATGTCTATTAAGAGATCTGGGTGCTCCATTAGCGCCAGATAATGCATGGGGAATAATTCAAGGTCTTGAAACTGTTCCGTTAAGAATGAAACAACATTGTTCTAATGCAGAGAAAGCAGTTGATTTTTTGAAAAAACATAAAAATGTTGAAAGAGTCATCTACCCTAGTCTTCATGAGGGAGAAGTTGGTGAAAGATCTAAAAAATACCTTAAAGGAGGAAATGGAGCATTAGTAGGTATTGAAGTTAAAGGAGGTGTTGAAGCAGGTAAAAAGTTTATTGAGTCGCTTAAAATGTTTTATCATGTTGCAAACATTGGAGATGCTAGAAGTCTAGCTATACATCCTGCAACTACTACTCACAGTCAATTAACTGAGGAAGAACTTTTAGCAGCTGGTGTTACACCTGGGTATGTAAGATTGTCAATAGGTATTGAACATCCAGACGACATCATAGCTGATCTAGATCAAGCCCTAGGAGCTTCAGGAAAGCCTAGTTTGAAAGCTGTAAGTTAGATTTTGTATTTATAAATAAAAAATAGATACAAGACGCAACTAAAAAAATAGAACTTATTTGGTGCATTGATGCAACTAATATCTGTGCACCATATAATAAAGTAAATATACCTAAAACAATCTGTAAAATTATAAAAAATCCTAAAATATTAACTGATATATATAAATCAGTTTTTTTATTCCTGTAAATATAAAATAATAAATACAGATAAAATAATCCTATTATATAAGCTAATTTTCTATGTATAAATTGTACTAAGGATGGATCACTAAAAGCAGATAATTTAAATAGATTAATAATACTATTATCATCAGGAAAAATTGAGTTACCCATTAATGGCCAAGAATTATAAATTTTACCCGCATCCATTCCTGAAACGAATGCTCCAATGGAAATTTGTAAAAAGACTAAAAAAAGAAAACTAAAAGGAAATACTAAATGAATAGTATTTTGAAAGTTATTTTTAACTTTTATTTTTAAATAATTCCAAAAAATTAAAGACAAAATAAGAAAAGCTACTAGCAAATGTATTGACAATCTAAAATGACTAACATCTACTCTATCAATAAGGCCACTACTTACCATATACCATCCTATAAATCCTTGAAAACATATCAATATAAAGATGAAATAAAGATTTATTAATTTTTTAAATTGAATTTTAAAAGTGAAATATAATAGTGGTATAAGAAAAGCTATACCAATTATTCTTCCCATAAATCTATGAGCCCATTCCCACCAAAAAATAACTTTAAATTCTTGCATGGTCATATCATAATTTTGTAATTTAAACTCAGGTATCTCTTTGTATAAATCAAAATACATAATCCATTCAGAATTATTAAGTGGTGGTAAGAAACCTGAGAATAATTGCCATTGAGTAATTGATAAACCAGAATCAGTTAGTCTTGTTAAACCTCCAACAACAATCATGGCAGAAATAATCCAAAACATACTTATTAGCCATATTGATATTTGATTATTAATCTTTAGATTTTCGCTATACATAAATGGATAAATATAATAATTTTTTAATTATCCAAATATATAAATGTCGCCATTAAAAAAAGAAAAACTCAGTAAAATAAGAAAAGAATTAGATAAATTGGATGATTCATTAATCAGAATAATTAAGAAAAGAACTAACCTTGTTAAAAAAGTTCTAGGGCTTAAAGAAAGAAAAAATCAAATAGTTGATCAAAAAAGGATTAATTTAATTTTAAGAAATATAAAAAAAAAATCACTAAAGAATAATATTGATCCAAAAGTCACAAACAAAATTTGGAAAAATATGATTTATGCGTATATAGATTTCGAAAGAAGAAATTTTAGAAAAAATAAGTAAATTATTTGCTATGTGGTGGAAGTTTTTTTTCCACAAAAACTTCATGCTTTCTTGTTGCTGGATTATATTTTTTTGCTTTTAATTTAATTTTAGCTTTTTCACCACCTGCTGGTTTTTTTACATAATAAAAAAAAGGGCTATCAGGTTTAGCTTCAGGGACTAGTCTAACTTTTACGTGAGTTTTTTTTGCCATCTTGGTCTTTTATTTCTTCAAGTCCTTAATTATATTCTTAATGTTTTTAATTTTTGATTTTATAATATTAGTCTGTCTTATAGTCGTATTGTACATTTCGTCAACATTAGAGTCTTCAGAATTTAAAACTTTTTTAACACCTATTAATGTCATGCCCCTTTCTTTTAGTAGGTATTTGATTTTTTTTAAAACATTTATTGAATTTTCATCATAATATCTTCTTTTTCCAGAAAAAATTTTTGGTTTGATTTGTTTAAATTCCTTTTCCCAAAAGCGAATTGTATGTGTAGATAATGTTCCTTTTTTTTTATCAATAAGATTTAGTATTTTAGCAACTTCCCCAATTGTTTTATATTTACTACCTCCCTTTGAATTAAGCGTCATTATTAATAAAGTCTTTAAACTCTTTTGAAGCCTTGAAGAGAATAACATTCCTTTCAGAGATTATTTTTGTTTCCTTGGTCTTGGGATTTCTTCCTATTCTTTGTTTTTTTTTTCTTAAAGAAAATGTACCAAATTTAGAAATCTTAACTTTTTTATGTTTAATTATATTTTTCAGAATAATCTCAAAAATATCTTCTAATAAAACCTCGTTAATTTTTTTTGAAAAACCAATTTGCATATAGATTGAATTGATAATTTCTTTCTTAGTTAAATTTGTTCTCACTTATGAATACTTTGTTTTATTCGATCTATTAATTTTCCTCTAATAGTCTTTTCACAAACCTTTAATGAGTTTGCAAAGCCAACTGAGTCAGTTGATCCATGACTCTTAATAACAGGTTTATCTAAACCAAGCAATATTGCACCATTATATAATCTTGGATCTAGTTTTTTTTTAAAAAGGTTAAGATTTTTAAAGTTTATTAAAGAGGAAATTTTTCCAATTAAAGATGATGATAAAGCTTTTTTTAGTTCACTAATTATGAAATTAGAGGTACCCTCTGCAGTTTTCAGAGCTATATTGCCTGTAAATCCGTCTGCCACGATTACATTTATATCACCATCCATTATATTATTACCTTCGATATATCCCTTAAAATGAAAAAGGGAATAATTATTTTCATTTAATAATTGATATGTTTCTTTAATCACAGCATTTCCTTTTAATTCTTCAGATCCTATATTAAGTAAAGCAACATTAATATTTTCTTTATCAAATAAAGCTTTGTGTAAAGCAGAACCCATAATTGAAAAATCTACTAAATTTTTTGAACTACATTCAATATTCGCACCTAAATCTAAGACCACATTCATACCTTTTCTGCTAGGCCAGAGTGCTGATAAGGCAGGTTTATCGATATTTTCAATCATATTTAAATTTAATTTTGAAATTAAAAAAAGTGCACCTGTATTGCCTGCAGAAACAATGGCGTGCGCTTCATCGTGTTTTAAAGATTCAATAGATAACCATAAACTTGTATCCTTACCTCTCTTAGCTGCTGAAAGAGCAGTATCTTCTCCCTGGACAATTTTATCGGTATGAATAATTTGAAACAATTTACTTGAAATATTAAATTTTTTAATAAGTGGGTCAATTAAGGCTTTGTCTCCAAATATTTTATAATAAACATTTTCTGCAGTATTGGAGTGTATGCTTATACCTTTAATTATTTTATGAGGAGAGTCATCACCACCCATTGCGTCAATGGCGATTATGATTTTATTACTCATAAGAATTAATCTTTTGGGTCTAAAACTTGTCTTCCTTTATAAAAACCTGTCTTTAAATCTAAATGATGCGATAATCTATACTCACCAGACTTTTTGTCCTCGATAATGTTTTTAGGAGAAAATTTTAAATGAGATCTCCTTTTACCAGATCTTGATTTTGTAGTTTTTCGTTTTGGTACAGCCATATTTAAAATTTAAGTTTTAATATATCTTTTGTGAAGATTTTTAAAGGATTATTTAATAAAAAATCTCTATATTTATCAAAATAACTAATAAAAAAATCGCTATTGTCTTTTATATTCATGAATTCTCTTATTAAGGATATTTTAGATGTTTTATCCATGTTATCCCAAGTTTCAATTTTTTCTAAAATTAAGTAAAATAAATTAACATAATCTTTCATTTTTTTATTAACAGAAACATCTCCATAACCAATTTCACGAATAGATAGCTCAATTTGCCTAATTATAAAATCAAACAGTTCCTGAGATTCATTAATCGACATTTGACTCTTATAGAATTTTAAAAAAAAACTATAATGAAATAATAAAATAATAAGCCTATCAGAAAATGTATCATAATTTTTTAAATTCAAATAGAGATTTTTATTTCTAGTTAATTTAATTAAATTATTGTAAATATTTAAATAATCTATTTTCATATGAAATATATTTTTTTTTTATCAATATTTTTACTTACACTTAATTGCTCAATAAATAAAGTTTCAAATATCCATGGTTTCCGATCATTAGATAAAAAGTCAGAAAAAATACTGCTATCTAAAACTAACAAAAATGATGTAAGAAAGATTATAGGACCCCCATCATCAATAAGTAATTTTGATGAAATTTGGTTCTATATTGAAAGGAAAAAAACTAATCAAAAAATATTTAAGCTAGGTAAACAAAAAATATCAAAAAACAATGTTCTAATAATAAAATTTGATAAAAAAGATATGGTTATATCTAAAGAGATAATAGACTTAGAAGATATGAACAAAATAAAAATTGCTGACAAAAAAACTCTTAAAAAATTTAAACAAGATAATGTGGTGTACAATGTGCTTTCAACTTTAAGAGAAAAGATTAATGCACCTACCAGAAATAAAAAAAAATAAATGGCGGTCCCTAGGGGAATCGAACCCCTCTTTCATGGATGAAAACCATGTGTCCTAACCGATAGACGAAGGGACCAGTGGTGGATCTTTTATTGTAATTTTGTAAATTAATCAAGTAATCGAAACATCTTTTTTAACAACTTCTAAATAAGATTTTTTATAAGTTACAATTGTTTCAGTTATATATCGGTCTTTTTTTTTGATTATTCCATTCATCATTTCACAATTCGTAATACCTGTTGCACAAAAAATGCTTTCACCTTTAATAATTTCGTTAATTTCATATTTTTTATTAATATCTTGTATACCCATTTGTTTTGCTCTTTGTTTTTCATTTTCTGATTTGAATAAAAACCTTCCCTGAAAATTACATTTCAAAGACTTCAAAGCTGATGCTGCTATAACTCCTTCGGGTCCACCACCTGTTCCCAAAAAAATATCTACATTATACTTTTTATCTATAACAGCTAATGCACCAGAGATATCACCGTCAGAAATAAGTCTTATATTTACATTGAGTCTTAACAATTCGCTTACAATTTCTTTATGTCTAGGTCTATCTAAAATACATACTGTAATATCTTGAAGTTTTTTACTTGTAGCATCAGAATAATTTTGAATATTTTTTTCAACTGTAAAATCTAAGTCCAGACATTCACTGGGGATATGGTTGCCTGTAGCTATTTTTTCCATATATGTTTCAGGTGCATTAAAAAGATTCCCTTCTTCTGCCACAGCTATAACAGACATCGAACCAGGTAGATTTTTTGCCACAAAATTTGTACCCTCAACAGGATCAACGGCTATGTCTAAGGGTATACCATTTCCATTCCCAAGTTTTTCTCCAATATATAGCATTGGAGCTTCGTCTAATTCACCTTCGCCAATTACAACCTCACCTTTTATATTTAATTTATTTAACTGATTTCTCATAACATCAGTAGCTGCTTTGTCGGCTAGGATTTTTTCGTTTTTTCCAATATACGGAAAACATGCAATTGCAGAATTTGATGTAATTTCTGATAGGTTTTCTAGGAGTTCTCGTGATAATTTCATTAAAATTTACGTCTTAATTTTTTCATCACTTGTTTCAGTTTCTAATTTACTTTCAAATTCTCTTAGTCTTTTATATACACTAGCAAGTTCTATAATTGTTGGCCAAGCTTTTAAAATATATTGCATAGATCCTTCAACTCTTCCAAATGCTCTTATAATTTGTTGCATGACTCCTAATGTAACAGCTCCAGCTACAATAGCAGGAGCAAGAAACACATATGCAGATAAAACATTTGCCTGTAAGTATGCTATTCTCCCAATATTAAAATACAAATATCTTATATAGCTAAGAAAGTGAATGCTTCTTACATCGTCAAAAAGTTCCTCAATTGATTTTGGCCTAACAGTTCCGTCATCCTCTGCAATAACTAAAATTTTTCTATATGCTGCTTCTTTTTTTTGAAGATCATATTCTACACCTACTAATCTTAAAATTAAGCCCAATATAATTAAAAAAATAGTACCACCAATTGACCATATAAGTGCACCAACAATTAATCCATAATCCCAGTCTCCAAAAAAGAAAATAGGTATCCCAATACTTAAGCCAAATAAAATTGGCATGAATTCTACTAGAATCATTATTGCTTCAATTAAACTGGTTCCTAGAGACTCCATTATTCTTGAAAATTTAATTGTATCTTCCTGAACTCTTTGAGATGCACCTTCTATCTTTCTAGCCTTTTCATAAACACTATGATAATATTCTACCATTGCTGTTCTCCATCTAAATAAGTAGTGAGATGTAAAATAACTTACGACAACCGCAACACCTACGTACATTGCTGCTAAAGTTATAAATGAAAATAAACTTGACCAATATTCATCTATTGTTATTGCATTAGGTTTACCTAAAGCTTTTTGTATCATGTCATAAAATTCACCAAACCACTCGTTTATTTTTACATCAATTTTAACTTGTATCCAAAGAGAAGATAAAATAATTAATGATCCAAGCCATGACCAAAAATACCATTTCTTGATTGTGAAAAATCTAAACATTATTTAATGAAATTATCTGCATAAGATTTTTTTAATAATTTTCTTTTTTTTGACTCAATAAGCTCGTAAAGAATATTATTTTTTTTTGCATAATCTATTGCTAATTCTTTTGTTTTGAATTCTAATTTTAATTCATTGTATGTATCCGTAGAGCTTTCCCATCCCATTAATGGGTTTTTACCTGGATCTTTAGTAATAAATTCAATTACCCATTTATCATATTTTTTTAATCCAGATTGCATTGCTGTTTTAGAAGGTTTAAATATCTTTGCTCTTTTCATTTTAATTTATTTTATACACATAATTTGAGTTTGTTTTTAAAGCAACATTATAACCTTGTGAGATAATAAAATCATGCAAATGATGGTAATTTTTCTCTCTATTATGTTCAATTATCATTAATTTTGGATATATTAAATTTTTGTTTTTTTTATCAAAGTAGCTCTTTAATATACTTTTTTCAGAACCTTCAGTATCAATTTTAACACAGCCTATTTTATTGATATTATACTTTTTTATTATATTTCTTAGTGTGTCAATTTTAACCTTTATAAATTTATAGTTTTTTCTTTTTATTATTTTCGCATGAGGGTTAAGTCCTGAAATATCTAAATATCCATATTTTTTTCTATATCCTAAAGCTTTTTTTATGATGAAAAATCTTTTTTTTACATACTTATTTTGATTTATAAGAAGATTTAAATTTTCTTTTAATCTAATTATCATTTTTGGATTTGGTTCAATAGAAATAACATTAATTTTTTTTTTCTGATTATTCATTGCTCCAGCAAATAATGAATATAATCCAATATTAGATCCAACGTCTATAAACCACGAATTATTTTCCAAATTATTTTTAATATACTGAATTTCTTTATTTTCTTTCCTTTGAAAATAAATTTTCATTTCAGTTTTTTTGTCTGAATAAAAATATATAAAAAAATTATAAATCTTTGTTGAAAATATTGATTTATTTAAATTATATGTTGACCTAGTAGATATTGTTTCAATGAAATTAATTAAATATCTTTTAAGTACGCCTCTTCCTAAGAATGTATATTTGCCTAAGAAAATTAAAGTTTTTAGAGAAAATTTAATAAGGTTGTCCATGTAATGGTCGGGGCGGCAGGATTTGAACCTGCGACCCTCTGGTCCCAAACCAGATGCGCTACCAGGCTGCGCTACGCCCCGATTGCAGTACTAATACAGCAGATAAAACAAAATTCAAAGGTTATATTAGTTACAAATTCCTAATAAATTTGATATTAAATGCTATAAGAGATCATATGATCATAGAATGTCCCAATTGTAATAAAAAATTCAATTTACATGAAAAATTAATACCTGAAAATGGTAGAACACTTAAGTGTAGTAATTGTGACCATGTCTGGCACTATAAAATTACAATAAATAAAAAAACTACTGATGAACAAATAATATCTGAAGACAAAAACACTGAAATAGATATTGATACTTCTAGAAATGATAATGAAATACAAGAAAAAGCTAATGATGAGGACATTTCATACATAAATAAAAAGGTTTTGTCAGAAATTGAAACTAATGACTCAGAAACTGAAAAAAATGATAAAAGAGTTGATTATGAGACAGGCATCAAACTTAAGATGATATTAATATATTTTGTAATTTTAATAATATCTTTATTGGGTCTGATTTTTATATTAGATACATTTAAATATAATATATCTAATGTATTTCCTAGTATACTTCCTTTATTTGATAGTCTTTACGAAACTCTGCTGGATTTAAAACTTTTTTTTAAAGATCTTACTAACTAAATATGATTCAAAAAATTACAAAAGGTTTTATTTCATTTTTTAAACTTGAAGCAGCAAGTGGAATAGTTCTTCTTTTTGCAGCTATAATTGCCTTGATTATCAGTAATTCTGAATTGTCCACGTTATATTTCTCAACATTAGAAAAGTACTTGTTTATTGGAATAAATAATTTCGGTCTTAAGCTTTCAGTTTTGCATTGGATAAATGATGCATTAATGGCAATATTTTTCTTTTTTGTAACACTTGAAATTAAAAGAGAATTTTTACAGGGTGAATTGTCAAATATTAAACAAGCACTACTTCCAATAATTGCAGCCGTAGGCGGAATGGTGGTTCCTGCACTAATATATGTTTTTATAAACCTAGGAGATGGGGAAACATTAAAAGGTTGGGCAATACCATCAGCTACAGATATTGCTTTCTCCTTGGGTGTATTATCACTATTAGGAAGTAGAGTACCTCTTTCTTTAAAAGTATTTTTGACTGCCTTAGCTATTATTGATGATCTTGGAGCAATAGTTATAATAGCTTTGTTTTACTCTGGGGATTTAAGCATTAAATATTTATCTTTGATGCTTTTAGCTTTTATTGCTCTATTAGTTATAAATAAATTTAATATAAAAAAATTTCTACCTTATTTGATAGTTGGAATTTTCTTATGGGATTTTACTCACAATTCAGGAATTCATGCAACTATTGCAGGTGTATTACTTGCAATGACAATTCCTCATAGAAAAAAAGATAAAGATTTCTCACTTTTAATTAAAGTAGAGCATGCAATAAGCCCTTATGTTGCATTTGGAATAATGCCTATTTTTGCTTTTGCAAATGCAGGTGTGTCATTAGAAGGTTTATCCTTTTCGTCTTTGCTAGATAAAGTTCCTTTAGGAATAGTACTTGGATTGTTTGTTGGAAAACAATTGGGTGTATTTGTATTTTCATATATATCAATTAAATTAAAAATAGCTCAAATGCCTAGTAATACAAGTTGGTATAATTTTTATGGAGTTGGAGTTTTAACAGGAATTGGTTTTACTATGAGTTTATTTGTTGGAAATTTAGCATTTGCAGATAATTTGCAGTATATGGATGGGGTAAAAATTGGAGTTTTAACTGGGTCATTATTATCCACTTTATTTGGATACTTTTTAATACTACTTACACCAAATAGATAATTTAAATAATGAAAAACCTATTTATATTCTGGCTTACTATAATTATGATTTTTTTTAAAAGTTCATCTCATGCTGACTATGAAAAAATCTTTTTTGATTTTAAAATTAACAGTATCACAGGTGATGTAATAGATTTAAAAGATTTTAAAGGAAAACCTGTTCTGATTGTTAATACAGCAAGTTATTGTGGATTCACAAAACAATATAACGATATGCAAGAATTATGGGATAAATATCGAGAAAAAGGGTTAATCGTTCTTGGTATACCATCGAATTCATTTAGACAGGAGATGAAAAATAATAATGATGTTAAAGAATTTTGTGAGGTTAATTTTAATATTAACTTTCCACTAACAGAAATAACTGATGTAAAAGGTGATAATGCGCATGAAATTTACAAATGGGCTAAAGCAAACTATGGGAAATCTGCTGTTCCAAAATGGAATTTTTATAAAATATTAGTAAATAAAGATGGTAAAATCGAAGAAACTTACGCATCTTTAACAAAACCAACATCAAATAAAATTATAAAAAAAATAGAAAGTCTATTAAATTAATATAGTCAATCCATCATGTGCAGGAGTTACATTTTTAGGTAAAAATTTTTTTATTTCATTATAGTCAATTTCGTTACTTAAATTTGTTAGAATTGTGTTTTTTGGCTTAATTTTATAAATTAATTTCAAAACATCTTCTAAATTAAAATGGGTTGGATGAAAATTATATCTTAAACAGTCTACAATAAGATATTTTAAGTTTTTAAGATATTTTAAATCTTTTTTATCAATCTTGTTGACATCAGGAGCATAAGCACATTTGTCATTAATAATATAACAAATACTTTTTATTGATCCATGATGAACCTTTAAAGATTTAATAACAATTTGTGTTTTTAAGTCTTTAAGTAAATGCTTCTTTTTTAATGTTTTAGCATCAAGAATAGATGGATAATTTTTGTAATCTTTAAAACAATAACCAAAAGTATTTTTAAGATTTTTCTTTGTTATTTGATCTGCGTAAATTGATATTTTTTTTTTATTTTTTAAAGAGAAAACTCTTAACTCATTAATTCCATGCGTTTGATCAGCATGAGAGTGGGTATAAAAAACTGTATCAATATTTTTAACTTTATTTTTTAATAATTGAGACTTTAAATCTGGAGATGTATCAATTAGAATATTTAAGTTTTTAGAGCTTATTAAAGCTGAACATCTTGAGCGTATATTTTTTTTATTCTTTGGATCACAACTTCCATAGTATCCATCAATTCGAGGTATTCCTAAAGAACTGCCACAGCCCAAAATGGTAAATTTTATGCTCATTTGTTAAAGAATAGCCTATTAAAATTATCAGTAGTTATTTTATCCAGTTCTTCAGTATCAATATTTTTCAATTCTGATAATTTTTTTAAAGTGTAACGTACAAAAGATGGTTCATTTTTCCTTCCTCTCATTGGTTCTGGTGCTAAAAAGGGACTGTCTGTTTCAATTAGCAATCTTTCCAATGGTAACTCTTTGAAAGTATTTTGAAGACCAGTGCTATTCTTAAATGTAATAATACCACTAGCTGAAAAGTAAGAATTAAGTTCCATTAATTTTAAGGCAAAAGATAGGGATCCTGTAAAACAATGCATTAGAATTTTTAAATTTTTATTAGAATTTTTTAATATTTCATATGTTTCAGCTTCAGCATTTCTTGAATGAACAATTAAAGGTATATCTAATTCTAATGCAGCATCTATATGATTTTTAAAACTTGTTATTTGTTTTTCTTTGTCACTATTGTTATAATAAAAATCTAAACCTGACTCGCCTACTCCAATTATTTTATTGTGAGTATTAATTTTTCTAATAATTTCATCTTTTGATAGTTGGTCATTATTAGTTTCGTGGGGATGTATGCCAAATGTTCCAAATATCATTTCATCTTTATCTATAATGTTTAAAATTTTAGGTAAACCATTTAATGTTGTTGATATTGTTAATACTTTTTGGATGCCCTCTTTTTTGCATTTTGCTAAAACATCATCAATATTTTGAACTAAAGGTTCATGATCTAGGTGACAATGTGAATCAATCATTTTGTTCAATCTTTTTGAATAATATATCTAATTTACTCAATTTAAGACCTTTCTTTAAATAATTATTATCTTTAATTGTCTCAAAATCGATTTTATCCTCCTTTATATGAAGTATCTTTAACACTTTGAGAGATGAACTTGGTATAATTGGATAAAGTAATATGGTTACTTTTCTTATTAACTCTAATGCTACATAAATAATAGTATTCATCCTTAGTTTATCATTCTTTTTCTTCCAAGGTTCTTGATCATTAAAATACTTATTTGCTGCAAATAACTGTTCAACTATAAAATTTATATATAAATTTACATCCTGATTATCAGAATATTTTATTAAATTGTCATAATGATTAGAATATTGATCTAAGATCAATTTATCATCATCTGTAAAGGTAGCAATATCAGGTACTTCAGAGTTAGCATTTTTGTCACAAAACGCTAGAACCCTTTGACATAGGTTTCCATAATTATTTGCTAAATCACTATTTATGCATGATTCTAATTTATCTTGTGAAATATTTCCATCATTGCCAAAAGAAACTTCTTTAATTAAGTAATATCTTAAAGGATCTAAACCATAAGTATCTATAATTTCAAGCGGGTCTAAAATGTTACCTTTAGATTTTGACATTTTTTCATCACCAGAGAGTATCCATCCATGGCCAAATACTCTTTTAGGTGGATCTATATCAGCAGCTAATAGAAAAGCTGGCCAATAAATAGCATGAAATCTTAATATATCTTTGCCAATTAAATGTAGATCAGCAGGCCAAAAAGATTTGTACAAATTATCACTTTTATTTGGATAATTTAAAGCACTTAGATAATTTGTTAAGGCATCCAACCAAACATAAATAACATGATCTTTATTAGAAGGAACTTTTATTCCCCAATTAAAAGATTTTCTACTGACAGATAAATCTTTTAATCCTGATTTAACAAAACTGACAACTTCATTTTTTCTTGTTTCTGGTAATATAAAATCTGGATTTTTATCATAAAAATCAATCAATTTATCTTGCCAATTAGATAATCTAAAAAAATAAGACTCTTCCTCTACCCACTCTACTTTTGAACCTGAGGTGATTGATTTTTTTGTACCATTTAAATCTTCAATTTCATTTTCTGAATAAAATGCTTCATCTGAGACAGAATACCAACCTGAGTATTTTGACAAGTAAATTTCACCTTTTTTTTCTAAAATATTCCAAAGATTTTCTACAGATATAGCATGCCTAGTCTCTGTAGTTCTTATAAAATCGTTATTTGACAAATTTAATGTGTCAGATAAATCTCTAAAAGTTTTACTAATTTCATCACAAAATATCAGAGGATCCATTTTTTTTTTCTCCGCTGCACGTTGTATTTTCTGTCCATGTTCATCTGTGCCAGTTAAAAAATAAACATTAAAACCTTGTATTCTTTTTAATCTTGCAAAAAAATCAGCAATAATACTTGAATAAGCATGACCCATATGTGGCTTCGCAGATGGATAATATATTGGTGTTGTAATATAGTAATTTTTATTCACTTAATAATTTATCATTAAATTCTAGAAAAAATGATTCAAAGTCTAAGTTATATTTTTTAACGTAAGAAAGTTTTAGATAAAAATACTTTTTTATTTTAAATGAAATTTTCTTAGAATTATTTATATTTTTGTAGAAAAAAAGTTCAATAAATAAATTCAAATATTCTTTTATAAATTCATCAGTTGAATATGATTTATTTTTTATTACATAGGTCAATAAATCCTCAATATTGCACTCTTTAATAGATAAATCATTCTTTTCTAGAAAATTTACCAATGATATTAAAAATGATGGAGAATTATAATTGCTTATAAAGTCCATGTTAATATCATTATATATATCAGTGTTAAAATAATGATTCACAATCTCCATTACCTCTGTATTTACCAAATTTGATTTAAATTCTAAACATCTTGATTTTAATGTTTCTAAAATTTTAAATTCAGAATTATTAACTAAAATATAAAATGTATTGTTATTAGGTTCCTCAATAGATTTTAATAAAGCATTTGCAGAATTAATACCTAATAAATTTATATCCTCAATTATTATAAATCTCCTGTCATTATTAAAAGAAGTTTGATTAACAAATTGAATCATCTCACGAATTTGATCAATATCAATTATTTTTTTATCTTTTTTTTTTGTAATTTTAAAAATATTAGGATGTGTGTTGGAAGATATTAGTTTAGATAAATTATTATTTAATTTAAATTCGTTATTTCTTAAATCGTAAGTTTTATCATAATTTTTTGAATAAAAATAATTCAAAAAATGATTAATCAAAGTTTTTTTACCTATCCCCTTTGGACCATTTATTAAAATCTTATTTGGAAATTTTTGTATTTGGTCTAGATAAATTAAATTACTAAACAAAGTTTGGTGACCAATAAGTTTACTTTTTTCACTCATTTATTTTAAAATTTTCTTTATTTGATTAATTAATTTATTTTCTATAACCTTTAAACTATCTTTATTGCTATCTAATATTAAATATTTAGATTTATTTTTATTCGCTATTCTTAAAAATCCTTTTTGAACTTTATTATAAAAATTATATTTAAAATGATCATATTTATTTTTATTTTTTCTAAATTTGAGCCTTTGAAGCATATTTTTTTTATTTACAACACTTAAAAAAGTAAAGTTTGGTTTTAAATTACCTAATAAAAAATTATTCATTTTTAAAATTAAATCTTTATCCATTCGCATTCCATAATACTGATATGCTAATGTCGAGTCTATAAACCTATCTATCAATATAACTTTATTTGTAAAATTTTTTTTTATGATTTTATCAATATTTTCTGATCTAGAAGCCATAAGCAAAAATAAATCAGTTTTTTTGTTTAATTTTGATTTTTTATTTAACATTAATGATCTTAAATGTTCAGAAAAATAAGTGCCACCAGGCTCTCGAAAAGTAACGTATTTAATTTTTTTTTCTTTTAAATATTTAATAGTTTTTTTTAAATTAGTGGATTTTCCAGAAGTCTCTATACCTTCAAAAACAATTAAGGGATTTTTAGACATCGCCCCAGATAAGGAAATTTATTGATGAAATAAACCTAGAGATTATATTTTGTCTTTTTACCTCTTCTAACGCTAATAAATCATACTCTCCTATTTGTTCATCTTTATAAGAAATTTTAACTTTTCCTAATATATCATTTTTCAATATTGGAGTTTTTAATGGACCTTGATAATTAACAGAAACTTTTAGATATTTTTTTTTTCCTTTTGGAATTGTTTTATAAACATCTTCACTTATATAAGATTTAACTGTTTTTTGTGTCCCTTGCCAAACTTCTAACTCGTCAAATATTTCGTCTTTTTTAGCAATATTAATTGTGTCAAAATTAGTTAATCCAAATGTTAGCATTTTAAGCGATTCCTTTGATCTTGAATTTTTTGATACAAAACCACTCCCGACAGCAATAATTCTTCTTTCATTTCTTTTAATAGTTGAAGCTAATGAATATTTTTCATACGCAAGATATCCTGTCTTTATTCCATCAACTCCAATATTTTTATAAAGCAAAGGATTGCGATTACCTTGTTTAATTGGATCTCCGCCCGTTCTATCCCATGTGAATTCGGTTTCTTTATAATATTCATAGTACTTAGGATAATTTTTTATTAAGTAATTGGACATGATTAATATATCTTTAACCGTTGATAAATTGTCAGGATCATTTATTCCTGAGGAATTTGAAAAATTAGTATTTTCCATGCCTATTTCTTTTGCTTTTTCAGTCATCATAATTGCAAACTCTTCCTCTGTTCCAGCAATTCCTTCCGCAAGAGCAATACAAGCATCATTGCCTGATGAAACAATTATGCCTCTTAATAAATTTTCAACAGTTATTTCATCTCCAACCATTATAAACATTGAGGAATATCCTGATTGGGACAATCTCCATGCATTTTCGGATACTAAAAATTTATCATCTAAGGATAATTCACCACTTTTAAGTAAATCAAAAACTATGATTGAAGTCATAATTTTTGTCATTGAAGCTGGAAAAATATGCCTATCTGAATCTTTTTCAAACAATATTTTACCTGACAAATAATCTTGAACAATAGCTGTTCTGGCTTTTACATCAAAATTAGCAAAAACTGGTTTTATTAGGAAGGATAAAAATATAAAAATTAATGACAAATTTTTTATTTTCATAATTTAATTATTTCAATACTATCAAATTCAAGATATTCGATGTTATGAAATCCTTTCTTTAATTTTTCAAAATCTTTATAAGGTCCTTTATAAACTCTAAAATTATTTTGTGACAACTTTTTGATTAAAATATTCTCAATATTATATTCTTCAAATAACCTATTTTTTAACATAATAGCAGAGTCTTCAAAATAAAAGTCTGCAAATTTAATTATATAATTAAAATTTGTTATGAAATTTTCATTTTTAGACTCTTTAATTTCAGACTCTAGACTTATACTTTGAACCATTATATCTTCGACTGGTACTTTATTAGCCACCTCTTTTTCTTCCTCAAAGGTTTTAACATCATTTGCAACATACAAATTATTTGAATTAATTGTTTCAATAAATATATAAGGTTCACTTGGATTTATTGATAATTCTCTCACAATTCTATTTGTAATTACTGAATTATAATAAATAGGTAAAACAGTTTTTTTTTTGACAACGGTTGTTAATGATCTTCCATTAATTATATTTGTTATTCTAACTGGTGTTCCGTTAGGTAAATTTGGACTTAATATATTCAGTGAAGTATTATCTAATTTGCTTTCAATAGAGTAATCATCATCTTTGTCAAATATTAATGCAAATCCTTTATTTGAATAGACAATGTTTATTAATTCTTGTTTTTCTTTTTTATCTACAAGTTCTTTAATTGGTTCTTTTTGTATTATAATTTTTTTATCTTCAGGTTTATTTTTAATATTTATATTTTGCGAATGGTGCTCACAAGCAAATAAAGTTACAAATATAATATATAAAATATACTTAAATTGCATTTTTAAACTTATTTTTTAGTGTGCAAACAGCTAATGCAAATCTTAAGGATCTGTTCCATTTTAAAATTAATTCATAATTATCAAAAACTACATAAGCTGGAGTTAATTTTTTTGCATCCGGAATAATATCATAATCAGGGGTTACAAGTGCAGCTTTTAAATTATCATAATTATTTAGAATTTCGTTATTTTTAATATATTTTTTTAAATAGGAAATTTTATTTTTATGCTTAATTTGTTTTGCGGATGTATTTAGATATTTCTGGGGCGTTTCATTAACAAGCTCAACTTTAAAAAAACATGGAGCACTGTTATCCCACCCAATTTTATTTAAGTAATTAGCTGCAGATGCAAATGAGTCGTCTATACTCTTTAAATTTATAGTTTCATCTGTATTATAATCAATTGCATAATTCTTAATAGTAGAAGGCATGAATTGGAAATTACCAAAAGCGCCTGCCCATGATCCTAAATAATTATTTGGATTTATAATTCCATTATCAAACAAGATCAGAAGAGTTATTAGTTCTGAAGTAAAAAATTCACTTCTTCTTTTATCATAACTTAAAGTTGCCAAGGATGAAACTATATCCATTTTTCCTAAATAATTACCAAAATTAGTTTCAATTCCCATCAGTGACAATAGTAAGTCTCTATCTACAGAAAATTCACTGGTAATTTTATCAATTACTTTTTTGTTAATGTTATATATTTTTATTCCATAGTTAACTTTTTTAATATTAGCTCTTTTAGAAACATATGTTTTAGTGTCTTCATAAAATTCTGGTTGGTACCTGTCATATTTAATAACATTTTTTAAAAAAGAAGATTTACCAACAGTATTTTCAATTGTTTTCAGACTCACACCTCTTTCTAAAGCAATTAATTTGAATTTCTCTTTCCACTCTTTGAATTCAGAGTCATTCGCGTAAGCATTGAAATTTGTGATAACAAAAAGAAAGAAAACACAGATTTTAATTTTTTTCATAAATATCTCTCAAATATATAAATACAGCAATCCATATTAAAATAAAACTAACTAACTGATTTATATTAAATTGCTCATTATAAATGAAAAAACCAAGTATAAATTGCAAAGTAGGAGTAATATAAAAAATCATTCCAGCAGGCCCTAGTCCTGCTAATTCTACACCTCTCACATACAAAAAAAGAGGAATCACAGTCATTGGTCCTGCCAACATTAATAATGGCATCAAAGAGGGATTTGATAAACTGAAATCGTTATAATTATTTATACTTATAAAATAAAATGCAACTAATACAAAAGGAAGTATATACAAACTCTCTATAAGTAACCCAATATCAGTTTCTACATTAATTTTTTTTCTAAAGAGATTATAAAAACTCCAACTTAAGGCTACAATTAAACCTACCCATGGAATTGAATTAAAATCTATTATCAATAAATAACTAACAGAAATAACTACTAAAAAGATCGAAATTTTTCCTTTTTTAGTAATAGGTTCTTTAAAAAAAAAATTACCGAGAAAGACGCTTATAATTGGCATGATAAAATAACCAAAACTCGCATCAATTATTTTATCTAGACTAACAGCATAAATCCATACTCCCCAATTAATAAAAATTAAAAAACCAGAGATAAAAAGAATAAACAAATTTTTTTTATCATTAAGAATTTTTTTAAAAATACCCCATTTAGAAAATAGAAAAGTAGTAACTATTAATACAAAAGCTGTCCAAATACTTCTATGAATTAATACTTCTACGTGTCCTGCAAAGGAAATATATTTGAAATATATAACACCAAAAAAACCCCACCAAAAGGAACCAAAAGATGTAAACAAAACTCCTTTATTAAAATTTTTTTTGTTCATTTTTAAATATCTGAATGATTTGATTACTACTTAAGTCATTTTATTGTTGAAATATATATTAATAATAATAAAACCTTGCACACGGAGAGATGGCTGAGCGGTTGAAAGCATCGGTCTTGAAAACCGACAAAGGGGCAACTCTTTCCTGGGTTCGAATCCCAGTCTCTCCGCCATTCATTTGAAATCAATTAATAATTTTGATATTTTATTATTTTTAAAGATCATTTCATTCTTCGAAATTTTAATAATGTCTTCATCATTCATATTAATTAATTTATCTAGATCTTCTAAATCATCAAATGATAATGAATCAATTATAGATTTAACAAAGCCACTGACAAATATGTCCATTTCTTTTGTACCACGATATTGAGATCTATACACAATCTTATTAATTAAATTTTGTTTATTTGAAATCATTGTTTATAAACATATATATATATATTTAATGAGTAATTTTGAATATTTATTGTCGCCAATAAGTAAAATTAAAGGTGTTGGTAAAAAAACTTTACGTTCTTTCAACAAAAAAAAAATTTTTACAATTTTTGATCTGCTATGGCATTTACCTTTATCAAAAGTTGAAACCGCTGAGGACACAGAAATAGATGATTTACAGGTAGGAAAAAATTACAATATTAAAGTAATACCAATTAAATATAATTTTCCAAGAATTAGAAATTTACCTAATAAAGTATTATGTGAAAAAAATGGAGTAAAATTAGAATGTATTTTTTTTAATAGTTACGAAGGATATATAAAAAAATTATTACCCTTGAACAAAGAAATAATAATACAAGGAAAAGCAAACAACTTTAGAAATAAATTTCAATTTGTAAATCCAACAACAAAAAAGGCTAGCGATTTAAATATTATAAATGACAATAGTAAATATAGTCTTTCTGAAGGATTAACATTAAATAAGTATAATCAAGTAATAAATAGTGTTTTTCAAAATTTACCAGAATTAGAAGAATGGTTGCCAAACGAAGTATCAAGTTTATTTGATAATGTATCGTGGAAGGAATGTATTATTAAAATTCATAAAGAGGAAATAAAAAAGATTAGAGATACAAAATATTTTAAAAGACTTGTTTTTGACGAGATATTTGCAAATTTTTTACTTTCTTCTGATATTAGAAATAAAATTAAAAAAATTAAAAAAGAAAATAAAATCTTGGATTTACAAAATCAAAATAAACTAATTAATAATTTAAAATTTAAACTTACAACTGATCAAATAGCTTCATTAAAAAATATAAATAAAGATATGGAGTCAAAACAAAAAATGTTTAGATTATTACAAGGAGATGTAGGATCTGGAAAAACAATAGTGTCTGTGATAGCTGCTTTAAATGTAATAAAAGCAGGCTATCAAGTTGCAATAATGGCTCCAACTGAAATATTAGCTATTCAACATTATAAATTTATATTAAAAAATTTTAATAAATTTTGTAATCCTGAAATATTAACTGGTAAAACTGAATATAAAAAAAGAAAAAATATTTTAAATGATCTCTTAAATAATAAAATTGATATTTTGGTAGGTACTCATTCTCTTTTTCAAGAAAAAATTAATTACTTTAATTTAGGTTTAATTATTATTGATGAACAACATAAATTTGGTGTTAATCAAAGAAAAAAACTATCGGATAAAGGAGGTAAAGATTGCGATGTGCTCGTTATGTCAGCAACTCCTATTCCAAGAACTATGATGATGACTATTTATGGAGATATGGACATATCACTAATAAAATCTAAACCAAAAAATAGACAACCAATAAAAACTTATAGTAAAAATGAGACTAAAATTAATGAAATTATTAATTTTATTAAAAGTGAAATTTTAAAAAAAAATCAAATATTTTGGGTTTGCCCTCTTATAAATGAGTCTAAAAAAATTGACCATCAATCTGCTACAGAAAAATATAAATATTTAAGTAAAATTTTTAAAGACAGAGTTGATATTGTTCATGGAGCAATGATCAAGGAAGAAAAGGATAAAGTTTTAAATAAGTTTAATGATAGAAAGATAGATATATTAGTTTCAACTACTGTAATAGAGGTTGGAATTGATTTTCCAAATGCTAATGTTATCGTAATTGAAAATTCAAATAAATATGGATTATCACAACTTCATCAATTGAGAGGACGCGTTGGCAGAGGCAACAAAGAATCTTCATGTATACTAATGTTTAAAGCAGGACTTAGTGAAAATGCTCGAAAAAGATTAACAATTCTGAAAAATACTAATGACGGGTTTAAAATTGCTGAGGAGGATTTAAAAATAAGAGGATACGGAGATATATTAGGTTTCAAGCAAAGTGGTTTAAAAAAATACAACCTCGCAGACCCTATTCAACATGAAGATCTCTTTAACATTGCGGAAAAAGAGGTTAAAAAGATTGAAAAAAATAATGTTAAAATAAAAAATTTTAACAAGCTTTTAAAACTTTACGATAAAGTTTCTGTAATTAATGAGACTATTTAGATTTAGTATCCGAAGTACCAGCTGAAACTATAAACTTTGAAGCTTCCTCAAATGTCATATCCAGATATACAACTTCACTTTTAGGAAACATTAATAAAAAACCACTTGTCGGATTTGGCGTTGTAGGAACAAAAACATTAACTAATTCTGTATTTATTTTTTTTGAAATTTCTCCTTTGTTCTCTTTTGTAGCAAAACCAACTGCCCATGTCCCTTTTCTTGGGTACTGAATTAAAACCACACTTTTTTTTGATCCACTTTTAGGAGCAAATGTTTCGGTCATTTGTCCAATTGCAGAATAAATAGTTCTTAAAATTGGGATTTTTTTTAATAAATCATTAAATAATTGTAAAAATTTTTTCCCAATAAATGAAAGTGATAATCCTCCTACAATAGTAATAAAAATTACTGAAAGCAATATTTCTAAGCCTGGGATTGCAAAAGGTAAATAGCTATTCGGGTTTATTCCTTGTGGAATTAATTTTGACGAAATTTTTATAAAAAAAGTTGTTAGATATAATGTAATACCAATAGGAACCAAAACAACAATACCAGTTATAAAGTAATTTCTTAATCTTGCAAAAAATGAAATTTTTTTTTTTTTAAAATTGGACATAACTTATAATTGATTCTAAATTACATGTAATATAAATATTAATAAAAGTGAATAGAAGAAATTTTATATATTTATTAGGTTGTGGCTGTCTTTCCGCAGGTTTACATGCCTGTGCTACTGCTCCAATAACAGATAGAAGGCAGTTGAAACTAATTCCAGAATCAAAATTGAATACACAAGCAGCTCAATTGTACGAACAAGTAAAACAAAAAGCTAAATTAAGTAATGATAAAGAGAGTTTGGAAAAAATAATTACTATAGGATCAAAAATAGAAACATCGATATCTGAATATTTCTATAATAATAATATGGATGACCCAACTGTAAACTTTTCATGGGAGTATATTTTGATTGATAATAAAAAAGTAAAAAATGCTTGGTGTATGCCCGGAGGTAAAATTGCAGTTTATACCGGCATGTTAGATATTACTAAAAATGATGATGGTTTAGCTGCTGTGATGGGTCATGAAATTGCTCATGCTGTTGCAAAACATTCTGTTGAAAGAGCTAGTAGAACAGTTTTATTAAATACAACAACTGGGATAATAGATATTGCAACAGGGGGGAAATTATCTCAAGTTAATAGAACAACAGGTATGAATACAGTTGGCTTGTTATCCCAAATTGGAATAATGAACCCTTTTACAAGGAAACAAGAGAGTGAAGCAGATTATTTAGGATTAATTTTTTCCTCTTTATCTGGTTATGATATAAGAGAAACTACTAAAATTTGGGAAAGAATGAAGAAAGCAAATAAAGGAAACGAACCGCCCGAGTTTATGAGTACGCATCCATCAAATGACAGAAGGATTGACCAAATTAACAAATGGATGAACGAGATTATTTTAAAATACCCACCAATTGCATAATGTGTTGGTGAGCCCTGATGGACTCGAACCATCGACCCATTCCTTAAAAGGGAATTGCTCTACCAACTGAGCTAAGGGCCCAACGGAAATTCTTATATTGATTTTTTTATATTTGGCAATGGTTAAAATTTACAAAATATTAATATACTTGTCGTGAAATTCTTCAAAAGTTCCCATTTTGATATTTTTTCGAATTTCGTACATGAGTTCTTGATAAAAGTTTATATTATTTAATGTTAAGATCATAGAAGCCAACATTTCATTAGTATTGTGAAGATGATTCAAATAATTTTTAGAGTATTTATTTAAGTCAAATTTAGTAACGCTACTATCTAGAGGTGTATTATCTAATTTATTTTCAGAATTTCTTATTTGAATTCTACCATCCCAAGTGAAAGCTAATCCAGTTCTTCCTGATCTTGTTGGAAGGACACAATCAAACATGTCTATTCCTCTTTTAACAGCCCCCAATATATCAGCAGGAGTTCCTACACCCATTAAATATCTTGGTTTATCAATTGGTAAGTTATCTTTAATACCATCCAATACTTCAAACATTTCTTTCTGAGTTTCACCTACTGCAAGTCCACCAATGGCATATCCATCGAATTCTATATCTATTAACTTATTAAGAGATATATTTCTTAAATCTTTAAATAATCCACCTTGAACAATACCAAACAAAGCTTTGTGAGGATTTTTTCCAAATTCTTCTTTAGATCTTTTCGCCCACTCAGTTGACAAATTCATTGAAGTTTTTATTTTATCATAGTCGTGAGTATTTTTTGGACATTCATCCATTACCATGACAATGTCTGAATTAAGTTTTTTTTGTATTCTAATACTTTCCTCAGGACTTAAAATAAAGGTTTTTCCATCAATATGTGATTGAAATATTGCTCCTTTAGCTCTATCAATTTTATTAAATTTAGATAAAGACATCACTTGATAACCACCAGAGTCTGTCAGAATAGGAAGTTTACAATTCATAAATTTGTGTAAGCCACCTACCGCCTCTATTCTCTCTGTTCCAGGTCTAGTCATTAAGTGATATGTATTTGAAAGTATTATTTCACTTCCTGTTTTAATAATATCGTTAATAAAAACACCTTTAACTGTGGCTTGAGTACCAACAGGCATAAAAGCAGGAGTATTAATTTCTCCACGATGTGTTTGAATTAATCCAACACGATAATTTTTATTTTGATGTTTTACGCTAAAAGAAAAATTCTTTTTTATGTCATCCATCCATTAAATTCTACTCAGATTTAAAGCTAATTATTTTATCTGGTTTAGAAACAGATCCATTGGGTCCATCCCCTTTTGTAATCATGTCAACAAACTCCATACCCTCAATAACTTTTCCAAATACTGTATATTGTCTATCGAGATGCGGTGTGGGACCAAAACAAATAAAGAATTGACTATTTGCACTATTTGGATCTGAAGATCTTGCCATTGATAACGTTCCTCTTACATGAGGTATATCATTAAACTCCTCTTTTAAATCAGGCATGTCAGAACCACCCATACCAGCTCTACTTAAGTTAAAGCTATCAGAAGATGAATTTCCAAATTGAACATCACCTGTTTGAGCCATAAAACCATCGATTACTCTGTGAAAAACAACTCCATCATACTTTTCACTATTAGCTAGTTCGGTAATTCTTTTTACATGGTTTGGTGCCACGTCTGGAAACAATTCAATTTTTACATCCCCATCTTTTAATTTAAGTATCATTATATTCTCCTTTGCATTTAAAACTGTTGTTAATAAAAATATTGATAAAAATAAAATATTTATTTTTTTAAGCATAAACTTCTTTCAGTGACTTAATAGTGCTTTTAGTTGTAAATTTTCTTAAATCACCTTTATGTAAAGCTATTTCTTTAACAAATCTCGATGAAATGATCTGATTTTCAACGTCTGACATAAGAAAAATTGTTTCAACTTTATTATTTAATTTTCTATTCATTCCCGCTAGTTGGAACTCATATTCAAAATCTGACACAGCTCTCAAGCCTCTAAGAATTAGATTTGATTTATATTTTTTACATAATTCTGTTGTTAGAGAGTTAAATTTTATCACTTGAATTTTATTTTTTGAAAGTCTTAAGTCTCCAAATAAAGCTTTAGTAACGATTTTTAGTCTCTCATCTATTGGAAATAAAAAATTTTTTTCATTACCATCAGATATACCAACAATAATTTTATCTGCAAATTTTAAAGCTTTTTTAATAACATCAATATGGCCGTTTGTTATTGGATCAAATGTTCCTGGATATATAGCTATATTTTTCATTAAACCAAATTATCATCTAATTTAATTGCAGAGACAACCTTTTCATCACCAGTTAATTTAATAATTCTTACTCCTTGAGTGTTTCTTCCAGCAATTCTTATTTCCTTAACGGCAGTTCTTATAACCCTGCCTTTATTTGTTGAAATTAATATTTGATCACCCTCAAACACAGGAAAAGATGACGAGACATTACCGTTTCTAGGGGAATTTATAATACCTATTATCCCCTTACCTCCACGATTTGTTACTCTAAAATCATAATGAGATGTTCTTTTGCCATAACCATTTTCAGTAATTGATAAGATAAATTTTTCTTTAGCATTAACTTCAGATTTTTCATCTTTAGTTTTACTTTTACTTTTTTTAATATCATCTTTATTAATTATAGATAATGAAACAATTGTATCATTTTCTGAAAGATTAATACCTCTTATACCTTTGGAAGATCTTCCCTTAAAAACTCTAAGTTTTTTTGACTCAAACCTTATGCATTTACCAAATTTTGTATTCAGCATTATATCTTGATCATCTGTACATATCTTTACACCAACTATTTTATCATCAGAATCTAATTTCATTGCAATTTTACCAGAAGCATTAATAGATGAAAAATCCTCTAAATTATTCTTTCTTATTTTCCCTTTGCTTGTTGCAAATATGATATGCATATTTTTCTTATCAACATCTTCATCAGGAAAAGGCATAATAGAACTTATAGATTGATGATTTTTTAAAGGTAAAATATTAAAGAGTGATTTACCTTTAGATGAAGCAGATCCTTCAGGTATTTTCCAAGCTTTAACTTTATAGGCTAGACCCTCTGTAGAAAAAAATAATAATGATGTATGTGTATCTACAGACAATGTTTGAACAACCGAGTCTTCTTCTCTTGTTTTAATTCCTGTTTTTCCTTTTCCACCTCTTTTTTGTTGTTTAACTCCGCTTAGAGCTCCTCTTTTAATATATCCTTGAAGTGTTATTGTTATTATTACTGACTCTTTTTGGATAGTTTCTTCAATATCATAATTTAATACAGCATCTATAATTTTTGTCCTTCTTGGTACTGAAAATTTATCTTTTATCATCTGTAAATCATTACTTATTACTCTTAACAATTCATTTTTTGAATTTATAATTTTTTTATATTTGGAAATTTCTGTCGCTAATTTTTTGATTTCTATCTCTATTTCATTTATCCCTATTGCAGTTAATTTTTGAAGTCTAAGTTCCAATATAGAAGTTACTTGATCATTAGATAATACATATTTTCCTTTATAATTTTTACTATCAACTAATTTAATAAGTTTTGATGCTTGGTTTATTTTCCAAGTAGTTTCTAAAAGTGAATTTTTTGCTTCTTCAGGGTTTTTAGATGATCTGATTATTTTAATAACTTTATCAATATTCTCAACACTCACTGATAATCCAAGCAAAATATGAACTCTATCTTCTGCTTTTTTTAAATCGAATTTTGTTCTTTTTATAACTACATCTTTTCTAAACTTTAAAAAATTTTCTAAAAAATCTTTTAAATTACAAGTCTTTGGTTTTTGATCAACAATCGCCAAAGAGTTAAAACCAAAAGAAGATTCTATTGAGGTATATTTATATAATTGTCTTTTGACAGTTTCAGGTTCAACATTTCTCCTTAGATCAATTGACACTCTTATACCCTCACTATTTGATTCATCTCTTATATCGCTTATACCTTCGATTTTTTTATCTCTTACTAATTCTGCAATTCTTTCATTCAAATTAGACTTATTAATTTGATAAGGTATGGATGAAACTACCAGTCTATCTTTACCATTTTTTAAATTTTCTACAGAGATTTCTCCACGAATTTTAAAAGATCCTCTTCCAGTTTTGTATCCTTGCTTAATGATATCTTTTCCAATTATTAATCCACCAGTTGGAAAATCTGGTCCAGGAATATGTTTCATTAACTCATTAATTTTAATATCTTTGTTTTTAATTAAGGCTAAAGTTCCATCTACAACCTCGCCTAAATTATGAGGCGGTATACTTGTTGCCATTCCAACTGCAATTCCACCAGCACCATTAACTAAAAGATTTGGATATTGAGCAGGCAATACAATAGGTTCTTGCTCAGTTTCATCGTAATTACTTTTAAAGGATACAGTATTTTTTTCTATATCATCAATTAAAAACTGTGAAACTTTTGCAAGTTTAGTTTCTGTATACCTCATTGCTGCGGGAGGATCACCATCTATAGAACCAAAATTACCCTGTCCATCCACTAAGGGTAAGCTCATTGAAAATTCTTGAACCATTCTAACTAGAGCATCATAAACTGCTTGATCTCCATGCGGATGATATTTACCAATTACATCTCCTACAATTCTTGCAGATTTTCTAAATTGTTTAGACCAATCGAAACCACCTTTGTGCATTGCATATATAATTCTTCTGTGAACGGGTTTTAATCCATCTCTGATATCTGGTAATGCCCTACTCACTATAACACTCATAGCGTAAGACAGATATGATGAGCTCATCTCATCATACATTGAGATTGGTTTAATATTATTATTTATTTTTGAAATTTCGTTTTTTTCCATATTAATTAAAATGGAATATCGTCGTCTAACCCACTTTGATCTGGTACAGGTGCATCATCAAAATTTTGTTTATTATCTTGTGATGCAATATTATTTTGATTACTGCCACCAAGCATCGTTAAAGATGAATTGTAGCCTTGAATTAAAATTTCGGTTGAGTATTTATCTTGACCGCTTTGTTCATCTTTCCATTTTCTTGTTGAAAGCTGTCCTTCAACGTACACTTGTGCTCCTTTTTTTAAATATTGCTGTACGACATTTACTAAACCTTCATTAAAAACCACCACTCTATGCCATTCGGTTTTTTCTTTTTTTTCTCCAGTATTTTTATCTTTCCATGATTGGCTGGTAGCAAGACTAAGTCTTGCAACGCTTTTGCCATTCACCATTTGCTTGACTTCTGGATCTGCGCCCAAACGACCAATTAATAACACTTTATTTAAACTTCCAGCCATAATATTTTAATATTTAAGAATGCTTATTATATCACTTATTAACTTGAATATTAATTTTATTAAACTAAAGCAACTAAAATTATGCTTAAAAAGATAGTTATTAAGGGTGCAAAAGAGCACAATTTAAAGAATATAACGCTAGAGATTCCAAAAGAAAAATTTGTAGTAATAACTGGACTATCAGGATCTGGAAAATCATCATTAGCTTTCGATACTGTTTATGCTGAAGGTCAAAGACGTTATGTTGAAAGTTTATCAGCTTATGCAAGGCAGTTCTTAGATAAAATGAAAAAACCAAATGTAGATTTAATCGAAGGATTAAGTCCTGCAATTTCAATTGAACAAAAAAATACATCCAAAAATCCAAGATCTACTGTCGCGACAGTTACTGAGATTTATGATTATATGAGAGTTCTATATGCAAGAGCAGGTATTCCCTACTCTCCATTTACTGGGCTGCCAATCACTTCACAAACAATAAGTCAAATTGTGGATAAAATTAAAACACTACCAAAAAAATCAACAATTTTTTTATATGCACCTGTTGTTAGAGGAAGAAAAGGAGAATATAGAAAAGATATTCTCGGTTATAAAAAAAGAGGTTTTAGAAGAATTAAAGTTGATAATAAACTTTATGATATTGACGATGTTCCAGAATTAAATAAAAAATTAAAACACGATATTGCAGTTCTCGTAGATAGAATTGTTTTAAACGCTTCATTAGGAAATAGATTGGCTGAAAGTGTTGAAACTGCTGTTAATCTAGCAAATGGATTAATGTTTGTAGAATATGAAGATGAGACACTTCCAAAAAAATTTAGAAAAACTGAAAATTTGATATTTTCAACTAAGTTTGCATGTCCTGAAAGTGGTTTTACAATTGAAGAAATAGAACCAAGACTTTTTTCTTTTAATAGCCCATACGGCGCATGTGAAGAATGCGAAGGTATTGGGGTAAAATTAAATGTAGATCCTAAATTAGTCGTTCCCGATGAAAAGAAAACAATAGCTGATGGAGCTATAGAGCCATGGTCTAAATCCTCATCGTTATACTATGCCCAAACATTAGCATCAATTTCAAAACATTATGGTTTCTCATTAAATGATAGATGGTCTAAATTACCAAAAAAAATTAAAGATGTGATTTTGTTTGGATCAGATGAGGAAGAAATTAAATTTTCTTACGATGATGGATATGAAAAATACTCACACAAAAAAACATTTGAAGGTGTGGTAAATAATTTAGAAAGAAGATTTTTAGAAACAGATAGTGATTGGAAAAGAGAAGAGATATCTCAGTATCAATCAGATACAAAATGTGAAAGATGTAATGGACACAGATTAAAAGATGAGGCACTTTGTGTAAAAATTAATGAACTTAATATTAGTGAAGTAACTGAAAAATCTATATTTGACGCGAAAGAATGGTTTAAATCTTTAGAAACTAAATTAGATAAACGTCAACTTAAAATTGCTCAACATATTTTAAAAGAAATTAATGAAAGATTAAATTTTCTTCTAAATGTTGGTCTTGATTATCTAACCTTATCAAGAGAATCTGGGACTTTGTCAGGAGGTGAAGCACAAAGAATAAGACTTGCTTCTCAGATAGGTTCTGGATTAACCGGAGTTTTATATGTTCTAGATGAGCCATCTATTGGTTTGCATCAAAAAGACAATGTTAAATTAATAAATGCATTAAAAAGACTCAGAGACTTAGGAAATACAGTCATAGTTGTAGAACATGATACTGAAACGATGGAAAATGCTGATCACATAATTGATCTAGGGCCTGAAGCTGGAAACAAAGGTGGAGAAGTAATTGCTCAAGGATCATATAAAGACATTCTTAATAATGATGAAAGTATTACAGGAAGATATTTATCAAATAAAAGTTTCATCCCTATACCAAGAAATAGAAGACTTGCAAAAAATGGAAGATTTTTAGAAATTAATGGGGCGAGTGGTAACAATTTGAAAAATGTAAATCTTAAAATTCCATTAGGAAGTTTTACATGCGTTACAGGTGTTTCTGGAAGTGGTAAATCAACATTAATACTTCAAACACTTTATAACGCTTTAAATTTGACACTTAACAATAATAAATCAAGAAAAATACCAAAACCATTCAGAGGCTTTAAAGGTATCGAATTAGTAGATAAAATTATTGATATAGATCAATCCCCTATTGGTAGAACTCCTAGATCTAATCCTGCGACTTATACTGGTGCGTTTGGTCCAATAAGAGACTGGTTTACTAATTTGCCAGAGTCAAAAAGTAGAGGTTACAAACCAGGAAGATTTTCATTCAATGTCAAAGGTGGCAGATGTGAAGCTTGTGAGGGTGATGGAGTAATAACTTATGAAATGCATTTTTTACCTGATGTTTACATAACTTGTGATGAATGCAAAGGAACTAGATATAATAGGGAAACGCTAGAAATAAAATTTAAAGACAAAAGCATTGCAGATGTTTTGGATATGACCGTTGATGAGGGGTGCGAATATTTTGAAAATATTTCTAATATAAAAACAAAATTGCTTACACTTAAGAAAGTTGGTTTAGGATATATAAAAATTGGTCAACAAGCTACTACACTATCAGGTGGTGAAGCTCAAAGAATAAAGTTAGCAAAAGAATTGTCTAAAAGGTCAACTGGAAGAACAATATATATATTGGATGAACCAACAACAGGGCTACATCAACACGATATTAAAAAATTATTAGAAATTTTACATACCTTTGTTGCAACTGGAAATACTGTTGTTGTAATAGAACATAATTTAGATGTAATCAAAACAGCTGATTATATAGTCGATATGGGTCCGGATGGTGGTGTAAAGGGTGGAAAAATCATAGCAGAGGGTAAACCTGAAGAAATTATTAATGCTAAAGATAGTTATACAGGTAAATTTTTAAAACCAATGTTGGACAATAAGTTCAAAAAAACTGCTTAAATTTTTATTAAAAATGTTATAAATTAGGAATATTATGATTTCGATTCTTCAATCATTATCTAAAACAATTCATATCTCTTTAGCTTTATCCATTTTGCTATTTTTGGGTTTATATTTTGGAAATGGTGGTTTTGACATCGACGTAGTTTTTTGGAGTTGGTTATTTAGATATATACATGTCATTGTTGCAATAATGTGGATAGGTTTACTATGGTATTTTAATTTTGTTCAAATACCAAACATGGCAAAAATACCAGACGAACAAAAACCAGCTATTGGAAAAGTTATAGCTCCTGCAGCTCTGTTTTGGTTTAGATGGGCAGCTTTAGTTACTGTTGTATCAGGTCTGATCTTAGCTTATTTAAACGGTTATGTTCATCAAGCTATGACATTAGGAATTGGATCAGGTGGTGGAAAAGCAACTGCTATAGGTATTGGCATGTGGTTAGGAATTATAATGGCATTTAATGTTTGGTTTGTAATATGGCCAAATCAGAAAAAAGCTTTAGGCATTATTGAGGTTGAGGCTGATGTTAAAGCTAAATCTGCAAAAACAGCTATGTTATTTTCGAGAACAAATACGCTTCTATCTTTGCCAATGCTTTTGACGATGGTAATAGCACAAAACCTTTATTAATCTTTTTCTTCTTTAACTATTGTTCTTTGGCTGACATTCAGTGCAACTAAAATAGGATTTGCGATATATATTGAAGAGTAAGTTCCAAAAATAACTCCTAATATCATTGCTAATGAAAATCCTTTTAGTATTTCACCACCAAAAAAGTAAATTGATAGCAGAGCTAATAATGTAGTCACAGAGGTAATAATTGTTCTAGATAAAGTTTCATTAATTGAAATATTAGTTAAATCAAAAATTTTTATATCAGAAAACTTTCTTAAATTTTCTCTCACTCTATCAAATATTACAACGGTATCATTCATAGAGTAACCAACAATAGTTAAAACAGCTGCGACTATAGAAAGATTTATCTCAAGTGAAAAAATTGAAAATATACCCAATGTAATAATAACATCATGAAATATAGCCAAAATAGCACCTAAACTAAATTGCCATTCAAATCTTATCCAAATATACAATAGCATCGCTGCAAGCGACAAACTTATAGCTATAATTCCAGATTTTAAGAGTTCTGAGCTTACTTTAGGACCAACATTTTCTACTCTTCTAAAATCGACATCGCCAATAGAATTAGATAATTTACTTTGAATGTTTTTAATAAATTCGGGATCATTTGAATTTTGCTTTTCAAATTTAACAATAAAGTCTGTTTCATTGCCAAATTTTTTAACTGATACGTCTCCCAAATTCATTTGATTAAAGCTATCTCTAATAAGACTTATATTATTTGTTTTATCTGTAGTTCTTAATTCAATTAAAGTACCACCTTTGAAATCAACACCGTAATTTAAACCTTTAAAAATTAAAAATACTAAAGAAACAGCTATAAGAATTAATGATAATACATTAAATTGTCTGTAAAATTTATTGAAAGAAATATTTGCCATTTTATAATAGCTGTTCCTTGTTTTTATTTCTTACCACATAAAAAGAAGTTAATAACCTTGCTATAAAATAAACTGAGAATAATGTTGTCAAGATTCCAACACCTAAAGTTACTGAGAAACCCTTTACAGGTCCCGATCCCATAAAAAATAAAATGAATGCAGCAATTAATGTTGTAATATTGGCATCTAAAATAGTTGTTCTTGATTTTGTATATCCAGCATCAAAGGCTATTATAGGATTTTTCTCATTTTTAGTTTCTTCTTTAATACGTTCAAAAATCAAAACATTTGCGTCTACTGCCATACCCACTGTTAAAATAATACCTGCAATTCCAGGTAAAGTTAATGTTGCTTCAAACAAAGTTAAAATACCAATTAATAAAAAAAGATTTGAAACCAAAGCTAAATTAGCAATTAAACCGAATGTTCTATATTTATAAATCATAAATAGAATAACCAATAAAAAACCAATAATTAAGGATAAAATACCAGCATCTATTGAATCTTGACCTAAGTCAGGTCCAACCGTTCTTTCTTCAATAATATTTAAAGGCGCAGGTAAAGCTCCTGATCTTAATAATAATGCTAGATCTGTTGCTGATTGAAATGTGAAACCACCAGAAATTTGTCCAGAGCCACTAATTATAGGCTCTCTAATTGTTGGAGCACTAATTATTTTTCCATCTAGCACTATTGCTAACTGTTTACCAACTCCAGTACTAGTTGCTCTACCAAATTTTTTAGCTCCTACTCTATCTAAACTAAAAGAAACTACTGTTTCATTAGTTTCCGTGTTCATTGTAGGTTTTGCATCAACTAAGTTATCACCACTTAAAATTATTCTTTTGCCAACTATTGCGTCTCTGGAACCATCTTCAAAAGATAATTTTTCAGTTCCGAACGACTCTTCATTATTTTGTGAAATAAACTGAAAAGTAAGATTTGCTGTCTTTCCTAACAGTGATTTTATTCTGTTAGGGTCATCTAAACCAGGTAATTCAACCAAAATTCTATCATTTCCTCTTTTTAAAATATTGGGCTCATTCGTTCCAACTTCATCTACTCTTCTTCTTACAATTTCAATAGCTTGATCTAGTGAGGAATTTTTTAGTAAAACTAATCCATATCTTGAATATGTTAAATTAAAAAAATTTCCATTTTCTGATACATCAAACTCATGTGATTTGTATTGTTGATAATATGCATTAATATCACTTTCTTTATCATTTAAGAAATTTTTAACATTTTCAAATTCGTTATCTGATGCCTCAAATAAAATTGTGTTTTCTTTTAATGAAAAATTTTTTAAACTTATTTCTTTTTCTTTAAAATATCTTTTTAGTTCAATTATTTTTGCTTGTAATTTTTGAGTAATTACTGGCTGATTATCTATTTCAAGAAGTAGATATGAACCTCCTTGTAAATCCAAACCTAAATTAATATTTTTTGAAAAAAATTTATCATCAAATTTAATAAAATTTGAAAAAGCAAAATAAGAAAAAATAATTGTAAAAATAATTACTGAAATTATTCTTAATTTTGAAAAGTATAACACTTTTTTTTATTATGTTATTTTTTTGGTTCGATGGTAGTGACTAAACCTTGAATTCCAGTTGCTCTGACAACTTCGACATTTACATTATCAGAAATTTTTACCTCAACTTTTTCGTTATCAATTATTCTTTCAACAGTACCAACTATTCCTCCAGAGGTAATAACTTTGTCTCCTCTTTTAAGTGCTTCCACCATAGCTTTGTGATCCTTGACTTTTTTCTGCTGAGGTCTAATTAGAAAAAAATAGAAAATAACAAAAATTAAAACTAATGGTATAAATTGTCCAATTCCAGCATCCATAACATATCCTATTAAGTTAAGGCTATTTATCCTATCTATTATTCAAACTCAACTCTTAATTGAGGGAAATTTTATCTATATTTGGCACATATGGCTTAAGAACATCAGGTATCAAAATAGATCCATCTTCAGTTTGATAATTTTCCATAATAGCAATCATAGTTCTACCAACCGCTAATCCACTGCCATTAAGTGTACCAACAAATTCTTTTGAATTGTTTTGTCCTTTGTATCTAGCTTTCATTCTCCTTGCTTGGAATGAACCACAAGATGAACAGCTTGAAATCTCTCTATATTTATTTTCAGATGGAATCCAAACTTCAATGTCATAAGTTTTTTCTGCACTAAAACCCATATCACCAGTACATAAAACAATTTTTCTATAAGGAAGTTTTAACGCATCCAATATCATTGTAGCAGAGTTAGACATCCTTTCTAACTCCTCTAAACATTTATCGTTCTCTACAATACTTACAAGTTCCACTTTATAAAACTGGTGCTGTCTAATCATACCTTTGGTATCTTTACCATAACTACCCGCCTCTTTTCTAAAACATGGTGTTGCCGCAACTACTCTTATAGGTAATTCTTTCTTATCCAAAATTCGATTTTTTACAATATTTGTCAAAATTACTTCAGCTGTTGGTATTAAAAACTTTCTTTCTTCACCTTCATCAAGTTTGATTTCAAACTGATCATTTTCAAATTTTGGTAATTGTCCAGTGCCAAACATTGTTTCAGCGGTTGCAATTAGTGGGGGCGATATTTCTGTATAACCATTTTTTTGAGTATGTGTATCAATCATAAAATTTGATATTGCTCTTTCTAATTGAGCTAATTCTTTTTTAACAAATACAAATCTAGAACCAGTTGTTTTTGTTGCTAGGTCAAAATCAAGCATATTTAATTTATCTCCTAATTCATAATGAGATTTAGGTTTAAAATTAAAATCTTTTATTTCACCCTTTTTTTCAATTTCTTTATTAGAATTTTCATCTTGTCCTATTGGGACATCACTTAATGGGATATTCGGTATAGAAGATAAAATATCAGTAATCTGCCTTTGTAATTTTATCTGATTTTTGCTAATTTCCTCAATTTTTAATGAGAGTTCTTTTGATTTTTCGAATAGACTTTGGTCTTTTGATTTTGAAATAGACTTTTTTTCCATTTCAAACTTTTCTTTTTCTTGAATAAGCTTTCTATTTTCTCCATCTAAACTTAATATTTTATCAAGACTTATATCAATATTTCGATTTTTAAGTTTTTCCTTAAAGTTTTCGAAGTCATTTCTGATATCTTTAATATTGTGCATTTTTTTCTGCTACTTTCTTTTCAATTATTCCTACTGATATTATTGATAATTCATATAAAATTAATAAAGGTATACCTAAACCAATTTGTGTGATCGGATCTGGCGGCGTTAAAATAGCTGCTGCAGCAAATATTATTACAACAACATATTTTCTTCTCTCTTTAAGAAATGTAGAATTCACAACTCCAATTCTAGCTAATAAACTTAATACTACTGGTAATTGAAAACTTAACCCAAATGCAAAAATAAGCTTCATTACCAATGATAAATACTCATTTACTTTAGCTTCTAATTGAATTGGTAAATTGGTGGCTGCACCTAAGCTCTCAAAGGATAAAAAAAACTTTATAGCTAAAGGCATTATTAGATAATAAACCAACATTCCTCCAAGCAAGAATAGAATTGGAGTTACCACTAAGTAAGGCATTATAGCTTTCTTTTCATGATTATACAGTCCAGGTGCTATAAATTTCCAAATTTGGATTAGTATAAATGGGCTTGTGATAAAAAAAGCAGCAAAAAAAGAAACCTTTAAGTATGTTAGAAATGTTTCTTGAAGAGCAGTAAATATTAATCTTCTACTTGTATCGTCATTCTTTACTGCATTCGCATATGGTTCAACTAAAAATCCATAAATGTACTCAGAAAAATAATAACAAATTACAAATAAAATAGCTAAAAATATAAATGAATTTATTAATCTTTTTCTTAATTCAGTTAAATGACTTATGAAACTACCCTCTTTATTTTTACTCATCATTTTTTTTCTCTTGATTTTCTGACTTAGGTTTTTCGTCTAAATCAGTATTTAAAGTTTCATTTGTTAAATCACTAACTTGTCCTTGCACATCTCGAACATATCTCTTTGCTGTACCGATCCATGAACCGATTTTTTTTAACATGTAAGGAAAATCTTTAGGACCTACTACTATAATTGCTATTGAGACTATGATTAGTATTTCTAGCCAGCCAATTGACGGCATTTGTTATTCTTTTTTATTAGAGTCTTGATTTTCTGAAATATTTTTCGTTTGGTCTTCATCATTAACATCTGTAGCCATTCCTTTTTTGAAACTTTTGATCCCTTTAGCTACATCACCCATTAGGCTAGAGATTTTTCCTCTACCAAAAAGTAATACTACTAAAATTACTACAATTGCTATTTGCCAAAATCCTATACTCATAAATTATTTATAACCTTATTATTGATTTATTAAAAGTGATTTTTTAAGTTTCGTCAGATTTAATGGTACTACTTAACATTTCATCAATATCAGAATAAATATTTTCCTTTTTATCAACTTGTTTTTCTTTAAAAAATTTGCCTGTTCCAAATATTGAAGAGTCTACACTTGATGTATCAATTAGGCCTGCTGAACCTAATTCATTAACAGTTGGCAAATCAGATAATTTTTGTAGATTAAAATGACTCAAAAATTCATCTGTAGTTCCATATTGTATTGGTTTGCCTGGAACATTTTTTCTACCTTCATGTTTAACCCAATTTAACTCCATTAGAATTTCCAAGGTATTAGTTCCAAAAGCTACACCTCTTATCTCCTCAATTTCAGACCTTGTAACAGGTTGATGATAGACAATAATAGCAAGAGTTTCGATTGCAGCTCTAGATAATTTTTTTTCAACAGTTTTTTGTTCTGACATTAAAGAGGATAAATTAACTGCAGTTCTAAATGACCATTTATTAGATATGCAAATCAAATTAATACCTCTATTTGAGTAAAAATCTCTTAACTTTTCCAGTGATTGCTGAATATCTGTTTGTTTAGATAATTTTGACTCTATTGTTTCAACTGAAAGAGGTTCAGCAGCAGCGAATACAATAGCCTCAATCTCTCTTTCTACATCGGTGAGTTTAGTTGGAAAACTTACAATATTATTTTTTTTAATTTTGTTCATTAATTTTCCTTAACATAGATATCATCGAATAATTCTTTTTGTTTTAAAGATATATTTCCTTCTTTTACCAATTCTAAAGAGCCAGCAAAAATTCCTGCTCTACCTGTTCTTTTTAAATTAGGAGACTTGTTAAATCCAGAAGGAACCAACTCAGACAAATTTTTCCAATCATTGAGCGTGCCAAAGAACTCTTTTATTCTTTTAATAGCATCTTCAGTAGTAAAAACAGGAAGTTTAGGTATGTTCATAGTATGAAAATCTTTAGTCATGACTATCTCTGAGTATGCTTTTAATAATTCAAATAATGTTAAAGAAACTTTTTTGTCGTATATCGACTTTACACCACTTTTAGAGCCACGCATAAAAACATCTCTACCTAATCTTTTTCTATCTAGCATTTGAGACGATAATAATCTAATTAATTCTAATTTTTTTAATTGTAATTTAAGTTTCTCAGCAACTTCAAAAGCTTTGAACTCCTCCTCATCGGTTTCAGGAAGTAATAATTTTGATTTCAAATAAGTAAGCCAAGTTGCCAATAACAAATAATCAGAAGCTATTTCTAAATTTATATTTTCTTTTTCTGTTAGATATTGATGAAATTGATCAGCAAGTTTTGTAATAGAAATTTCTTCTAAATCAACTTTTTGCGATTTAGCAAGATCGAGCAATATTTCAAGGGAACCACTGAAATTATTTAAATTTACATTAAAATCTAAAGAATCATCGGACATTTTAAATTACTCTAACCTATAATTTTTATTAATTGTGATGTTTTTTTTGTTACGAATTTGTCTAATTTTGGTGAATTTTGTGCAACTGTAACCATTTCACTTAAATTTCCATTGCAATGTAAGGCTAAATTGCATCCGGCTAAAAAAGATTTTTTTACTCTAACATCAAGTTTATCTTTTAAAGCTTTCATTGAAAGATCGTCTGTTAAAATTAGATTTTTAAATTTTATTTTATTTCTTATTAAATTAATAATTTTTTTTGAATGGGTAACATTATTTTGTGGATCAATTTTATGAAATAGTAAATGGCCTGTCATTGCGATCAATGCTTTCTTATTTTTAAAAGTATAAAAATCATTTTTTACTAAATAATCCTCATTTGTGGTTATTTTAGGAAGATTTTTATGACTGTCGACTTTAGCTAAACCATGCCCTGGTATGTGTTTCATCACTGTTGCAATACCGTTTTTATGAAAATGATTGATACAAATATTTCCCATTGTTGATACTATTTTTTTGTTACTTGAAAATGATCTGTCATCAACAATCTTATGAAAATTTTTTCTTTTAAGGTCTAGAACAGGAACAGTATTAATATTTATACCTAATAATTTTAATAGGTATGAAATTTGTTTAACATAGACATTATAAAATATATTAAATTTTTTTTTATCTTTATTAAATAATTTACCAAAATATTCTGCTGAAAAAATAGAATTATCAATAAATTTTCTTAATCTACTAACTCTACCACCCTCCTCATCTATCATAATAGGATAATTTTTATTTTTAAAAATTTTTTTAATAGAATTTGTTAATTCTTGAGTTTGATTTATAGAATTTATATTTCTAGAAAATAAAATGATTCCCCATGGTTTATATTTTTTTAAAAAAATTATTTCCTTTTGGGAAAGATATTTACCTTTTATTCCACATATAAAAGATCTATGGGATTTATTTGTCATTATAAAGAAGTTCCCAAAAAGAATATTTATTTTTTTTCTTATTATTTTTAAATTCTACATATTCAATAATATTTTCTGTATCATTTTCTAATAATATAAGATCTTTTTCTATATTATTAATTTTTTCATCAATTGAAGAAAGTGATCTGTAAGATTTCTTAATATTTTCGTCAGAAAAATAATATCTGGCAGTAAAAAAAATAAAGAAGAAAATTATAATAAGAAAAAAAAGATACTTTAGTTCTTTAATCATTACATTTTTTCAGGGGTGTCTACTCCCAAAATATTCATACCTGTTTTCAAAGTATTGGCTATAGATTTTAGGAAAACTAATTTTTCTATTTGAATTGTATTATCTTGATCTATAAATCTTTTAGAAACATCTTCCTTGCCCATATTCCAATAAGAATGGAACTCAGAAGCTAAATCATATAGATAAACTGAAATTCTATGTGGTTCTAATTTTTCTGAAGAAACTTCAACACATTTAGGCCATTCACTAATTTTTTTAAATAGCTTTATTTCTTCATTGCCAAAGTTAAAATCTGAATTCTTTATCTCAAGATTATTATTTATATCATTTTGGGTATTTCTAAACACAGACGAAATTCTAGCATATGCATACTGAACATAATAAATTGGGTTTTCTTTCGATTTTTCTTTTACTTTGTCAAAATCAAAATCAATCTCTGCATCACTACTTCTGCTTAACATAATAAACCTTGTTGCATCCTTACCAACTTCATTAATAAGATCCTCTATAGTGATATAATCACCTTTTCTTTTAGACATTTTAAAAGGTTTTTTATCCTTAATGAGTTTTACTAACTGACTTACTTTACAAATTAATTTATTTTTTTCACCTGATAATGCCTCAACCACTGAAGTAATTCTTTTAATATAACCAGCGTGATCAGCTCCAAGAATATTTATAAGAATATTAAAATTTCTTTTTAATTTTGTATTATGATAAGCAACATCACTTGCAAAGTATGTCCACGATTTATCTTCTTTTTGTAGAGCCCTATCTTTATCATCACCAAAGTCTGTAGATTTAAACAATAATTGCTCTCTTTCTACCCAGTTTTCATTACTTTCTCCCTCAGGTGGTTTAATTTTTCCTTCATAAATATATTTTTTTTCTTTTAAATTTTTTATTACTTCATCAACTTCATTATTATTTATTACATCAGTTTCACTTGCAAAATTATCATGCTTTATACCGAGATTTTCTAAATTTATTTTTATTAATTTTAATGATTCTTGTATTGAAAGTTTTTTAAGTTTTTCTGAAACTGATTCAAAGTTTTTGAAATCTAAATCTTTATTTTTTGAAATTATTCTTTTTGCTATATCTATAAGATAGTCTCCAGGATATAATTCCTTATCTTCTATCGGAAAAGTTTCATCATAAAGAATTTCTTTTATTCTTAAATAAACTGATTTCGTAAAATGAGAGATTTGATTTCCATAATCATTAACATAATATTCTTTGGTAACTTTATGACCGTTAAAGGATAAAAGATTAGATATTGCATCTCCAAGTATGGCACCTCTTGAATGGCCTACGTGTAAAGGTCCAGTCGGATTTGCAGATACAAATTCTACTAAATAACTATTTTTTTTTCCACTAGTGCTACTTCCATATGATGAATTATTTATGACATCTAGTATAAAGCCATTCCAAAATTCATTTTTAAATTTTAGATTAATAAAACCTGGTTTTTCAATGCTAATTTCATCAATATTGTTTTCACTATCTTTTATTAGGTCAACTATCTGCTTAGCAAGTTCTAGCGGAGTTTTTTTATTAATTTTGGATAAAACCATTGCAACATTTGTGGAAATATCTCCAGTAAATTTTGCAGGTGGTATATCAACATTGATACCTGATAAGTTATCTGGCAACTCTAACAAATTATCTTTGTGGGCAGATTTAATAATTTTTTCTATCTTTAATAAATAATTTTCAAATATATTCATTTGTATGACTTATATAGTTGTATTGCGTATCTGTCAGTCATTCCTGATATATAATCAGAAATTGCTCTGTATTTATTTTTATCTATAAATTTATTAACTATAAACTTTTTCGGTTTTTTTTCTATTATTTTAAATAAATTTTTTACTATTTTTTTTCCACGATTATTTTTTAATTGTACAGTCTTATTATTATACATATTTATTTTTAAAAAATTTTTAATCTCTTTTTCTATTGATAAAAATTTACTAGAGAAATTAATTATTTTATCTTTATACATTTGAACGTCTCTTTTAGTATTGATCTTATTTTTCTTTAAATTTTTAATACTATTTTTAATTACATCTTGCACCATTAAATTTATCGAGTCTCTTATAATTTGATAAACTATTATATCTTTATTTGAACGATTAATTTTTGTTTTATAGGATTTATAAATTTGTTCAAAAAAATTAATTTCACATAATTGATTTAGAGAAAGCAATTTAGCCTTAATTCCATCTTGTATATCATGATTATTATATGCTATGTCATCAGATATAGCTGCAATCTGTGCCTCAAGAGAAGAATTGTTTTTAAAATTAATTTTTTGTTTAAATTTTTTGGCTCCAATTATTCTATTTATTTTATCAATATTACTTATTGGTCCGTTATGTTTTAAAAGGCCATCCAGTGTTTCAATTGTTAAATTTAAACCATTAAATTTTAAATATTTATTTTCTATGAACATGACTATTCTTAAGGTTTGAAGATTATGATCAAAACCACCATGCATGGTCATTGATTCATTCAAGGCTTCTTCACCAGCATGCCCAAATGGAGTATGTCCCATATCATGGGCTAGACTTAGTGTTTCAACTAAATCATCATTTAAATTCAAATATCTAGATATTGATCTTGCAATTTGAGCAACTTCTAATGAATGAGTTATTCTCGTTCTATAATGGTCACCTTCTGTATTAACAAAAACTTGGGTTTTGTGCTTTAATCTTCTAAATGATGCGGAATGAATAATTCTATCCCTATCTCTTTGAAATGGCGTTCTAAAGATGCTTTTTGGCTCAAAAACTAAACGACCTTGTGATTTAAAAAAACCTAATTTTGAGTAATTATTCATTCTTTAAAAATGACAAATATTAATTATATTAGTAATAACAGCGATAAATAATGATTAAAGAAATTAAATTTACAGATAATGCGTTAAAACAAATCAATAACCTTTTATCAACGAAGGATGAAGGTTCTTTTTTTAGAATCGCTATCAAAGGTGGTGGATGCTCTGGATTTCAGTACGATTTCTCCTTTGATAAAACACCTCAAGACGACGATTTAAGACAAGATAATATTTTAATCGATAAAACTTCAGCAGATCTATTGAAAGGATCAGAAGTTGATTTCGTAAAAGAATTAATCGGAGACCAATTTAAAATAAATAACCCACAAAGCAAATCATCTTGTGGTTGTGGTGTTTCATTTTCTCTTTAATGATCATTAGCTCATGGAATGTAAATTCTATTAGAGCAAGAATACTTAATGTTCAGGAATACTTAAAAAAGTTCAATCCTGACATTGTATTAACTCAAGAGATAAAAACTAAAGAGGAAACTTATCCATTTGATGATATTAAAAAATTAAAATATGAAAGTTATGTATTTGGACAAAAAAGTTACAACGGTGTTGCTATACTTTCCAAAAAAAAATTAGATAAAATCGAAAAAGATATATTTAAAGATAAAAACAAACAATCGAGAATAATTACAGCAGATGCAAAATATAAATCTAAAATTATTAAAATTATAAATATCTATACACCAAATGGTAACCCGGTTGATACTGAAAAATATGATTACAAATTATATTGGCTAACCAGTTTAATAAAAAAACTTAAAACACTTTTAAAAAGTTATGATAATATAATTATCGCAGGTGACTTTAACATAATACCTTCTGCTGAAGATGTTCACGACCCCAAAGGATATGAAAATGACGCTCTTTTTAGAATTGAGATTAGGAAAAAATTAAGAGAAATATTTAATTTAGGATTTCACGATGCATTTAGATATATTTATCCAGATAAAGAGGAATATACTTTTTGGGATTACACAAGTGGCGCTTGGCAAAAAAATAATGGTATGAGGATTGATCACTTTTTAGTGACCAATAGTTTACTGAATAATATTAAGGATGTGAAAGTTAATAAATATCCAAGAGGTAGAGAAAAACCATCTGATCATACACCGATTGAATTAGAATTAACTTAAAGATTTAATTTTATTAACTAGATCCTCATTAATGTGTCTAGGTCCTTTATCTAATCTATTCTTATGTCTTCTTTCACCAGGAAGTCTGACATCACCCATTGCTTTCATTTTTTCAAAAAATTTTGAAGAATGATCATCCCAATTACTTTGTGATAATTTGTCTGGAGATATAGCTAAAATGAACTCTCCACCACTTGGAGGACCTCCGTCATTATTATCTTTCTCAGCTGTCTCATAACTAAAATTATCTCCTACTAAGGCTCCTGCAAGCAATTCGACCATCATTGCAATCCCTGAGCCTTTATAACCGCCGAAAGGCAATAAAACACCCCCATCTACAATTTCAGCAGGATCAGTTGTATCTCTTCCCTCTTTTGTTAGTCCTGTTCCTAATGGAACTTTATGACCTTCTCTTTTGGCAACTTGAACTTCACCCATAGCCATTGATGCTGTTGCCATATCATAAACGACTGGAGGTTTATTTTTTCTTGGCCAAGCAAATGATATTGGATTTGTTCCAAACAAAGGCTTAATTGCTCCAGCAGGCGCAACAGCCGGTTTATATGATGTACATGCAAAAGCGACCAAACCCTGTTCTGCAATCATTTCAGTTTCAGGCCACATAGCTGCCATATGATGCGAATTTGTAATTGCTAAAATCGCAACACCACTTTCTTTAGCAAGTTTGATTAGTTCTGGAATACTTTTTTTTAAAACCACAGGAGCTAAGCAATTATTTCCGTTTGCTTTAATAACTGATGCTGATATTTTTTTTATATCAGGCTTGCCTTTACCATTAATTTTTCCACTTTTTAATCCTGCTACGTAAGCTGGAACTCTGAATAAACCATGCGATAAGGATCCATCTTTCTCAGCTTTAGTAACTAAGTCTGCCATTATAGTTGCAGTTTCATCATCACAACCACTATTTAAAAAAGTATTTTTTGCTAGATTATAAATTTCATCTAACTCTAAAGATATATTGCTCACACATCTATTAGATATTATTTAAGATTTATTTCAAATAGAATATTTATTTATTTTTATCTTCCCACTCAAAACGTGGAAACGAGTCAAAGATTTTAAAAATACCATTTGACCATTGATTACATACTTTTGAATACTCATCGTCAGTAAGATTTAAGCACTTTTGTGATGCAATTTTATATTGGTCTTTTCTATAAACCGTAAAATCAATTGGTGGACCAACTGTTAAATCACTTTTTAATGTTGAGTCCATTGATATTAAAGCACATCTTGATGCATCACCAACAGTGACTTCGGGTTTAATAACTCTATCTAAAATTGGTTTCCCGTATTTAACTTCGCCAATAACTAGATATGGCTTGCTATCGGCGGGTCTTATATAATTTCCTTGAGGGTAAACTAAATATAATTCCATTGGTTGCCCCTTAATCTGACCACCAATAACAAAAGTAGAACCCAGTAATACTGTGTCAGTGTTTATACCTTTAGGTGATGAATGTTCAATATTTAATGAGCCAATATATGAAGCAATCTGATCAAAATTTTCACAAGTATTTAAATTCATTATTCCAGAGGAATTCTTCAAATCATTTTGAATTGATTTATAAACTGCTTGAGAAGTTCCTAAATTACCTGAAGTAACAATAATAATTGTTCTATCCCCCACATCATACGTGAACATTTTTGAATAAATATTTACGTTATCTAAACCAGCATTCGTTCTTGAGTCTGACGCAAAAACCAATCCGTCTTCTGCTTTGATGCCAATACAATAAGTCATTTGAATAATTTACTATTGAATTATAACATTAATTAATAATCTATTAAAAGCATAACTGCTATATCTATTATGCATTTGCTTATTCTATTCAATTATTAAACATTATCTCGTTATGGTCTCTAAACTATGGAAAAACTATAATGCTAAAAATGCTTATGATGGTTATTTCACAAAAGATAATAAGCTAAGAAAACATGCAACTATAATTTCAGGTATCCTAGAAAGATACGGTAAGAAAAAACTTCAGGAAATAGAAAAGAACTGCCAAAGTACAATTAGTGCAAGAGGAATAAATTTTAGAGTTTATGCTGCTAACAATCGTGCGGAAGAAAAAAAATGGCCATTGGATATAATTCCTAGAATAATACCAAAAAAACAATGGAACAAAGTTTCAAAAGGTTTGCAACAAAGAGTGAAGGCCTTAAATTTATTTATTGATGATGTTTATAATCAAAAGAAAATTTTTAAGGATAATGTAGTACCAAAAGAAATAATTTTTAAATCTCCATTCTATGTAAAGGAATGTGATGGATTTTCACCAAAGCATAAAGCCTGGTCAAATATTTCAGGAGTTGATTTAATAAGAAATTCCAATGGTGATTATTTAGTTTTAGAGGACAATTTAAGAGTTCCATCAGGAGTTTCCTACATGCTTGAGAATAGAATGGTAATGAGGGATGTTTTTCCAGAATTATTTACAAGATATAAAGTTGCTTCTATCCATCAATACACAAACAAATTATTTAATTGCATGGTTGAATGTATTCCAAAAAAAACATCAAATCCTCATATGGTTGTTCTAACACCAGGTATTTATAATTCGGCCTACTTTGAACATTCATTTTTAGCTGAGCAAATGGGTATAGCTTTAGTGGAAGGAAAAGATTTGTTTGTTGAAAATGATATTGTCTATATGAAGACAGTCAAGGGACCCCTTAAGGTTGATTGTATTTATAGGCGATTAGATGACAATTTTTTAGATCCAAAAGTTTTTTTTAAAGGATCATTAATTGGTGTTCCTGGACTTTTTAAAAGTTGGAGAAAAGGAAATGTCGGTGTTATAAATGCGATAGGAACAGGTGTGGCTGATGACAAAGTTGTTTATTCTTACGTAAATAAAATGATAGTTTATTATTTAGGAGAACAACCTATTTTGAATCAAGTAGAAACATACCTTTGCCACAACAAATCTGAGAGAGATTATGTAATTGAAAATATTGGTAAATTAGTTGTAAAGCCTGCAAATGCATCTGGGGGTTATGGAATTATGATTGGTCCAAAAGCTCCAAAAAAAGAACGAGAGGAAGTAATTGCCAAAATTAAGAAAAATCCAAGAGAGTATATTGCTCAACCATTAGAAACTCTTTCAACAGCTCCAACAATAACTGAAGATGATATAGAACCTAGGCACCTTGATTTAAGACCTTTTGTTTTAAGTGGAAAAACTACATACGTAAGCACTGGTGGACTAACTAGAGTAGCTCTAAGAAAAGGTAGTACAATTGTAAATAGTTCTCAAGGTGGTGGTTCTAAGGATACACTTATTGTTGAAACATAATAATATTCATTTTATTTAAGAATTAATCAGCCTAAATTCATTTTGATGAAAAATAACATAATAATTTTTACTGATCTAGACGGATCTTTGTTAAATACTCAAAATTTTAAATTCGAAAAAGCTAAATCACTGGTTAAAAAAATTATTAAAGATAGTAATTTTATAATTCCTAATTCAAGTAAAACAGAGTTAGAGATAAAAAATTTTATTAAGAAGTTAAAAATTAAACTTCCTTTTATAAGCGAAAATGGTTCTGAAATTCATAATCTAAATACTATCGAAAAAAAACTTCCTAAAAAGATTACAATTGCTCGTGATAGAAATACAATTTTGAAAATTTTTTTAAAAAATATGAGTGAAGAGATTTTAATAAAATGTGATTTTTTATATAAAATGGACAACAAAAAAAAAACTAAAATTTTAGGTTTAAAAGGAAAAGATTTAATTGCTAGTTCAAAACGAAAATTTACTTATCCTTTTATTTTTAAAGGAGATAATAAACTAAAAAAATTATTATTAAAAAAAACTTACAAGGCAGGTTTAGGTATTCAACAAGGAGGTAGAGTGATGAATTTAGGCGATAATGTAACTAAAGGGATGGCAATTAAAAAAACATTAAATTTTATTAAATCAGTTAATAAAAATAAGATTACAACTATTGCTGTTGGCGATAATCAGAATGATTTAAGTATGTTAAAAGTTGTAAAATATCCCTGTATTGTTTCAAATAGATTTATCAAAATTAATAACAAAAATAAAATTTATACTAATAAAAAGGCTCCAGAGGGATGGATTGTGGTGGTCAAAAAGGCAATGGATAAAATAAATAAATAAATTAATTTATAAATATGGGTGATTTTTCTCAAAACGGAATAGTAGCAAATCTTCATGATTTTTCGATACGAAGTACTGAGCAAATCGAAAAAGACTTATTAAAATTTTCTAAAGAGAGAAAATTAGAATTAATTTTACCTTGTCTTTATTCAGAACTTGAAGGAGATGCATTACCAAACATTGTTAATGAAATAAGCAAAACTAAATATCTTAATCATGTCATAATTGGCTTAGATCAAGCTAATAAAGCACAAGCTAAAAAGGCATGGAAATTTTTTAAAAAGTTAAAAACATCTTTTTCTATTTTATGGAATGATGGTCCTAAATTAAAAAAATTAGATAAAGAACTAAAGAGTATTGATCTTGCCCCAAAACAAATGGGTAAAGGAAGAAATGTTTGGTATTGCATTGGTATGGCAATAGCTAGGGATGAAGCTAGATCTGTTGCTTTACATGACTGTGATATAAAAACTTATGATAGAAGGTTGTTAGCAAAACTTTTTTATCCTGTAGAAAACCCATTATTTAATTATGAATTTTGCAAAGGTTATTATCCAAGAATTGCTGATAATAAAATGCATGGAAGAGTAGCTAGATTGCTTGTTAACCCACTACTCACAGCAATGGAAAAAACAATAGGAAAAAGTGATTACATTGACTTTATGAAGTCATTTAAATACCCATTAGCTGGAGAATTTTCATTTAGGAGAAACATTTTACCCGAACTTAGAATTTCATCAGATTGGGGAATTGAAATTGCTATTTTATCTGAAATGCAGAGAAATTATTCATCTAACAACATATGCCAAGTAGAGTTAGCTGATAACTACGATCATAAACATCAGATATTATCTATCAAGGATAGTTCAAAGGGGTTATCTAAAATGTCTATTGATATAATTAAAACATTAGTAAGAAAACTTGCAACACAAGGCTATTCTTTTAGCAAAGAAACTTTTAGATCAATTAAAGCAACGTATTATAGATCTGCTTTAGATTTAATTGATATTTATAGAAGTGATGCTCAAATGAACGGATTAAAGTTTGATTCTCACAATGAAGAAAAAACAGTTGAGTTATTTGCTTTAAATATAATGAAAGCTGGTGAATCATTTTTTGAAAATCCGATGGATACACCTTTTATCCCAACATGGCATAGAGTAAAAAGTGCAATCCCTGATTTCTTAGACAGATTTAAGGAAAGCGTTAAAGCAGATAATAAAGAATTTAAATAATCCCAATCTTTAACAACCTTTAAAAGATTTAGACATATTTCTTATTAAATCAAAGTATAAATCTTTTCCTGGGGTTAGAGTTGCACCAAGTGGATCTAAAACACCTGTTTTAATATCCATATCTTTAGCAACAGCATTAATTATATCAGGATTAAATTGTGGCTCTGAAAATACACATGCAACTTTATCATGTTCTATCACTTCTCTTATTTCTGCTAATTGTTCTGCACCAGGCATTACATCAGTATTAACTGTAAATGCACCAAGAACATTAACATTAAATCTTTTTTCAAAGTATTGATAAGCGTCATGGAAAACTATTGAAGATGTGCTTTGATTTAAATCAGTCATAACTTCAATAGTAAGTTTATCGATATCTTTAAGAGCTTTTTTTAAATTACTTTTATAAGTTGAAGCATTTTTTGCATCATTTTCAATTAAATGTTCAACCATTTCATTTAAAATTACTTTAGCATTAATAGGGTCTAACCAAATGTGTGGATCATGTTCACCGTGGTGATGTCCTTCATGACCGTCGTGATCATCATGATCATCTTTTTTCTTGTGGTCGTGATCATCATGGTCATCTTCTTTTTTAGCATGATCATCGTGGTCATCATGATCGTCTTTTTTCTTGTGGCCATGATCGTCGTGTCCATGATCATCATGGTCGTCAAAAATATTTCTCTCTCTGAATTTTAATTTGTTTAATCCTTTAATTTCTAATAACTCGATTTTTTCTGCTTTTTTAGCAATTGAGTCTAAAGGCTTTTCTAGAAAATTTTCTAAATCCTCACCTACCCAAAAAACAATATCTGCATTTTGTAACATTTTTGCATGTGAGGGTTTTAAAGCAAAACCGTGTGGCGATGCATAACCATCAACTATAAGATCTGGCTTAGCTACTCCATCCATTAAATAACTAGCTAATGAATGAATAGGTTTTATTGATGCTACAACTTTAATATCAGCATTTGCTGATGTAAAAAAAGTTAAAAATGATAAGAATGATAAGATTATTGTGGATTTTGTTAGATTTTTCATAATATTGTTTTTTAATTTTTGTTATAATATAACATAATGTAATAATATAACATCTTGAAGTCAAGTGGATATATGAGTTTAGAAAAAAATATATTAGTAAAGTTAAATAATGTTGGGATTCAACAAAATGATAAGTGGCTCGTAAAAGGAGTTTCGCTGGAGGTTGAAAAAGGAAAAATAGTAACTTTAATTGGACCCAATGGTTCTGGGAAAAGTACAACAGCTAAAATTGCTTTAGGTATATACAAAAATATAGAGGGAAATGTTGAAAAATTTACAAATAATGTTGGATATGTCCCTCAAAAAATATCGATAGATTGGACTCTCCCTTTAAGAGTCAAAGATTTCATGGTTTTGACAGATAATATTAAAGATGAATTGATAGATGTTGCTTTGTCATTAACCGGTGTTACACATCTTAAAGAAAAAAATTTAGGAAATTTATCAGGGGGTGAATTTCAAAGAGTTTTGCTTGCAAGAGCCATATCAAAAAAACCAGAATTATTAGTTCTGGATGAGCCAGTTCAAGGAGTAGATTTTACTGGAGAAATTGCACTGTATGAATTAATTAAAAAAATCTCCGAAAAACTTAATTGTGGAATATTATTAATATCTCATGATTTACACACTGTCATGACTGCAACAGACCATGTTGTTTGTTTGAATGGACATGTCTGTTGTTCAGGTTCACCAAAAGATGTAGCACGCAATAATGAATATAAAGCTTTATTTGGGGAACAAGCTTCTCAAACATTATCTGTTTATGAGCACAAACACGACCATGAACATTCAAATGACGGAGAAATAAAAAAAAATTAATATGTTTGATGACTTTTTTATAAGAGCTTTGGTTGCTGGTATTGGGATAGCGTTTGTTACTGGACCACTTGGATGTTTTGTTGTTTGGAGAAGATTATCTTATTTTGGAGACACATTAGCTCACTCTGCTTTACTTGGAGTAACAATTGCTTATACACTTGAATTCAATATTGCAGTTTCAATATTTATTACCTCATCAATAATTGCACTTATTTTAGTTAAACTTGAAAAAAAAACTAATTTACCAGGTGACGCCTTATTAGGACTTTTAGCTCATTCATCTCTTGCGGTTGGATTAGTTGCTATTGGATTTTTAACATTTATTAGATTTGATATAATGGGATTGTTATTTGGTGATATTTTAGCAGTAACTACTGATGATTTACTTACAATCTGGATCGGGGGTGCTTTAATTTTATTGGTTTTAAGATTTATATGGAAACCATTATTTGCATCAACTGTAAATTATGAATTGGCTGAGGCAGAAGGTTTAAATCCAGATAGAGCTAAAGCTATATTTACAATTTTAATAGCAGCAATAATTGCAATATCTATTAAAATGGTTGGCTTATTGCTTATTACAGGAATGTTAATCATACCAACTGCTATGGCTAGAAACTTATCAGATAACCCACAAAAGATGGTTATATTTTCAATAATTGGCGGGTTACTGTCAGTATTTATTGGGCTATTCTCCTCATTAGAATTCAATACTCCATCTGGTCCTTCTATCGTAGCAGCTGCGCTAGTATTATTTATTTTTTCATTATTTAAAATTAAACAAACGATTCAATTGAAAAATTAATGAAGTATTATAAAAAATAATAATATGCAAAAACAAGAAACATTATCTAGAAACCAAAAAATAATATTAGATTTAATAGAAAAATCTGATCAACCATTAAAAGCATATTCAATTTTATTTGATGTTAAAAAAAAGGGTATTAATGCACCTTTGCAAGTATATAGAGCTCTGGATAAATTAGTGGAGATTGGAAAGATACATAAAATAGAAAGTAGAAATGCTTTCATTGCTTGTAAAAATTCAAAATGTCAAATTGCAAAAGCTACTGTTTTTTCAATTTGTGAAAGTTGTGAAGATGTAACTGAAATTCATGATCATAAACTATCAGAACACTTAAGAAATTTTAAAGATAACAAAGGAATGAAATACAATAAATACAATTTGGAATTTTTTGGCCTGTGCAAGAAATGTATATAAATAAATGAAAATAAGCAAAGGCGACACATTAGAAGAAATCTCATTACCAAAACCTGATGGTTCAATTTTTAATTTATCTGAAACAAAAGGTAAAAAAGTACTACTTACTTTCTACCGTATAGCTGGATGTAGCTTTTGCAATTTAAGATTGAATGAATTGAGTAAAAGATTTAGTGAATTTGGAAATAATTTTACACATGTTGGAATTTTTCATTCCCCAGTAGATAATTTAAAATCTTATATGGATAAACATGGCGAACTACCTTTTACAGTTTTAGCTGATGAAAATTTTGAATATTTTAAAAAATATGAAATTGAAAGATCTATGTCAAAAACATTGAATGCAATGTTATTTAAACCTCACAAAATCATTCCAGCAATGATGAAAGGATATATTCCAACAAAGATTAAAGGTCATTTTGATATTGCTGTAACTGATGTTCTGATAAACGAACTAGGAGTTGTTGAAGAAGTATATTATGCTCAAAAAGATATAGCAGATCATTTTGAGTTTGAAAAAATTAAGCAGTTTGCACTCAATTAAATAAATAATGAAAGTTGAATATTATTTTAGTGTCCTATCTCCCTTTAGTTATCTAGGAGCTGATAGATTTACAAAAATAGTAAGTAAATATAATTTAGAGGTTATAGAAAAACCGCTTGATTTAGTTGGCGAAATATTTCCAAATACTGGAGGATTGCCAGTTCCTAAAAGACATCCTGCTAGACAAAAATATAGACTTGTAGAACTGGAGAGAATCTCAAATAAACTAGGTTTGCCAATTATTAAAAAGCCAAAGTTTTTTCCACCTAAAGACCCACACTTACCAGCAAAATTTGTAATAGCTTCAAATAAAATGGGCAATAAACTTCATTTTGGAAATGAATGTTTAAAATATTTATGGTCTATGGATAAAGATCTTTCTGATCACAATACACTTCAGGAAATTTGTGAAAAATTAAATTTAAACTTTGAAGAAATGAAGAAATTAGCTTTATCTGAAGATGTAAACTTGGAGTATCAAAAAAATTCAAAAGATGCGGTTGATAATGATGTATTTGGCGCTCCTTCGTATGTTTTAAATAATGAGATTTTTTGGGGTCAAGATAGATTAGATTATCTTGAAGATGCATTTCTTAAATAAGTGAATATCCAGAGGATCTTACTGTTCTAATTAGTTCTTTTGTATTATCAATATTAATCGACTTTCTTAATCTTCTTATATGAACATCAATAGTTCTGCTTTCCACGTTTATGTTGTTTGGCCAAACGTTTTCTAAAATTTGATCTCTTGAATATACTCTTTTAGGGTTGCTTAAAAAGAATTCTAGTAGTCTAAATTCTGTTGGCCCAAGTTGTATTTCAATGTTTTTTCTAAACACTCTCTTCTCAAATCTATTTAATTTTAAATCTTCAAATTCCAAACTATTTGAAACAACTTTAGGATCATATCTTCTTAATACAGCTTTTATTCTTGCTAAAAGTTCGTTGAAACTAAATGGTTTGGTTAAATAATCATCAACACCACTATCTAATCCTTTTATTTTATCTTCCTCTTCTCCTTTTGCTGTGAGCATTATTATGGGTAGGTTTTTATGACTTGAGTTATTTCTAATATTTTTGCAAATATCAATTCCAGATAAATCTGGAAGCATCCAATCAAGTAAAAGCAAATTTGGTTCAAACTTTTTTAAATCTTTTAAACCATCATTACCATTGGTAGATGAAGCTACTAAAAAACCCTCTTTTTCTAAATTATGTTGAACTAATTGTATTATTGAAGGTTCATCTTCAATAATAAATATTTTACCATTCATTTTATTCTTGGATAACTTTTCCTTTTGGTCTGCTACCTTTAAGATATTCACCTTTAATTAAGTAACAAATAGACTCTGCAATATTAGTAATATGATCACCTGCTCTCTCTAAGTTTTTTGTTGCGAATATAAGATGTGTAGAAAAATCTAAATTTTTTTTATCTTTAGATAAAAAATCAATAACACTTTCCATTGCAATATATGTAAGGTCATCAACTTGCTCATCCTTTTCCCAAACTTCTTTGGCTTTATCGTAATTTTTGTTAACATAACTATCTAATACATCATTTAGTTGTTTAATAACCAACTCACCTAATCTTTTTAAATTTGAAAGTAATTCCTCTGGTAAATCTAGTGGAAGAGGTTTAACTTTTTTAGCATTACTTTTAGATAGGTCTCCAATTCTTTCTAAGTCTTGTGAGATTTTTAAAGAACTAATTGTTTCCCTTAAATCAATCGCCATAGGAGCTCTTTTGACTAGTAATGTCATAATTTGAGTATCTATTTTTGATCTAAATTTATTAATTTCGTCATCACTTTTAATAATTTTATCAATAGAATCTTTATCAACTTTAATGATAGCGTCCATTGAGTCTACCATTTGAGACTCTGTTAAACTTCCCATTTTAATTACAGAATCAACAAGAAATTGTAATTCTTCTTCATATGACTTTACTGTATGTTCGTTACTCATAGTTTATCCAAATCTACCTGTAATATAATCTTGTGTCATTTTATTGTCAGGGTTCTTAAAAATTTTTTCTGTTTTTCCTACTTCAATTAATTTTCCAAGATGAAAAAAGCCAGTTTTCTGTGAAACTCTAACTGCTTGAGCCATCGAATGGGTAACAATTACTATTGTATAGGTTTTCTTAAGTTCATCAATCAATTCCTCAATTTTGGCTGTTGCAATTGGATCTAAGGCTGAACATGGTTCATCCATTAGAATTACTTCTGGATTTACTGATATTGCTCTGGCTATACAGAGTCGTTGTTGTTGACCTCCAGATAATCCAGTGCCTGGTTCGTCTAACCTATCTTTTACCTCTTCCCACAAAGCAGCTTTTTTTAAACTTCTTTCAACTATTTCATCTAGCTCACTTTTTGTCTCTCCCTTACCATGTATCTTTGGACCATATGAAATATTATCGTATATGCTTTTAGGAAATGGATTTGGTTTTTGAAACACCATCCCAACTCTTTCTCTTAAGGAAACGACGTCTAAATTTTCATCATTAATTTCTACACCGTCAATCTCAATATTTCCTGTAACTTTGCAAATATCAATTACGTCATTCATTCTGTTTATACATCTTATGAAGGTTGATTTACCACACCCAGATGGACCAATTAATGCAGTTACTTCTTTTTCATTCAAATCTAAGTTTACATCAAATAAAGCTTGTTTATCTCCGTAGAACACATTTAAATTATTAGATTTGATTTTTACTTCATTCATTTAATTCCATCTTTTTTCAAATTTTTGTCTTAAATATACTGCTATAAAATTCATAAAAATTAAAAAACTCAATAGCATCATAATAGTTGCTGATGTTTTTTCAACAAAACCTCTTTCAGCTGACTCTGACCATAAATATACCTGCACAGGTAGCGAGGATGATGGATCAATTGGAGTTGATGGAATGTCTACAACAAAAGCAACCATACCAATCAGAATTAATGGTGCAGTCTCTCCTAATGCTTGTGCTAAACCAATAATTGTTCCTGATAAAGTTCCTGGTAGCGATAACGGAACTACATGATGAAATACAGATTGAAACTTTGATGCGCCTACTGCCAATGCACCTTCTCTTATCGAAGGTGGAACTGCTTTTAAAGATGCTCTGCAAGGAATAATTATTCTTGGTAATGTCATCAAGGCTAATGTAATACCAGCTACTAATGGAGTAGATCTAGGTAACTGAATAGTAGCTAACAATATTTGAAGAGCAAGTAATCCATAAACAATTGAAGGAACTGCAGCTAAATTATTAATGTTTATTTCGATAAAATCTGTAATTTTATTTTTTGGAGCAAACTCTTCTAAATAAATTGAAGCAAGAACAGCAACTGGAAAAGCTAACAATAGACATATGATTATGCTATAGAACGATCCAACTAAAGCCCCTCCAATTCCAGCTAGCTCTGGATCTCTGGAGTCCCCATTATTAAAAAAATAATTATTAAAATTTTTGTTTATTTTATTATTTTGTAAAAGATTGTCATAAATTTTTAGCTGAAAATTTGAAATTCTTCTTCTATCCTCTGGTAAATTCCTAGGGTAATTTCCTTTATGCAATTGATCTATATCGTCTGATGCCGTTATTTCTAAGTTAATTTTTTTTCCTATTAAGTTGTTATTTTCTAAAAAAGCTTTTTTAATTTCAATTTCAGCATCGGTTGTAAATAAATCAATTAATTCATTTTCTTCATCTAAATTTTTAGCAGGATATGCTTTAAGAAGAGTTTCAATTGTAATATCATAAAAATCTGCTTCCCTTATATTCTCCTCTGGTGCTCCATTTTCAATATCAATTAATTCTGAGTCAAAGAAAACCTCTACATTAATGACTGTTTTCATGAATGCAGAACTTCCTTTTGAAAAAATATTATTTACTAATATAAGTACAAAAACCAAAGCAACCAAAATTGATGTAAGACCATACAATCTAAACCTTTTTTCAGCAGCATGTCGTTTTTTTAATCTTTGTTCTTTAGTCATATTTCTCTCTATATTTTTTCACAGCTCTCTGAGCTATGTAATTTAAAATCAATGTTGCAACAAATAGTGTCAATCCCAATGCAAAAGCTGACTGCGTTTTTGGGCTATCAAATTCTTGGTCACCAACGAGTATCATTACAATTTGGGTTGTGATTGTTGTTGTTGATTCTAGCGGGTTAATAGTGAGATTAGCTGCTAATCCTGCTGCCATAACTACAATCATGGTTTCACCAATAGCTCTCGATACTGCTAGCAATACTGATCCAATTATTCCAGGTAATGCTGCAGGAATTACAACTTGTTTTATCGTTTCTGATTTGGTTGCTCCAACAGCATAAGAACCATCTCTAAGTGATTGCGGTACTGAATTAATTACATCATCAGATAAAGAGGAAATATAGGGTATAATCATTATTCCCATAATTAGACCTGCAGCTAAAGCACTCTCTGAGGAAACTGTTAAACCAATACTCTCACCTATTTGTCTAAAGAATGGTCCTACGGTTAAAGCTGCAAAAAAACCATAAACAACAGTAGGTATTCCAGCAAGTATCTCAATGATTGGTTTTGAAATTCTTCTTATTTTAAAGGAAGCATATTCGGCCATGTATATTCCTGAAAATAATCCAATAGGTACAGCAACAAACATAGCAATGAATGCAATAAATGAAGTTCCAGCTATCAATGGAACAAAACCAAATGCATCTTTTAATTCCTCGTATTCAGCAGTTGTTATTGCTGATGCATCACTTACAAATGCTCTTTGAGGGCTCCAATTAGTACCAAATAAATAGTCAAAAATATTTATTACTGAAAAAAATTTTATACTTTCAAATAATAATGAGAATATTATTCCTAAAGTCGTAAGAATAGCAATTAAGGATGAAACAAAAAGCAAACCTTTTAAAATTTTCTCGACATCTTCTCTTGCTTTATTATTATTTTTAATTTTTTTTAATGAAAAAATAACTGAAGCAATAATTGTTACAAAAATTAAAACTATTTTAGAATTAGTAAAAATATTTAAAAATTTTGAATATGATATCGCGCTTTCTTTTAAGATAGTGTCAATATCACCAAAATAAGTACCTAAATGAATTGCTTTAATTTTTTCGTAAATTAAGTTAGCTTCATTTTTATCATTAAAAATTGCTCCTTGATTTGCGGCTGTCTCAATAATAATTGATTTTATAATTATGGGTTCAAATAAAGACCAAACTAATAAAAAAACTAATGCAGGTATTGAACTCCATAGAACTAAATAATAACCATAAAATTTTGGAAGTGCATTTAATTTAATATTTCTCTCAATAGATATACTTTTTGTCTTTGACTTACCGTAAAAAAACAAAGATGATGAAAATATTACTATTAAAAAAATAAGAACGAAATTCATTCGAACAACTTGATATATTTAATTTGTTACAGATTTATTACAAATTAAATTAGTAATTGAATAAAAAGGCCAATGAATTTGGCCTTTTTTTTTAATTTTGAGTATTAGTCTAGTTAATGCTTATAGTAACAAGATCTAGAGCTGCTGTTCGTGTTGCTTTATACTTGTCAGATGCTAAAGGAACTAATCCAATTTTAGCTAAATAACCTCTGTTACTCATGGCTTTTTTTGAAGTGAATTCTTTAAGAAATTCCTTAATCCCAGGTATAACACCAACATGAGCCTTTTTAACATAAAAGAATAATGGCCTAGCAATTGGGTATGAATAATCCTGAATTCCTTCTAATGATGGTTGCACACCATCTACTGATGAAGCTTTAATTTTATCTTTGTTTGCAACCAAATAACTATAACCAAAAAAACCGAAAGCATCAGGATTTGATGAGAGTTTTTGTATTATCAGCGTATCATTTTCGCCAGCTTCAACGGCATATCCATCTTCACGTATTTTAGCACATTCTTTTTTAGCTTTTTTACCTGCTGACTCATAAAGAGATTTTGCAGTTTTTGTACATCCTTTAGTCATTACTAAAGAATTCCAAGCATCTCTAGTTCCTGATGTTGGAGGAGCTATTAAAATTTCAATTTTTTTGTTTGGAAGATTTGCATCTATATCACTCCATTTTTTATAAGGATTTACTAAAAGTTTACCATCGATGTCCACTTTAGCGGCTAGGGCTCTCCATAATTGCTCTTTAGTAAAATCAGCATCTGGAGCGCTCACTGAATGAGCAAAAGAAATTCCGTCATTACCAACAATTATTTCTATAATTTCAGTAACACCATTTTTTTTACATAATTTTATTTCTTTTGGTTTAATTGCTCTGGAGGCATTTGTAACATCTGGATGATTTGCACCAACACCTGCACAGAATAATTTCATTCCACCACCAGTTCCTGTGCTTTCTATAACCGGAGTTTTGAACTTACCACTTTTACCAAATTTTTCAGCAACTACAGTTGCATAAGGATAAACAGTGGACGATCCTACTATTTTAATTTGATCTCTTGAATAACTAGTTGTTGTAAAACTTAAAACTATAAGAAATCCTAAAAATATATTTATTATTTTTTTCATTTATCTCCTTAAGAATTTATTATGCTTAAATAAATAAATCTGATTCTTAAATATTTTATTAAAGGAACGTTAAACTTTTATTACAAGGACTAACTTTTTAGTTGTATTATAGAGAATTGAATTTGATATCTATTGTTGTTCCTTGATTTTCAATACTGTTGATGTTCATTTCTGCTCTATGTTGAGAAACCAAATGTTTCACAATTGCCAAACCTAATCCTGTTCCTCCAACGCTTCGACTTTTGCTAGGGTCTACCGTGAAAAATCTTTCAGTGATTCTGTGTATTGATTCTTTTGGAATTCCAATTCCTTGATCTGCTACGGAAATAATAATTAAATCCCCATCTTTTTTTGCTGTAATTATTATTTCCTTATTTTTATCACTATATTTAATCGAATTATCAATAAGATTTGTGAATATTTCAATAAGCTTATCTCTGTCACCTATTATTTTACAATTATCGATTTTATTAAATATAAGTTTAATTTTATTTTTAATTAATATTTTTTCATATGTTTTAATTACATAATCAATCAGCTCTACCAAATCTATCTCGTGAGTTGGTCTTATGTGTTCTTGTAATTCAATTTTTGATAAAGAAAGTAAATCTCGAATTAGATTTTCCATTCTCTCTGACTGGGAAATCATAACAGGTAATAGATTATTTGCCTCTGAATTTTGTTTTATATCTGTGTTATTTTCAAAGGTTTCAAGACCCATTTTTATTGATTGTAAAGGAGTTCTTAGCTCGTGAGAAACATTAGCAACAAAATCTGATTTGAGTTGTTGGAATTTATAAAATTCAGTTAAGTCTCTAATAAATAAAAAGCATGAATTTTCATCGAAAAATAAGTTATTTTGGTCAAGATAAATAGTAATATTTAATCTCAAAACAGCTTGATTTCTGATTTCTATTTCAAAATCTGTAACTTTTTTACCTTCAAATGCCTTATCAATTGAAATTAATAAATCCGGGTTTCTTAAATAGCCGCTAATATTTTCATTTAATTTTATTTGAAACCAATTATTTGCAGAATTATTACTAAATATAATTTTCTTTGATTTATCTAATATTATTATTCCCTCTGGTATATAATTTAATAAATCATAGATATTTTTTCTATAATCTTTACTTTCAATTACTTTTACTTGTTCTTCAGTTTTGTTTTTATCCGTTTTGATACCTAGGACTCTTTCTTTTTTAAGCAACAAGAAAGCCAAAATCCCTATGATAATTAATAAGATTATTGTTAAAAGTTCCATTTAATTACAATTAAAATACTTTAATTCCTATTACACCAATAACAATTAATAAAATAGATATAATTTTTTTTGAAGTTATTTGTTCTTTTAAAAAGAAATATCCAATTAAAATAGAAAATAAAATACTCGTTTCTCTTAATGCACCAACAATTGGTATTGGTGCTTTAGTAAACGCCCATACTACTGTTATATAAGTGAAGTAATCAAGTGAACCGCCGAATATAAATATCTTTTTTCCATATTTTGCTAATCTTTGAATGATATTTTTCTCATCTTTTAAACGCATTACAAATGTGTGCAGTAATGCATTTATAACAAATACCCAGCTAATAAATGAAATAGCTGATAAACTTATCCTTGCGCCATATCCATCTATCACAGAATACAATCCGATCCATAAACCAGTTAATAGTGAATATTGGATTATTTTTGAGTTTTTTTTGGATTTATCAAATAAGCTTAAAAAAATTATTCCTAAACAAATAATTAAAATTGAAAGGATTATAAAATTATCAAGCACCAAACCTAAAAATAAAATTGAAATTATAGTTGCAACCAAAGGTCCTGTTCCACGTGCAATCGGATAAACCTTTGTTAAATCTCCTAGTTCATATGCACTTAAAAGATACCATTGATATGCTTGGTGGATAATAATGCTTACAATTAAATAAGGAATGCTTTCAAATGTAGGCAAAGGTAAGATTATTATTGCTGTTAAAGCTAATGGTAGACGACCTAAAATTACTCCAGATAAAGCTATAACTTTATCAGAATGTTTCTTAACCATTCCATTCCATGTGGCATGTGTAATAGCTGCGATAAGAACTAATATGAAAACAGTATTATCCATTAAGAGTTAATTATTTAACTCTTCCATAAATGTCTTGATATCTAACAATATCAGTTTCTTTAAGTATAGAACCTACTTGGGCTTCCATAATTTTTACAGGTTTTTTTCCAGGATTTTGTATTCTATGAATTGCTCCTAATGGAATGAAAATATGTTCATTGGGTTTTTTATTAATGATATCATTGTTTAAAGTTATTCGTGGATTACCTTTGGTAACCAACCAATGTTCTGCTCTGTGATGATGTTTTTGAAGACTTAATATACCTTTAGGTTTTACTGATAATTCTTTAATTAAAAACTCTTTTCCCTCAAATAAATTTAAATAACTCCCCCATGGTCTATAAAAAACATTCTTTTTCTTAAAGTGTTTTCTTTTATTTTTATCATATATCTTAAGTATTTCTTTCCAACTACCAAGATCAGACCAAGGTAAATCTAGTTTAATAGCATTAATTTTATTTGTTTTCTCAAGTATTGCATAATCAAAAGATTTCTCAATTGATTTTTCAAAAGCTATTTTATTTAAGTAGTAAGTATTATTTTTATATTTGCCTTTTTTAATAGCCTCAACACAACTTTTGTAAGTTTTATTTTGATATTTTTTAAAGTTATTGATTATTGAGTCTTTTCTTAAATAAAACATGCCAGAGTTCCAGTAACCTTTTTTCTTAATTACTTCTTTTGCTTTTGATAATTTTGGTTTTTCAATAAATTTTGTAACTTTATTTATAGATTTAATTTTTTTAGTTAAAAAATATCCATATTCACTTGATGGGTTTGTAGGTTTTATTCCAAAAATAAATAAATTTTGATTATCTAAGTTTGGTTTATTTTTTAAAAGGGATTTATTTAAAATATTAGACCTTTCAATTAAATGGTCTGCTGCAAAAAACATTAATGGTTGCTCTAATGGAATATCCTTTATCAAAGCTGAAGCAAGGATCGCTGGTGCGGTATTTTTTTTAGCTGGTTCTAAAACTATTTTAAACTTTTTAATTTTACTTTTTTTTAAAGCTAATTTGACTTGTTTTAAGTATTTTAAATTTGTACTGATTACAGGAAAATCAAAAATTGGTTTATTTACTCTTTCTAAAGTTTTTTGAATTAAACTCCATCCGCCAAAATCAATAAATTGTTTTGCTTGATGATTTTTTTTATCTGGCCAAAGTCTTGTTCCTGCGCCACCACAAAGTATTACAGGTCTAATTTTCATTAAATATCAGCGTACGTTCTAACCTCGTTTTTACCACCCGGATGAGTTGGTGCACCTTTATAAGCTGGTCCGACAGTTTGTGCGTATTTCCATAATGTACCATTACCAAAATTCACTTTTCTTGGTTTCCATTTTTTACGTCTTGCACTTAATTCCTTCTTTGTAAGTCTTACGTTAATTGTGCCCATTTTAGCGTCTATATCAATGATATCCCCGTTCCTTAAAAGGGCTATAGGACCGCCTACAGAAGCCTCAGGGCCTACATGACCTATACAAAAGCCTCTAGTAGCCCCAGAGAACCTACCATCTGTAATAAGGGCTACTTTCTCCCCTTTTCCTTGACCATAGATTGCTGCAGTTGTTTGAAGCATTTCTCGCATTCCTGGACCTCCTATTGGTCCCTCATATCTAATTATAATGATGTCTCCATCTTTGTATTTTCTGTTTATTACTGCTTTGTAAGCAGACTCTTCATTATCAAAACATCTAGCTTTTCCCGTAAATTGTAATTTTTTCAAACCTGCTATTTTCACAATTCCACCTTCTGGAGCTAAATTTCCTTTTAATCCAACAACTCCTCCTGTTGGTGAAATTGGATTTTTGTAAGATCTCATTACTTTTTGATTAGTTCTAAATTTGACATTTTTTAAATTTTCTCTCATTGTTTTACCTGTAACTGTCATACAGTCTCCATGAATGTAACCACCATCCATTAGAGTTTTTAATAACATTGGAACTCCTCCTGCTTCCCACATATCTTTTGCAACATATTTCCCACCAGGTTTTAAATCAGCAAGATAAGGAGTTTTCTTAAATATTTTTGCAACATCCATTAAATCAAATTTAATTCCAATTTCATTTGCGATAGCTGGTAAATGTAAACCTGCATTTGTTGATCCACCTGTTGCTGCAACAATAGTAGCAGCGTTTTCTAAAGCTTTTCTTGTAACTATATCTCTAGGTCTAATATTTTTTGCTAATAAATTCATTACAGCTTTACCGCTGTCTATTGCATATTTATTTCTTTCTAAATATGGTGCTGGCGTTCCTGCTGAGAATGGTAAAGCTAATCCTATTGCTTCAGAAACACATGCCATTGTGTTTGCAGTAAATTGTCCGCCACAAGCACCTGCACTTGGACATGCTTTTAATTCTAATTTTCTTAATGCATGAGCTGTCATTTTTTTTGATGTATATTTTCCAACACCTTCAAATACATCTACAACGGTTACATCTTTTCCATTAAATCTCCCAGGTAGAATTGATCCACCATATATAAATACACTTGGAATATTTAAACGTACCATCGACATCATTAAACCAGGTAACGATTTATCACAGCCTGCTAATCCAACTAATGCATCATAACAATGTCCTCTAACCGTAAGTTCAGTTGAGTCTGCTATTACATCTCTTGATATTAATGACGATTTCATTCCTTCATGACCCATCGCAATACCATCAGTTACTGTAATAGTACAAAATTCTCTTGGAGTTCCACCTGAAGCTTTAACTCCTTTTTTAACTGATTGAGCTTGCTTCATTAAATTTATGTTACATGGGGCAGCTTCATTCCATGTTGAAACAACACCAACAAATGGTTTTGCTACATCTTTTTCTGTTAGATCCATTGCATAATAAAAAGATCTTTGAGGGGCTTTATCTGCACCTATTGTTGTATGTCTACTTGGTAATTTTTTCTTATTAAATTTTTTCATTATAAACCTTTAAGAGTTAATTCTATTTTTTTAACATCTTTTTCAAGATTAGCAAAGTTGCTTTTCTCCTGCTCTACTATATTTTGTGGCGCACGATCCACAAAGGATTTATTTGATAATCTAATATCAATTTTTTTCATCTCTTCACTAATCTTTGTAATTTTCTTTTCTAGTGTTGATTTGATCATATTTAAATCAACATCTTCATCAAAATATAATTTAAATAACTCACCATTTATGACTATACTTGCAGCTCGTTTGTCTAAATCTTTTTCATGGAAATTTTTAATTCTTCCATTTTTTTTCATTATATTTTCATTAGAAGATAAAAAGTTTTTAAATTCTTTGTTTGTATTTGCTGTTGAAATTTCAATAAATGATCCAGGACTTATATTTAATTCATTTTTAAAAGATCTAATTGATGTAATAAAATTGATGATATTATTTATCTCATCAAACGATTTTTTTTCATGATAATCATCGTCTAGCCAATTGGCATGCATCAAGTAATCTTTTCCATCTTTATCTAGCTTATTATTTAACCATATCTCTTCAGTAACAAATGGAATAAATGGATGAAGTATTATTAAAATTTCCCTAAAAACATATGATGATGTGTGCCTTAATTCTTTTATCTCATCATCATTATCAGAGTTTAAAACGGTTTTAGCTAACTCTAAATACCAATCACAAAATGAATGCCATACAAATTGATAAATATTCTTTGCTGCTTCATCAAATCTATAGTTTTTTAAACTATTTTCCGTGTCGTTTTTGACTTTTACAAGTTCAGATAATATCCACTTATTTATTGTTAATTTGAGAATTTCAGGTTTTTTAATGTCACTAAAATCACACTCATTTTGTCTTAAAAAATTGTTAGCATTCCAAATTTTATTTAAAAAATTTCTATAACCTTTAACCCTATCTTCTGACAATTTTACATCACGACCAGGTGATGCCATTGATAAAAGAGTAAATCTTAATGCATCAGCACTATACTTTTCTATAAGTTCTAAAGGATCAATTACATTTCCCTTTGATTTAGACATTTTTTGACCCTTTTCATCTCTAACTAAAGCATGAACATATATATTTTTAAAAGGTTCCTTATCTAAAAACTGGGTTCCCATCATAATCATTCTAGCAACCCAGAAAAAAATAATATCAAAACCAGTAACAAGAACACTTGTTGGATAAAATTTTTCAACTTCTTGAGTTTTTTCTGGCCAACCTAAAGTCGCAAATGGCCAAAGTCCTGAGGAAAACCAGGTATCCAAAACATCTTCATCTCTTTTTAATTCCACATCATTTGAATAGAATTCTTTTGCCTGTTTTTTACATTCATCTTCATTTTCAGCTACAAATATTTTTCCATCAGGTCCATACCAAGCTGGAATTTGATGTCCCCACCATAATTGACGAGAAATACACCATGGTTCAATATTATTCATCCATTGAAAATATGTTTTTGACCAGTTCTCAGGAAAGAATTTAGTTTTACCATTATTTACTACCTCTTTTGCTTTTACAGCCAAGGTTTTTGCATCAACAAACCATTGTTCTGTTAAATAAGGTTCAATAATAGAATTAGATCTATCCCCATAAGGAACTTTGTTTACTAACTTTTCTATTTTTTCTAAAAATTTACCTTGCTCTAGATGTTCTAAAATTAATTTTCTTGCTGCAAATCTATCTAACCCTTTGTATGGGTCAGGTGCATTGTCATTTATTTTTCCATCAGGCGTAAATATATTAATTACTTCTAACTTGTTTCTTATACCTACATCATAATCATTAAAATCATGAGCTGGAGTAATTTTTACTGCTCCTGTTCCTTGTTCAGGATCAGCATAGTCATCTGTTATTACTTTGATTTTTCTATTGGCTAAAGGTATTGTAACCAACTTTCCAACAATATCTTTAAATCGATCGTCTTTTGGATTAACTGCTATAGCAGTATCTCCCAACATAGTTTCAGGTCTTGTTGTGGCTATTGTTATAAATTTATCCGATCTTTCTACAGGATAATTTATATAATAAAGTTGAGAATTTACTTCACGTTGATCAACTTCTAAATCAGATATTGCAGTTTTTAAAACAACATCCCAATTTACAAGTTTTTTTGCTTTATAGATTAATTTTTTATTATAAAGATCAACAAATACTTTTATTACTGACTTGGACAAATTCTCATCCATTGTAAATGCATTACGGGACCAATCACAAGAACATCCAAGTTTTTTAAGTTGATTTATTATTATATCACCATACTCATTTTTCCATTCCCATACTTTTTCAATAAATTTTTCCCTTCCTAAATCATTTTTTTTAAAACCATCTTTTACAAGTTTTTTTTCAACTAATGCTTGGGTTGCAATACCTGCATGATCTGTTCCTGGTTGCCATAAAGTTTCATAATTATTCATTCTATGAAATCTTGTTAAAACATCTTGAATTGAGTTATTTAAAGCATGTCCCATGTGTAGGCTTCCAGTTACGTTTGGCGGAGGGATTACAATTGAGAATTTTTTTGAATTTTCTTTTGGTTTAAATAATTTATTTTTTTCCCAATAATCGTAGATATTTTTTTCTACATTTTTATGCTCGTATTTATCAAAACTCATTGATTTGTTTTATAAATTAATCAAATTAATAAACAATAATGAAAATCATTGCTAAATTTATAGATTAATGATCAAAATGAATTATACAAAGATCGATTAACAAATATTTTTGTAATTGATGGCAACGTGGCGGAATGGTTACGCAGAGGATTGCAAATCCTTGTATCCCGGTTCGATTCCGGGCGTTGCCTCCAAAAAAAGTATTGAGATAAGTTTTAAAAAAAGTAAGTTGTGAGAAAATATTCCTCGGTAGCTCAGTTGGTAGAGCAGTTGACTGTTAATCAATTGGTCGCAGGTTCGAGTCCTGCCCGAGGAGCCAAATCAATTAGACAACTTTAGAAGTATTTATTTGCGCTATTTGTAAATTTTTTCCAAATTTAATTTTTTGATCCTGAGTTAATTCTGAATAAACTTTGACTAAAAAATTATAGTTTACATTCATGTGTCCCTCTTTTGATTTATCAAGATTCACTAAATATTCTGAAAAATCTTCAAAAAAATAGTTTATTGGAACTTTTAAATAATTTGAAAGTTGTAACAATCTTATTGAACTTACACCGTTAGTTCCTTTTTCATACTTTTGGATTTGTTGAAATGTAACGTTTATAGCTTTAGCTACCTTCGTTTGAGTTAAACCTAGCGCAAGTCTTCTTAACTTGAGTTTATTCCCTAGATGTTTGTTAAAATTATCTTCCATTTAAGACCCCTCTTTGAATAAAATATAAGCTTGAGTTAATATAAATAGAAAACTTAATGCAAGTAAAATAATTTTTAAAAAAATTGTTTTTTTTAACTTATTCATAACCTGTCAAGTAACTTTTTATGAAGTCTTTAGAATTATTTTAAAGAATTTGGCTTAAAAAAAGCTTAGTTCTGTCACTCTTTGGGTTGGCAAAGAATTCTTTAGTTTCTGCCTTCTCAATTATCATGCCTTCATCCATAAAAATGACTTCATCAGCAACTTCTTTAGCAAAACCCATTTCATGTGTCACAACAATCATCGTCATACCACCTTTTGCAAGGCTAACCATTGCATCAAGCACTTCTTTGATCATTTCTGGGTCTAACGCAGAAGTTGGCTCATCAAACAACATAATTTTTGGCTGCATACATAATGCTCTAGCAATTGCACAACGTTGTTGTTGTCCTCCTGAAAGTTGTCCAGGAAATTTGTTTGCTTGATCATCTATCTGAACTTTTTTAAGTTGGTCTAATGCTAGTTCTTGAGCTTCTTTTTTTGGCATTTTTTTTACCCAAATAGGTGCGAGAGTACAATTATCTAATATTGAGAGATGTGGAAATAAATTAAATTGTTGAAAAACCATTCCAACTTCAGCTCTAATTTTTTCAATATCTTTTGTTTTTTCTGATAGCTCGTTTCCATCAACGATTATATCACCCTCTTGGTGTTCTTCTAATCTATTGATACATCTAATTAGTGTTGATTTGCCTGAACCTGATGGGCCACATACTACAATTTTCTTATTCGCTTCGACTTCTAAATTAATATTTTTTAAAACTTGGAAATCACCAAACCATTTATTCATATTTTGAATTTTTATGATTGGATCAGACATTTTTTATCTTTCAGTTTTATATTTTGCCTCTAAATTATAACTATATTTACTCATTGCATAGCATATAATCCAAAATATTATTGATGCAAAAATATATCCTTCCATGGCAAAGCCTAGCCATTTTGGATTTGTTTTTGCTAAGGCAAGCATGCCTGCTAATTCAGCTAAACCAACTACAAATATTAAAGGTGTATCTTTTACTAATGCTAAAAATGTATTTGCTATTCCAGGTATTACTAATTTTAGTGCTTGTGGTAAGATTACAAAAATATGCATTTTCCAATAACCCATTCCTAAAGATTTTGCAGCATCATATTGACCTCTAGGTAACGATTGCAAACCTCCTCTAATTACTTCTGCACAATAAGCAGCTTCAAATAAAGTAATTGCAATTATAACTCTTACCAATTTATCCATGAAAAAATCTTCAGGTAAGAACATTGGAAACATTACAGATGACATAAATAATACTGTAATTAACGGAACGCCTCTCCAAAATTCAATATAACAAATTGAGATATATTTTATTGCTGGTAGATTAGATCTTCTTCCTAATGCAAAAATCATACCCAAAGGAAAACAGAAAATTAGACAGAAAAACGATACTATAAATGTAAGTGACAATCCTCCCCACGCACCAGTTTCTACCCATTGAAGGCCAAAAGAGCCACCAGAAATTAAGTAGTAAATAACTAGATATGCAATTACTGGATAAATAATTACATAATATAATGCTAAATATTTTTTCAAATTTTCTTTCATAAAATATCCAACAAATCCAAGTGCTATGACTAATATAAATGCAGTGTTTATTCTCCAATGAAATTCATTTGGATACATTCCATACATAAATCTTCTGAACCAAACCTTAATATAGGTCCAACAAGCTCCCGTGCCTGTACACGCATCTTTTGAGTCGCCTGAAATAGTGGCATCGAATATCATCCAACTTAAAGACTGAGGAAGAGCTTTTATAATTGAAAATAATATTAATAGAGTTAATAAAGCATTAAAATTATTTGTGTTTATATTTTTATTTAACGAGTCTAATGTTTTATTTCCTGAATAATCAATTCTCATCATATTTAATCCGATTAATCCTGTGATTAATGGAAATAAAGTAGTTAAGGAGCCAGGTAGAAAAAATGTTAAATTTATTTTAAAAAAAGCATTTGATATTACATCAATTAAACTTACTAAAACTAAAAAAGAACCAATAATAGAATAGTTTTTAATGTTATCTCTGCTAGGTTTTAAAAAATTTATTGTTTGCATTACTTTTCTTTAATTTCAATTTTTTTGTTATACCAATTCATTACTGCTGCAATAGTTAGACTGATAGTTAAATATGTCAGCATTGTTATTGAAACAATTTCAATTGCCTTACCTGTTTGCATCAAAGCTGTGCCTGCAAATACAAGTACTAAATCAGGATAAGCAATAGCAGCTGCTAAAGAAGAATTTTTAGTTAAATTTAAATATTGGTTTGTCGTAGGTGGTATAATAATTCTTAAAGCTTGAGGCATAATAACTAATTTTAAAACTTGATTAGGCGTCAAACCTACAGATGCTGCAGCCTCTTTTTGGCCTTTGCTAACCCCTTCAATACCAGCTCTCACACATTCTGCCACAAAAGTTGAGGTGTATAAAGAAAGTGCTAAAACTAATGCTATTAATTCAGGAGGTAAACTTATTCCACCTTCGTAAATATAAGAAATTTTTGATAATTTCTTAAGTTCTGGGAGCTCAAATCCCAAAGATACTCCACCAAATAAAAAAGATAAAAGAGGTAAAACTATTAATAAACCTATTGAATAAATGAAGACAGGAATTTGTTTACCCTGTGTGTCTCTTAAGTTATTTGCATAGTTCTTTAATACAATTATTGCAATTATTGCTGCAAGGCCACAATATAGAAACACATTCAAATTTTCCCATACCATAGCTGGGATATAATAACCTTTTACAGTCATATAAGTTACACCAAACCATGCATTGGCTTTCTCAGGTAGAGGTAATGCTCTAAGAGCTGCGTAATACCAAAAGAAGATTTGTAACAATAATGGAATATTTCTAAAAAACTCCACGTACCATGCAGCTGCGTTTTTTATAAGGTAGTTTGATGATAATCTTGCTACACCAATTATAACACCCAATATTGTACAAATTATTATACTTATAAAAGAAACTAGTAAAGTGTTTAAAAGTCCAACTAGAAAAGCACGGGCATAAGAGTCGGACCCACTATATTCGATTAAAGAAAACTGAACATCAAATGAAGATTCTTGCGATAAAAATCCAAAACCAAAATCTATACCTCTATTATCCATATTAGTCTGGGCATTCATTGTTAAAAATCCGAAAATAAGAATAACAAATAGTATTGCTAAAATCTGAGGTATAAATTTTTTAAGAATATTGTTCATCAGAATCTATAATAAAAAAAAGGGCTAGATATTTCTAGCCCTTTTTAAGTTTTTTGAAAAATAATTATCTTGCAGGTGGTACGTATAATATTCCACCTTTAGTCCATAATTCATTTGGACCTCTGTCAGGTAGTATTCCAGTGTCTGCTATATTTCTTTTGTAGCTTTCACCATAGTTACCAACTTGTTTGATAATTCTCAAGTTCCAGTCGTTATCCAAACCAAAAGCTGCACCTAATTCACCTTCAGCACCAACTAATCTTTTGATTGCTGGATTATTTGAAGTTTTCATCATGTCAGCATTTGATGAATTAACACCATACTCTTCTGCTTCAATCATAGTATTTAATGACCATCTTACTATATCTTCCCAAACAGAATCACCTTGACGTACAACTGGTCCTAGTGGCTCTTTTGAAATAGTTTCGGGTAATACTACATGATCATTTGGTGCAGATAATTTAGTTCTTTGCGCTGCTAGACCAGATTTATCTGTTGTGTATGTATCACATCTGCCTGCATCATAAGCGGCTACAACTTCGTCAGCTTTTTCAAAAACTACTGGCTCGTATGAAATCCCTCTAGAATCAAAAAAGTCTCTCATGTTAAGCTCTGTTGTAGTTCCTAAGTTTGTGCAAACTGAAGTTCCATTTTTAAATTCACTAGTAGATGCTATTCCTGAACCTTTTCTTACCATGAAGCCTTGTCCATCATAAAAATTAACACCAACAAATGTTAAACCGATGTCAGCATCTCTTGATAGTGTCCAAGTTGTGTTTCTTGATAAAATGTCAATTTCACCTGAAGTAAGTGCAGTAAATCTTTCCTTTGCACTTAAAGGAGTAAACTTAACTTTAGTTGCATCTCCCAACGTAGCAGCTGCAACAGCTCTACATACATCAACATCTATTCCTGTCCAATTTCCAGACTCATCGGCGTTTGAAAATCCAGGTAGACCCTGAGAAACACCACATCTTACAAATCCTCTTTTTTTTGTGTTCTCCAGAGTTTTTGATTTCTTAGCAGCCATTGTTTCTGTTGAAAATGCAAACAGCACAGCGAACATAGCTACTAAAGAAGTCAATTGTTTTATTATTTTAAACATTATTTTCCTCTTTTTATTATTTATTTGTTAACAAATTATTCAAAAAGTTATTTTTGAATACTGAAGTAAAGCAGAAAGTAATACAACCATCAATGGTAAAATTACCTCATCAATGTTGATCAATTAAGGATGGCGCGCCCTGGAGGATTCGAACCTCCGACCCTCGGTTTAGAAAACCGATGCTCTATCCAGCTGAGCTAAGGGCGCAAAATATTAATCTTATAATACTTAATTAATTTTTGAAAAGATATTTTTTAAATAATATAAGTATTGTTAGTAGCTCTACTCTACCTATTATCATGAAAATTATTATGTATATTTTAGTCAAAATAGAAACACCATTAAAATCAAAGTTTGCAAGTCCATACATACTAGAGTTAACAGTATTCATAATTGTCAAAATTGAGAGTTTAAAAGAATTTTCAAATTGGATATCTGAAAGTGTTAAAAGTAGTGTTAATAAAGAAAGAGAAATAATGAAAATAATTATCGAAAAAAAATATTTATTAATATCTGATTTATCTGTATTTTCATTTATTAATGTGATTTTATTAGAATAGATTTGATTTGGCTTTGCATGAGATAAAAGATTGTTTAAAGAAAATTTTAACAAGCTTAGGATTTTCATCACTCTTATACCTGAGCTAGTTGAAAAAAAAGAACCTCCAATTACAACCATAATAAAAAAAACAAATACTAAATTATTAGGCGTATCATTAAAAGAGATGCCAATATTGGAAATACTGCTTGAAATAGCAACTAAAATTAAAGGAAAATTGTTACTTTCATTTAAAAAGACAAAAAAAACAGATATAATAAACAACAAATAAATGAGTAAATTAATGTCCTCACTTAAAAAATTTAGTTTTTTTTTATTAAAAAAAATAAGGTTATAAATTAAAAATAAACTAAAAAAAGATAATATCATTGTAAATGATAAAACAATTTTACTAACATCTTTTTCAAATAAATAATCAATTCTATTAACAGGCAAAAAACCACCAGAAGATATTGTTGATAATGATAAATTAAAAGCATCAAAGGTTCTTAAATTTATTCCCTTAAATAAAATAAATATAATTAAGGTTAATAATGAATAAATTATTATAATTTTAAGTGATTGTTTAAATATCTCATTATAATTGAAAGATAAATATTCGGTAAATGATTGCTTAAGATTTTTATCAAATATATCAATTAATAATAAAATAGAAAAAAGAAAATAAATTCCTCCAATCCATTGAGAAGTTGATCTCCATAAAATTAGGCTTTCATCTAATTGTTTTATATTTTCAAAAATTGTAAAACCAGTAGATGTAAAACCTGATATTGCTTCAAAATATGCATTCAATAAAGATATATTTTGTATGCCAAAGTAATAAGGTATTGATATAATTAAGGGAAATAAAAAATAACCAATTAAAACAATAAATATCTTTTCGTATAGAGTAATTTTTTTTATATTTTTCTTATTAAAAAATATTAGAAATAAACCTAATAATAGACTTATTAATAAAGTATAAATGTAATTTTCAATATTAAAAAAAATATCAAAATAATTCGAATATATAATATTAAAAAAAGATAAAATACTTATTAAAAATAAAAAACAACCTATATAGATAGAACTAAATTTTGTCATACTAAAATTAGATTGAACTAATTCTAAACATGTTTTCTACAACTGGTAATTGATCTCTTTTAGATAAAAGAACAACAGTGTCGTCCTTCTGAAAAATATAACTTGAGCTTGGTATAATAACATCCCCATCTCTTAATATTGCACCAATTCTTATCTCATCAGGTAAATTTGAGTCCTTAAGTTGTTTGTTTATCAATTCAGAAGTTTCAATAATATCAGCTTCGATAACCTCATATTCACCATTTAAAATTGTGTATGCATTTTCTATAGTTCCTTTGTGTACATGTTTTAAAATACTAGATACCGTATTCATTCTAGGATCAATTAAATCATCAATTTTTAAAGAAGATTGCAATAATGAATAGTTAGGTTTGTTTATCAATGCCATAGTTCTTTTGTCTTTTGAAAATTTTTCAACAATTACACTTACCATTAAATTGTCCTCATCATCATTAGTTAAAGCTAAAACAGTTTCAACCTCGTCGATATTAGCCTCGTTTAAAACCTCCTCATCTAATCCATTGCCATTAATTACAATAGTATCATTAAGCTCATTTGCAATATATTCTGCTCTAGACTTATCTTTTTCTATGATTTTAACTCTGGCGGAATCAAAAGATTGCTCAATATTTTTCGCAAGATTAAAACCAATATTGCCACCTCCTATAATTAACATTTTATTTGAAATTTTTTCATTGTGGCCAAACACAGTTAAAGTTTCTTGCATTTGACTACTGTTAACAACGACGTAAGCTTTATCATTAAGTTGTAGCCTGTCTGTTTTTTTCATAACAACAAATTTACTATTTCTAATAACACCAAGAATATATGCATTCAATTTAGGAAATTTTTTTGTAAGTTCATTTAAATTAATTCCATGTATAGAACATTTTTCATTAATTAAAATTTCTAATAATCTAATTTTGTTTTCTGCAAAAGGTACGTTATCTAATGTTCCTGGTGCCTCTAATTTTCGCTGTATAGATTTTGCAATTTCAATCTCTGGGGAAATAATATTATCAATTGGTAAATTTTCTCTATTAAACAATCCTGAATATTTTGGATCTAAATATTCTTGAAATCTAATTCTGGCAATTTTTTTTGGAACTTTATATAAGGAGTAAGCTATTTGGCATATCAACATATTAATTTCATCATTTCTGGTTACAGCGATGATCATGTCCGCATCCTTTGTATTTGCTTTTTCTAATATTGCTGGTGATGTTGCTTTGCCAACAATTGCTTTGACATCTAAAGTTTCGTTAATTTTTTGAATATCTTCACTTGATTGATCAATCATAGTAATTGAGTGATTTTGTTCAATTAACATTTTTGCAATTGTTGACCCTACCCTTCCAGCTCCACAAATGATTATGTTCATTAATTTAAATCTTTCACTCCAAGTAATTTTAATTTCCTATGTAAAGCTGACCTTTCCATACCTATAAATTTAGCTGTTTTGGAAATATTTCCACTAAATTTCTTCAATTGAGAAATTAAATATTGTTTTTCAAAACTTTCTCTAGCCTCTTTTAATGGAACTGTTAAGGTTTCAGTGACAGAAAATTCATCTTCAATTGACTTGGAAAGTGACTCTTTTATAATATTCATTAATCTTTCATTATCATCACCTGGTGATAATATTGCTATTCTTTCTATCAAATTTCTTAACTCTCTTACATTTCCTGGCCAATCGTAATTGAGAAGATAATTGTTATCAATAATCTTAAATTTTTTAAAATTGTTGGCTTCGCAGATATTTTCAATAAAATAATCTATTAGTATTGGAATATCATCAATTCTCTTATTTAATGGGTCTATTTTTATATTAAATACATTTAAACGGTGAAATAAATCTTCTCTAAAATTTCCAAATTTAATTTCCTGTTGAACATCTTTACTATTTGTACAAATAATTCTTACATCAACCTTTATATCATGATTACTATTTATTCTTTTAAATTTTTGATCTATCACAACTCTTAAAATCTTTGACTGTATCTCAAGAGGAATTTCTGTAACCTCATCAATCAACAATATACCTCCTGATGCCTTTTCTAAGGCTCCATAAAATATAGAGCCATCTTTCTTCTCCTCTCCAAACAACTCAAGTTCATATTTTTTTGCATCTAGAAGTGCTCCATTGATAACTATAAATGGACCATCTTTTCTCTTGGAATTTTTATGAACTTTTCTTGAAATTAATTCTTTTCCTGATCCTGTGGGACCGCTAATAAATATTCTACTTTCAGATTTTGATAATTTATTTATCTGATCTTTGATTGACAGAATATTAGAACTTTTTCCTACTAATTCAAAGGTATGAAAAAGTTTAGTATTTAAGTTTTTATTTTCATTTTTTAAATTAAAATTTTCAACTGCTCTATTTACAAAATTTAAAAGTCTTTCTTTATCAAATGGTTTTTGAATAAATTCAAAAGCACCAGATTTTAATGAATTTACAGCCATCTCAATATTAGCATGTCCTGATATCATTATTACTGGTAAATCAGGATTTTTATTTTTGATGTGGTCTAACAACAGAATACCGTCGTTGTCACCTTTATCTAATTTAACATCAATGATTGCGACATCTGGCAGTTTTTTGTCAATTTCGGTTAAAGCTTGATTAAAGTTTGCAGCATGTCTTGTCTTGTATCCTGCATCTTTAATTAATTCATCTAAAATTAGTCTTATATCTGCGTTATCGTCTATAATTAAAATTTCAACTGACATTATTTTTTATATGGAATTATAATTTGAATTTTTGCACCGTTTTTATGATTTAAAAATTTAATCGATCCTTCATGATCACTAATAATTTTATCTACAATTGATAATCCTAATCCAGTTCCTTTTTCTTTAGTTGTAAAATAAGGTTTAATTATATCTTTGGTTTTTTTATTTTTAAATCCAGTCCCAGTATCAACAATATTAATGTTTATATAATCTCTTCTTTGTCTAATTTCTATATTTATATTTTTCAGAGTTTTACTGTCTTTTTCGGCTTTTTCTTGAATACTTTCGACAGAATTTTTAATAAGGTTAAAAAATAATCTATTAAATTGTTCATTATCAAAATTTAATACTACTTCATCAGGTAAATGGTTAAGTAATCTTATTTTTACAGAATTATCAAATTTATTTACTAAGTTAATATTTTCATTAATGACATTATTTAAATTGTTTGGTTTAAATAGTGGTTTTGGCATTCTAGCAAAATCTGAAAATTCATTTACCAAATTTTCAATTTGCTTTATTTGTTTAAGAATCGTTTTAAGGTTATTTAAATATTTTTCTTGTCTTTCATTTTCAACATTTGGTAAATATTTTGTTTTTAGATTATCAATAGTCAATTGAATTGGTGTTAAAGGATTTTTAATTTCATGAGCTAATTTTCTTGCAACATTTTCCCAGGCTTCATGTCTTTCATTAGTAAGTAATTTTTCTTGTTGATTCTTTAATCTTTCAATCATTGAATTGAAATTTTTATTTAATCGCTCCATTTCAATATCTGATTTTAAATCTGGAACCTTAGTATCAAGATTTCCTCTACCAATACTTTCTGAAGCAGTTATCAAATTATTTATTGATATGAAAAAACGGGATGAAAATCTTATTGCAATTGTAATAGATAAAAAGAGTAGTAGTGTAACAAGTGAAACATAAATTATAGCAAATGAAATTCTTATACCTAAATTTTGATTTTCTACCGTATAATAAAAATTTACAGCTTCCTCAGACTCTATAAGATAATTAGATATATTCTTGTCTATATATTTTAATACGTATAAAAAAGTATTATCATAATTTGATAGTCTTACTACTGCTGCTGACTTGTTTTCAAAAGTATTTATTATCTTTAATGGTCTATCATCATTTTTTACCATCTGCATAGCTCTATCTTCAATTTTTTTATAATCTGAATTTGCTGCAGATCTTAATAACTTACCGTCTTGATTTATCAGGTGAAGCTGATCAATATCTCTAAGAAATCTCTGAGTATTTAATATAATTTGATACCTCTCAGGGTCAGAATTATACAATTCAGAATATTTATTTAAATCGAATGCTATCAACACTATCTCAGACTCTATTTTATTTCTTTTTTCATCAACATAGTTTTTGGCTATTTCATATGAATTATTAACCGCAGTAGTAATTTTTTTGTCAAAATATTTTTCTAAAGCAAAAGAAAAAATAAATAATGAAAAAATAGCTATTAGTAATGATGGGATTAGAGTAAATAATGCAAAAGAAAGTATATATTTTCTGTTGGCAACTGAACCTCTTACATTAATATTGTTCTTAATTGAATTTTTAATATCAATAAATATTAATACAAAAAATAAAAGTACCAAACAGATATTTGATATAAGGAGAATTTCGAGACTATCTTCATTAAGTTTGATAAAACTTTTATTAATAAATGTTAAAAAAGTGAGAAAACCCAAAGAAATTGTTAATATAAATACAATTATGATAAACAGATTTCTTTTTAACAAAACAAACATAATTTAAAAATATATTAGAAATAATTTTATAAAAATCATGACTAATTGTTTTATACTACTAGCTGCTGGTAAAGGTAAGAGATTTAAATCTAATAATCCAAAACAATTTACAAATTATATAAATAAACCCCTATTTATGCATTCAGTAGATAAAGCAATAAAGTCAAGGTTATTTAAATCAATAATAATTGTATCAAATATTCCAATTAAAAATATAAGAGATAAATCTATTAAAGTAATTAAAGGTGGTAGGGAAAGATATCAATCGTCACAAAAAGCATTAAATTTTATAAAAAATAAGAAATTTTCAAATGTTTTTATTCACGATGCAGCGCGACCAAATTTTTCAATTAAATTATTGAAAAGATTAAACACAAACCTAAAAAAAAATAAGGCAGTAGTCCCTTATGTTACAACAGATAACTCGACAAAATATAAAATTGAAAATAAAATAAAGAATTTGAAAAGAGAAAATTTACTATTTACCCAGACGCCGCAATGTTTTAACTTTAAAGCTTTGTTTAATCTTTCCAAATTAAATAATACCAAAATTTCTGATGAGGCAACATTATTTTTAGATAATAAAAAAAAAATTAAATTTATAAAAGGTGAAGAAAATAATTTCAAAATTACAACAAAGTCTGATTTAGAAAAAATTAATATTCAAAATTTTTATGGAATTGGATTTGATATTCATAGATTAATAAAAAATAAAATATTATATCTTGGAGGTATGAAAGTTCCATTTCATTCTGGTCTAAAAGGTCATTCAGATGGAGATGTAATTATCCATGCGATAATAGATGGACTACTTGGTGCAATGAGAAAAAAAGATATTGGAACTCTTTTTCCAAGCAATAAAAAAATATTTAAAAATATAAGATCACCGAATATGTTGTCTCCTATTTTGAAAAAAATGGATGAAGAAGGATATTTTATAAATAACCTCGATATAAATTTAATTTGTGAAAGACCTAAAGTCTCAAAATATAGAAAAAAAATTGTTAATTCATTGTCTAATTTGCTTAATGTAAATAAAGATCAAATTAATCTTAAAGGTAAAACAGTTGAAAAATTAGGTTTGATAGGGAAGGAAGAAGCCATTGCGTGTGAAGTTATTGTCTCGTTAAAACATTATGTTTAAAGGAATTAATTCTTTATTTGTTACAATGTTTGGAATTGGGAAATTACCAAGAATTCCTGGTAGTTATGCTTCATTGGCTACTGTCATCTTATTATACTTATTATTTCATTTTTTTCATGTGTCTGCAGATTTATTTTTGTTTTTTTTAGTAGTTATTTTTTTAATTTCACTTTTTGCAATAAATTTATTTATAAAAGATTTAACTAATAAGGATCCAAAAGAAGTTGTGATTGATGAATTTATCGGTCAATCAATACCCATTTGCCTTTATGAAATAGCCCATTCAGAAAGAGCAGATACAGAAAACGTTCTAACTTTTTATTTTATAATGTTTATTCTTTTTAGAATTTTTGATATCACAAAACCCTACCCTATAAGTTATTATGATAAAAACTTTAAGAATAGCTTTGGTGTTATAATGGATGATGTTTGTGCTGGTTTGTATGTAGTAGCAATTCTCGTCTTTTATATGATTATTACCTCATGAATAATTTATCTTATAAAGTTGTAAAGTTACTGACTAAAAAAAAACTAACATTATCCTTTGCAGAATCATGCACTGGAGGACTTTTAGCAAGTTCTATTACATCTATTAGTGGGTCATCTAAAGTATTTAATATGGGGTTTGTGACTTATTCCAATAATGCAAAAGTAAAATTGCTTAAAGTTCCAAAAAAAACTATTACAAAGTATGGAGCAGTTAGCTACGAAACCTGTTTATCAATGGTTAAAAATTTAAGTAAAATTAGTAAATCAAATATATCAATCTCAATCACAGGAGTAGCAGGTCCGAATGGTGGCACAAAAGAAAAACCAGTCGGTCTAGTTTATATAGGTCTTAAAAAAGAAAGCAAAATAATTATAAAGAAAAACTTGTTTAAAAATAAAAAAAGAATTTTGATTCAAAAAGAAACTGCCAAGCAAGCACTTAAAATGATTTTGAATATATTATAAACTTTCAGCTCTTTTTTGAAATGCATCAGCTATTTTTTCAAGACCAAATTGAAAAGACTTTATCATTAAAATATTCAAAAATTTATTTTTAATTTCAAAATCAACATCAAAAGTCACCTCTGTTAAATCTCCTTGCTCCCGAAATTTCCAATTATTTTCTAAATAATTTAAAGGACCATCTATATTTGTTACAAAAATTGTGTCATCTTTTTTATTATATTTCACATCGCTTTTATAGGTGTCTACAAAAGGCCCTTTTCCAATTGTTAGATCTGCTACAATAAGTATTAGATCTCCTTTTTGTTTTCTTTCATGTACTTTTGAACCCTTGCAGAATGGAACAAATTCAGGGTATTTTTCAATATCTAAAACGAACTCTATGAGTTTGTCTTTTTTGTTATCAATTAATCTCTTAACTGATGCTTTTGGCATTAATGAATATTTTTTCTATTATTTTTAAGTTTATTAAAATCTTCATCAGCATGATAAGAAGATCTTGTTAAAGGTGATGAAGATACTAATAAAAATCCTTTGGATTTTGCTATTTTCCCTAGCTCTTTAAATTCATCTGGGTGGTAATACCTATTTAATGGAAAGTGCTTGTTTGAAGGTTGAAGATATTGACCTATAGTTAAGAAATCAACTTCTGCAGATCTTAGATCGTCCATAACTTGAATTATTTCATCTTTTGTTTCTCCAAATCCAACCATAATTCCTGATTTTGTGAAAACATTTTTATTGAATTTTTTTGAATTTTTTAAAAGTTCTAATGATCCAAAATATCTTGCCCCTGGTCTAACTTTTAAATAAAGACTTGGAACAGTTTCAATATTGTGATTAAAAACATCTGGGCTTGCTTCCAATACTCTTTTGTAAGCATCACCTTTTCGTAAAAAATCAGGTGTTAAAACTTCAATTGTTGTATTTGGATTTTTTTTTCTTGTTGCAACAATAACATCATGAAAATGATTTGATCCACCATCAGAAAGGTCGTCTCTATCAACAGATGTAATTACAACATGTCTTAAACTTAATTTTTTAACTGCATTTGCTATTTTAATTGGCTCAAATTGATCTAATTTTTCAGGTTTTCCTGTTCTAACGTCACAAAATGCACATGCTCTTGTACATGTATCTCCCATTATCATTAGTGTTGCATGCCTTTTACTCCAGCATTCAGTAATATTAGGGCAGTTTGCTTCTTGGCAAACTGTTACAAGATTATCTTTATTAACAACTGTTTTAGTTAAAAAAAATTCTTTACTATTCAATAGCTTAGATCTAATCCACTCAGGTTTCTTTTTGATAGGATTAATCGGTTTATTAACTTTTTCAGGATGTCTTGGTCTATTTTTGATTTCCATTATCATTGAGTATATAGGTAGTCTCACCCTCTTTTCCAAATAAAAACTTTTCTCTTATTAATATTTCTATGAAATCAAGATCTATATTTTCTGTTAAAAGTGAATTTTTGTGCTCTAAATCGTCTATTTTGCTCTTTAGAGTAATTTGATCATATTTTAGTTGCTCATATATATCTTTCTTTTCCATGTAAGAAATTAGACCTCTATCACCATCTAATAAATTAAAGAAAAAATAGATAAACAGAAATGTGATTATTAGAATAAAATAGTTCTTTTTAAATTTTTCTAACATTAATCAATTTTATTCATTTTAGCCAATCTACCAAGATCTTCTTCAATACGAATTAGTTGGTTATATTTTGCTATTCTTTCTGATCTTGCAAGAGATCCAGTTTTTATTTGATTTGAATTGGTGCCTACTGCTAAATCAGCAATAAATGTATCTTCAGTATCACCAGATCTATGAGAAATGATTGTTTTAAAACCAATAAGTTGAGCAAATTTTATTACTTCTAACGTTTCGGTTACAGTTCCTATTTGGTTCAATTTTATTAAAATACTATTTGCAGATAAGTTTAGAAAGCCTATTTTTAATCTTTCAAGATTAGTTACGAAAAGATCATCACCTATTATTTGTATTTTGTTTTTTGTTCCATTTACAAATTTAGACCATGCCTTCCAATCATTTTCACCAAATGGATCCTCAATTGATTTGATTCGATATTTTTTAATAAGTTGTAGGTATTTATTAATTGATTGATCAACACTTACGTAATTTTTAGAATGAATTGAATATTTGCCTTTTTTAATTAATTCATTTGCAGCAACATCTAAACAAATAGATATATCTTTACCATTTTTAAAACCTGATTTTTTGATCGCTCGAACTATAAGCTTTAAAGCACTCTCATTATCACTTATCATTGGTGCAAAGCCACCTTCATCACCTACATTAATAGAGTAACCAGCTTTTTTTAATAATACTTTTAAATTATTTATTACCAAAAAACACATTCTTACAGCATCATTAAATGATTTTGCTTTATCAGGTCTAATCATAAACTCTTGAATTCTAAGACCATTATCAGCATGCGCGCCCCCATTAATAATATTCATTAAAGGAAAGGGCATTTTAAAATTTTTTTTAACAATAAAATTTTTATATAAAGGTATTTTTTTTACTTTAGCTGATAATTTTTTTAGAGCCATGGATACAGCTAATATTGTATTTGCACCTAATTTTGTTTTTTGTTTTGTGCCATCTAATTTTATGAGAATACTATCTATTCTTTCTTGGTTATGGATGTTTTGATTTTTTAATTTTTTTGAAATTAATTTATTAACAGTTGCAACTGGTATTAAAACGCTTTTTCCTAGATATTTTTTATTACTCTTATCTCTTTTTTCATAAGCCTCAAAAGTTCCTGTCGAAGCACCTGAAGGACAAATTGCTGACGCACTTAAATTATTTGAAAATACTTCGGCCTCAATGGTGGGATTACCTCTACTATCATAAACCTGTCTGGCTACAACTCTTTTGATTTTGCTCATTAATTACTTTTAATTAAATTATCAATTTCTACAATTTGATTAATAAGTTCGTCTAATTTGTCTAAAGGGATCATGTTTGGTCCATCTGATGGAGCATTATCAGGGTCCTGATGTGTTTCCAAAAATATAGCTGCAACGCCTACCGCAACTGCTGCTCTCGACAAATACTCAACAAATTCTCTTTGGCCACCACTTTTTTCGCCTAGACCTCCAGGTTGTTGCACTGAATGAGTTCCATCAAATACTACTGGATAACCATTTTTTGCCATGATGGGAATAGATCTCATGTCTGAGACCAATGTATTATAACCAAAGCTAGCTCCTCTTTCAGTCACTAAAATATTTTCATTACCACTGTCAGAAATTTTTTTGGTTACATTCACCATATCCCATGGTGCTAGGAATTGACCTTTTTTAACATTAATGACTTTATTGGTTTTAGCAGCAGCAATTAATAAATCTGTTTGTCTACAAAGAAATGCTGGTATCTGAAGAACGTCTACATGATGAGAAACTAGGAAACATTGTTCCTCATTATGTATATCAGTAAGAACGGGTACATTGACATCTTTTTTGATTTTATCAAATACAGGTAGAGAGTTTTCTAAACCAGCTCCTCTTTTGCCTTTCAAACTTGTTCTATTGGCCTTATCGAATGAAGTTTTATAAATAAATCCAATATTATACTTTGTTGTAATTTCTTTAATTTTACCTGCCATGTCCAAAGCATGTTGCTCAGTTTCAAGTTGACAAGGACCAGCTATTAAACAAATTTTATTTTTGTTAGAAATTTCTATACCGTTACAATTAACTATTTTATTTTCCATTAAAAGATTTTGCAGCTTTAATAAATGAAGAGAATAAAGGATGAGGATTTAAAGGTCTAGATTTAAATTCTGGATGAAACTGTACTCCAATAAACCATGGATGGTTTTTAAGTTCAATAATTTCAGGTAATTGATTGTCAGGAGACATTCCTGAAAACATCAAACCTTCTTTTTCAAATTTTTGCATTAAATTCATATTGACCTCATATCTATGTCTGTGTCTCTCTTTAATCATATTAGATTTATAGATATTTTTTATGGCAGAATTATTTCTTAGTTTTGCCTTATATAAACCTAATCTCATTGTTCCTCCAAGGTTTTTATCAGTTCCTTTTATAATTTTTCCATCTTTGTTCCATTCATCAATTAATCCTATTACGGGAAAACAGTTTTTGTCCAATTCACTAGAGCCAGCTTTTTTAATTTTTAAAATATTTCTTGCAAATTCAATCATTGCCATTTGCATACCAAAACAAATACCTAGAAAAGGTAATTTTCTTTCTCTGGCATATCTTATTGCTTCAATTTTTCCCTCTGTTCCTCTTTTACCAAATCCTCCTGGTATCAAAATACCTGATACATTCTTTAATTTTGATTTAATTTCTTTTGATCTGAGTTTATCGGACTCAATTCTTACTAAGTTAACTTTAACTTTATTTGAAATTCCCCCATGGGTAAGAGCTTCATCAAGTGATTTATAAGCATCTTTTAAGTTTACATATTTACCTATGATAGCAATATTTACTGTTCCTTTTGTTTTTAAAACTATATTTGTGATTTTTTTCCAAGGCAGTAAGTTTGGTCTTTTTCTAGTTTTTATTTTGAAGAATTTTAAAACTTGCTTATCTAATTTTTGATTAAAAAAACTTATTGGAGCTTCATAAATTGTTTTTACATCAACTGTTTCTATAACATTAGCAATATCCACATTACAAAATAAGGATATCTTTTTTCTTTGATCTAAAGAAATAGACTGTTGAGATCTACAGATCACTATATCAGGTTGAATTCCTATACTTCTTAATTCTTTAACAGAATGTTGTGTTGGCTTTGTTTTAATTTCATCTGAAGATTTTAAAAAAGGAACAAACGTTAAGTGAATAAATAATGATTTTGATCTTCCATTATCATTTGAAAATTGTCTAATAGCTTCTAAAAATGGCAAACTCTCAATATCACCGACAGTTCCACCTATTTCACAAATTACAAAATCTTCATTTGTAATATCTTTTTTTATAAACTCTTTAATTCTATCTGTAACATGTGGAATTACTTGAACTGTTTTTCCAAGATAACCTCCTCTTCTCTCTTTTTTTATTATATCACTATAAATTTTACCTGTAGTAATGTTGTCAGATTTTTTGGCTGAAATATTTGTAAATCTTTCATAATGTCCTAGATCTAAATCTGTTTCAGCTCCATCATCAGTTACAAAAACTTCACCATGTTGAAATGGACTCATAGTTCCAGGATCTACATTTAAATATGGATCCATTTTTCTTATTCTTACCTTATAGCCCTGTGATCTAAGCAAATATCCAAGGGATGCTGAAGATAAACCTTTACCAAGTGATGAAACCACGCCGCCAGTGACAAATATATATCGCGCCATGGAATTATGTTATAGCCAATAATTTATAAAAATAAAAGTATTAATTATTATTTTCTGGCAATTTAGGAGCATCATCTGCATTTTCATCTATTTTATCAATTACAGAAGTATTTGAAGGTAGATCTCCTCTTGAAATAATAGTTAATCCTAGACTACAAATTATGAATAATGTTGCAACTATAGCTGTTGCTTTAGTCATAAAATTTCCAGCCGACCTTGAAAACATAAAGTTATCTTGAGAAACTCCAATACCTAAGGCTCCACCTTCAGATTTTTGGAACAAAACCAGCAATACTAGAATTGCTGCTAATATTATATTTATAATTAATAGTATGTTTTCCACGACGCCTAATTAATTGATTTTTTCATTATATCAATAAATATTTTTTCATTAGTTGATGCTCCACCAATCAAAAAACCATCAATATTATCGATTCTCAGTAAATTTTTTATATTTTTTGGGTTCACAGAGCCTCCATATAAAATCTTAGATTTTGTAAATTTTTTTGAAATCTTTAGGGTGTTTCTTATAAATTTAATATTATTTTTTAAATCATTTTCACCAGGAATAATGCCAGTACCAATCGACCAAACAGGTTCATAAGCAATTATAACCTTACTTAAATTCTTTAAATTTTTTAAACCTTGAAGTAATTGTTTCTTTAAAACAGATTTTGTTTTATTTTTTTTTTTATCAATTAGTTTTTCACCAATACACAAAATAACGTTTAATTTTTCGTTTAATGCAGATTTAATCTTTAAATTAATTTTTTTGTTATCATTTTCTAATCGTGTTTCAGAATGTCCAATTATAACAAATTTACCTCCTAAGTCTTTTATCATCTTTGAACTTATAGCTCCTGTAAAAGCTCCATACTTAGGTTGCACATGACAATCTTGAGCACCAATTTTAATATTTGAGCTTTTAGTTTTATCCACAAACGATTTAATCAATGTATAAGGTGGGCAATAAATAATCTTGGCTTTAAGTTTCTTTATTTTCGAATAACTTATTACTTTATTTAACGAATTTAAAGACTTGATTGACCCAAACATCTTCCAATTAGCAACGAAATAAATATTATTATTTGTCATAAAGATTAATATAATTTATATGTTTATTTTTTTTTAGATCAATAAATAAAGACAATTAGATATGATCAGTAAATTAAGAAGTTTTTCAAATTCCAAGTTAGCTGGGCTACTTGTGGGCATTATTATAATTCCATTTGTATTTTGGGGAATGGGTAGTGTTTTTAGTGGTGGTAATACTAATAACGTCGCTAAAATTAATAATGAAACAATCTCATCAAAAGATTTTACAAATTTTATAAACGAGTCAGGACTTACAAGTGACGTAATAAAAGCAAACATAGATAAAAATATTATTGAACAAATTTTATCTGACTTAATATCTGAAAAACTAATTGAAATGGAAATCAAAGAGCTAAATGTGTCAATTTCTGAAGAAACGTTAGCAAATAAAATAAGATCTAATTCTATCTTACTTGATGATAATAAAAAATTTTCAAGAATGAAGTATGAAAAATTTCTATTAGAAAATAACTTAAGCGCTACAGCCTTTGAAAGCTCATTAAAAAGACAGGAATTGAAAGAAAACTTATTCAATTATATTAGTGGAGGTATAAAGTCACCTTATTTTTTAAAAAATAAAATATATATCAATGAAAATAAAAGAATTGAGATTGAATTTTTAGATTTAGATTTAGTTCATGATAAAAGTGCAACAAGTTTAGAGATTGAGGACTTTATTAAAGATAATCAAGAAAATTTAAAAATTGATTTTATTGATGTAACCTATGCAAAAATAACTCCTAAAGAGCTAGTTGAAATAGATGAATTTAATGATGAGTTTTTTAAGAAAATTGATGAAATGGAGAATAATATTTTAAATGGATCAAATTTAAGAGAAATTAATGAAATTTATAATTTAAAAATTAATGAAGTAAATAATTTTGTATTGGATGATAATTCTGATGAAATACTTAAAGAAATTTACTTAAGAAGAAATCAAGATAAAATACAGCTAGTTGATAAGAATGATTACTATCTAATCTTTGAGATATCAAATATTATAAAAAAAATTCCAAACAAAACAAATCTAAAATTTTTAGAAAATGTTAAAAATAATGTCATTCTAAAAAAGAAATTTGAATTTAATAAAGGTCTTTTCGAAAAAATAGATGGAAAATCATTTAATGATGAAGAATTTATGAAATTATCAAAGGACATAAATAACATTGAGACTATAACTGTTAAAAGCCTTAATGATAATGAAGTTTTTGATCCAGATTCTTTAAATCTTTTATACTCATTACCAATTAAAAGTTACTCACTAGTTACAGGACAGAAAAATAAAGTTTTCCTCACAAAAATTAAGAACATTTATTATTCAGATATGAATAAAAACACTGATATTATTAAAGAATATTCTATTAAAGCTAACAACGATATAATTAATGATATTTATACATCATATGATCTATCTTTAAATTCGAAATATAAAGTAAAAATTTTCAATCAAACTGTTGATAGAGTTAAAAATTATTTTAGATAATGTTGAATATCAATCTAAAATTATTCAAAAAAAATCACAAAAAAACTTTAAATCAAGTTCTTTACCATTCGATTAAATCGGATGGAAAAAGTGAAATAGAAAATTTAATTAATAATTTTTTAAACGTAAGAAATAGTTTTGTATTTGAATCTGTGGAAAAAGGTTTTATAAAAGGTAGATATACAATATTTGGTAAAAATCCTGATAAGATTTGGGAGTTTAATAATAATATTTGTGTTTTGAATTATGAAAATAAAAGAAAAAAGTTAAAAGGAACTCCAAAAGATAATATTGAGAAAATAATCGAAAATTTTAATTTTAAAATACCAAATGAATTACCACCAATTAGCTCAATTTTATCAGGATATTTCTCCTATGATACAATAAGATATATTGAAAAAATTCCTAATAGCACAAAAAATGATCTAAAAATACCTGATGTAAGAATTTTGAGACCAAAAAATCTTATAGTTTTTGATAATGCTGAAAAAAAATTATTTTTTATAGTTAACTGTTTTTTTGATGAAAAAATAAAAAATTATAATGAAAAATATGAACTAATACAAAAAGAAATAGAAGAAATGATTTTTTTAGCAAACTATAGTTGCAAGATAAATCTATCAAAAACTAGTATTTCTAAGCCAAAAATTAAATCAAATATCTCAAAGAAGAAATTCCTTAGCAATGTTTTAAAAGCAAAAAATTATATTAAAATAGGAGATATTTTTCAGGTTGTTCTAAGTCAAAGGTTTGAAACTGACCTTAATAAAGAGCCTTTAGATATTTATAAAAAATTGAGAATTACAAATCCTTCTCCTTTCATGTATTTTTTTAACTTTGAAGATTTTCAAATTATAGGTGCAAGTCCTGAAATACTTGTGAGGTTAAGAGATAACAAGATTACTATTAGACCTATAGCTGGCACAAGACCAAGAGGTAAAAATAAAAAAGAAGATAAATTTTATGAAAAGGATCTATTACAAGATAAAAAAGAGCTCTCTGAGCACTTAATGCTTCTTGATCTCGGTAGAAATGATACAGGAAAAGTTTCTAAAATTAACTCTGTCAAAGTTACTGAAAGTTTTAAGATAGAACGATATTCGCATGTAATGCATATAGTCTCTAATGTTGAAGGTGTGTTTAATAAAAAATTTGGTAAATTTGATACATTATTAGCTGGTTTTCCTGCTGGAACAGTTTCAGGTGCACCTAAAATAAGGGCTATGGAGATTATAGATGAATTAGAGACAACAAGAAGAAAGGTTTATGCTGGAGGAATTGGTTATTTTTCTGCAAATGGTGATTTTGATACTTGCATCGCACTTAGAACAGCAATTTCAAAAAATAGAAGATTTTATGTACAGTCTGGAGCAGGAATTGTTGCAGATAGCAAACCAGTTAACGAATTTAACGAAACTGTAAACAAAGCAAAAGCTTTAATAAAGGCTTTAGAATAATGAAGATTAAAATAATTTTAATAGATAATTATGATAGTTTTACATTTAATTTATATCACTATCTTTCATCCTTTGCTAAAGTAGATGTATTAAGAAACGATAAAGTAGACCATCATCACATTTTAAAAAAAAAATATAATAAGATAGTAATATCTCCTGGACCTGGTAATCCAAATCAATCAGGAAATTGTTTAAAGATTGTAAAAAATTTGTATAAAAAAATCCCAATTCTTGGTGTTTGCTTAGGTCATCAAATTATTGGTCAAATATTTGGTTCTAAAATTGTTCAAGCTAAAGAACTTGTGCATGGAAAAACAAGCAGTATAATAAATAAGAAAATTGGTATTTTAAATAATTTACCCAAAAGTTTCTCAGCTACCAGATATCATAGTTTAGTAATTGAAAGAAAATCTTTATCTAAAAATTTAAAAATTACATCTAGTACACCTGATGGGACAATCATGGGAATTATGCATAAGGTATATAAGATTCATGGAGTTCAATTTCATCCTGAAAGTATCAAAACAAAATACGGGTTAAAAATTTTGGAGAACTTCGTAAAAGAGTAAATATGGAAGAATTTTTAAATAAACTGAGAAATAAGACAAATTTAGATTTTAATGAAAGTAAAGAAGCATTTAAAATTCTAATGAGTGGTGAGGCAAATGAAAAACAAATTTACGATTTTTTAACTTTGCTATCAGAAAAAGGTGAAGTTTCTGAAGAAATTGCTGGTGGAGTTTTTGTATTAAGAGAAAAATCAAAAAGAGTAAATGTTAGTGATTGTATTGATACATGTGGAACAGGTGGTGATGGCATGAATACACTTAATATATCGACGGCTTCAGCTATTCTTTTAGCGAGTATGGGAACAAAAGTAGCTAAACATGGAAACAAAGCTGTTTCCTCAAAATGTGGGTCTGGTGATGTTTTAGAGGCTCTTAATATTAAAATTGATTTAGAGCCAAAAGATATTGAAAAAGAAATTAATACCAACAATTTTGGTTTTATGTTTGCACCAAATTATCATAGTGCAATGAGATTTGTAGGTCCTGTAAGAAAGAAAATTGGAAAAAGAACAATATTTAATATGATTGGACCATTAAGTAGCCCTGCTTTAGTAAATCGTCAAGTAGTTGGAGTATTTGATGAAAAGCTTTTAAAAATATTTGCAAATGCTTTAATGAATTTAGAAATAAAATTTGCATGGATTGTTAATAGTGAAGATGGTTTAGATGAGATTTCTCCTTATGCTAAAACAAAAGTTATTCAATTAAAAGATAATAAAATTTCTGAAATTGTTATTGACCCCAAAGAATTAAATATTGGTGCAGATAAATTTGATAATCTTGTTGGTAATGACGCAAAATTTAACGCAGATAAAATAATTAATATATTCAAAGGAGAAGATAATGATTTTTCTAAGGCTGTTTGTTTAAATGCTGCGGCAGGGTTAATAGTAAACGAAACTCATCAAAGTTTTGCTAATGCATATAAAAATGCAAGAGACCATATTTTATCTGGACAATCTTTAAATTATCTAAAGACAATTCAAAATGGCTGAAAATATTCTACAAAAAATTATAAATAATAGAATTAAAGAAATTGAAAAACAAAAATATCTTTTATCAAGCGAAATACTTCAAGATCAAATAAGTCAAAATGATATGTATGGAATTAAATATTATGATTTTAAAAACAAAATTTCGAATAACATAAAAGATGGAAAAATATCTATCATTGGTGAGATAAAAAAAGCTAGTCCATCAGCTGGTGTTATTATTGAGAAATATTTTCCACAAGATATAGCTAAAATTTATAAAAGCAAAAATATTACATGTTTATCAGTATTAGCTGAGAAAGAGTATTTTTTAGGTGACATGATGGATATTTCTTTTTGTAAACAACAATGTGATCTTCCAATTTTATGTAAAGATTTCTTTATCGATAAATATCAAGTTCTTTATGCTCGAAGCAAAGGAGCTGATGCAATATTAATTATCTTAGCCGGTGTAAGTGAAAGCCTTGCTAATGAGTTATATGAACAAGCATTGAAATTAAATATGTCAGTAATAGTTGAAGTACATACCGTTGAGGAAGCTAAGAAAGCACTAAAATTCAAAGAAGCATTAATTGGTATAAATAATAGAAATTTAAAAACTTTAAAAACCGATATAAATACAACTTACGATATTTATGATGTTTTAATTAATCATAAAGGACCGTTAATTTCAGAAAGTGGAATTAAAACAAAAAATGAACTCTTAGAATTGTCAAATAAAACATCTATTAAAACTTTTTTAATTGGTGAATCACTTTTGAAGGATCTAGATAATAATTCTATTTTTTCAGTTCTTTAGTCGATTAATAATTGATTTTATTAGTTTTTTTTACTATTGTGAATTGTAGAGAACTTTTGTAGAACATATTTTGTACGATATTTGTTCTTATGCTTACAAAAAAACAAAAAAATTTACTTTTATTTATCAACAAGAAGTTGAGAAGCTCTGGTGTATCTCCTTCTTACGAGGAGATGAAACAATCGCTTAATTTAAAATCTAAATCAGGAATTCACAGATTAATTAGTGCTTTAGAAGAAAGAGGTTTTATAAAAAGATTAGCACACAAAGCAAGAGCTTTGGAAGTGATCAAATTACCAGAAACAGCCTCAGCAAATGATATCTACAATAGTTTTTCACCAAGTGTAATTAAAGGTGGATTAGATGAAGAACAAACTAATTCTAATGAAATCGAAGTGCCGGTTCTTGGAAAAATTGCTGCAGGAACTCCTGTAGAAGCAATTCAAAATGAAGTTTCAAGAATTCCTTTGCCACATAATTTAGAAAAAAATGGTGACTATTTTGGCTTAAAAGTTCAAGGTGACTCAATGATTGAAGCTGGAATACACGAAGGTGATACTGTAATTATAAAAAGAGCTGATACTGCAGATAATGGTAAAATCGTAGTAGCTTTAATTGATGAACATGAAGCGATGCTGAAAAGGTTTCGTAAAAAAGGTAAAGTTGTAGCACTTGAAAGCGCAAATAGAAACTATGAAACTAAAATATTTGGCCCAGATAGAGTGAAAGTTCAGGGTGTTTTAGTATCTTTATATAGAAACTTTTAAAAAAATAGTCTAAACATCATTGATGTCAAAAGTAGCAACACGTTTTGCACCCTCTCCTACTGGTGCTCTTCACATTGGTGGAGTACGTACTGCTCTATTTAATTGGCTTTATTCAAAAAATCAAAAAGGGACTTTTCATTTAAGAATTGAAGATACAGATAAAGAAAGATCTAAAGAAGAACATAAAATTCAAATTATAAACTCTCTAAAATGGATGGGAATAAAGCATGATGGCGAAGAGTATATTCAATCAAAAATGATTGGTGAACACGTAAAAATTGCAAAAAAGCTGTTAGCAAATGGTGACGCATATAAATGCTATTGTAGCTCAGAAGAAATTGAAGAACAAAAAAAAAGAGCTAAACAAAAAAAAATTCCTTATGTGTATAATCGAAAATGGCGTAATATTTCTGATGATCAAGCACCAAAGGATATAAAGCCAGTTATAAGATTTAAAAGTAAAATAGAAGGTACTTCTATAGTAAAAGACCTAGTTCAAGGAAATGTGGAGATTGAAAATAACACTATTGAGGATTTTGTTATTTTGAGAAATGATGAAACACCAACATATAATTTATCTGCCTCAGTTGATGATCATAATATGGAAATGACGCATATTATTAGAGGAGATGATCATAAAATTAATACTTTTAAACAAATACAGATATATGAAGCACTAGGATGGGATATTCCACAATTTGCTCATATACCCCTTATTCATACAATAGATGGTAAAAAACTATCAAAAAGAGACAATTCTTCAACTTTAGATGATTACAAAAAAATTGGAATTCTGCCTGAGTCGCTTAGAAATTACCTTCTAAGGTTAGGATGGTCTTATAAAGATAAGGAAATTTTTAACCTTGATGACAGTATTAAACTTTTTAATCTAGAAGGAATAGGTAAATCACCTTCAAAGCTTGATATGAGTAGAATTCTTTCTATGAATGAATATTACATTAAAAATATTGAAGAAAATATTTTGTACAAGAAGTTAAAAGAATATTGTGAGGTGTATAAAGATAAAATTATAGAAGAAAAAGAAAATACAATAAAGAGCTCATTAATATTTTTAAAAAATAAAGCAAAAACACTTGAAGATATATTTAATAACTCAAAATATATATTAAATGATGAAGTGACCTTTGATGACAATGATAAAAAACTTGTAAACGACGAAGCAAAAAAAATAATACATTTATTTAAAGAAAAGATTTCTAAATTAGAAGTTTTTGATAGAGAAAATTTAGAACAAATCATAAAAGGCTTAATAGAATTAAATAATACAAATTTTAAGGGCATTGGGCAGCCATTGCGAATAATGCTAACTGGATCTAAATTTGGTCCAGGAATATATGATATAATATTATCTCTTGGAAAAAAAGAGGTAATAAGAAGATTAGGAAATATAAGATAAAATAATGTTTGATGCTTCCCCAGATGAAGAGCTAGGAGAAGTCAAAGTTTTAAGAGTTTTTTTTATTTCTTGTTTTTGTTTTGCTATTAAATCTGGTTTTTTAAGAAAATAGTAAACACTTTTAAATATTTCATCTGCGTTACATTCTGATTGTATCAGCTCAGGAATTACTTCTCTATTATTGATAATATTAATCATATTAGCAAATTTTATATTAAGTAAGAATTTTGCTAAATAAAAATTCATAAAATTCATCTTATAAATAATTATCGATGGTACATTCATTTTACATACTTCTAACGAAACTGTTCCAGACTTTACTACCGCAAATATTGATTTCTTTAAAACAGCAGTTTTAATTTTATCATCATAGATAACCTCTAAATTTTGTATAGACTCTTTTAAAATATAACTCAATATAAGATCTTTATTTTTAACAGTTGCATGAAATATGAAATTATAATTAGGATCCTTAACATTCATTTTTTTTATAAAATTAATTAAAATTGGCATATGATTTTCGATTTCTGAAGTTCTGCTTCCAGGAAAAATTGATATAATATTTTTTTTATCCAAAAATTGGTCAATTTGGATATTTTCGTCAATTTTTTTATCCAACAAAGGATGACCTACAAATGTATTAGTTAGTTTTTCTTTATCAAAGTATTCTTTTTCAAACTTAAAAAGTAATAAAATATGGTCTAAAAATTTCTTCATTTTCTTAACTCTACCTTCTCTCCAAGCCCAAACTTTAGGAGCAATAAAATGAATTATTTTTATTTTTGGATTTTTTTCCTTTACTTGTTTTGCTACTCTAAGTGTAAAATCAGGACTATCAACACTAAATAAAATATCTGGATCAAATTTCAAAACCTCATTAACAGTATCTTTTATTTTACGTTTTATTTTAAAAAAATTAAATAATACATCGGTAAAAGCAATGTACGTTATATCTTTTTGGTCATAGATTGTCTTAATTCCTAATTTTTCTAAGTTTGTTCCACCAACGCTTAAGAATTCTAAATCAGCTCTTTTTATTTTAATTTGTGAAATTACTTCTGATGCTAATTTATCTCCCGAAGGTTCACCTGTAAGGACAAAAATTTTTTTCATATAGCTATCAGAAAGAGTTTATTTTGATTAGCGTATTTAATAGAGACTTTTTTATTTAATATAATATTTTGATTTGATTTAATCACTATTCCCTTAATTCCAACCTTATTACAATCTTTAAATGTATCAATTCCTATTGTTGGTAAGTCAACCCTTAAATCTTGATTAACTTTAGGCAGTTTAATTAAAATTCCATTTTTTGTTTTGAATTTTGAGATAGAATTAATCATTTCTTTTGTTCCTTTCCTTGTTTCGCGAGATACGACCTTGTTATCTCTTACAATTAATGCTTGTGTATGATTATATGAATTTATTTTTTTTAAAGTTTTAATTCCAGTATGTATTTCTTTATAATCCTGTTGAGAAGGTTTAACTTTAGTATAAACACCTTTCTTTAGTGTTAATTCTGGGTTGAAAGTATTTAATTTAATGACCTTTATATTGTTTTCTGATAAAATTTTAATCAGAGCTTTCAATATTGCTGCATCACCTAATTTTGCTGCTTTAACTATTCTTGGTATATAATATAAACCTTTTAAGTCTAATTTTAATTTTGATATTCTGGGCTTAGTTATATTACCAGCAAATATAACCTTCTTACATTTTTTTGATTTTATTAGTTTTAGTATCTCACCAAATTTTCCGATATTAATGAAAGAACTATACTTATTCTTTTTAAATTTGTTATTTTTTGTAAGATCTACAATAAAATAATTTATCCTTTTTTTTTCAACTTTTTTAATTATTTCATTTGGTAAATCCTTTTCTCCTAAAAAAAGTCCTATCATTATAAATTCGGTGGCAGAGATATTGGTCTTTTTTTATCAGAATTTATAAAATTTAATATTTTTTTAACAAATTTGTTATTTTTTAAATCTTGATTTAGATTTTCAATATTTTCCCTAAAACTAGTATTTTTAAATATATTTTTATAAGCTAATTGTAATTTTTTAATATTTTCATTTGAAACTTTTGCCCTTCTCAATCCAATAAGATTTATACCTGTTAAGCTATTTCTGTTACCCATTGATAATCCAAATGGAATCACATCACTTAAAACACCAGTCATTCCACCAATCATTGCAAACTCTCCAATTCTAGAAAATTGATGTATTGCGCAGCTTCCACCAACAATTGCATTATTTTCTATATTAACATGTCCACCTACCTGAACATTATTTGCTAATACAATATTATTTGAGATTAAACAATCATGTGCAATATGACAATAAACCATAAATAAATTATTATCACCTACTCTGGTTATCCCTCCACCTTGTTCTGTACCAGGATTTATATTTACATATTCTCTAATCTTGTTGTTATTACCAATTACTAACGAATTTTTTTCTCCTTTATATTTTAGATCTTGAGGAGGAGTTCCTATTGAAGAAAATGGATAAATTTGATTATTATTTCCTATTTTTGTGTTACCAACTATATTTACATGTGAATGTAAAACTGAGCCAGTGCCTATTTCAACACCTGGACCTATAGAACAATAAGGTCCAATTTCAACATTATCTGAAATTTTTGCTTTTACATCAACTATTGCAGTATTATGGATCACAAATAATAAATAACAAATTTAACATTTAATACTTATCAACTATTACTACTAATTATTACTTTCTATTTACGATCGTTGCAGACCACTGAGCATCTGCCATTTTTTTATCGTCTACAAATGCCGTGCCCTTATATTTCCAAACTCTACCATGCGATCTTATTGCTTCAATATTAAGTTCTAAAACACAATCAGGTATAACCGGGTTTCTAAATCTAGCTTTCTCAATTGTCATTAAAAATACTAACTTATTATCGTAAGTGTCTTTATTTAATCCGTTGGCCGTCAAAGCTGCTGCAGCCTGTCCAAATGCCTCTACAATCAAAACACCTGGCATTACTGGTTCTCCAGGGAAATGTCCATTAACAAAAAAACTATCTTTCTTAACGTTGACTATGGCAGTAGCTGATAATAGTTTTTTAATATTTCTCAATTCATCTATCAATAACATAGGTTCTCTATGTGGAAGAAGATTTTTAATTTGTTCTTTATCAAGATTAGTCATTTAGTTTACTTTCTTTTAAAAATTTTCTAATATTTTTTGCAGGGTATCCCATTACTTTTTTATTTGAAGGAATATTTTTAATGACACCACTGCCCCCTCCAATTTGTACATTATCTCCTATAGTTATATGGCCAGAAATTCCAGACTGACCTCCAATCATAACTCTGTCACCTATTGTTGAACTACCTGCAAATCCAACTTGTCCAGTTATTATGCAATTTTTTCCAATTTTAACATTATGAGCTATATGAACTTGACTGTCTAAAAAAGTTCCATCACCAATAATAGTGTTTGTCAGTGAGCCTCTATCAATTGTATTATTGCATCCAATCTCAACATTGCTTCCAACAACAACCATTCCTACATGTGGATATCTTATATTTTTTATTTTGTCAGGAAAAAAACCAAATCCCTTTTTTCCTAAAATCGCACCGTCAAGTATATTTGTCTTATTACCAATTATAGAATTTTTGATAATTACATTGCTTCCAATATTGCAATTTTTCCCAATACTTACGTTACTTTCAATTATTGTATTATGACCTATAGAACAATTTTTGCCAATACTAACATTTTTACCCAAAAGAATATTTTTACCAAATTTTATACCTGGATATTTTTTTTTATTTAGAATACTTAAATCTGGATCAAAATTGTCATTAAGAGCATTTGGATAAAATAAAGATGTAATCTTGGAAACTGAGAGCAATACATTTTGAACATATATGACATTAATCTTTTTTGAGATAAAAAGACCAAATTTTTTATTTGTAATAATTGTTTTACATTTTGTTTTTTTTAGTGAGCCTAGATATTTATTGGAATGAAAAAAAGTAATATCATTTGTGCCGGCTGTAATTAAATCTTTTATATCTGTAACAAGATAATTTTTTTTTTGTTTTTTTAAATTTAATTTTAAAAGAATGTCATTAATCTGAATATTGTTTTTTTTATCAAAAAAAGGATTTATCATTTTAGAATTCTAATTTAGTTATACTGTTATTAAGTAATTTAATTATTGGATTTGTTATATCTAGATTTTTTCTACCAACAACTATGTTTTTTTTGGGTATTACTATGGAAATAGAATTTGTTTCTACATATTCTGTAATTATTGGATTTAAAGCTGATAATATTTCCTTAGTTTTATTTATTTTTATATTATTTAATTCATCTACAGAAGTTTTTCTGTCAGACCTATATTTTTGAACTTCACTAGTAAGTATCTTTAATTTATTTTCAAATTCGTTTTTATCTAAAATATTTTGTTGTGATATTAATGTTTTTTCTTTTTGAATAAGTTCAGTTTCAATTTTTTTGTATTTTAATGAGTCTTCATTATTAATTTTTTCAATATAGTTATTAAGATATTTTCCCACTTCAGAAGAATTTAAAATAAAATTAATATCAATATATACAATTTCAGCTTTAGAATTAAATGAGATTAAATTTAATAAAATAAATATTATAATTTTTTTTTTCATTTTTAAAATGAAGTTCCAATTCTAAATCTAAAAGACTCTTTATTATCGGAAGGTTCGCTAGAAAGAGGAATAGCGTAAGAAAAAGATAAAGGACCAATAAGTGTAAACCAATTGACAGACACTCCCGTAGAAGAGCGAATTTTACTCGACTCTAAAGAACTATCATAATCAACCTCTCTTAATGTAGCTGCATCAAAAAAAAGACTAACATCAATATTTTCATAACCACTAAAAGCATTTGGCAAAGTAGAATTTAAGTTGAGTGCAGATCCAAAATTTCCACCTACGTATTCTTCTCCATCTTTTGGTCCAAATTTTCCAGCTTCAAATCCTCTTAATTTGCTACTAGGTATATATACTCTTCTAGATACTCTAACATCATCATCTATAGAATTTACTGATTTAAAAAACCACTTCCCTGATAATATTAAATTATCTGATACTGAATGATATTTTGAATAATTTATTGTATTATCAATTGAAAGATCGTCTGAATAAATTGGCAGAACTTGTTTAAAATTAATATTATAGCCATCTGTAGGTTGAAAGTTTTGATCAAGTTTATTCAATGTTAAACCATAAGAAAATAAATTTTCTATATAATCACCTTCCTGCCTCCTTTTATACAAAGACGCTGCAGAGGAAGTTTCTAATTTTTCATAATAAGCAGAAATATCAAGATTTACAAACAAATCTGAGTATTGTTCAAAACCTGTTCCTATACCAAAACCTGTTCTAGAGGTTTTAAATCCTCCTGTAGAAAGAAAGTCAGAACTGGTGCTCTCGATAACAGTATTTAAGGATCTATCTGTATTTTTAAAGTTTGGATTTTCAACTTGAAATTTTCCTTTAATTTGATCTTCTGAAAAAAGTAAATTAGTTTTTAACTTTATACCTTTTCCAAGATAGTTTTTTTCTTGTATGCCAGCAGAAATTGTTGCTCCAGATGTCCCTGTTCCTGCACCAGCAAATATTTCTCCTGTAGGCGACTCTTCTACAATAATGTCAATAATTTTTTTTTGATCATCTTTTTCAGATATTTTAATGTCTGAGGAAACTGATTTAAAGAGACCTCTAGATTTAATATTACTAATAGATTTTTTAAATAATATATCATTAAAAGGATCTCCCTCATCAACAATTAGAGAATTTCTAATTACTTTTTCTTCAGTTATAAAATTACCAAAAATATTTATTTGCTCGACATAAAATTTTTCTAGATTGTTAAAATTAAAAATAATGTCAATTTTATTCTCATCTATTACTAACAAATCATATTTCGTATTTAAAAATACAAATTCTTTTTGAAGAGCTAAATTGTCAATTTCATCTACAAGCAAATTTAACTTTTTTAAAGAATATTTTTCACCCTTTAATTTGAACAATTTTTGATTTATTTGGTCTATAGTTTCTATATCTAAATTTTCATTATCTTCTAATTTTAGATTATTAAAAAAAAACTTTATACCTGAATTAATATTAAAGTTTAATTCAAAAAATTCATTATTAATATTTTTTGCATATGTCGATTTTATTTTTACATTGAAATAACCTTTATTTTTATAATATTTTTCAAGTAATATTTCATCATTTTTAATCTTAGTTTCATCTAAATATTTATTTGAAGTTATAAACTTCCAAAATTTTCCTTCTTCAGATTTAATAACATTTCTAAGTTTGGTGTCTCGAAAAATCTTATTTCCTTGGAAATTTATTTTTTTAATAATCGCTCTGTTACCTAGGTCAAAATCATACAGTAAATCAACCGAATTATTTTGATTGTTAATAACTTTTACTTCTACATTAGCAAAGTAAAAACCACTTCCTCTAACAACATTTAATAAAAGATTTTTTTGCTTTTTTATATTTTGTTGAAGAAAAGGATATTTTTCGCTTTTTTTTGTTATCTCTAATAGTTTTTCATTTATCGATTTATTTTTTACTCCATTAATTTTTATTGATTGAATAATTGGATTTTCCTGAATATCAATCTGAATGATATCATTCTTGGTGGTAATTTTTAAATTTTTAAAATAATTTGTTTTGTAAAGATTTTTTATTGCATCATTTAAATCTTTATTTTCTATTTCTCTTTCAAGATTTAAACCTGAAAACATTATAATTGTCTCTATGGCAAGGCGTTCATTCCCTAAAATCTTAATTTCATTGTATTTTTTTGCATACGCAGTATCAAATAATAAGAGAAGTTGAATACAAAATATAAAAAGAATATATTTATTTTTAATTTTTTTTGCCATTGTATTTTAAGTATTTTTCAACATATTCTTTAGTTTTAATTACCATATGCTTAATATCATTAATATTTTTAGGTTTTAAGTCGAAAAAATTTGATAAAAATGGTTCTTTTATTAAAGATAACATAAATTTATGCACTGAAAAATAAGAAATTTTTTTTTCTAAATATTTTCTTACTAAAAGATCGTTTATTGAAACTAAAATTACCTCAAAGTAAGTATTATTAAATTTATTATTTAATATTTTTAATAGAGGGAAGTTTTGTTTAGATGGTTTAATAAAGTTTATTCCATTTAATTTATTAAAATTAAAATTATGTTTATTGTAGTAATCATAATTATTACTGTAAATTGCATTAGTTATTGGAATCTCCATAGTCGTATTATGAGTTAATAATTTTGTTAATCCATTTTTAAAATGTACAATTGCATGCACATAAGATTTTGGATGAATTAAAATTTCAAATTTGTTGATATTAAAATCAAAAATTTTACTTGCTTCGATTATTTCAAAAATCTTATTCATCATTGTTGCGGAGTCAATTGTTATTTTTTTTCCCATTTTCCAATTAGGATGTTTTAAAGCTAGCATAGGTTTGATATTTTTTATGTTTTTTAGTTTTCTATTTAAAAAAGGACCTCCAGACGCAGTTAAATAAATTTTTTTTATTAAATTTCGATTTTCTGATTTCAATAAGGTCCATATAGAAAAATGTTCTGAGTCTAATGGAATAAAATTTGTTTTATTTTTTTTACACTCTTTTTCTAAAAACTTCCATCCACAAATAATAGATTCTTTATTTGCAGTTGCAAAATTTTTTGTAAATTGAATTATATCTAATGAAGGTTCTAACCCATCAATTCCTGAGATTGCATTTATTGTTAGAAATGATTTTTTTTTGTTTTTTTTTAAAGCATCTTTTATTGTTGAATATACTTTAATTTTTTTCTTTTTGAATTTTGTGATATTTTTTTTCTGCTTATCTTTATCAAAAATTACAATTTTATTAACTTTATATTCTAAAGCCTGCTTATAGATTTTATTAATATTCTTGTTGGTAGTTAGTAATTTTATATTAAAATTTCTTTTATCTTTATGTATAATTTTTAAAGTTGTCATACCAACTGATCCTGTCGACCCAAGTATATAAATATCTCTTATCATTTTATATTGAGATTAAATAAATTCCTGAAGGTAGACCTAAAAGAATTCCATCTATTCTATCAAGTATTCCTCCGTGTCCTGGTATAATATTTCCAGTATCTTTAATTTTAGCTTTTCTTTTTAAAAATGAAATAAGTAAATCTCCTAATTGAGATATAAAAGAAACTAGAATGATTATCGTTATAACATTTAAACTAAAGTTAGATTGATCATTCAAAAAGATATCAAAAAAATAACAAATAATTAATGGTAATATAAATGATCCAACTACACCAGAATATGTTTTATTTGGGCTAATTTTATATATTTTTTTCCCACCAATACTTTTGCCAACCAAATATCCTCCAATGTCAGTCAGTGAACAAATTAATAAAATAAATATAAGAGA
>QBZW01000002.1 GCA_003282205.1 Pelagibacteraceae bacterium AG-337-G04
ATATGAGACATGTCAGAGATTAAAAGACATGGGATATATAATTAATAGACCTCCTAGAGATGGTCATATGGCTTTTGTAAGATCTCCAGATAAAATATCAGTAGAAATACTTCAAGATGGTTATTTAGATCCTACAGAGCCATGGAAATCCATGGAAAATACAGGTATTTGGTAAGCAGGTATATATGCTTACAAAAACAGGTAGGCTTGTTCTAAAAAAAAAAAAAAATTCTAAAATTGTTTGTCTGACTGCTTATTCAAAAAATATAGCAGAACAAATTGATAAATATGCAGATTTAATACTTGTCGGAGACTCTTTGGGTTCAGTTTTGTACAATTTTGATACAACAAGAAAAGTTAATTTATCAATGATGATTGAACACTCTAAGAGTGTAAGAATGGGAGTGAAAAAAGGTTTAATGATTGTAGATATGCCGTTCAATACTTATAAAAATAAATCGCAAGCACTTAAAAATTGTAGAAAAGTAATGGAAGAAACAAAATGTGATGGAATAAAATTAGAGGGAGGAAGAAATATTAATGGAATTGTTAAACACTTAATGAAACATAAAATACCTGTAATGGGACACATAGGTATCACACCACAATCAGTAAGAGGAAAATTTAGATACAAAGGTAAATCAGAAATTGAAAAAAAAAATTTATTAAAAGATGCAAAATCTTTAGAAGACGCAGGTGTATTTGCAGTTGTTTTGGAATGTATTGAAAGAATAGCTTCTAAAGAAATTACAGAGTCAATAAAAATTCCTACAATAGGAATTGGTTCATCAAATTTTTGCGATGGTCAGATTTTAGTTACAGATGATTTATTGGGATTAACAGATACTAAAATAAAATTTGTAAAAAAATACGCTGATTTAAAAAGTAATGTGAGGAAAGCAATTAAAAAATTTAAGTTAGATGTTAAGAAGGGCTCATACCCGTCAATAAAATATTCTTATTAAAAATATTTTTTAAACTCTTCGTTAATATTTAAAACTTCTAAATCTACAAGTCCTCCAATAATAAGTTGTATTGCGAGTATAAGAATAAATGCCATTCCAACATAGACGACCCATAAATGTTTCTGGACATAATTAGCTAAATAAGTTGCCATTGCACCTGTAAGTACTACAGATAAAATTAAACCAAAAATCATAAATCCAAAGTTACCTTTAGAAGCTCCAACTACACCTATAACATTATCAAAACTAATTGTAATATCTGCAAAAAGAACTTTATACATACCCTTTGCAAATGATGGTTCTAAAGATTTTTTAGTAGGTGATTTAGTTTGTTTTTGAACTTGTAAAAGATCTTTTCTTAAATCGTTAACTATCCAAATTAACAGTAAACCTCCTAGAATCTTTATAAAGTAAAATTTGAATAAATAGGTTGCAAATACTGCAAATAAAACTTTAAAGACTAAAGCCCCGACTACTCCCCAAAATATAATTTTTTTTCTATTTTTTGGGACAAAATTAGATGCGATAAGGCCAATTATTATGGCATTATCAGCAGTTAAAATTATATTTATAAATATAATTTGGAGTAAAATAAGGGCTTCTTCGATCAAGATAACTATATAATAGTAGTATTTTCTAATTATTCAATAAAACATAGAAAATTTTTTATTGATTTAACAAATAATACATAATCAGATGTATTTTTTTAAAAATAAGGAGGATTAATGAAAAATTTAAAAACTTTAATTTCTATTTTATTTTCTGTTTTGTTAACCACTAATGTAAATGCTGCTGAGAAGTGGGATATGGCGTTAGCTTACGGTGCAAGCAATTTTCATTCTGCTAATGCTGCAGAATTTGCTAAAAACGTTTCGGAAAAAAGTGGAGGTAAATTAACTATTGTAACTCATCCTGGAGGATCATTATTTAAAGGTGGAGAAATCTTTAGAGCTGTTAGAACTGGTCAAGCTCAAATGGGAGAGAGATTTATGTCGGCTCTTGGAAAAGTAGATCCTATTCTTGAGATTGATTCACAACCATTCTTAGCAACATCTTATGATGATGCTATGAAACTTTATCAAGCATCGAAACCAGCAATCATAGAAAGCTTGAGTCAAAAGGGATTAGTATTTTTGTATGCTGTGCCATGGCCTGCACAAGGTTTGTATAGTAAAAACGAGATTAATAGTGTTAGTGATTTAAAAGGTTTGAAATTTAGAGCTTATAATTCAGCAACAATTAGAATTGCTGAACTTACTGGAATGGCTCCAACAAAAATTGAAGCTGCAGAAATAAGTCAAGCATTTTCAACTGGAGCAGTAGAGAGCATGATTACTTCGCCAACTACTGGAAAAAATAAAAAAATTTGGGAGAACGGAGTAAAATATTTCTATGATATAGCTGCATGGTTCCCAAAAAATATGGTAGTTGCTCATAGAGGATCTTGGAACAAACTAGATACAGATACTCAAAATTTAATAATGAAAGAAGCAACTGCTGCAGAAGAAAAAGGTTGGATGCTTTCAAGAGTTGGAAATATTGAGGATAAAAAAGCTTTAGCTGCTGCAGGAATGACAGTAGGCAAAGTAAACGCTGATCTAGAAAAACATTTCCAAAAAGTTGGAAAAAAAATGGCAAAGGAATGGAAGAAAAAGGCTGGTAAAACAGGATCTAGCGTTCTTGCTGCTTACAAATAAAATTAATATAATGAGAAAGGCCGTTTAAAAAAAACGGCCTTTTTTATGTTAGAAAAAATTAATAAATCCTTAAATAATCTCTATAATTTCTCAGGATATATTGCTGCATTTTTTTTAATTCTGATAGCAGTTTTTATTTTAACTGGAATTGCCTCAAGAATGTTTGGTTTTTATATAAGAGGTTTAGCTGAGTATTCTGGTTACTGTATGGCAGCTTCCTCATTTTTTGCACTTTCATATACTTTTGTAAATGGAGGTCATATTAGGATCACATTATTTTTAGAAAAAGCCACCGATCTAAGAAAAAAGTTTCTAGAAATTTGGAGTTTAATCATTGCATCTATCTTTTCTGGATATATGGCCTTTTATTTTCTAAAAATGCTTAAGATATCTTATGAGTTTCAAGAAAGAAGCGAAGGAGCTGATGAGATTTTAATTTGGATACCACAATCAAGTGTAGCAATTGGTTCATTGTTATTTTTTGTATGTGTCTTTCATCAATTAATTTTAAGAATAGGTAATAAGTATGATTGAAATTTTATTAGCAATTTTTTTTATCAGTGTTTTATTATTTTTTTTAGGATCTGGGATATGGGTAGCCATCAGTATGGTTGGGGTATCTTCAATAGGTATGATTTTGTTTACCTCTAGACCAGTAGGAGATGCAATGGCCACAACTATATGGGGAGCTTCGTCATCATGGACACTAACAGCATTACCGTTATTTGTGTGGATGGGTGAAATCCTTTTTAGAACTAAATTATCTGAAAATTTATTTGAGGGATTGGCACCATGGCTTCAGAAATTACCTGGAGGTTTGGTACACGTTAATGTTCTTGGTTGCGCATTGTTTGCTGCTATCTCAGGATCATCTGCTGCAACAGTTGCAACTGTTGGAAAAATGTCAATTCCAGAACTAAGAAAAAGAAACTATCCTGAAAAAATTTTGCTTGGAAGTTTGGCAGGTTCAGGAACTTTAGGTCTTTTAATTCCACCCTCAATAATTTTAATTATTTATGGTGTAACCGTTCAAGAGTCAATTGCAAAACTGTTTATAGCTGGAATAATTCCAGGAATAATGATTGCTCTGATCTTTATGGGCTATGTAATTGTTTGGTCTTTATTAAATAAAAATAAAATGCCTACTAATTATGAAAATTTTACATTTTTAAATAAAATAGGTAAATCCAAACAATTAATTCCAGTTATTTTATTAATACTTGGTGTGATAGGTTCAATTTATACCGGTATAGCAACAGCAACAGAGGCCGCATCTTTAGGTGTTGTTGGAGCTTTAATTCTCTCTTATTTTCAAAAGAGCTTAACTTTAAAAACATTTAAAGACTCCTTGTTAGGAGCAACTAAAACTTCGTGTATGATTGCATTTATTCTAGCTGGTGCAACTTTCTTGTCACTTGCAATGGGATTTACAGGTTTGCCTAGAAATCTAGCGTTGTGGATACAGAATATGGAGTTATCACCGTATGTATTAATATTTGTATTAATGATTTTTTACATAATTCTTGGAATGTTTCTTGATGGAATTTCTGCTGTTGTTCTAACAATGGCTATCATTGAACCAATGATAAGGCAGGCAGGCTTTGATATGATTTGGTTTGGAATATTTTTAGTTATTGTTGTAGAAATGGCTCAAATTACACCACCTGTAGGTTTTAATCTATTTGTTCTCCAAGGAATGGCAAACAAAGATATGGGTTTCATAGCAAAAAGTGCCTTCCCATTATTTTTATTAATGATTTTTGCAGTCCTATTAATTGTACTGTTCCCACAAATCGCTTTATGGATGCCCGAACAAATGATTCAAAATATCAATTAGTATTTTGATTTTTTTGTTCCTTCAATAATTTCTTTTAACTCTTGATACTCCTCACAATTACAACTTTGCAAAACTTCCAATCTTTCTTTTGCTAAATCAATTCTGTTAGTTACAACATATAATTCACCTAAGTATTCATTTATACCAACATGCTTTGGATCGACTTGTAAACCTAACAAATAATATTTTTCTCCTGCTTCAAAGTCTCCAAGTTTTCTAGTTGTAAAACCCAGGTAGTTTAGTGTATCAGCTTGTAAGGGCTTTTCTTTGTCGAGTTTTAATAAAATTTTTTGAGCTTTTTCGTATCTTTTTAATGCTTTATCCATTTTATTTTTGGATTCATATTTCTTAGCTGCTTCAATTATTTTTACAGCATTTTTATAGCTTGGTTTTTTATCTGATGAAGTTGTGCCAGCAGCAAAAGTTTCAACAGTTAAAAATAAGAATATTAGAAGAGTAAATAGTTTTTTAATCATAATTATATAAACTTTTTCATTTTATTTAGAGGCTTTAATTCTAAATTATTTTTAATCAAGTTTTCTCTTACCTGTTTTGCGGTCGAAAGAGAACTTGCGTTATCTCCATGTATGCAAATTGAATCGATTTCACAAGGTATTTGTTTTCCACTGTGACAATTAAGAGTTTGGTTTTTTACCATATTGAATACATGTTCTTTAGCTCGCTCAGGATCGGTTATTAGGGCATGATCCTTACTTCTTGACACAAGCGTTCCATCGTCTTCATAATTTCTATCTGCAAAAATTTCACATGCAATTTTCATATTTAATTTTTTGGCTGCAATTTCCATTTTTGAACCTGTTGGTACTAAATAAATTATGTCTTTATCAATACTATAAATAGTTTTTGCCAAAATTGTTGCCAGCTCAAGGTCCTCACAAGCCATATTATTTAAGGCTCCATGTGGTTTAATATGAGAAACCTTTTCATTTAATTTAATGGCAATATTTTGCAAAATTTCATATTGATCTACTAAAAGCTTAGAAATTTCATCAGCACCAAGATTAATCCGTTTTCTTCCAAAGTTTTCTGGATCATTGAAAGATGGATGTGCACCAATACTTACATCATTTTGCTTTGAAATCTCCACAATTTCCCTCATAGTTTCCTCATCTCCAGCGTGGTACCCACAAGCCACATTTGCAGAGTTTACTATTTTGAGTAAATCGGGATCATTCTTATTTGAATGATGCTTTGATTTTTCACCTAAATCACAATTTAAATTAATTTCCATACTATAAAGCTTAAAGTATAACATGACATGATTAAAAATATATCAAATCTTGGTGACGCAGCATTGTACTGTGACTTTGGTAATGAGGTAAATAAAGAAATAAACAGAAATGTTATAAATTATTTTAATAATTTAAGAGATAGTAATTTTTTAGGTATTACAAATATTACACCAAGTTATAATAAATTAGTAATTAGTTTCGATTTAAAACTTACAAGCTTTGCTAAATTAAAAAAACAAGTTGAAAATTTAGAGTTAAAAAAAATAAATAATTCAAAAAATAATCTAATTAAAATCCCAGTTTGTTACGTAGAGGAATTCGCACTAGATATAAACCGTTTACAAAAATTATTAAAAATAAATGAAGCAAAAATTTATGAAACATTTTTTTCAAAAAATTATTATTGTTATATGACAGGTTTTATTGCGGGAATGCCATTCTTAGGAGATATAGATAAATCTCTTTTTGCAAAGCGTTTAGAAACACCAAGAGTTAAGGTCCCAAAAAATTCTGTAGGTATAACAGAGCAATTTTGTAATATTTATACTTTTGAAAGTCCAGGTGGTTGGAATATAATTGGCAAAACACCAGTTAATATTTTTGATAATAAAAATAACACTAAACCAAATCTAATTAATCCAGGTGATACAATATCATTTTACCCAATTTCTAAACTTGAGTATGAAAAAAAATATAAATAAAAATTATTTTGAGGTATTACGACCAGGTATCAATTCTACATTTCAAGACAATGGTAGAAATAATTTTTATCACATAGGCATACCTTTTAGTGGTGCAATGGATAATAGGAATTTTTTATTAGCAAACACCATTTCAAACAACGGAATAAATAATCCAGTCCTAGAATTTGCATATCAAGGCCCAAAATTGAAATATATTGGAGAAAATATCTCCATCAATGTTACTGGAGATGTAAATTTTAAAGTTATTAGAAATAACAAAAATTTAGAATTTAGTTGTTACGAAAATATTATTTTAGAGAATAATGATTGCTTAGATATACTGTCTACCAATCGATCAGTATATGGTTATTTATCTATTGGAGGCAAATTTGAGGTAGATTATTATTTAAATAGTTGTTCTACAAATACTAAGGCTAAAATTGGCGCGAATAGTGGGGAAAAACTTGAGAAAGGGCAAATAATTCATGTAAAAAATATAAAAAAAATCCTGCCAAAAAATAAAATAGAATACCTAAATTCTAAAATTGAAAATATTAGAATAATAAAAGGACCCCATTTTGATTATTTTTCAAAGGATGCAATTGATTTATTTTTTGGCAATGAATTTAATATAACGAAATTAAGTGACCGTATGGGAATAAGACTAAAAGGATCTAAGATTAGTAATATTAAAAATACAAATATAAAGTCGGAAGGGTTAGTGAAGGGTGTTATACAAATCACTGCCGATGGGGATCCAATAATTATGCTATCAGATCATGGAACCATAGGGGGTTACCCTAAAATTGGAGTTGTAATAAGTGCTGATTATGACAAACTAGTACAAATACCTCCTGGATCAAAAATTAAATTTAAAGAAATTAATTTAAAAGATGCAGAAACTATTTTTAAATTGTATGAGATGGAAACTCAAAATTTGATTTCCAATATTAAATGAATTTTATTTCAAAGATACCAGGTCCATTGTTAATCTTTTTAGGTGCTTTTTGTCTTAGTTTTGGTGGGTTGATTGTTAAATCATTTGAAGGATCAACTTTATGGCAAATCTTATTTTGGAGACAAGTTTTTTTTATAATTGTTGTAACTATATTTTTAATTGTATCTTACAAAAGAGAGGTATTTAAAAAAATTTATGTATCGGGAATTCCTGGCTTAATTGGTGGAATTATATTGGGTATTGGATTTAGCAGTTATGTTTTTGCTATGTACAATACTACTGTTGCAAATACAAATTTCATAATACAAACACAAACAATTTTCTTAGCGATATTTGGATATTTTTTTTTAAAAGAAAAAATTTCAAAAATTACTTTAGCTTCTATTATTTTAGCAATTTCTGGATTAATTTTAATGCTAGGAAATACTCTATCAAGTGGACAAATGTCTGGAAATATTGTTGCCTTTGTTATGCCAATTACCTTTGCAACTCTAATTTTAATTGTAAGAAGATATCCTCATGTAGATATGGTACCCCTACAATTAGTTGCAGGAATAGTTGCAATGATAATAGGTTTTTTAGCTTCAACAAAAATTTCTATATCTTTAAATGATATGTTTTTGGCATTTTTATCTGGGACATTTCAAATAGGACTTGGCTTTATTTTAATAACAATTGGTGCGAGAAAAACTCTATCAGCTATGGTTGGCATAATAATGCTTACAGAGGCAATACTTGGTCCTCTTTGGGCATGGCTATTTGTAAATGAAAACCCTTCATTCTACGTATTAATAGGAGGAAGCATTATAATTCTTGCAGTTTTTCTACAATTTGTCTCATCTTTTACAAAAGAAAATAAATATAATCCTCAATAATGAAATTAGCTATTATAGGCTCTGGTATATCAGGTCTAAGTGCAGCGTATAGTTTATCTAAAAAATATAAAGTAGATCTATTTGAGAAAGAAGACCATTTTGGAGGTCATTCTCATACTATTGATGTTAACGTTGGAAATAATGTAGTCCCTGTTGATATAGGCTTTATTGTATTTAACAAAAAAACTTATCCAAATTTAATAAATTTTTTTCAAGAAAATGATATTGCTATCGAAAAAAGTAATATGTCATTCTCAGTATCTGTTAGAGATTCAAATATAGAATATTGTGGAAAAGGTCTTTCTGGAATTTTTAGCAATAAATCAAACTTGTTTAATATAAAATTTTTAAAGATGTTTTTTACTATAATCAGTTTTTATAAACAAAGTGAAAACCAAGATCCAATTAACGAAAATATTACTTTAGGCAGCTATTTAGACAATTTAAAACTGTCAGAGTATTTTATCAAATTCCATATTATACCCATGGTATCAGCTATATGGTCAATGCCCCCTTACGAGGCAAAACAAATGCCTTTGAAATTTTTTTTTAAATTTTTTCAAAATCATGGATTATTCAAATTAAAAGATCGACCGCAATGGTTCACAGTTTCAAAAAGAAGTAGAACATATGTAGATAAAATTCTAAGTAAAATCAGTGGCGAATATTATAAAAATTATAATATTAATAAAATTAAAAGAATTGGATCTGGAGTTCAGGTTTATTACGGAGATAAAAATGAATATTTTACATACGATAAAGTCGTATTGGCCACTCATGCTAATCAAGCTCTGTCCTTAATTGAAAATCCTGAAGAAATAGAAAATAAGATCTTAAGTAATTTTAAATATAAAACAAATGAGGCTATAGTCCATGAAGATATAAGTTATATGCCAAGTAACAAAAGTGCTTGGTGTTCATGGAATTCCTCGATCGAATCTGAGAATAGTGAAAAAAATTCAATTACTTATTGGTTAAACCTATTACAAAATTTGAATATAAATAAAAATATTTTTTTAACATTAAATCCTTATTTAGAGATACCTGAAGAAAAAATATTCCGAAAAGTTATATTTACTCACCCTTACTTTGATCAAAATGCAATCAATAGCCAGAAAGATCTTCACCTAATTCAAAATAAAAATAATATTTTATTTTGTGGTAGTTATTTTGGATATGGATTTCATGAAGATGGTATAAAATCATCAATAGATATGATTAAGTATATAAATGCTTAAAAACTCTAAGATATACGTAGGGAAAGTAATACATAGAAGATTTAAACCTAAAAATCATTATTTTAAATATAGGGTTTTTTCATTATTAATAGACTTAGATGATTTAAATGAAATTGATAATAAAATTAAATTATTTTCATATAATAAATTCAATATCATTAGTTTTTTTGATAAAGATCATGGGGATAGAGATGGCACCTCTTTAAAAAATTGGGTAAAAAAAAAGCTAGAAAATATTGGTATCGACAATAAAGAGGTTAAAATCAAATTATTCTGTTATCCAAGAATATTAGGTTACGTATTTAATCCTTTAAGTGTTTTCTTTATATATGATAAGTATGATAAGTTAATTTCTTTATTTTATGAGGTAAAAAATACATTTGGTGAACAACATACATACATTTTTAAAGTTCAAGATAATGAAACTTTAAGAAATAGTTGTGTAAAAAAATTTCATGTATCGCCCTTCATAGATATGGAGTGTAATTACAAATTTAGAGTAAATAAGCCTTCAGACAAAATATCAGTTATAATTGACCAATCTGATAATGATGGTAAACTTTTATTCGCTTCCCAGGACGGAAATGCAAAAGAATTTAGTAATAAAAATCTATTCGTTTCCTATATTTTTCACCCCTTGATGACATTTAAAGTTATTGTCGCAATCCACTATGAGGCATTTAAACTATGGTTAAAAGGAATAAAGTTTATTAAGAAAAAGATAAATATTAAAAACAATAGTTCGGTAGAAAAAAGTGAATTTGAATAAATTATCAGACAAAATTGTCTTTAACTCACTAAAATTTATTAAATATGGAAATTTAAAAATAACAAACCATGATGGAAAAGAATATACCTTCGGAAATAGTAATGAAATATTAAATGCTGATCTAAAAATAAATAAACCAGGTTTAACCTTTAAAATTATCAAAAATGGAAGTGTAGGTCTGGCAGAAGCATATATGGATAATTATTTTGAGACAAATAATTTAACTAATCTTATAGAGCTAGCGGCAAAAAATATAAAAATAGTTCATAAATTTTCTGGCTCTTTCGATCTTCCAATATTTAATAAAATTAAAGGTTTGTTTATTAAAAATAATAAATCTAGAAGCAAAGAAAACATTAGGAAGCATTACGATTTAGGGAATGAATTTTTCTCATTATGGCTTGATAAAACATTAACTTATTCAAGTGCAATTTTTGACGATAGTAATGATTTGGAAAAAGCTCAAATAAATAAATATAAAAAACTCTCAAATCTTGTTAAACCTAAATCAGGAGATAAGATGCTTGAGATTGGTTGCGGATGGGGAGGATTTGCAGAATATATTGGAAAAAATTATGACGTAAAGTTAGATTGTATAACAATCTCCAAAAAACAATACGAATATTCAAAAGAAAGAATTCACAAAGAAGGTTTGAATGAAAAAATAAATATACAAATGTTAGATTTTAGAGATGTTAAAAATAATTATAATTCAATAGCTTCTATAGAAATGATAGAAGCAGTAGGACAGAGTTATTTAAAAAATTATTTTAATACTATTAAAGAAAACTTAGTCGAAGGCGGAACAGCAGCTATACAATCAATTACTATAGATGACTCCATCTATGATAGATATAAAAGTAAAACTGATTTTATCCAAAAATACATATTTCCTGGTGGTTTTTTACCTAGTAAAAATGAGTTAGTAAATCTAGCAAACCAATCTGGACTTAAGTTTGAGAATTGCAATTCTTATGGTGATCATTACTCAAATACATTAAATATTTGGAGAGAAGAGTTCTTAGAAAAATGGGAACAAATTTCATCTCAAGGCTTCGATAATACTTTTAAAAGAATGTGGAATTTTTACTTATCTTATTGTGAAGCAGGTTTTAAATCTAAAAATATAGACTTAATCCAATTTGCTCTTCAAAAATAAATAATACGATGAAAATTAAATATTTCTTATTGATAATAATCACAGTATTGATTACAAGCTGTTCATCAAACCAAGCAATGAAACCAGAAGATTTTAAAAACCAAAAACCTAGATTGATAATAGAAGAGTATTTATCTGGAAATGTAAAAGCATGGGGAATTTTACAAAATAGATCAGGTAAAGTGACAAGACAATTTTCTGCAGATCTAGATGGAAAGTGGGATGGAAAACAATTGATACTTGATGAAAAATTTGTTTGGAATGATGGAGAAATTCAAAACAGGCAATGGACAATCAATAAAATTGATGAACATAATTATGAAGGGACTGCAGGAGATGTAGTTGGAACTGCAAAAGGTTTTTCTTATGGTCCTGCATTTAAATTTGAGTATGTTCTGTTAGTTCCAGTTAAAGGAAGAGAAATAAAAATAACTTTTGATGATTGGATTTTCATGCAAGATGAGAGAGTAGCAATTAATAGAGCAAAAATGACAAAGTTTGGTATTAAAGTTGCAGAATTAACTGTAATGTTTGTTAAAGATTAAACTTATTTTTTTTGAAGCTTCGTCATTTTTCTTATCAAATATAAGTAGATCCCATTTGGTAAAATCTTAAAAAATTTTAATATTAAAAATAAACTTCTTGGAAAAGCTATTTCAAATGAATTTTTATTTATTAAACCATCATAAATCTGTTCAGCTGCATATTGTGTAGTTTTTAAAAATGGCATCTTAAAGGTATTTTTATCTGTTAGTCTTGTTTTGATAAAACCAGGACTAACAAGACAAACACGAACATCATATCTTTGAAAATCAAGATATAAACTTTCTGCTAGATTAATTAAAGCAGCTTTTGCGGGTCCATAGGCAGTTGAATTTGGTAATCCTCTGTATCCAGCAGTAGAAGATACAATGGATATAATTCCTTGCCTTCTTTCTTTGTAATACTTTTCAACAGCTTTAATACAATTTACGGTTCCAATATAATTTACATTTGTAACATCAATTATATTCTGAAGATCAAAATCCTTCTCTTTTTCAGGCTCATATATTGCAGTAGAAAAAAAACAAATATCAACCTTATTGTATTTCTCTACAATATTTTCAAAAACTGAATTACAAGCTTCATAATCAACTATATCTAATTTCAAATAATCAATATTTTCATTTTTTTCTGAAATATCTTTTAAAACTTCTTCTCGTCTTGATGATATAATTACTTGCCATCCTTTATTTGCAAATTTTAATGCAACTGCTTCTCCTATTCCACTGCTTCCACCAGTTATCCAAATTACTTTTTTCATCTATTTTTCATTATTTTATCACATAAATTTTCATCGACATGCGACAAGAATTGAATAGTATTAATTATATAGAGAATTATATCAATTGTATGTTCAAAATTATAATCATATATGAGTTAATTTTCGTCGCGTTTTGGAATATTCTTTATTATTCTAACTCTGGAATAGAGAACTGGTTCCAAGAAAAAATTTTGACAGCAATTTTTGTGTTTTTATCTACAATGGCATTAGGATTAACTTTAATTTATGTGATTTATTATAGTTTAAAAATTACAGGGCTTTCAAAAATTTTAAAATCACTTAAAGATCCCAGAAACAGCAATACACAATAATTAATTACTAGAAGCGCATCTCTTAGAGCAATACTTAACCTTTTCCCAATTAAGTTTCCATTTTTTTCTCCAAGAAAAAGGCTTGTTACAAATTTTGCATATCTTAGTTGGTAGGTTTTGTTTTTTCATTTAATTGTTTTCTGTTTTTTAAAAATAAGAAATATGCAGCAATTTCGTAAATATAATGAAAAATAATAAACAAGGGTTTTATTGAAAAAATCTTAGATAGGATTTTATATTTTGGTATTTTCGACCAAATTATAATAAATGCTCTAGCACCTCCAATAACCTCACCATCGTCTATCACATGCAACCTTCTGAGCAATTCTTTTTGCGATTTTGACGTTATTTTAATAGCCTCATCATTATTTGTAATATCTATCCATTCCAAATCACTATTTGCAATTTTTTTATAGTGATTAATTTCCATTCTACAAATATTGCAAGAATCGTTAAAATAAACTTTAATTCCCATAAGTATTGATTTTAATAAATTTGTTTGCTTCTGATAATATTAATTTTTTTCTATCTTCTTTCATTTTATCAAAAATTCTTACCATCATAGACAACCTTGGATTTTTCAAAAAAAATTTTCTATTCCTATCTATGAAACGCCAATAAAGACCATCCATAACATTACACCAGCTTCCTCTTTTAAAATCCATCATTTTCATAAAATAACTTGATCCACAGATATAAGGCTTAGTTGCGAAAATTCCACCATCACTAAACAATCCCATTCCATAAACATTTGGAACCATAACCCAATCAGATGAGTCTACAAACATCTCCATAAACCATTTATAAACTGATTTTGGTTCAACTTCGCATAAATTCATAATGTTCGACAATATCATTAATCTTTCAATGTGGTGCGACCAACCAAATTTGTCAGCATTTTTAATTGCATGATCCAAAGGATACAGACCAGTACTACCATCATAAAATGTATCTTTCATTTTTCTTGTATGTTTAAAGAAATTTCCACTTTCCATTTCTTTGTTATAATTTTGATATATTCCTCTCATAAACTCTCTCCAACCAATTATTTGTCTTATATAACCTTCTAGAGAATTTAATCTCACACCCTTGCTGTGATGATAAGTCATTATTTTTTGAATGATTATATCTGGCGTTATTAAACCTAGATTTAAATATGGACTAAGAGCACTGTGAAATAAAATATTATTTTTTTGATCAACTGCATCCTCATAATCACCAAATAGGTTTAACTTTTCCTTAATAAAAAAATCCAATAATTTTGAAATATCATTATATTCTGTTGCAAACCAAAAATTTTTGGTTTCACCTGGATGTTTGCTAAATAATTTTTCAATAATTGGTTTTAAACTTTTTGTATGCTTAGTTTCTTTGATCACTGGAAATTTGGGTATTAAGATATTTTTTGGTAGTTTTTTTCTATTATCTTCATCAAAACTCCATTTTCCTCCCTCTGGTGTTCCGTCTTTGTTTAACAAGATATTTAATCTCTCACGCTTTTCTTTATAATACTTTGCCATAAAGGGTTTTTTTGTTTTAGTTAAATATTTTTTAAAATCTTCTCGACTATCTAAAAACATAGGGGATTTAATTATATTCCACTGAATATTTTGTTTTTTTAAAAAAATATTTATTTTTGTTTCAAAAAATTTGTCCTCTATTTCAAAACTAGTTATTTCTTTAATTTTGTTTACCTTTAATATTTTTTCTAATTTTTTCGTATAATCTTTTTTAAAATCAGTAGAATCAATTTTTGAGTAATTTAGCTTAAATTTGTTTTCCTTCAATTTGTCCGCATAGGATCTCATTGAAGACAAAAATAGCAGTATTTTTAATTTATGATGTCTTTCATATGTACATAATTCGTAGTCTTCTGACATAAAAAACATGTGGTCTTTTTTGAAGCGGTCGAGGTTTTTTAATGGAAATAGTTGATTTCCAAGTATAAAAAATAATTTCATTAATTATTATATGTCAGAAAAATATCTAATTGTCGGTGCGACAGGTTCTATCGGATCTAATCTAGCGGAGCAAATGTATTCTTCTGGTAAAGAAATTCATTTAGTTGGGAGAGATAAAAGCCAACTTAAAAATTTAGCTGAGAAATTGAAATCTTCTTATACTGTGGCAGATGTATTACACGACGGATTCGTGGACACAATTAAATCAGATATATCAGAAATCAAAGGTGTAGCTTATTGTGTTGGATCTATAGATCTGAAGCCATTAAAAATGGCAAATGAGACAGACTTTCATAAATGTATGAAACTTAATTTTTATTCGGCGGTAGAATTAATCAAAGGATTTCAGGAAAACCTGAAACAAAATAAGGGCTCAATCGTTTTATTTTCAACTGTTGCAGCACAAAGAGGTTTTACAAACCATTCAATAATTGCATCTACTAAAGCGGCGATTGAGGGATTAACAGTTTCATTGGCGGCAGAGTTTGCTCCAAACATAAGAGTTAATAGTGTTGCTCTAAGTTTAACTAATTCTAAGATAGCTCAACCAATGTTAAAAAATACAGCCATTGCAGAAGGTATAGCTAAAGCCCACCCACTCAAAAGATTAGGAGAAGGAAAAGATGGAGCAGCTTTAGCAAAATTTTTACTTACCGAAGAGAGTTCTTGGGTAACAGGTCAAATTATAGCTGTTGATGGTGGAAGATCAAAACTTTCATAAAGTGAAAAAAATAATATTCATTATACTTCTTTTATTAGTATTTAACTCAAATTCACACTCACAAAACTTTAAATTAGAAAAATTGGTTAACCTAGACTCACCTTGGGGATCCTCTTTTATTAATAGTAATGAAATAATAGTTACAGAAAAAAGTGGCAAAATAAAAATTGTAAATATTTTATCTAGAGAAGTTCAAGAAATTAGTCATAGACTTAACTTTATTGTCCATGGTCAAGGAGGCTTATTAGATATTATTCATAAAGACAATTATATTTGGATTTCATATACTGAAGATAGAGGTGGATATAAGACCAGCACTTCTATTGCAAGAGCAGAATTTAATAAGAAACAATTAAACTTTAAAAATATTTTTCAAGCAAACCCCCCAATTGACTCTGGTTATCATTTTGGATCAAGATTAGTTATCAAAGATAATTTTATATTTGCTTCTGCGGGTGAGAGAGGACAAGGTATGATTGCACAAGACGCCTCAAAGCATCCAGGTAGTATTATAAGAATTCATTTAGATGGAAGTATACCGAAAGACAATCCAAAGTTTGAGGGAATGGCAGATTGGTTGCCAGAGATTTATCAAATTGGAATTAGAAATCCTCAAGGGATGGCACTTTCTGAATTCGATGGAAAAGTTTACATGAGTAATCATGGTGCAAAAGGTGGTGATTGGTTTGGAGAAGTAAAAAAAGGTGAAAATTATGGATGGAAAATTTTAGGATGGGGAGGAACTAATTATTCTGGAATTCCAATTGGCCCGAAATGGAAACCTGGATTTACAAAAGCTATTCAATATTGGGTGCCCTCAATAGCAACTAGCGCAATAACTATTTATAAAGGTGAAGAATTTAATGAGTGGAATAGTCATGCTTTAATCACCTCGTTAAAAGACAAGTCTTTGCGGAAATTGATATTTGATGACTTATCAAATGTTAAAGAAGAGGTTATTTTTAAAAATAAAATTGGAAGAATTAGAGACATTCAAGTGCATCCCTCTAATGGAAAAATTTATTTTTTATCTCAAGATGCTTTATGGTTAATGCAAAAAAAATAGTATATATTAAAGCTTATGGATGATGTCGTCATAGTTGGTGGAGGTATAATAGGTGCTTCAACTGCCTATTTTTTATCAATAGAGGGTAGAAAAGTTAAGGTAATAGAGAGAGACCCTACATATAAAACTGCCTCATTTCCTTTATCTTTAGGTGGGTTTAGAAGACAATTTTTTCAAAAAGAAAACATACTTTTAGGTAAATTTGCTAGAGAATTCATTTTTAAAATACCAGAATTATTAAAAACAAAAAAAAATCCAAATCCAACAGCAAGCATGGTACCAAACGGATACCTTTTAATGTTTGGACCAGAACATGCGGAGGAACAATATAAAGCATTAGAAAATCATAGAGAATGCAATGCTGGTACAAAAAATATTAAAGGTTCAGAATTAAATAAAATATTTCCGTATATTAATAATGAAGGTATAGAAACAGCGACATATACTGATAATAAAAGTGAAGGTTGGATTGATCCTTTTATGTTTCATAGTGCTTTAAAAAGTAAAGCAATTGAGTTAGGCGCGGAGTTTCTTAAAGGTGAGGTTAAAAATTTGTCTGAGATAAATGCAAAAACTATCATTTCAGCAGCAGGATGTTGGACTAAAGAATTGTTGTCAGATATTCCAGTTGAACCACAAAAGCACACTGTATTTCGAGTAAAATGTCCAAAACATTTTCCTGATATGCCACTAACTGGAGATTTAACAACAGGTGTATATTGGAGACCAGAGGGTAAAGAGTTCTTAGCAGGTTCACCTATATCTGTATTTGATGCAAAAGATTTAGAACCAGCATGGAATGATTTTGAAGAATTAGTTTGGCCTGCTCTGGCAAAAAGAATTCCAGCCTTTGAAGAACTAAAATTAACTGGTGGTTGGGCAGGATTTTACGATTGTAATAAACTTGATAATAACGCAGTTGTAGGTAAACATCCTAAATATGATAATGTTTATTTAGCCTCTGGTTTCACTGGAAGAGGTTTGATGCAGGCACCAGGTATTGGAAGGGCTCTAACTGAATTGATAACGACAGGCAGTTATCAGTCAATAGATATTAGTGTTTTTGACGTAGAAAGAGTTTTAAAAAGTAACGCTAGACCAGAACCATACGTTTTATAATTTCTTAATATAAACTCCTAGTATTCCATTAAATATAGATACAGCTAATATTAATAATTGTCCTTTAAAAGAGTAAAATTCAAATGAAGGGTAAAAACTTATACCAATTGAAAAAAAAAGGTAAGTTAAAATAAAGGGTCGATAAAATTTTTTTATGAAATTTAAAATTCTCACTTACTTTCTAGTTGCAATATATACTCCAATCGTTGCAAGTATAAATCCTGCTATATCAATATTAGATAACTTTTCGCCTAAAAATAAATAGGCCATCACAGCTGTTGTAGGTGGGACAAGAAAAAATAATGTTGAAGTTTTACTTACTGAACCTGCTTTAATTAAAAACATTAAAATCGTAAATGCTCCAAATGACACTAGAATAATCTGATGTGTCATTCCTAATAAAAATCCTGTTGTAAAATTTATATAAGGAGTTTCAAATGTTAATATTAAAATTAAATTAAAAGCACAGCCACCAAAAGCTTGAAATCCATTATTAACTGACAAGGGGACATTACCGCTTAGTTTTTTTTGCCACAAAGTTCCTGTAGTGATTGCAGCAAGAGCAATAAAACAAGTTACAAGTCCATCTTTTGGGAACTCATCTCCGAAATCAACCCCAAGCACTAGTAAAGAGCCAATAAAACCAAATATAATACCAACCCACTGTCTCCACCCTATTACTTCCTTATAAATTGGTCCTGATAATAAGTTAGTTAATATTGGCTGAAGAGTAACTATCAATGCTACAACACTTGCAGGAACTCCTACATGAAAAGCGTACCAACAACCACCAAGATATAATCCATGAAACAATACACCGGTAGTTATACTTTCTAATATATATCTTACTTTAGTAAGAATTATTTCTTTTTTAAGTAATGCGAATAAGAAGAAACCTATAGTTACAATTCCAAATCTAAAGGCAAGTGCTGCAAAAGGTGATGCATTCTGAACTATAATATCACCTGAGATGAATGCGGATGACCATAGCAATATAAATAGTAAAGGAAATGTTTTAATCATTTATTGAGAATTTTAAGTCACAAATTTTCTAAACTAAATTTTGACAAGCATTTTGCCAATATTTTTACCGTTTAATAAATCAATAAATGACTTTGGAGCATTCTCTATTCCTTCGTAGATAGTTTCTTTAAATTTTATTTTACCATCCGCCAACCATTTTGACATTTCAGTTTCAAATGGCTCTCTTTCATTATCGTGATCAAAAATAAGAAATCCTTTAATTGTGAGTCTTTTTACTAAAACATAAGCCATATTTTTCAAACCAGATCCAGGATTTGTTGCATTCATTTGAGAAATTCTTCCACAAATCACAATACGACCATATGTTTTCATTTGGAAAATAGCGGACTCTAAAAAATCTCCACCAACATTATCAAAATAAAGATCAAAACCATCAGGACAAATTTTTTTAAAATGCAATACAAAGTTATCTATTTTTTTATAATTAAAAGCAAAATCCACTTTTAATTCATTTTTTAACCAATCAACTTTTTCATCAGACCCTGTGCTTGCAATAACTTTACAACCAAGATTTTTTGCAATTTGGCAAACTGTAGATCCAACACTCCCTCCAGCAGAGGAGACTAAAACTGTCTGTCCAGCTTTCAATTCACCGTGTTTTAACAGACCTATATAAGCTGTATGACCTGTCATTCCAAGTGGACCTAAGTACGACTGTATAGGCATATCAATTGGTTTTAGTTTCTTTAGTTCATCAGAACTACAAACAAATTTATCTCTCATACCAAGACTGCTAAATACTAAATCTCCAACACTAAAATCTTTATCATTTGAGAGTTCTACTTTACCGATTGCATACCCTTCCATTTCTTCACCGATTTTAAATGGTGGTTTATAATTTTTTCTCTCAGTCATTCTTGCACGCATATATGGATCAACTGATATCCATGAATTTGACACTAAGACATTTTTTTCATCATTAATTGAAATTTCTTTTGATTTTATTTCAAAATCTGTTTCTTTTGGTAATCCAGTTGGAATATAATTTTTTAAAGATACATATTTGCTAACCACAGACATTTTAAGACCCCCAAATACTATTTAATATTGCCTCTCGCCTACATCCTTTTTTGTATCTTAAATAATTTAGAAAATTTATTTGATAATAATCCTGATGAACAGCCTCTGCCATGTAAAATTTATCAAATTTTCTTACATAAGTTACTACTTTCTTTTTAAATTTTTTCTCTATTTCCTTAATACTATTTTCTATTAGGTTTTTTTGCTTATCATTTTGATAAAATGCCACTGATCTATAACTATATCCCTTGTCACAAAATTGTCCTACAGCATCAAATGGATCAATATTTACCCAGAATTCTTCTAAGAGTTTTTCATAGCTAACTACTTCTGGAATATATATGACTTCAATAACCTCAAAATGACCTGTGTTTCCATATGTAACTTCTTTATAAGTTGGATTTTCGGTAGTGCCACCTGAATAGCCAGATATAACTTTTGAAACACCAAGAATATTTTCAAAAGACTCTTCCATACACCAAAAGCATCCTCCAGCAAAATAGGCTTTTTCAAAATTTGGTGAATTTGCAAAACTCGTTGAAGAAAAAAGAATGAAAATTATTGATAAAAATTTTTTCATTAAAGGTAGCTATCTAATTACTGATAGCTTACCTTTAATAATTTCTATTTAAAACTCTATTTTTTTTGATATTTTGCCGCTTCTTCTGAACCACCGGTAGCGCTTCCTTTACTATAAGAATGCGCTCCCATTCCAGCTAATTGTCCATCTTTAACAATCAAGTATTGGTTACGTATTTCACTACCTTCAAAGAAACATTCCAAGATTTCTCTTACACCATCAGCATATCTAGCTTGAGCAGATAGTGATGTTCCAGAAGTATGAGGTGTCATTCCATGGTTTGGCATTGTTCTCCACACGTGATCATTCGGAGCTGGTTGAGGAAACCATACGTCTCCCGCATATCCACTTAATTGTCCACTCTTTAAAGCTTTTGCTATTGCATCTCTATTACAAATTTTACCTCTTGCAGTATTTACAATGTATGCACCTTTTTTCATTTTACCTATCATTTCATCATCAAATAAGTTTTCTGTTTCAGGATGAAGAGGACAGTTGATAGTTACAACATCACATACTTTAACCATAGACTCAACAGTTTCATGGAAAGTAAGATTTAACTCCTTTTCAACTGACTCAGGTAATCTATGCCTATCAAAATAGTGAAGATGAACATCAAAAGGTTTCATTTTTCTGAGTGCATCTAAACCAATTCTTCCAGCTGCTACGGTTCCAATATGCATGCCCTCGACATCGTAAGATCTTTGAACAGCATCTGCTATATTCCATCCACCTTCATTAACGATTCGATGTTGATTGTGGTAATCTCTAACAAGTGAAACTATCATCATTACTATATGCTCAGCAACTGATCTAGAGTTACAGAAAGTTACTTCTACAACATCAATTTTATGATCCATTGCTGCTTGTAAATCTACGTGATCTGAACCAATTCCTGCAGTTACTGCCATTTTCAAGTTCTTTGCTTTTTCAATCTTTTCTTTTGTTAAATAATAAGGAAAGAATGGTTGAGAAATAACTATATCTGCATCTACTATATGTTTATCAGCCTCACATCCTTCTCCATCCTTACTGTTAGTAACAACTAGTTCATGACCATTACTTTCTAAAAATTTTCTTAATCCTAATTCACCAGAAACACATCCTAATAATTCTCCAGGTGTGAAATCCCTACCTTTTGGACTAGGCAAAGTCATTCCATCAGGATATTTTTCTAATTTCGGAAGATCTGATAAAGGGTAAGCTTTAGGCATACCGCCTTTAGGATCATCATATAACACGCAAAGTACTTTCATTTTTTCTCCTAGTATTTATGTTTTAATCTCTATAGATATTTTGTAATAAATTGTAGCATGAAATTAGAACATCAATCAAACTAATAGTAGCTCATTAAGGATATTTCTTTTTGGCCACGAATTTATTTAAAACAATTCCAAAGCCTATTATTATCAAACATCCAGTTAATATTGGAGAGAATAAGTATTCATAAGATACAGATCCCATGATTACTATAATTGGGTTTCCTCCAGCTGGAGGGTGAGTTACATTAAGTAAAATCATAAGTCCAACACCAAATCCCACAGCTATTGGTATTAAAAGATAAATAGGTAAGGGAATAAAATTATAAAATAGAATTCCTATTGCAGAGGTCACGAGATGGCCAAAAAGTATATTTTTAGGTTTTGCAAACGGACTCTCTGGGTATCCATATAAAAGTACCATTGAAGATCCAAATGATGCAATTAGAAACAATCCAAAATTAGTTTTATATGTTAATAGAGTTAGTATACCAATAGTGATAGTTGAAAAAATCAAAGCTAAAAGAGATTTATAAATTTTATCTTTATTCATAGACTAAATTATTTTTTTTAAAGCTTTTATTGGAAGTATTAGACATTCTTTCCTAGCATAATTTTTTTTATCAAAAATCTTCTTAAATTCCTTCCACTCATTTGGAAATGAAATATTTTTTTTATCATTAAACTTATCTAATAATTTTAAAAAATGTTTAATTTTATCTTTACTTTTTTTCTTAAAATTTTTTGTAGCTAAATTTGCGGATGCATTACAATATATGCAAGATTGAGATTGATAAGAAAAATCCTTTATAACATTGTCTTTAATAATTAAAAAAATTTCAATCTCATCACCACAAATTTGACTTTTATATTTCATTGAATGAGTACAGTTATGAATATGTTTATTATTTTGGGTATCAGAAGCTATTTTTAAAATATTAGTATCCATTTATTTAAATATTTATTTGATTGTTATTATACAAATTTATAATTATATTTTTATACTTCTTAAATAAAAAAATAGCACATGATAAATTTAAAAAACCCTAAAGTAGCCATTCCAATTGTGTTGATAGCAGGTATATTTTGGTCCTTTGGTCCTTATGTTGTGAGGCATATTGATCAGCCAGAAACTGTTCCATGGCAATATTTATTTACTAGGGGGATAGTTATTTTTCTTTTGTTAAATATGTATTTATTTCTAGAGGAAGGAAAAGAATTTTACAAAAACTATTTTAAAATTGGTATATCTGGTCTTATTGGCGGCATAGGGTTAGGAACAGCAATGATTACTTTTATATGGTCAATAACCAATACTACAGCAGCTATTACTTTACTCTGTTTAGCTGCAATGCCTTTCATAACTGCACTTCTAGGTTTTTTATTTCTAAAAGAAAAAATTTCACTTACAGTGTGGATAGCAATTATAATTGCTTCTACTGGCATATGTATTATGGCTTTAGATAATTCAGAAAAAAATACGTTGTTTGGACTTGTGTTTGGTCTAATTTCTGCTTTAGGTTTCTCAATATTCTCTGTATCTCTTAGATGGAGAAAAGAAACACCTAAATTCACAACAGTTGCATTTGCTGGATTATACTGTTGCTTATTTTCAGCTATAGTGCTCACAAGTAACGATGCTAGTTTCTTATCGTCTGGAAAAAATGAGGCTTTATTTGCTACTCATGGAGCATTAGTCTGCATGGGTTTGATTTTATATTCGATAGGATCTAAAAATATTCCAGCAACTGATCTTACTTTGCTTTCACTAACGGAAGTGATAGGAGGAATTTTTTGGGTATGGCTGCCGTGGCTCGGAATTAATGAAATTCCATCAACAAATACTATCATTGGTGGATTTTTTATTTTTATGTCAATCTTTTACTATAGTTTTATCATGCAATCTAACAGAAGATTTATAGGTTTAAATTAATATGTATGCTAAAAATAATTGTATTTAATTAAGAATATAATTTTTCAAAATAATAATTGTGCATAAAATTAAAACAAAAAGAGAAAGAGTGCAGTTTGCATCTGATAATGTAACTGGTGCATGTCCGGAAGTCTTAAACGCAGTTCTTAAGGCTAATGAGGATGACAAAACTCCATATGGTAATGATGAGCTTTCGAAAAACTTGCAAAAAAAATTCTCAGAAATATTTGAGAAAGAAGTTATAGTTTTTCCAACAGCCTCAGGAACAGCCGCTAATGCTTTAGCTTTATCAACCATGACTCCTTCTTTTGGAAATATTTATTGCCATAGACTTTCTCATATAAATGTCGACGAATGTGGAGCTCCAGAATTCTATACTGGAGGGGCAAAGTTAGTAAATCTGGACGGTAATAATGGAAAAATTATAGCAGAAGAATTAGATAAGAATATCTCTGGAAAAGGCGTGGTTCATCATACTCAACCTTCATCAGTAAGTATTACTCAATTGTGTGAAACAGGCGTTGCTTACAATTTAGATGAAATAAAAAAAATTTCAGAGATTGCTCATAAACATGATCTAAATATTCATATGGATGGTGCAAGATTTGCAAATGCATTAGTTTCATTAAACTGTACTCCAGCAGAAATGACATGGAAGTCTGGAATTGATGTACTGTCATTTGGAGCAACTAAAAACGGGTGCCTAGCAGCAGAAGCAATTGTTTTTTTTAAACCTGAGTTAGTTGGAAATATAGCTTTTTTAATGAAAAGAGCAGGACATTTACTATCAAAGATGCGTTATGTATCAGCTCAATTAGATGCTTATATTTCGAACGAAGTTTGGTTAAAAAATGCAAAGCATGCAAATGCCATGGGAAAAAAACTAAGCCAAGGTTTACTGAAACACAAAAATATTGAATTAGTTTACCCAACAGATGCAAATGAGGTTTTTGTTAAAATACCAAAAAATATAATTGATCAATTTCATTCACATGGTTACAAAATTAACGAAAATGAGTGGGAAGATAAAGCTGTTAGATTGGTTGCTGCCTGGAATACTCATCAAGAGGATGTAGACTCATTTTTAAATATAATTAAATCTTAAATTAGCTAGGATTTTCTTTAAGAAAATTAATATAATTTACTATTTCATCAAATTTTTCATCCTCAATATCTTTATAACTTGCGTTGAATTTGCTCTTTACGCAAATCGCGACATGAGCGTATGGATTTCTACCCTTAGGATGATTAGGGTGATCTGGAAGTTGTCCTTGTAAATAATCGCCAGCTTCCTGAATAATTTTCCAGAGTTTACTTGCGTTTTCTTTGTTCATTTTTTCTTTTTTTTAACTTTTGGTTTAACACCATGACCTAAAGGCGGTTCACCCATTTCTTTAATACCTAATGCATTTTTATCCTCTAAATATGCAGTTGGCGGTGTAGAACATCCTTTTTTAATTTTAAAATAAAATAGTATCCTTTCGTTTTCATTTATCCTAATTACACTTGGACTAGCAGATCCTTTAGAGTCCCCACTTAAAATATTTCTTCTTGTTTTTTTCCATTTTTTTCCTCCGTTAGATGATGTCATTTTTAAAATACCATCAGCATTTTGAAAAAGTATTTCAGGATCACCATTTTCTGCGATTGATAGTTCAGGAATACCACCTTTTATTGATGAAAATTTATTGAATTTTTTTCCATCTATACTTTTAAATATTTTAATTTTTTGAATGTCTCCTTGAGCTACAGCAAGTAAATATTCATTATTGGGTAATTTTACAACTGTTGGATCTGTAGCATTATCAACTTCTGCAACCACACCTTCAATTGTAAAGTTAATACCATCATCCGAAATAGCTGAATAAAATTTATTTGGTTTTTGCCCCATTACTGGTTTAGTGAACAAACCAACATAATAAAATAGTCGAATTTTTCCATCATCAGTAATTATTAAATCAGGATCAACAGCATCTTTATTGATCTTTCCATTAAGTTTTATAGGACCTATTGTTTTTACTGATTTAATATCTTCTGATAATTCAGAGACATAAATTGAATGATTATCAAAATCACCGTTAACATAATAAATTAATTTTTTGTTTTTAAAAATTATAGCATCAGGAACTGATGCAGACTTTAATAATTTAGAGCTTATTTTTTTGTATGATTTTCCAGAATTAGTTGATTTTGCAGAATGAATAATATGACAATTTGGTCCAGCAACAGGCTGTGGTTTTTTTGCAAATGCGTAATTGTATAAACATAAAAATCCTAGAACCAAGATCCCTAAAAGTTTTTTCATTACTTTAAATATTCTTTAATTACAGATCCAATTGTTGGCATAGACCTTAATCCGTGACCACCATCAATAATATGCAATTTAACTTGTAGTTTTTTCTTTAAGAGTAAATCATAATAATATTCTGAAACTCCTGGAGCTGTATTTTTGTCATCTTTTCCAACAATTAATACATTGAGAGATTTTAAATCTATATCTTCATAATTAAAACTTGGGGAATATTTTTTTAATTTTTTCAATTGAGATTTGGTTTCCCATTTTTTACCATTGCTTAGTTTTTTTCTAATTTCCCAGTCACACGGACAAGAGATCAAAATATTTATATCAACTAATCCTGGTACTTTTCCATGAATAGTGCCTCCCTGATAAGCTCCTCCAGAATGACCAATTAAAATTAGTTTTTCAGGTTTATAATATTTTTTAAGGTTCTCTAATGCAGGTACTAGTATTTGAAAGTTTTTCCAACTATAATTTACTACTGTACTCTTTATAGCATCACGAGGTCCTGATGAATATCTATCCTCTTCACTACTGCCTCTTTCTCTAATAAAGTAACCAGGTCTTGCAAAAATAAAGGTATTGTTATCATCGTTAATTAATTCTTTTGCAAATCTAATATGACTTTTTTTGGGTATTCCTGGTCTTGGAGAATCAGGACGTCCGTCACCATGAAGAAATACTATTAAGTTTTTTTTACCCTTTCTTATTTTTCCTAAATTTAACATTGCTATACATTTGTTTTTACCTGCTGATATATATTTTGTGAAATCCTCTTTTTCACAAGCATTAGAGTTTCCACTCAACAACAAAATTAGAACCACGATCGTTAAAAGTATCTTCATTTTAATTTTGACTTTCAATTTTTTTACAAGAATATCCAAGATCACCGATTTTAAGTTTTTTACAAGAGTTTGTATGTCTAATCTCGTCATAATAAGCTATTTGGGTTTTATCTGGTCCAGGCGTTCTTGAAAGAAAAGATCTGTAAATACCTACATGAAATTCTATTAGTTCTCCTTTTTCTTGCGTCATACCTCTGTGATTAAAAGCAAGTTTACCATTAATCCAAATTTTAAAAAAGCCATCTTCTTTATGTGTCCATTTTGCATTAACTAAAATATCATTCCATCTGCCAAGCATTTCTGAATGATCTAATAGCTTTTTTAGTAAAAATTTTTTATTAATATACTCATCTACTGCAATCCAATACCCACCTCCTTCATTTGCATGACGTTCAGATTGATTGTCAAAAGCAAAAGCTGGTGGATTATCAGCATCATTATGGAATTGTGCTAACATAGTCTTAGCAGGGAATATCTTTTCATAATCATTAGGCAAATATAATGACCAAGCAGTCCAAGTAGTTTGTTTATTAACACAACAAATTAGTAGTTCAGATCTTTCTCTATCATTCCTGGAATCCCAACCCCATCCATTTCCATTTCTAACTTCAAATCTTAAAGATTGTTTTCCAAACCTAACCGGATGGTTGTCAGATTTATCAACAATTTTCATTAAATGCTCTCTTTTTGATTTATCTGATTTGAGTATTGCTTTAGGGGTAACACGCCATTCATTCCAGGTATCAAATTCTTTAACTTTATCAAAACCCTGAGCTATATCTTTATTTTTTTTTATTTCTTTAATCACTTCTTCTACACCAGCAAAAACATTTTCACATATTAACAAACCAAAAACTACGATCCCTAAAAGTTTTTTCATTTAAAATCCACCTCGCCAATTATTTTTAGATTTCAAGTCTTTCTCTTCTTGTTTTGAAATAGGTCTAAATAAATAAAAACCTACGACAATAACAACGAATGTTCCTAAAATAATCTCAATCATATACTTAGTCATTTATGGTCAAAAAAAATTTTTTTCATTTATTTTAAAATATTAAAGCCGATATTTAAAATAGTAATATAGTCTTCCGATCATTTCTCTTAAGAAATTACTTGTTCCATCAAGTGCAGAGGCTGAAGGTATAAAATCTATAAATGTAACCTTGCTTGAGTTTAGAAAATCTACTGCAAAAGGTATTACATTAAAATTTTCCCCTTTAAAAATCATAGTTGCCCTATGCATGTGGAAAGCTGAAGTAACTAATATAATATTGGGATTATCTATTTTTAAAATATTTTTTACTGATTTTGCTTCATCTTCTGTGTTTTGAACATTATCAGTCATTAAAATATATTCTTTTGGTATACCGAATTTTGTAGCAAATTTTTTTAGGTATTCTCCCTCAGGAATCCCATATTGCCAAGGTAGATTACCTCTTGTTAAAATAAGAAGAGGAGCTTTCTTATTTTTAAATAAGTCCATACCTGATAAAATTCTATCAACCGCCCCTCCAAATTCATACTTTAATTTGTCACCAATTTTGATTCTTGACACCATACCACTTAAAACAATGATAGCATCAGCTTCTTTGATATTTGATACTTCTTCTAAAATGTAGTCTTTTTCAAGGTATTTATTTAGTTTATAGGAAATAATTGGTAATGAAAAAATAATTAAAGTAAGTGTGCCTATAATTATAATTCTTCTTGATCTAAAAAATATTCCACAAAAAATTATAAATAGATATAAAAACAATGGACTAACTATTAAAGGTATTATTTTGTGCAGATAAATACTCATAGTTTATTTTTGTTTTCTTAAATCATACAAACTTAAATTTTGGTTAATCTCTAAAGTTTATAAATTCAATTGGGAGCCCTATATCCATAGCTTTTAATGCAGATATTACATCTTGAAGATCATCTCTTTTTTTTCCTTGAGCTCTTAATTCTTCTCCTTGAATTTTAATTTGGATTTTAAGTTTTAGTTTTTTTAAATCAGCAATAATCTTCTTAGCATTTTCTTGGCTAATGCCCTCCGCTAATTCACTAATTTGCCTGATGGTTGCACCTGCTGCATCCTCTGAATTTTTTACAATTATTACTCTTGGATCTACTTTTCGTCTTATAAGATGAACTTGTAATAATTCATTTACTTGTTTTAATTTTAGTTCATCTGGTGCTAAAGTAGTAATTATTTTATTTTTTCTTTCAATTGAAATATTGAGTCCCTTAAAATCATATCGGTTAGCAATTTCTCTTAAACAATTAGCTAGAGCATTATCAAACTCTTGATAATTGATTTTACTTATTATATCAAATGAAGGCATACTTTTTTATATTCCTTACACTATTATATTTTTTAATTAGAACAACCTTCATTAGAGCCAGTTTAGCAGAATAAAAATTTTAAATAAGATCTTAATTATTGGGAAGGGTTATTCTCTTCAATAATTGTTTCTTGAGTTCCTGCTGGTTTTACTGGGTCTTCAATAGGTTCTGTTGATGGATTAAGTTCTAAACCAATAGGTGTAATTGTTGTTGGAAGAGGGGTGAATTGTGAGTCAGGGTTTTCAATAACCTCTCTAACATTCATTCTGTAAATTCCATATGTTCCTATTAAACAGTGAAATATAATTAGAAATATAAAATAACCATTCTCTCCAATTAAATCCATAAATATAGAACATAAAAAAGGTCCGCTAATTGCACCCATTCCAAAAGTAAATTGTAAACCTGCTCCTGCAGCTACAAATTTTTCTTTGGCTACAAAATCATTGGTGTGAGCAAAAATTAATGCAAACATTGGAAGACTAAAGAAAGCATATAAACCTGTGAAAATATAAAACCAGAACTTTGGACTCGCTAAATTATCAGCTAAATGCATAGTACTGACTGAAAAAATCGCACATAATGCAAAGAAAGCTGAAGCAAATGTTGAATATACTGTGACTGTTCTTCTGTCATAAATGTCTGATAGTTTGCCAATGGGCCATTGTGAAATAGCACCAGAAATAGCAATTAAAAAAGTTACAAAAGAAATTTCAAAAATACTAAAATTCATTGATGCTGCATAAACAGCAATTAAAGCAAACATTGCAGAGTGACAAATACCACATAAAAGTGCGCTTACCATTCCAAATGGAGATGCTTCATAAAGTTCTTTAATTTTCATTCCAATAATTTTTTTAAATTTTGGTGGTTTTTTCTTGGTTAATAATATTGGGACAAGTGATAGCGACATGAATAAAGAAACAAGTATAAATGGTTGAAAATTTTCTGGTTTACTAAAATTTAAAAAAAACATTCCAACCGCCATAGAGCCATAAAGAACGATCATATAAATTGATAAAACACTTCCTCTATTTTTATTGCTTGCCCGATCATTTAGCCAGCTTTCAGCAATTGTATATAAACATACCATTGAAAAACCTGAAATAATTCTCAGAATAAACCATGTAAATGGATTGACGATTATGGAGTGTACTAAAACAACTATAGAAGCAATTGATGCAAAAGCAGCAAATACTCTTATATGACCAACTCTTGAAACTAAAAGTGGAACTGTTTTTGCTCCAATAAAATATCCCACAAAATAACCTGACAACATAAAGCCAGTTGCGGTTAGGCTGAAACTTTCATAAACAGCTCTTACTCCAAGTAAAGAAACTTGAAAGCCATGAGCTATCATAATTAGACCCATGCCCGTGAATAATGCCCAGGAATTTTTAAGTATCTTTTCCATAATTTCGCTATCTATGAATGATTTAATATTTAATCAAGAAATTAATTGATTATTTTTTGAGGTTCTTTTAGTTTTATATATGAGTGGATACCTAAAGTAACTATGATCACGGCACCTCCAATAATGGTCTCCAAGGTTGGTTGTTCTTTAATAACTAACCAAACCCAAATTGGACCTAATATCGTTTCTAATAGAAAAAATAGATTAACTTCCTCGGCTGGTATAAACCTAGGTGCAATTGTTACCAAAACAAACGGTAGTGCTACACAAATAATGCACATTATAGGTATGAAAATTTGATCAGTTCCAATTAAACTAAAATTTTCAACAAAAAAGAAGGCAAACACTGCAACTCCTAACTTTCCCATCACAGATGCTGGCAAAAGATCTCTTTCTTTAGCAGATCTAATTAGAATTGCATTTACAGCAAGACCTGCAGCTGTAACAAATCCCATTATATTTCCAAAAAGATTGCCAATTTGGAGAGAGTCATAAAAAATAAATAAAACTGCCAAAAATGTGATAAAAATTGCTGTCCAGGTCCCTTTGTTTGGCATTTCTTTCAAAAATATAGCTCCAAGTATTGCAGATAGTATTGGGGCCAGAGCAATCATAATTAATGTGTTAGCCACATTAGTGTTTTGAATAGATAAAATGAATGTAATATTACAAATTGAAAAGCTGATTGCATAAAATATACCTATAATACCTATTTTAAGGAAAGCATTGATAAAATTTTGTTTATAAAATATTAACAACCCTAAAAAAACGATGATAAAAGGTATTACTCCTCTATAAAAAAGCATTCCCCATGTTTCTACATTTGATAGTCTAATGAGAAGTGAGTCAGGGGTAATAAACATTACTGCTATAAAAGCTAGCAATGAACCTTTTTTTTGATCTGATAATTTGTTCAAGCTCTTAAACCTTTCCAAAATATCTTAGCAAGATTGATTTTAGATAGGTCATAGTATGTTTTTAATCCAGTGGGAGAAGTAACATTTATATCTCCATTTAGTTTCTGATCTATGAAGTCAATTCCAGCAAAATAAATATTATCATTCTTTAATTTTTTGCCAACAAGTTTTGCAATTTTTATTTCTTGTTTTGTAAGTTTTGTAAGTTTAGGTACAGCACCTTTACTCATGTTACTCAAATATGAACCTTTTTTAGGAACTCTTGATATTGCACCACACACTTTACCATTAATAATAAAAACCCTTTTATCTCCTTTAGAAATATTTTTTAAAAATTTTTGAAACATTGAATGACCATTTTTATTTAAAAAATTTGTAATAAGTTTTTTATTAAACTTATTTTTTATTAGATGAATTTGATTACCGCCATATCCATTAATGGGTTTCATAATCATACTTTTATTTTTTTTATAAAACTTCTTTATTTCATCTATATTATTTGAAAACAGAGTATTTGGCATAAATTTAATAAAATGCTTCGAGTAAAGTTTTTCTGATACATTTCTGATAGCAGTTGGATTGTTTATAATTTTTACTTTTTTTAAGCCATCTAAAATAAGAGTAGTTATTAAATATTCTGAATTAAATGGAGGATCTTGTCTTATTAAAATAAATTTAAGATTTTCAACGAAAATTTTTTGTTTTTTATAAATTTTGTAAAATTTTTTTCTTTCATAGTTAAATTTTACAAATACACCATTTGCACATGTTCTATTTTTGACAATGGATAAGTCCGAAGGAGTATAATAAAATATTTTATATCCTAATTTCTGAGCTTCATGAGCTAAAAATATTGATGTGTCAGAAGATATGTTAATTTTATCTAATTTATCGCCTTGAATGCCTATAATTTTAATTGTCATATAAATCGTCTAAATTTTGAAATTTAGAAAATTTATTTATAACATAGCTGGCAACTGTTTCTTTATTATTGATAATCTTATTTAAATGTTCCAAGTATTTAGTTTCATTTGTACCGCTTTTTCCAATAAAATCTCTCTTTTCTAAACCTTTTTCAGCAATTTTTAACAAGTTAGAGATCCAATAAATCATATCCTTACCCATTAAATTTGTATCAAGTCCTTTCATAGGTGCATCTTTATACGCATTCAATAAATCTTTCTTTTCCCATTTTGAGATAAATTCTAATGCTTCGTCTAAATTACCATATAAAAGACCAGTAAAAAAAGCAGGACCAGCGCAAATACAGTTCCAACCACAAGTATCCATAGATCTAAATTCAATATATTGTTTTAATCTATTCTCTGTAAATATAGTACTCAAATGTAATCCAAGATCGTCAATACTTGGTAAAGAATTATTTATTTCTTGAATATTACCATTCATGTAATCAGAAAATTTATAATTTTTACCAGATAAATATTTATCATCTTTTTTTAAAAACAGTATTGGATAATCCATAACAAAATCAGCATATTTTTCAAAATCAATATTTTCTAAAAAAATTTCTGGAAGACCACCCCTTGATGTTTCTTGCCATACTTTTGATCGGTATGATAAATATTTACTATCTTTTTTCTCAACAATTGATGAGTTTGCAAAAAGTGCAATACTTAATGGAACTAAACTATTTGCCAATTTAAACTTTTTTATAAAATCATTTTCAGATGTGTAGTCCAGATTTAACTGTGTCCCAGATGTTCTATACATCATATCTAGACTGAGCGACCCACCTTTAGGCATATCCTTTGTCATTACTTCGTATCTTTTTTTAGGGTTGTTTGGAATTTCTGACAACTTAGATATTGGATCAAATCCAGCACTTACTATTTTTAAATGTAATTTTTCAACAACTTGTTTTAGTTCAAACAAATAATTATTAGCTTCAGAGCAAACTTCATGAATATTAGTTAATTGAGCACCTGCAAGCTCAATTTGATTGCCAGGTTCTAAAGTAATACTTTTATTATCTTTGTTTAACGCTATTACATTTTCACCTTCATAAGATGGTTTCCAACCAAATTCATATAAAATTTTGAAAATTTCTTTAATTGTAGAATAATTTATCCTTTTATCATTCTTCTTATAGAAAAGAAATTTTTCGTGCTCAACACCTATTTTGGTATTAGTGGGTTCCTTAATTCCTGATTTAAAATGATCTATTATATTACCTTTATCCATATCGATGATTTAATCACTCTTACTTAAATATTCAACAGCTTCGATTACGTTAGTTAATTTGTTAGAACAAGTTTGATTTTTACAGATAATAACACTAGGTTTTGTATCATTATTTAATTGGTAAACAAATGTTGCAACTCCTAGATATTCTTTTTGTAAATAAATCTGCATTTCCTTAATAGACTGAGATGTTCCATGGAATGTGAATGATAAGCTATTATCGCAAATATCAAGGGTTTTAATAAAGCTAAACATTTGTGAATAATAAGAGTTTATAACTTGATGAAATGATTTTTTAAGTAGTTCATTTCTTTCAGACCACATTTTATCATTTGTAATTGAATATAATTTATTTGAAATTAGTAGATAAACGCTATTACCATTTGGAATATTGCTATCGTTTAAGTCTAGTGGACTTGCAAACAAATCATTATCTTTAATAATATTTTTCTGAAACAACTGAGTTTCTTTATTAAAGAATAATTCCCAAGTATCATTCATTATTGTTATAGATTTTTCTAAAGCTTTTTTATCAGCATTAACTTCATATAGTGTTATCATTAGTAGAGCGTAATACACATAGTCCTCGAGGAAAGTTTCTATTTCTTTATTTTCATAACAATGAATTATTTTTTGATTTAATTTTTTATTTAATATTTCGATTGTTTCAATAGTCTTACTTTTTAAATCTTCATCATCTAAGTTTACTGAAGTTTTTAGAAGAACTTGGAGCATATATGCATTTAAATCTGTTTGTGATTTATCATCAAAAAATGGCTTTTTTCTTTTTCTTCTTACATCGAGTAATTTTTTTTTTATCTTCTCAGAGTTATTTTTGTCTTCATCAGATATTAAATTTTTTTCTACCAGGATGTTATTCCCTTCAAAATTACCGCTCTCTGAAATCTCATACTTAGTTTCTAATGATTTAATATCATCCTTTAAAAGATTTTTTAATTCTTCATACGACCAAACATAATATTTTCCTTCTACACCTTCACTATCAGCATCATATGCGGAACCGTATAATTTCTCTTTGTTTTTAAATTCATTATTAAAGTATTGAATTGTTTGTAAAAGTTTATTTTTAAAATAATCATTTTTTGTATTCTGATAAAATTTAGTTAAAAGATCTATGAATTGGATATTGTCATAAAGCATTTTTTCAAAATGTGGAATAATCCATTTTTCATCAACAGCATATCTTGAAATTCCTCCTTCTAGATGATCATAAATACCTTTTGAACAAAGATTATTTAGTAAAATTTCAACAGGTTTAAAATAATTTTTATTTTTGGTTTTTAAATAAAAATAAAACATTGCATCAAATAAATAAAATTGAGGGAACTTGGGAGCTCCTTTGAAACTTCCATTATTTTCATCTAAATAACTAATAATTTTCTCTACAAATGGCTCCAGCGGCTGATTTAAAACTGCAGATCTTTGATTAATTTTTGAGAATATTTCTTTAACTTGTGTTGCTTGAGCTAAAATTTTCTCTCTATTTTCATTATACACGTTATGTACGCTATTTAAAACTTTTTTAAAATCAGGCCTTCCCCGAATCTCCTTGGGTGGGAAATACGTTCCTCCTGTAAATGGCACTCCATTTTCATCTAAAAACATTGATAGTGGCCATCCACCTTGAGCACCAGTTAGTATTGATAAGCTTTTTTGAAATACATAATCTAAATCAGGTCTTTCCTCTCTATCAACTTTTATATTTATAAATTTTTCATTCATGAGTTTAGCTGTTTCTTCATTTTCAAAACTCTCATGAGCCATAACATGGCACCAATGACAACTTGCATATCCAACACTTAAAAATATTGGTTTTTTTTCTGTTTTTGCTTTGTTTAAAGTTTCTTTATTCCAAGGAAACCAATCAACTGGATTATCTTTGTGTTGCTGAAGATAAGGGCTTTTTTCGTTTTTTAAAATATTAGACAACTTAGTGGTGGTAGTAAGGTTTTCTTGAAAAAATTTTCCTAACCATTGGCTCAAATTCTTTTAATGTCATTGACTTATAATTTGGATCAAATGAAGCTTGATCATAATTTTCACAAAAATCTATTGTAGCTTGATAATGTTCTGCATCCTTATATTTTTCTCTTGCATTCTTATCTCCACCTAAATGTTCTGCAGAATAATAGGTTTGAAATAAACCATGATGTAAAATAATCCAGTATGTTTTTTCTGAAACATAAGGTTTAATAATAGATGCTGCATATTGAGAATGATTCATTGGAGCTAATTCATCTCCAAGATCGTGTAATAATGTGGCTACGACCATTTCTTCGTTCTCACCATTTTTATACGCTCTTGTTGCAGCCTGCAATGAATGTTCTAATCTTGTTATCTGATATCCTTCTAGTGTAGAAGTTTGTGAAGCTAAGTAATTTAAAATTCTATCTGCAGTTTTTCGTTCATACTGACTTTCTAGCTTTTCTAAAAGCTTGTAGTCATCTTTAGTTCCATACTTCATTTCTTTAAAACTTACTTTTTTCATTTTAATTGTTTGATGCAGTACTTAATAATGACAATTGGGTTACTTTATCTTCTCCTAGTTCATCAATTATTTTTACTGGGTATTCACCTGTAAAGTGGTGATCGGTTAATTGAGGATAATTTTCATTTCTTTGCTCAAATCCCATTCCTAAGTATAATCCATTTAAACTTAAAAATTTTATTGATTTTGCCTTTATAAATTCACATATTTCAGCTGTAGATTTGTTAGCTGCTAAAAGCTCTTTTTTTGTCGGTGTATCAACTCCATAGAAATCGGGAAATTTAATTTCGGGGCTTGCTATTCTCACGTGGACTTCTTTTGCTCCAGAGTCGTATAACATTTTCACTATTTTTGACGAGGTAGTACCTCTTACTAGTGAGTCATCAACTAAAATAATTTTTTTATTTTTTATTACTGAAATATTTGGATTCAATTTTAGTTTTACTCCTAAACTTCTTATTTGTTGTGATGGTTCGATAAAAGTTCTACCAACATAATGGTTTCTAATTAATCCTAGATCAAATTTGAGACCCTTTTTTTCTGCATATCCTAGTGCTGCAGCATTCCCTGAATCTGGAACAGGCACAACTAAGTCGGCTTCTATTTTGTCTTCTTTTGCCAATTGTTCCCCAAAATTTTTTCTGTATTCGTATGCAGTTTTGCCGTTTAAGATACTGTCTGGTCTAGAGAAATAAATGTATTCAAATACACATGGTCTAACTTTTTTTGGCGGAAATGGTTTAATACTTTTAATTTCATCATTTTCAATATGAATAATTTCACCATTTTCAACCTCTCTTACAAATTTTGCTCCAATTATATCAAATGCACAAGTTTCAGAGGCAAGTACATATGAATTTTTTAATTTACCAATTACTAATGGTCTAATTCCGAAAGGATCTCTTACTCCTATAAGAGTATTTTGTGTCATCATTACAAGTGCATAACCTCCTTGAATTTGAAACATAGCATCTATAACTTTATCTATAGTCTTTGCTCTCTTTGATTTTGCAATTAGTTTAACAATTGTTTCAGTATCTGAAGTAGTATAAAAAATGGATCCTTCTTGAACCATTTTATTTCTTAAGGTTATTGCATTTGTTAAATTACCGTTATGGGCAACTCCAATACCTCCAGAATTTGTATCAGCAAAAAATGGCTGAACATTTCTTAAAGCAGTTCCACCTGTCGTTGAATAACGATTATGACCAATTGCATATTTACCAGGAAGTTTTTTTATAACTTTTTCATCATTAAAATTATCTCCCACTAGTCCAAATCTTTTTTCAGAATGATATTTTTCTCCATCATAGGAAACAATTCCACATCCTTCTTGTCCTCTATGTTGAAGTGCATGAAGTCCCAAAGCAGCAAGTGTAGCTGCGTCCTCATTGTTACTTATTCCAAAAACAGCACATTCTTCTTTTAGTTTAGGATCATATATCTTGAACTTTTTCTTTAGTTTCTTCATAATTTTCTTCATCAGGAAATTCTTTTATAAGATAGTTACTACCTTTTTCAACCCATGCATATGTAAAAGCATCATCTATATTAATTGGCCATTTTTTGTGATTATAGACTATATTTATAGTTGTATAAATGCATACAACAATAACGTAAGCCCTAACAAATCCAAAAAAGAAACCAAAGATTCTATCTAAATTTCCTAGTCCAGAGTACGTGACAGCTCTATTAATTCCTTTATTTATTAATAAAATTAAGAAAATAATTATTATGAATAATCCTATACCAACTGCTAAATTTAGAACATATTCACTATCAATTATATCCTCAAAGTATGGTTTTACTTTTGGAATTAGAAATAAAGTGACTACATAAGCCAAAAGCCATTTAGAGGCTGATAAAATGCTCAATAAAAAACCTTTTTTTGTGCATGTAATCAAGGATAGTGCCGTGAAAACCAAATAAATTATATCAAAAGTATAAAGATCATTTAAAATATCTTTCATAACTTCCATTAACTATTTAATTTTAAAAGGTTTAAATACTAAAATTAAAGATGGCAATAATGTTAAAACAGATATCATAGCCAGAAGCATTGCTATCCCAGTAAATACTCCAAAATATATGGTTGGAATAAAATTTGATAAAATCAAAATAGAAAATCCAAATACAATTGTTATAGATGTATTTAGTATAGCTACACCGACCGTAGAATGGCAATACTTAAGTGTTTTTTTGTAATCTTTTATTTTAGTAAGTTCTTCCCTAAATCTATAAATATAATGGATACTATTGTCTACAGCTATACCAATTGTTATAGCAGCAATTGTTATTGTCATCATATCCAAAGGTATCTCTGCTAAACCAATAATTCCTAGAATAAAAAAAGCTGCTATGAAATTTGGCATAACTCCAATCAATGATATTTTTATATTTCTAAAAAGAATTAAAAACATAATAAAAATACCAATCATTACAAAACCAAGAGTTAAAATTTGAGATTTAAATAAGCTTTGAAGTAAATTATTAAATAATATTAGCACACCGCCTAGTTTAAATTCATTTTTCTTGATATTTAATTTATTCTCTAAATCAAAATTAATCTTATTAATTAGATCATTTCTTCTCAATCCATCTAATGAGTCTTTTATTCTTAAACTTATTCGAGCTTCAGAATTTTTTATAGATATATATGGATCTACTATTTCTTTTTTAATATTATCTGGAATTTTAGTATAAAGTACTCCCATTTCTAAAGTTCCAAGTTGTTTATTATTATTTAATTTTGTCGCAACCTCGATTATTGATGAAAAGGATAAAACTTTACCAACTGCATCAATACCATCTAGATAATTATGAACTTTAGTTATTTTATTGATTTTGTCTTTTGTAAACCAATATTTATCATCATTTTCTTCTTCATCACCCCAATCACTCTCACTATCAGTTTCTCCATCCTCATCTTTTGGAAATTTTAAAATTACTTCTAGTGGAGTAGTTCCACCCAACTTCTCGTCTATTAACTTCATGCCTTTGTAAATCTCTGTATCTTTATCAAAATAGTTAATGAAGCTATTTTCAACTTCTAATTTAGAGATGCCAAATATACTTAAAAATATAATTAAACCAGTTAAAGCAAATACAAAATTTTTGTTTTTAACTGCTTGTATTCCTAAATATCCAGTTATTTTTGAATCTTTTTCGTTGGTTAAATCAACATTTGAGTTTTCATTAAAATTAAGTAATGAAGGTAGAAGAGTGAATGTAATTATTAATGAGGCTATTAATCCAAAAGTCATCATCCACCCAAAATCGATAATTGGTTTTATCTCGCTAAAAACTAATGACATAAAAGCACATATTGTTGTTAAGACAGTATAGAAGATTGGCCAAATCATTTTTTTTGTTGTCAAAATCAAAATCTCAAATTTTTTCTTTTTTGGAAACTGTTTGTTTAATTGTAAAAATCTAGTACACATATGAATATTCATTGCCATTGTAAGAATTAACATTAAAGCAATAAAGTTTGATGAAATAACTGTAACTTTCCATCCGACTAAACCAAGAAATCCAATCATAAGAACAACAGAAAAGAAACAACTGCTAATCGGAATTATTATCCAAATAATTTTTCTGAATACATACCAAAGTGTCAATATAATAAAAAGTAGTACTCCTATACCAAACGTTACAATATCATTTTTTATAAAAGTCATCATATCATCCGCAATCATCGGAATACCTCCAAGATAAATTTGGGTATTTTGATTATGATTTTTTATTACTTCTCTAATTTCTAAAATATTTTTATGTCTTTCTTTTTTAATTTTATCTTTTAAAATCTCTAGTCCTTTCTCTGTATTGACTTCTTCATCAATTATATATGGTTTGATATAAACAATGATGCCACTTGTTTTTCCGTCCTCACTAATGACAAAATTTCTAAATACAGGACTATTTAATATTTCATTAAATCCACGATCTTTATCTATATTCTTACTTTTTAATGTTTTAAAATTTTGAATACGTTCAATTAAACCATCATCTGTTGCCTCTAATAAAGGAATATCTAGAAGTGTAACAACATTATGAACCCAATTTAATGATTTTAAATCATTTTTTAATTTAGAAAGTCTTTTAATTGAATCCTCCGAATTCATTTTAATTTTTGGGGAGTAGGTTAGGACTAGAAACTCTTTTGCGCCATATCTCTCATTTATTTCATTTAGATATTTTAGATCTGGATCATTTTCCAATAGCAAAGTTTCTGAACTTGCATCTAAGCGAAAATCTTTAGAAAAGTAAAAAGAAGTGATTAACAAAATTACCAGTATCGAAAAAACTAGTTTGGGTTTTTTTATAATATTTTTTTCGTAAAAATTAGCTAACATTGAATATTAGCTTTTATAATTTATATTAATTATTTTGAATATCTTTAAATTTTGTAAACATTTCCTCAAATTCAAGCATTATTGTACCAGTTGGACCATGTCTTTGCTTAAGTATCAGAAGTTCTGCTAAATGAGAAATTTCATTCATTTTTGCCTGCCATTCTGCATGTTCAACAGTTGCAGGTCTTGGTTCCTTGTTTTTTAAATAATATGATTCTCTGAAAACGAACATTACAACGTCTGCATCTTGTTCAATTGATCCAGATTCACGCAGGTCTGATAGTAAAGGCTTTTTATCATCTCTTTGTTCTACTGCTCTAGATAATTGAGAAAGTGCTAATACGGGCACTGATAATTCTTTAGCAAGCGCTTTCAAACCTTGGGTTATCTCAGAAATTTCCTGAACTCTTCCGTCTTTAAAGCTAGTTCCTTTCATTAACTGAATATAATCAATTACTATCATATCAAGTCCATGAATTCTTTTAATTCGTCTTGCTCTATTACTGAGTGCTGCAATAGAAATTGCTGGTGTTTCGTCAATATACAATGGTAGTTCAGCGATATTTTTTGAGGTTTCAATGAATTTATCAAATTGTTCCTCAGAAATTTTTCCTCTTCTTATATCATTAGATTTTATTCTTGATTGTTCAGCAAGTATTCTTGTTGATAATTGCTCTGAAGACATTTCTAAAGAAAAAAAAGCTATACATGATTTTTCACCTTTCTCTTGAATATTTTTCGCAGCATGAAATGCAATATTAGTTGCAAGAGCAGTTTTTCCCATTGAAGGTCTTCCAGCAATAATAATTAAATCTGATTTATGCATTCCACCTAATCTGTCATCTAAATCTTTAAGGCCAGATGGAACTCCCACAATTCCTTCTTCATTTTTATAAGCATTAGATGCCATTTCTATAGTCTGCTTCATAGCTTCATCAAATTTTACAATTGAAGAACTAAATGAACCTTTTTCTGCTAAATCAAATAAAGATTTTTCAAAATTTTCTATAATATTATGTCCGTCATTATTGAGATCATTAAGTTTGGCAGTATCGATTATATTATCTGAAATTTTTATTAATTCTCTTTTGACGTATAAATCATAAATAAGTTTGGAGTATTCCATACTTTGTCTTATTGAGGTAGAAAATTTTGTTATCTTTACAAGATATTCTGGAATGTTTAACTCATCTTTCTGATTTTCGAAGTGATTTTTTAATGTTATTGGATTTGCCAACATCCCTCTATAAATTAAACTTTCAATAGCACTAAATATTTTTTGATGCATGGGATCATAAAAATTTTTACTCGAAATTAATAAGCTAATTTCATCAAATATCTCATTTGTTAATAATATTGAGCCTATTACTGATTGTTCCGCTTCTATATTATTTGGAAGTTCATCTAGTTTTGATTTTACTAAATTTAAAGTTTGTGACACATTTTATAAAATACAGAATTGAAAAATAAAAACAAATCTTTAATTAAGCTGGGGAAAATTTTGTATAATTATTTTTCTTCTTGGGCAATTACAGATATTACAATTTTAGTTTGTACTTCTGGATGAAGATTTATCGCAACATCAAAACTACCTATTGATTTTATTTCTTTTGAAGGTTGTATTAATGATGGATTGATTTTTACTTTATCAATTTTTTCAATAATTCCTGAGATCTCTGTTGGTTTAACTGATCCATAAAGTTCTTTATTTTCAGTACTTAACTTCTTTAATTCATATTTTTTATTTTTAATTTTTTCTTGAATTAATTTTGCTTCTCTTTTTTTATCTTGATCTTTTTTGCTTAAATCTTGTTTAATTTTTTCAACTTCTTGAATATTCTCCTTAGAGGCAAATAGTGCCTTTTTCTTTGAAATTAAATAGTTCCTAGCAAAACCTCTTTTGACATCAATTATTTCCCCAATTGATCCAATTTTTCTGACATTTTCTAATAAAATTACTTTCATTTTATAACAATGCTAAATTTCTTGCCCTTTTAACTGATAAGGATAATTCTCTTTGTCTCTTTTGGCTGACAGATGTAATTCTAGAAGGTAATATTTTTCCATTTTCAGATATATATCTTTTAAGTAACTTTATATTTTTGTAATCTACGGTTGGAGCTCCTTTTCCAGAAAGTGGGCATTTTTTTTTAAATTTATATTTTTGATTTTGGAATATACTTAATTTAGCAAAATTACTTTGCTTAGATTTTTTTTTATTATTTCTTTTTTTCATTAATATTTTTCCTATTCACTTCCTCTGTTACCTCATTTTTTTTAAAATAGTCGGTATCTAAGTCAAATTTTTTTACTTTCACAGTTAAATATCTTAATAAATTTTTGTCAATTTTTTCATTTTTTTCAAGCTCTGATATAATTTTTCCGTCAGCCTTAATTTTAAAATGTATGTAATTGCCTTTTTTATTTTTTTTTATTATATATGACAAATTCATTAATCCCCAATTCTCAAGTTTAACAATATCTCCATCAAATTTTTCAACTATCTTTGAATATTTTTCCTGTATTTGTTTCAATTGTGAAGGACTTACGTCTTGCCTTGCTATTATTGTATGCTCGTATAAGTTCATAATAATTCTTTTAAAAAAAAGAGGATATACTATTATAATTTTTTAATTACAATATAAAAAATAAGGTTTTTACTTATATTTTCTATGTTTTCTGTTTTATTTCCTGGTCAAGGTTCCCAATCAGTTGGAATGATAAAAGAATTTCATGATAATTTTGATTATGTAAAAAAATTATTCAATGAGGCTGATGAAGTATTGAATTTATCAATAAGCAAAATGATTTTTGAAGGTCCAAAAGAATTATTGAATCAGACTGAAAATACGCAACCAGCTATATTTTTAGTAAGTTACTCAATTTTTAATGTGATAAAAAATGAGACAAAATTCGATATAAGCAATGCTAATTTTTTTGCAGGACACTCATTAGGAGAATATTCTGCTTTAGCTTGTGCTGGTGTGATAAGTTTTGAGGAAACAATTAAACTATTGAAGATTAGGGGTAATGCAATGCAAAACGCAGTTCCCAAAAATGAAGGAGGAATGTTAGCACTTTTAGGTGAGGAAATTAAAAAAATAGAGGAAATAATAGAAAATAATAAGAATAATTATAATTGTTTTTTAGCTAATGATAACTCTGATGGTCAAGTCGTTGTGAGTGGAAGATCTGAAGATATTGAAAACCTTAAAATTAAATTAAAAAAATTAAATATCAAAAATATTAAATTACCAGTCTCAGCGCCGTTTCATTGTCCTCTTATGGGTCCTGCTACAAAAATAATGAGCAAAGAATTAAATGCAACTAAATTTTCTACCCCAAAAAATATGATAGTTTCAAATGTTACAGCAGAACCATCAAATGATCCTAACAACATAAGAACTCTTTTAATTGAACAGATCGAAAAACCAGTACGTTGGAGAGAAAGTATTATAAATATGATAAAACATGGAAATAAAAAATTTATTGAAATTGGCCCTGGCAAAGTTTTATCGGGACTTGTAAAAAGAATTGATAAAAATGTTGAATTAATTCAAGTAAATAATATTAATGATCTTAGTAAATTGAAAAATTAATGATTGATTTAAAAAATTTAAATATAATTTTAACTGGGGCAACAGGGGTTATAGGTAATGCTATTCTAGATAACCTAATATCTGCAGGTGCAAATGTCATAGCAACGGGTACCAATGAGGAAAAACTTAAAAAAATCCAAGATAAGTATAAAGACTTAAATGTAATGAAGTTTAATATATCTGACCATGGAATTATAGATAAATTTGTTGAGGATTGTTGCAAGATTTTTTCAAATAGAATTGGTGTTTTAATCAATAACGCTGGTATCACCCAAGATAATTTATCTTTGAGAATGAAAGAAGAAGAGTGGAAAAAAGTAATCGATATAAATCTTACTTCAACATTTTTAATTACAAAAAGCGTGATCAAAAAAATGCTAAGATCAAAAAATGGAAAAATAATAAATGTTACATCTGTCGTAGGGCATACAGGTAACATTGGACAAGCAAATTATGCAGCTTCAAAAGCAGGCATTGTAGCAATGTCAAAGAGCCTAGCCCTTGAGTATGGAAAAAAAAATATCACTGTAAATTGTGTATCTCCAGGTTTTATAGTATCGAATATGACAGCTAAAATCAGCGAGGAACATACAGAATTAATGAAATCAAGGATATCACTTAACAAATTTGGTGATCCAGAGGATGTAGCAAATTCAATTGCTTTTCTAAGTTCTAATCTGTCAGATTATATCACAGGTGAAACAATCCATGTAAATGGTGGTATGTATTTTAGTTGACAAAGTTAATAAATTATTTATTAACGAATTAACTTAAAGGAACAAAATGTCAGACGATATTTCAAGTAAAGTAAAAAAAATAGTTGCAGATCACTTAGGTATTGATGAAGCCAAAGTTAATGAGGAGTCAAGTTTTATTGATGATTTAGGTGCGGATAGTTTAGATACGGTTGAGCTAGTTATGGCTTTTGAGGAGGAATTTGGATCTGAAATATCTGATAGTGATGCTGAAAAAATATTAACTGTAGGTGATGCAGTTAAGTTTATAGAGAATAAAGCAAACTAAAGTTTTTACTTAAATGGCCGAAAAAAAAGCAGGGGTAATTGTAATATTATCTTCTCCTTCGGGCGCAGGAAAAACAACTTTAGTTAAAAAAATTTCAAAAAGAAAAAACTATAAAATCTCAATTTCTTACACAACCAGAAAAGCTAGAATAAACGAAAGAAATGGCAAAGATTATTATTTCATAAGTAATACCCAATTTAAAAAACTTATAAAAGAAAAAAAATTTTTAGAATATGCTAAAGTTTTTAAAAATTATTATGGATCTTTAAGGGAGAATGTAATCACAAATTTAGCAAATGGTAAAAATGTAATTTTTGATATTGACTGGCAAGGAACAAAGCAAATAAAAAATAACAAATTAAATTATAAAATTATAACAATATTTATTTTACCCCCTTCAAAAAAAGAATTATTTAAGAGATTATTAAAAAGGGAAAAAAAAGATAAAAAAATTGCAAATGAAAGGATGAAACAATTTAAAGATGATGTTAAGCATTGGAAAGATTATGATTTTGCTGTTATAAATGATAATGTTGAAAATTGCTATAATCTAATTACTAATTTTATAAGTTCCCAAAAAAAACAAAATTCGAAAATTAAATTTAATAAAAAATTTATAACAAATCATATTAATAATTTATTAAATTGAAGCTTCATATAATTCACATATTCTGTAGTAGGTGATGTGGTCTAAATTTTGAGGTCTTAAATCTAAATCTAAATTTAATGTTTTTGAAATTTCATCATAATTTTTAAATAATTTTTTGAGTGGTTTTTTTATCATTTTACGTCTCTGACTAAAAAAAATATTTGTTACATATTCCAAATTTTTTGGGTCTTTAAACTTGAAAAATTTATTTTTAGGAACTAAAACCAGTAATGTACTTTTAACTCTCGGTGCAGGATTAAAACTTTCAGGGTCAATATCAAAAATTTTATCTATTTTCATTCTCCAATTTGATAATATTGATAATCTGCCGTAGTTTTTTGTATTGGTTTTTGCAATTATTCTATCTGCTACTTCCTTTTGAAACATTAATACAAATTTTTTACAAAAAATATCTATATTTTTAATTTTAATCCACTTTGTTAAAATTTGAGTTGAAATATTGTATGGTAAGTTTCCAAATACAATATAATTTTCCCCATTAAAATTTTGATATGAAATTTTCATCATATCCTCATTAATAATTTTAATTTTTTCTTTGAATTTTTTTAATAAAAAATTAGACAGTTGCTTATCTTTTTCAATAACAATAAGATTTTTTGGTTTTTTTTCTAATATTTTATTTGTTAAAGCGCCGCTACCAGGTCCAACTTCAATTACTAAATCTTCATGACCAACTTTACCTGTATCGGTAATTTTATTTAAAATATTTTGGTCTATTAAAAAATTTTGTCCTAAACTCTTTTTTTGGGTAAATTTCATTTTATGTTATTTATAATTTCAAACGCATAGAATATTGAAGATGGATCTGATTGATTTTTTCCAAGCATTTTATAATTAGGTCCGTGATCAGGTGTTATTTTTAAAAAGGGTAAACCTAAAGTTATATTAACTGCTTTGAATTCAAATATCGTCTTAATAGGTGCTAATACCTGATCATGATACATACCTATACCAACATCAAATCTATCCATATTTTTTTTTATAAAAAATGTATCTGCAGGTATTGGTCCGTCAATTTTTATTTTATTTTTAGATAAGTATTTTATTGCAGGTACAATTTCATTTTCCTCTTCGCTAATTTTACTTGTAGTTTCACAATGAGGATTAAGACCTAACACACCAATCTTAGGTTTTTTTTTAAAAAATAATTTATAGAAATTATTAATTTTAATTGTATCTTTGATAATCTTGCTTTTTTTTACCAATTTAGTTACATTTTTAAGTGGTACATGAGTTGTTAAAGGAGATACAGCAAGTTTTTCATTATATATCAACATTACAGGATTTTTAGATTTAGTTTTGTGACCAACATATTCAGTAATTCCTAAGAATTTTTTATTTAGAAATGTTTTTTTAGAAATAGGTCCATTTATAAGAACACAATTCTTGTTTTTTTTTATAATACTTAAGCTAATATCAAAACATTTTTCAATATATTTATTCGAGTTAATTTTAATTTTAGAAAAAGCATCTTTGAAATCATAATCTACATTAATAATATTTATCTTTTTGCTTTCAGATTTACTTACATTATAAATCTCATTAAGTAGTACATTTTGTTTCAAGATTTTCATTTGTGCATTTAATAATTTAACATTACCTATGAGAATTATTTTTTTTTTATTTTTTTTATATTTATTCGAATTAAAATACTTAAATAATACCTCTGAAAAGGTCGAGTTCGGTTCCCCAAGTACAATTAAAATTATTTTAATATTCATTAATTTCAAAGTTTTTTCTTAATCTTTTATAAAATATATTTGAAAAATTATTAAGTTGTCTGTTTGTCTCTAATTTAATTAATTTTTCTAATTCTTTTTCTAAGTTAATTTTGTTTTTTAATTCTCTTTTTTGATTTACTTTAATTATTAAGTATGAGTTATTTACTTTTATTGGCTTACTGAATTGTTCTGGATTTAGTTTTTCAATATTCTCAAGTATTCGCTTAGATATTTGTAATTCATTTATCCATCCAATTAATCCACCATTTTTAGCTGTAGTAGAGATACTAAATATGATTGCAGTATTCTCAAAGCCTATATTATTTATGCTTCTTTTAATTTCTAATTCTTTATTTTTTAAATTTGTATCTATTTCTTCCTCAAAGATAATTTCAGATAAATTATATTCATATTTTTTTTTAATACCTGCGATCTGTCCCTTAATCTTACTTCTTAACTCTTCCTTGTTAATAACTATATTTTTTGAATTTTTTTGATAAATTAACTGATTCCATAAAGCTTCTATTAATAACTTTTTTTTAATCTCTTTGTATTCTAAATTTTTAATATTTAAGATTTTTTTAAATTCATCTTTACTTTTAATATTTTTTTTTAATAGTAAATTTTTTTCAATCATATTGACTAAATTATTTTCTTTCTTTAGGTCTATAATTTTTTTTAGCTCCTCTTTTTTAATGATTTCTGTAATTAGTGAATTTTTTGCAATATTAAAAACTTTTTCATTATCTAAATCTTTAAGTTTAGGATTTAAAAAAGTTAAATAATTTATTTCATTCTCTATATCTAAATTTGTTATTACTTCACCTTGTATTTTTACTTTAATTTCAACAATATTACCATTTGCATGAAAGTTTATAAAAGAAAAAAAAAAAATAATTATTATTATAATTTTCTTCATAATTAGTTTTGTTTATTTTCAAATATTGTATTTGCTGATCCACGAAGTTCTGCAAAAGGAATAAATTTAATTAAAAAATTTAAACTCTCGTCTGGTACTAAGTTTCCATCTCTAAAAAATCTCTTATTATAATTTAATGAAATAGATAGACAATCTGTATTATATCCATAATTAAAATTAATTACTTCCGTAAAATCAGATTTTAAATCTTTAGTTGTTTTAAATTGCAGTGAGTGCTCATCTGTAAAATTTATAAGAGTATTATTTTTTATTGTTTCAGAGTTACCTAGTTCATGATTTTCTGTTATATAATCAAAACTTGTTATAAATTTATTTTCTCCAAATTCCGCAGAAATAGCATCATAATTTGAAAAATCTAAGTCTCTGTCATAAGAAAAATCATATTCAAGTTTGACTACACTATTCGGATTATAAACAAAATTTCCAATTATATCAGACCTAGTTTGATCAAGTTTCGATTTCGAAGGCATAGATGAATTCTTCTTATCTTTAAGAACACTCCCAATATTAAATTCAATTAATTTTTCATTTGTTAAATTAATTTTCTCATATTCTAAGCCTAATGTTAAAGATTTACCTTCCTCAACCATATCAGACCTTCCAATTCGATTACTTGAAAATAAACTATCATAACTTAATCTTGACCCAGTTGATGAAATATCTTTACCATTTGTTGGACTAAATTTTATTTGTACTTTGGGCCTTAAAAAGTTTGTATTGTCATTTGATATTTTTTTTAATGGTAATTCCGAGTTAAGTAATACTGTACCAAATAAATCATGGTCATTATTATTATCAAATACTGTAGAATTCTCAGCATAAGTGTTATAATTTTTTAGTAAAAAATCATAATTTGAGACAATCCCAAAATTTATAATATCAAATGATCTAAAGTTGAAATCATTGTTTAACTGTGCCTCATAAATATTTGTAGAATGAAGTTTTTGATACCCTGATGTATTAAAAAATAATGTTCCGTTGTAGTTTTTTTCTAAATCAATATCTTTATTAAATGAAAAATCTGGGAAAACATACTGGTATTTGTCATTAGTATTTGTAATAGTCAAATCCTCGTATATTCTAATTGCGCTTGAAACCCTGGTTTCTGCATCAATATCTTTATTAATTTTAAAAAACGAAGTTAATGAACTAGAATTGATCTTTTCCATTAATTCGTTTGTATCTTGAATATTTTGAAAATCATGAATTTTTAAATAATTATCATTTCCAGATACATTCTGAAATTCTAATGTATAAGAAGTGTCTTGATCAAAATTTCCCGTTAACTCAACTATAGAGTGAGTACTTGTATTTTTGTCATCATAATTAAAACTTAAATCAGCAATTAAATCTGAATTTTCAAAAGCTTGTCTATATTCCGATTGAAGAATAAAATTGTCATTTTCAGAATATATCCTCGGATTTAAAGTCATGTCTTTACTATCAGATAAAACATGAAAATATGGTATATTAATTGATCTTCCCAAGTTATCTGAACTTGAATACACAGGTGTTAAGAAACCTGACTTCCTTTTAACCGACGGATCAGGATGATTAAAATAGGGTAGAAAAAAAATTCTTTGATTAAAAACTTTCAACCATGAGTTTTTATATTCAAATAATTTGTCTATTTTATTGTGTTTAAATTCATCACTCTGAATTTCCCATCCTCTACAATTTTTATTATCAGTATTACACGTACTGAAAACTGCTTTTTGTATTATTGTATTTTTATTATCAGATAAAGCAGACTTTCCCTTAAGTAGCGGATCATTATTTACATCTCCAAAAAAATCATTAACAAAATCTACACTTACCTCTTTACCTACAAGTTCTTTTGTTTTTAAATTTATTTTAGCATTTTCAAACAAATAACTGTTATTGTCATTGTCTATTATATTTGTTGTTTTTGAGGAAATAACCTCTTTATTTTTATCGAATACAAAACCATCTTTGAAATTATATAAATTATTTAAATCATCATATATTTTTGTATCTAACTCACTAATTATCTTCATAGAATTTCTGTCATACAACACGTCCTCTGAAAAAATCTCGTATTTATTTTCAATTTTTATAAAGGTTTCTCCTTTTGATAAAATTGTATTATTTATTTCATCATATATTGCCTCTCTACTATTTATAATTATTTGATTTAAATCATCAAAGAATTCAACATTATCTTTAATTAGTAATTGAGAAATTAACTTATTATAAACTGATCTGTCACTCCTAATAGTTAATTTTTGATTAGGAATTTTAGCAGTGCCTTTTCCAGAGTAAATTAAATTTCCTTCATTCTCTATCTCTATACTTTTAGAGTCAAACAATATTACATCAGCTTTAATTTGATTACATACAAATAAAAGTGAAAAAAGGACTATATAATTTAAAAATTTAATTTTCATTTAACCTTGTCAATCCTATCATACATACAAGAAACATAATAACTTGAGGAAGCCATACAGAAATATATACTGGTAATGTTTCATTCTTGCCAAATAAAATAGAAAAATAATTAATATAATAAAATATTACTGAAACTATTACGCCAACAACAATTAAGAAAAACTTTGATTTAATTATATTAAATTTTAACATTAGTAGAGCTCCGATTATTGCAGTTAGGGTTAAATATATTGGTAGACTATAAATTTTATTTAAATGTAATTTTACATCTGTAGCAGAATAACCGATAGACTCATAATTTTTTTCTAATTTCAATAATTCAAAAATATTCAAAGAATTTAAATTTGAATATAAGTTTGCAATGATTTTACTATTAAATGAAGAGGAATAATTATAATCTAAAACATTTTTAGTTTTTACTTCATTAGAATAAATTTTTACGTTTCTTAATCTCCAAACTTTCTCTGAAATATCACCTTCCTCTGCTAAAATCGTGTTAATTAGTCTATAATTAGTGTCTACTTGAGTTATCTTTATATTTTCTAAGGAATTTTTTTTATAAGTTTGTGCATTAATTATAAATATATTTTGATTATTTTTGCCTTTTTCTTTAATCCATAATCCACCTTCATTTACAACAGCCAAGTGATCACCAGAATTAGAGTATTGATATTTTATATTAAGATATAAACTCTTTAAATTTGCAGAAAAAGAATAATAAACAAATATTAGTATTATTCCCATAATTAAAGAAACTAATGAAACTATAGTTGTAATTTTAAAATTATCGATGCCGTTACTCCTTAATAGTTCAATTTCATCTCTATCAAAAATATTAATAAAAAAAAACATTACACCTAACAAAAAAATAAAAGGTAATATTTCAAAAATGATTGATGGAATATTTAAAATAGTCAAAATAATTGGGTAATAGATTTCATTTTCTTTATTCTCAAAATATTTCAACTCTTCGAAAATATTTAAAAAAAAGCTTAGAAATATAAATACTAACAGAATCATTAATACATTCTTTAAAAATAATTTTGTTAAGTAGGAGTGATATTTTTTAAAAGTCATAGTAAATTAAGTTTGAATTTCGTAAATATATTCAATATCAAATAAAATATAATTACTAAAATTAAGGGAAATATTAAAATTAAAGTATTTATTATTGGAGAAATAAAAAAATATTTTAATAAAATTTGCGAAATAGCAATCGTTAAACTTCCAATTAAGAAAATATTTAGCTTGCGTGATTTACCAAAAAAACTAGATCTAGGTTCAATTATCAAACTTGCGGCAACTAATGAAATTATAAGTGTATAAAATGGAATTATTATCCTTTTATATAGTTCTTCAATTATAGATTTTACTCTCCTTGTATGACAAGCATCACTACTAGTATCATTAATTATTTTTTGTCCATTAAAATTATTTTTTGGAAAATCTTCTTTTATGCATTTTACTAATTCAATAGAGTCTAACTCTTGAATTTTTGATCGTGTAACTGTTTTAGTTGTAAAGTTAGATAAATCATAATCAGTCTCAGAAAAATTTAATACAAAAGTATTATTTGAGTTAACATTTGTAATTCCTCCATCAAAAAGTCTTAAAATATATTTTTTATTTTTTTTAATAATTATTCCCCTATCAGCAACAATAATTTTTGATTTACCGCCTTCAATTTTCTCATTTATATAAATTTTTTTTAATTCTCCATCTTTTTTGTACTCTTCAACAAAAATAGTAAGTCCTTTTACTACATTGATAAATTTCTTTTCAGATATCAATTTAGGTAAAAAATCAATATTAGATTCTTTAATAAAAATTCTTCCTAAATTTTGTGATTTAGGTACAATAATTAATGTTAATATAAGTTGTAGAATTAAAAATAATATTGAAAATCTAAGTATGAAATTAATTAATTGAATTTTTCTAATCCCATTATTCCAAAAAACTATTAACTCATTTGAATTCTCATATTTATTTATTACATAAAAGATGGATAGAAAAAATACAAAAATAATTGTTTTACTGAATATTTTTGGTAGATTTAGTGAAACAAAATAAAAATAAACCTTCAAACTGTGCCCATCATCAGATACTAGATCTAAAAAATTAACAGCCTGGATTATCCAAACGATAAATGTAATACTAAATGATGCTATTAGAAAGAAATTAAAGATATCCTGAGAAAGTTTACGAAATATTAATTTATTCATTGAAATTTTTGTTTTAATAAATATACAACATTATCTAATAAATAATTTCAAAAAAATGAAGCTAAATATAAATTTTACAAATAAAGTCCCAAAAATGGCAAAGGACAATGAGATTATTCTGTTAAATCAAAAAACTATAAAAATAAAAGGGATTAAACAATTAACGAATACAGTTTTCTCTAATAAACTTTTCTCTGAGCAGAATTTTCTTGCAAAAGATTACAAAGACAAAAGTTACATATTCGTAAATTGCACAAAGTCAAAGGCCACATTAGATTTTGAAAAACTTGGATCAAAATTATATGTTTTTTTAAAGGAAAATAAGAAAGAAAATTCATTTATTAATTTAACAAATAATCCTCTCACCAATGTACAACTAGAAAAGTTTCTTCATGGAGCACAGCTTAAATCTTATAATTTTAGTCTTTACAAAACATACAAAAAAACAAATAAATTTATAATAAATTTAAGTATCGTTGGTAGTGGTATTAAACAAAAGAATTTATTAAGAAATAAATTAAATGCTCTTTTGGAAGGAGTTTTTCTCACTAGAGATTTGGTTTCTGAACCAGGTAATATTTTACATCCAGATGAGTACGCAAAGAGAATTGTAAAATTGAGAAAATTTGGATTAAAAGTTACAGTCTATGATCAGAAAAGATTAAAAAAATTAGGTTTTAATGCATTACTTGGTGTTGGACAAGGAAGTATTAGAGGTTCTTATATGGTAACAATAGAGTGGAGTGGAAATAAAAATAAATCAAAACCTTTAGCCTTCGTTGGAAAAGGAGTTTGTTTTGATACTGGAGGAATTTCACTCAAGCCTGCAAAATTTATGGAAGATATGACATATGATATGGCTGGTTCAGCAACTGTAGTTGGTCTTATGAAAACTCTAGCCTTAAGGAAATCTAAAATTAATGCAGTTGGAGTTGTAGGATTAGTCGAAAATATGCCAGGAGCAAATGCACAAAGACCAGGAGATATTGTAAAATCATATAGTGGACAAACTATCGAAGTTTTAAACACAGATGCTGAAGGAAGACTTGTTCTAGCAGATGCGCTTACATATACAGAGGAGAAATTTAAACCAAGTTTAATTATTGACTTAGCGACATTAACTGGAGCAATAATAGTTGCACTCGGATCTGAATATGCTGGAATGTGGTCAAACAATAAAAAATTGTCAAGTCAACTTTTTAATGCCGGAGAAAAGGTAGAGGAAAAAGTATGGGAAATGCCTCTTCACGAAAATTACAATAAATTAATGAATTCAAATAACGCCGACATGCAAAATATTAATTATGTTGGAGGTGCCGGATCAACAACTGCTGCTCAATTTTTGCAAAGGTTTATAATTAATAAAACACCCTGGGCGCATTTAGATATTGCTGGCATGGCTTTTTCTAAATATGCTGGAGCTTTAAATTCAGGTGGTGCAACAGGTTATGGTGTTAGATTATTAAACAAATTTATAGAGGACAATTATGAGTAATATTGAACAAACATTATCTATAATTAAACCAGATGCAGTTGAAAGAAATCTACAGGATCAAATTAAAAATGAATTTAAAAATAAAGGATTCAAAATTTTAAAGGAAAAAAAAATTCATATTTCTAAAGATGAGGCTGAAAAATTCTATAAAGTTCATGAGTCTAAACCGTTTTATAACGATTTATGTGCATATTTATCTTCCGGACCAATTGTTGTAATGAATCTTCAAAAAGATAATGCGGTTTTAGAAAATAGAAAATTAATGGGGGCAACTAACCCTAAAGATGCGGAAGAGGGAACACTAAGAAAAAAATATGGTATTTCAATCGATAAAAATTCTGTTCATGGATCAGATAGTATTGAAAATGCCAAGATAGAGTTAAATTTTTTTTTTAAGGATTAATTAAGATCTTATCAATAGCTTTGGGATAAATTTCGTGTTCTATCTTAAGAACTTTTTTTTCCAAACTTTTTACATTATCTGATCTTAAAATTTTTACTTTCTTTTGTAAAATAACCTTACCAGAGTCTAATTTTTCTGTTACTTTGTGAATTGAAGCTCCTGCAAATTTGTCTTTATTTTTAATTGCCCTTTCGTGAGTATTTAATCCTTTATACTTAGGCAAAAGTGATGGATGAATATTTAATATAGGCTTAGAAAATTTTTTAATAAAATTACCTGACAGGATTTTCATAAATCCAGCTAAACAAAGTACATCTATATCATATTTTTTTAGTAATTTAAGTGAGTTATTTTCAAAATTTGATTTATTTTTAAATTTAATTCCATAAGTCTTTATTCTTGCTTTAGATGCATATTTCAATCCCTTAGCATCTGGATTATTTGAAATAACCAATATAATTTTAATTAAAGAATTTTTTTTTTTTGAGTGATTTATTAAAGATTTTAAGTTACTACCCCTACCACTAATAAATACAGCTATGTTTGTTTTACCAGGATATTTTTCCACTTAATTTTACTTTATTTGAATTTTTAACTATTTTTCCAATTATATATGGTTTAAAATTTTTTCCAAAATATTTAGTTATAGAATTTAAATTTTTTGGATTAATCACTAAACAAAAACCTACACCACAATTAAAAGTTTTTAACATCTCACTGTCGCTTATGCCCATTTTATGCAACCACTTAAAAATATTTAATGTTTTAATACTATTTAGATTTATTTCTGCACCTAATTTTTTTGGTATTACTCTTTTTATATTATCTGCTAAACCACCACCCGTAATGTTTGCACATCCATTAATTAAATCTTTTTCATTAATTATTGATAATTCTTTTACATAAATCTTAGTTGGTCTAATTAATTCCTCTTTGAGAAATTTATTAGTTTTTAAATTAATTTTTTTTTTTTTAATTAAAAATCTTACTAATGAAAAACCGTTAGAATGTAGTCCATTAGATGGCACAGCCAAGATTAGATCCTTATCTCTAATTTTGTTGTTTAATATTTTTTTTTTTTCAACTAAACCAACAGCAAAACCTGCAATATCAAATTTGCCCTTTGAATATGTTCCAGGCATCTCTGCAGTTTCACCACCCACTAATTTGCAGTTAGCTAAATGGCATCCTTTGATAATTCCTCTTACTAAATTCTTTAATTTACTTAAATTTATTTTACTTACTGATATATAGTCTAAAAATAGATATGGTCTTGCTCCTTGAACTACTAAATCGTTTACACACATTGCAACAAGATCAATTCCGATTGTATCAAATTTATTAAGATCGTTTGCAATCTCAATCTTAGTTCCAACTCCATCTGCGCTAGTAACAATGTGAGGCTCTTTGAAGGTTTTAGGAATTGGTGAGATTGCACCAAAACCACCTATATTCTTAAAATCACCACTTTTATTTGATTTTCTCGTAAGTGAACTTATGAACTTAACAAAATTATCCGCTTTTGGAATGTTAACTCCACTCTTACTGTATGTTAATTTATTCGATGCCATATAACAAATTTATATCTTTTTTAAAAAAAAAAATAATTACGTGTTTATATATATTTTTTATATTTTTAACCTTTAATTTTATAGAGTTTTCCACAAACTTCTTATACGCAAAAACTTTTGTCGTTTCAAAAATTGAAATAGAGGAAAAATATAATCTTAATTTTAGTAAGCTCAAAGTTATAGATAGAGGCTTCAAAAAAGCATTTCAAAATCTTTCTAAAATGATACTTGAAGAAAAGGATTTAAATAAGATTTCAAATACTCCAATAGAAGATATTAAAAAATTAATTGAAAATTTTTCAATACTAGATGAAAAATTTATAAACCAAAAATATAAAAGTATTATTGAGGTAGAATTTAATAGAAGAAAATTAATTCAATTCTTAAATTCGAAAAATATAATTCTTTCTTTACCAAAAAAAATAGATGTTTTTTTTCTACCAATTCTGGTCGATTTAGAAACTAATAACTTTATTTATTTAAGTGACAATGTTTTTGTAAAAAATTGGGAAAATATAAAACAAAATTATTTTCAAATAAATTATATTTTACCAAATGAAGATGTTGAAGACTATTTTAATATAAAAAAAAATTTACAAAATATAGAAAATTATAATTTCAAAAAAATTTTAAAAAAGTATAATTCTGAAAACCACATAATAATGATAGTTTTCAAAAAAAAAAAAGATTTTAATTTTTATTCAAAAATTAATTTTGGTAATAAATTTTTAGTAATTAATGAAAGTTTTACAAATAAAAATATGCAAGATAAGTCAGATTTGAACTCAATGATATTAAATATAAAAAATAAATATGAAGATAATTGGAAATCATTCAATAAAATGGATCCATTATCATCAGTACCTATTCGATTATCTATAAACTCCTTAAATATTAAACAATCATTAAAATTAGAAAATGCATTGGCTAATTTAGACTTTGTGAATTATTTTGAAATTGAAAAGTTTGATAGCGATAAAATTATATACAGGATTTACTACGGTAGTAATCCAAAAAGATTTTTAAATGATATTCTACTTTATGATATAAATATTGATACTAATTCAATTAATTGGAAAATAAAATGAGTGAATTAAATCAATTACTTTTAGAATTAGACTATAAAACTAATTTTAATGAACATGATTTTTATTTATCAAAAGCTAATTCTAATGCATTTAATTTAATAAATAATTGGCCTGAATGGGATAAAAAAATATTAAATATTTCAGGAGAAAAATTTTCTGGAAAAAGTCACTTAGCAAATATTTTTAAACTAAAGTCCAAAGCATTTTTAGTTAATGGCGATAAAATTGATAATTCTATTTTTAAAAGTTTAAAATTATATGAATGTATAATTATTGACGATTTTGAGAAGTGTAAAGAGGAGGAGTTATTGTATTCAATTTTTAATCTAGTAGATCAAGATAATAAATATATGCTTATAAATTCACTAAAACCGATAAATATAATTAAATTCAATTTACCTGATTTAATCTCAAGATCAAAAAATTGTATTTATGCAGAAATTGAAAATCCAGATGATGAATTGCTTTTTGCGATAATATTAAAGAATTTTTCTGATCGTCAGATAAAAATTGAAAAAAAAATTATAAATTTTATCGTACGTAGAATTGATAGATCTTATAGAAATATTGATGAATTTATATATAAGATTGACGAGCTTAGTTTAAAAAAAAAAAAACCAATTAATTTAACGACCATAAAAGAGATTTTATAAATTGACAAAATATAGAACACATAATTGTGGTGAATTAACCAAGTTACATAAAGAAAAAGAAGTTTCTTTATCAGGCTGGATTAATAAAAAAAGAGATCATGGAAATCTTTTATTTATAGACATAAGAGATAACTATGGAATTACTCAATGTGTTATAGACAAAAACAACGAAATTTTTAAGAAAATTGAAAAATTATCATTAGAGACTGTAATTAAAATATCAGGAGTAGTTATTAAAAGATCAGATGAAACAATAAATCAAAATATTTCTACTGGAGAAATAGAAGTTAAAATAAAAAATATTGATATTTTAGGTGAAACAAAAGAATTACCTTTACCTGTTTTTACTGATCAAGACTATTCTGAGGAAATAAGACTTAAATATAGATTTTTAGATCTTAGAAGAAAAAAAATTCATAATAATATAATCTTAAGATCAAAAGTAATTTCATTTATTAGAAATGAAATGCAAAAACTTGGATTTTTAGAATTTCAAACCCCTATTTTAACCTCTTCTAGTCCAGAAGGTGCAAGAGATTTTTTAGTTCCTAGTCGATTAAATCCTGGAAAATTTTATGCTTTGCCGCAAGCTCCTCAACAATTCAAACAACTAATTATGGTATCTGGATTTGATAAATATTTTCAAATAGCACCATGTTTCAGAGATGAGGATGCAAGAGCAGATAGAAGTCCTGGAGAATTTTATCAATTAGATGTCGAAATGTCTTTTGTTGAACAAGAAGACGTTTTTGATGTTGTAGAAACTTTATTTTTAAAATTATTTAAAACATTTAGTAATAAAAAAATTCTTCATGAAAAGTTTCCAAGGATTACCTATGAAGATGCAATGCTTAAATATGGATCAGATAAACCCGATTTAAGAAATCCATTGGAAATCAAAGATTTAACGAATATATTTGAGAGAGAAGATGTAAAATTTGAAATATTTAAGAAATTAGTTAAAAATGGCTCAATAGTTAGAGCGTTAGTTACTAAAAATACAAAAGAAAAACCTAGAAGTTTTTTCGAGGGTATTGATAAATGGGCAAAAGATCAAGGTAAATCAGGCCTCGCATATTTTACGTTAGAAAAAGAGGATAAAATCAGTGCAAAAGGACCGATTGGAAAATTTTTCTCAGAAACCTCATTGATTGAAATCATTAATCAAACGAAGGCAAATATTGGAGATACTATTTTTCTTTCTTGTGGAAAAAAAGATGATGTAGAACAATTATTAAGTGTTGCAAGAAACAAAATAGCTGAGGATTTAGATTTAATAGATAATGAAATATTCTCGTTTTGTTGGATTGTTGATTATCCAATGTATGAAATTGATGAAATAACAAAAAAAATTAAATTTAGTCATAATCCGTTTTCTATGCCGCAAGGAGAAATAAATAAATTAGATCTCTCTAATCCTTTAAACATTAAAGCATATCAATATGATATTGTTTGTAATGGGGTAGAGCTATCTTCAGGGGCTATAAGAAACCATGTTCCAGAATTAATGTATAAATTATTTGAAATTGCTGGCTATTCAAAAAATGATGTTGATAGTAAATTTAGTGGAATGATTAATGCCCTGAGTTATGGAGCACCTCCACATGGGGGAATAGCCCCAGGGATTGATAGAATTGTTATGCTTTTGGCAAATGAAAAAAACATAAGAGAAGTTACTATGTTCCCAATGAACCAAAATGCACAAGACTTAATGATGAATGCACCATCAGAAATTTCTGACGATCAATTAAAAGAGCTGAGCTTAAGTCTTAAAAAGAAAAATTAGTTATTTCTTTCCTTTAAGATTTATTTTTATATCTGATAAATCTACTAGTTTCTTTTTGTAATTACTTCTTACAAAACCCTTGCTAGTAATATCTTTTACTAATTTCAAGAATTGAGTTTTGTCTTCACTATTTTCTTCTTCGCCGACTTCATCAGAAATTTCAGATACTCCAATAGAAGGTGTGTGAGCTAGATCTTCTCTATTAAGATATGATATTGCCAACTCTCTAAATATATAATCTAAAATAGATGATGCACTTAATATTCTATCGTTACCAAATACTTTTCCAGATGGTTCGAATTTAGTATCTACGAAGGCATTTACAAATTCATCCAATGGTACACCGTATTGTAATCCAAGTGAAACAGCTATGGCAAAGTTATTCATCGTTGCTTTTACTAGTTCACCTTCTTTACTTGTGTCTATAAATATTTCTCCTATTTTTCCATCTTCGTATTCACCTGTATGCAAGTATACTTTATGATCTCCGATTGATGCTTTTTGGATGTATCCCTTTCTTCTGTCTGGCATACTAAATCTTTTACTGTTATTGTCTTTAATGTTTTTTGTTAACATTTCTTGGTTAACTTTAAGACTATTCTTTTGCTCAGGTTGAGGTATTGATGTATTTACAACATTTACCTTGTTTTTTTCAATTTTTTCTAAGTTTTTAGTTTTTCTATTATCCAATTTTACATCCAGTATTTCAAATTTGCCGTCATCTCTTTTCTCTAAATTTTGAATGTTTTTTTCCTCTATATTATCGAGGTAATGACTTACCTTAAAACTACAAGTATAATATGTTTCAACTAAAAATTTTGCCATTTGAATTCCTTCTTATTTAAAAATTGAATCTTAGAGATATAATGTATATAGAAATTTAAAATTATAGTCTAATTTAATTTTTACAATTTTAAATTGAAAAAAAAATAAATTTTTATGTTGACAGTCTTAAAACAAATTTTTACCTGGTGGAATCAACAGACCCTTGGAACAAGGTTGCAAATATTTTTTTCAGGAAAATTAGTTGGTGAAGATAAAAATGGAAATAAATATTATGAAAGTAAATCAGGAAGAAGATGGGTAATTTACAATGGTGAAGTTGAAGCATCCAAAATACCTAATGAATGGTATTCGTGGATGCATTATATGAAGAATAAAATAGAAAATAATCAAAGTTTTAAAAAATATGTTTGGCAGAAAGAACATTTGCCAAACCAAACAGGATCAGAAAACTCTTATCATCCAAAAAAGTATAAAAATGCGAATAAAAAAAAATATAAAAGTTGGAAAAGTTAATTTTTTTATTGTAATAATTTTTTCTATTCTTTTGACTAATAATATAATCGCTGATACTCAGATAAAAAGCGAGAGAGTTGCTGAATTAAGTGTTCTTGATAAAGTGAGTTCGAAAAATACAAATATTAAAATTCAGGTTGGAGAGGAGTTTTCTTTTCAAAATCTAAGTATAAAGGTATTAAAATGTTATAATTCAGAGTTTGATGATGACCCTGAAGTTACTGCATATATGCAAGTAAAGGATACTACAATGAATAATAATGATAAAGTATTTGTTTTTAATGATTGGACATTTGCATCAAGTCCATCTATTAGACCATTTGATCATCCAGTTTACGATGTATGGTTAAAAAAATGTTATAGTTAAATAATTTTTTCTTTATCTAACCAACTTACATTGAAATCAGATTTTATAAATTTTTTGTTACTTAATAAAACTTTATGTAGTTCTATTGTTGTTGTTATTCCCTCAATCACAAACTCATCTAGAGATCTTTGCATTCTTTGAATTGCTTCTTCTCTGTTTCTTCCATGAGTTATTACTTTACAAACCATACTGTCATAATAAGGTGTAATTTTGTATCCTTGATATATGGATCCATCAACTCTTGTCCTAAAGCCGGATGGTTGATGACACATACCTATTTTACCAGGCGAAGGTTGAAAATTATTGCTTGGATCTTCAGCATTTATTCTGCATTCAATAGCATGACCTCTTGGGTTTACATCACTTTGCTTCAAAGCTGTGTCACCTGAAAAAGCTATCCATATTTGTTCTTTTATTATGTCAATTCCCGTAACCATCTCTGTTACTGGATGCTCTACTTGCACTCTAGTATTCATCTCTAAAAAATAGAATTTTCCATCTTCATATATAAATTCAACTGTTCCAGCTCCCTCATACCCAATTTTACTAACCATACTAACAGTCTTCTGAAAAAGATCTTTTCTAATAGCATCATCTAAAACTGGACTAGGAGTTTCCTCTATAAGTTTTTGATGTCTTCGCTGAACTGAACAATCTCTCTCATGTAAATGAACAGTTCTATTCTTACCCGATAAAACCTGCACTTCAATATGTCTTGGATTTTGAAAGAATTTTTCAATATAAACTTTATCATTTCCAAAAAATTTTTTTGCTTCTTGTTTAGCTGTTAAAAAAAGATTTTCAAATTCCTCTTGTTTATAAACAACTTTCATTCCTTTTCCTCCACCACCTCCAGAGGCCTTAATTAAAACTGGAAAACCTATTTTTTCGCATATTTTTTTAGCGTCATTAATATCTTTAATACCACCTTCTGAACCTTCAATTACTGGAAGCCCATATTCCTTTGCAACTTTTTTAGCTTCAATTTTATCTCCCATCATTTTTATTAAATTAGATGAAGGGCCTATAAATTTTATTTCGTTTTCTTCTAGAATTTTTGCAAACTCAAAATTTTCTGATAAAAAACCATAACCTGGATGGACGGCTTCAGCGCCTGTGAGTTCAATTGCTGACATAATTGCAGGAATATTTAAATAACTAAATGTTGGTTGGTGAGGACCCACACAAATACTTTCATCAGCCAATCTTACGTGCATGCTATCTCTATCTACATCTGAATGAATAGCCACAGTTGAAATACCCCATTCTTTACATGCTCTAATTATACGTACAGCTATTTCACCTCTATTAGCTATAAGTATTTTTTTAAACATTAATTTATTCTAGGGTCGCAATGGTCTGACCAAACTCAACGGGCTGGCCATCTTCAACACTAATTTCATTTATAACCCCATCAAGTGGGCTTGGAACATGGTTCATAGTTTTCATCGCTTCAACAATCATAACTGTATCACCTTTTTTAATTTTTTGACCTATCTCTATAAATTTTTTTCCACCCGGTTCTGGAGCGAGGTAAGCAGTTCCAATTATAGGTGAAGTAATTTTTTTGGATTTATCGATTAAAACTTCTTTTTTTACAGTTTTTTTTTCAATACTAGGAGCTACGGTTTCAATATTTTTTGATGTCCTTGATTTTGAAACCTTAACCTTAACATCTTTTTCAGTGTATTCTATTTCTGTAAGATTAAACTCGTCTAAATAATCATTTAACTCTTTAATAATATTTTTATTTATTTTCATTTTTTAAGATTTCATGCATAGAGTTTATGGCTAAAATATAGCCATTTGTCCCTAGCCCACAAATTATACCAGTAACAACTGCACTTATAAGGGACTTATGCCTAAAATCCTCTCTTTTATAAATGTTTGATATATGAAGTTCTACAATAGGTTTTTTAAAAATACTCAATGCATCTCTTATAGCAACTGATGTATGACTGTATCCAGCTGCATTTATGATAATTCCATCATATGTATTGCGAGCATCTTGAATAATGTTGACAATATCTCCTTCAATATTTGATTGCCTCATTTCTATGTCAATATTTAAATCCTTTGCTCTTTTGAGACAAATTTCTTCAAGATATTTGTAGTTTTTGCTACCATATTGGGTTTGTTCTCTTTCTCCTAATAGATTAAGATTGGGGCCATTAATTATTATTAATTTAATCACTAAAACTTTATATAATATGAACAAAAAAAATAAAATAAAAATAGTAGTCAACGGCAAGCTTTTGACTGTAAATATAAAATTTTCTCTAAAAAACCTTATCGAAAAGTTTAAAACCCCAATTAACAAAGTGGCGATAGAACTAAATGAAGAAATAGTTGATAAAAAAAAATTAAATAAAATTTTTTTGAAAAGTAAAGATAGAATTGAAATTGTTCATTTTATAGGTGGTGGATAATGAAACTTGATATTTTAAAAATTGCAAATAAAAAATTTAAATCTAGGCTAATAGTTGGCACTGGAAAATATAAAAGTATGAAAGAGTGTGCAAAAGCAATCAAAATTTCAGGTGCTGAAATTGTTACAGTTGCTGTTAGAAGAGTTAATATATTGGATAAATCCAAACCAGTATTGATGGATTATATTGATCCAAAAAAAATAATGTACTTACCAAACACAGCTGGATGTTTTACATCGAAAGATGCTTTAAGAACATTAAGGCTTGCAAGAGATATCGGCGGTTGGAAAATAGTAAAGTTAGAAGTTTTAGGAGACAAAAAAAATTTATTTCCAGATATGATTGAAACTCTTAAATCAACAGAGGTTTTAACTAAAGAGGGTTTTAAGGTAATGGTATATTGTAATGATGATCCTCTCATGTGTAAAAGATTAGAAAATTCTGGAGCTTCAGCTATTATGCCACTTGCAGCACCTATAGGTTCTGGTTTAGGTATTCAAAATAAAACAAATATAAAGATTTTGAGAAATCAAACAAAAGTTCCTCTGATAATAGATGCAGGTATAGGGCAAGCGTCTGACGCTGCTGAGGCAATGGAAATAGGTTGTGATGCAGTATTGATTAACACTGCAATAGCAAAAGCTAAAAATTCTTATCAAATGGCAAAGGCAATGAAATATGCAGTAATTGCAGGAAGACAATCTTTTCTTTCTGGGAGAATTATACCAAATTTACTTGGATCACCATCTACAATTAAAAAAGGATTAATTTAATTTTTTTTTGTAATTTTTTTCTTTTTAAATTTTTTCCTCTTAAAATTGGTTTTTTTACTTTTTTTCGAGTCTAGATTTTGTTCAGCTTTCTCTTCAGTAATTTTACGTAAATTTTCTATTTTTTCAACTTTCTCTAATACTTTACCTAATTTTGATTTAAGCTCTATACTATAATCTTGCAAACCTAATCTCTGGTCATTCACAAGATTAATTTTTACCTTATTTTTCTTTTTAAAATAATCTAGGTCCTCAGAAAAATATATTTTAATAAAATCTAATATTTTTTCATTTACATTTACATCTACAATTTTTGCACTTGTTTCAAATGTTTTTATTTCAATCAATTTAATTACTTTTAAAGCTAAAGTTTCGTTGGTTAATTTAATTGACCATTTAATATTACTTTCCCTTAATCTTTGTCTAGACATTTCAAGTAGCCCAAAATTACTAATCCTTCCAATTTGGATTCTCGCCCGATCGTTTCTACATCTCTCCTTCAATCGTCTTTCTACTTGTTTGCGATTATTAAAGCTTAGCATATCTATAAAATCAATTATTATTAAACCAGACAAATCTCTAATTTTTATTTGCCTAGCTATTTCCTCTGCCGCTTCAAGGTTAGTATCTAATGCTGTACTTTCAACATTTTTTTGTTTAATTGACTTACCCGAATTAATATCAATAGAGACCAAAGCTTCTGTTGGATTTATAACAAGATAACCTCCGGAACTAAGTTTTACTTCTGTTTTAAAAATATCAAAAAGTTTTTTTTCAATATTCTCTTTAAAAAATAGGGAAATTTTTTCTCTAAATTTTTTTACTTTCTTTAAATGTTTAGGCATCATAAGTTTCATGTAATTTTTTGCTTTTTGATAACCTTCATTACCTTCTACTATGATACTTTGAGTTTCATCATCGTACATATCCCTTATACTTCTCTTAATAATATCACTTTCTTGATGTATCAATGATGGTGCAATAGAATTTAAAGCATTATCTTTAATAGAGTTCCAAACTGTAATTAAATTTTTTAGATCTCCATCTATCTCATTTTTAGTTTTATTAGAGCCAGCAGTTCTTACTATAATTCCCATCTCTTTTGGAATTTCAATTTCATTTAATATTTTTCTTATTTTTTTTCTATCACCTGGATTAAATATTTTTCTTGATATACCTCCTCCTTTTGCTGTATTAGGCATTAAAACAATATATTTTCCTGCAATACTTATAAATGTACTAAGTGCTGCCCCTTTAAATCCTCTTTCATCTTTTAAAACTTGCACTAATATTACTTGATTTGGTTTTATCACTTCTTGAATCTTATATCTTTTAGATGGGAACTTTTTTCCATTTTTACTTTTCTCTTTATTCTCATCTTCAATTTTCTCGACTGGATCGTTAATTTTAATCTCCTCATTTCCCTCTAAAATTTGATTTTCATCATTTTCTCCTTGTTTTGAAAGTTCTTCCCTTACTTTTTCTTCTTCTTCTTTTATTTTTTCTAAATCACTTTGTGGAAGCTGGTAGTAATCAGATTGAATATCATTAAAAGACAAAAATCCATGTCTCTCCCTTCCAAAATCTACAAATGCAGCCTGAAGAGATGGTTCAATTCTACTTACTTTTCCTAGGTAGATATTATTTTTTATTAATGTGTTGTTAACACTCTCATATTCATAGTCTTCAATATGATTATCATTTTTAAGAACGACCCTAGTTTCATTTGGATGCGATGCATCAATATATAAATTTTTTGACATAAATTTTGATTATTTTTCATTAGTTTAATTTTTTAAATTCGGTGCCATAACTTTAACAAATTCATTCAATAATTTAAACTAAAATGACTAATTTGATTAAAAGATTATTTATAGTATTTACATTATTTTTATTACTAAGCTTCATATTTATTTTTTCAATACTTTGGTCTTACTCAAATAAATTACCAGATTATAAATTTTTAAAAAATTACAAACCACCAGTATCTAGCAAGGTATACTCTGGAAAAGGTGTTTTAATAAGTGATTTTTCAACTGAAAAAAGAATATTTGTACCTTACAATGCAATACCAAAAAAAGTAATATATTCATTTCTATCCTCTGAAGATAAAAATTTTTTTAAACATCCTGGAGTTGATGCTAAGGGTGTTTTAAGAGCTATTAAGAATAATATTTTTAATTTAATAAAATCTAACAGGTTAGAAGGAGCCTCAACTATTACCCAACAAGTCGCTAAAAATTTTCTATTGACTAATGAAGTAAGTTTAGACAGAAAAATAAAAGAAGCAATTTTAGCTTTTAGAATTGAAAGGGCTTTATCAAAAGAAAGAATATTAGAACTTTATTTGAATCAAATTTATTTAGGAGAAGGATCTTATGGAATTGCATCTGCAAGCTTAAGATATTTTGATAAACCAATTGGAAAATTAGATTATTCTGAGTCTGCTTTGCTAGCTGCATTACCAAAAGCACCAAGTAAGTATAATCCTTTTAAAAATAAAGAATTAGCAACTTATAGAAGAAATTTAGTAATCAAAAATCTTTACGAGAACTCATATATCTCTAAAGAAAAGTATGATGAGTTAATTAATTCTGAAATCATATTAAAAAAAAGAAAAAGAATTTTCCTAGAGGATACAAGATACTTTTCAGAGGATATAAGAAAAAAAGTAATTCAGGAATATGGCTATGATAAAGTTCATAAACAGGGATTTAATATTAAGACTCCTCTTAATTTAGAACTTCAAAATTTAGCTTCTGCTTCATTAAGAAAAGGTTTAATAGATTATGATAAAAGAAAGGGTTGGCGTGGGGCTTTAGATAATAGAAATGAAAAAGATTGGACCAAGAATTTAGATAAGTTCAATTTAGAGAAAACAATCGGTTGGGAAATAGCAATTGTAAAAAGAATTGACAAATTTGAAAGTGTGATAGAGACGTCAAATCAAGAAAATGGAATAATAAGTTATGATGATATTAACTGGACAAGAAAAAATTTTGACCAAATTTTTAAAATTAATGATCTTATTTATGTAAAGAAAATTTCTGATGGAATATTTAGTTTAAGACAGTTACCGAGTGTAAATGGTGGAATTGTTGTTATGGATCCTTATAGCGGCAGAGTATTAGCAATGGCAGGAGGTTTTAGTTTCAAAAAAAGTGAATTTAATAGAGTTTCGCAGGCAAAGAGGCAGCCGGGATCTGCGTTTAAGCCGTTTATATATGCCCTTGCTTTAGAAAATGATTACACACCATCATCTTTAATTTTAGATGCACCAATTGTTCTTGACCAAGGAGAGGATTTAAAAATGTGGAAACCTGAAAACTATGGAAAAAAATTTTATGGTCTTTCTACGTTAAGAACTGGCGTAGAAAAGTCTAGAAACCTTATGACTGTAAGGATTTCACAGGAATTAGGAATAGATAAGATTATAAATTTTTCAAAAAAACTTAATATATATGATAATCCTGATAAACTTCTCTCCGTTTCTTTGGGCTCAGCAGAAACAACTTTATTGAATATTACAAGTGCCTATTGCTCTTTTGTAAATGGAGGCAAGTTAGTTACTCCAATAATAATTGATAGAATTCAGGATAGTGAGGGAACTACATTTTTTAATAATGAAAAAAGATTTTGTAAAAATTGTGATAAAATTTCATTTGAAGGAAATAATATACCTGTAATAAAAAGTAATTATAAGCAAATCTTTTCCCCACAAACAGCATATCAGATGACATCTATACTAGAAGGGGTAATTCAAAGAGGAACTGGAAAAAACCTCCGTAATTTAAATTTACAAGTTGCTGGAAAAACTGGCACAACAAACAATAATACAGATACTTGGTTTATTGGATTTACTTCAAATTTAGTTGTTGGTGTTTATGTAGGATATGATAATCCAATTAGATTAGGAAAATATGAAACAGGCTCAAAAACAGCATTACCAATTTTTAAAGAGTTCATTAAAAAAGCAGTAAATAATTATGAGGCTAGGCCATTTAAGATTGCAAAAGGTATAAAAATGATGGTAATTGATGCTGAGACTGGAAAAAAAGCAGACTTTGGATCAAAAAAAACGATTATAGAGTCTTTCAAGAAAGAAAAAATTGAAAATCAGTCATTTATTAGTAATGATAAATATAATTCTAATTTATTAAAAAAAAATATTTTAAAATTTTATTAATGGAACAAGAAATAGAGAAATTTAAATCTGAAGTAATAAAAATCAATCAAAGAATTAAGGAGTTTCTTTGAAACACAAGATATTGTTTTAAAAAGAAATAAACTTAACATCCTTTTAGAAGATCCAACATTCTGGGATAATAGAAAAAAAGCTGAAAAAATATTAAAAGAAAAAAAAGGATATGACGACCTATTAGGCTCCCATAAACAATCTGAAAGCGAGATTGAAGAGTTATATGACATTTATCAGCTTGCAAGTGAAGAAAATGATAAACAGCTAATTCAAGAAATATCAGATAAATTTTCAAATTTAAAAAAAGACCTAAAAAAATTAGAAATTAAATGTTTTCTCTCAAACGAAAACGATACTTTAGACAGTTATTTAGAATTTCATGCAGGCGCAGGAGGTACCGAAAGTCAAGATTGGGCTCAAATGTTAAGAAGAATGTATATGAAGTGGGCATTTGATCGTGGATATAATGTCGAATTAATTAGCGAGCATAAAGGTGAAGAAGCAGGAATTAAGTCATCAGTTATTAAAATTTCTGGAGAATATATTTATGGTTTTTTAAAATCAGAGTCAGGAATACATCGTTTAGTAAGAATCTCTCCATTTGACTCAGGTGCAAGAAGACACACAAGCTTTGCTAGCGTTTGGGTTTATCCAGTTATAAGTGAGAATATAGATATTGAGGTATTGGATAAAGATTTAAGAATTGATACTTACAGGTCAAGCGGAGCAGGTGGACAACATGTTAATACAACTGACAGTGCAGTACGAATTACTCATATTCCAAGTAAAATTGTTGTTCAATGTCAAAACGAAAGATCACAACATAAAAATAGAGAAACTTGCATGAATATGCTCAAAGCAAGACTTTATGAACACGAAATTCATAAGAGAAAAAAAAAGAGTGATAATATTGAAAATACTAAATCAGAAATTGGTTGGGGACATCAAATTAGATCATATGTATTACATCCTTATAGAATGGTTAAAGATAACAGAACTAACTATGAAAACTCAAATCCAGAAAAAGTTTTAGATGGAGAAATTGATGAATTTTTAGAAAACTCTTTATATAAAATAAATGCGTAAAAAAATTATAATTTCCAGTATATTAATATTATCAATTTTAATTATATGTCTTACATATTTAAGTATTTATGGAATAAAAACTGATAAGTTTAATAATTTTATAAATAATAAAGTTAAAGATTATAACTCAAAACTAACACTTCAAACTGAGAGTGTTTATATCAAATTAAATCTTAGTGATACGGCTATTAATATTAACACTAAGAATGCAAATTTAATTGCAGAATTTAAAAAGATCAAAATTTCAAATATAGATATAAATTTAAATTTGATAAAATTTTTAAAGAATGAAAATTCTATTAAAAATATTAAAATTGAGTCTTCAAGTAATTTTATTAAGGATGTTACAAACTTCTTAAATATAATAGACTATAATTTATCAAGATATATATTTTATAGCCAAATCAGAGAAGGATTAATAGATTTTCAAATAGATACTAAATCGGATAGCAAAAGACAAGAGCAACTATCTTATTTTATTTCAGGCTCTGTAAGCAAAGCAAAATTAAATATACCAGGATATGAAAGTTTAAAAAACATAAATTTTAATTTTCAGACACAAGATAAAAAAACTAAAATTTCAAATTTAAATTTTACTTTTCAAAAGATTAATTTTACATCAAAAAAATTAAATATTAATGGAGAAAATTCAGGAGCATTTAATATTCAAGGAGATTTAGAAAATACTAAAGCATTTATAAGCCCAAACTTAATATTTAAATTTACAAATATAAAACAAGATTATTTGTCTAATAAAGATGTTTTATTGCAGAGCAAAAATTCATTCTCTTTTAAATTAAATAAAAATAAAAAAGTTAAAAATATTAAAATTGAATCAGTTTTAAATTTCGATGAAATCCATTTTAATAATAAATACCAAAATTTAATTTTTTTAAAAGAAGGTACAATTAATTCTAAATTTGAAAATGAAAAATTTAATGCTGAACTAGATACTAACTTTGTGTTTTTAGATGATTTAGAAACGAATAATGAATTTCAAAATAATAATTTAAATTTGTTTTTAAACACCGAAGAAAATCAAAAAATATTCATAAAAGGGAATATAAGCAATGATAAAACACTGGTAAATCCTAAAATATTTTTAAGTTTCTTTGATTTAGATCCAAAACTACTGTCCGATAAAAAAATTAATGTTAAGACAGATAATAATTTTGAATTTGAAATTAATAATAACAAAGTTGAAAATTACACCATCAATTCAGAACTTTATTTAGATAAGTTAGAAATTAATAAAGAAATCCAAGACTTTTTGTACTTAAAGAATATCAAAACTAAAATAAATTTTGAAGATCAATTATTAAAAGTAGATTTAAAAAGTAATTACTCATTTATTGACAAAAATTTTAATAATGAATCTGAAAACAATATTATAAATCTCAAATTATATAAAAATGATTCTGGAATTGCTGATGCAGAAATATTTGTACAGTCGGATAATAATAGCATCAATACTAAAGAGTTTAAAAAATATTTTAATATCAAAGAAAACAGTAATTTAATAGAAGAACAAATAATTAACTTAAATTCAAATTTTACAATTAATGCATCAATTGATAACACATTTAATATTAAAAAATTTGCTTTAAAGTCAAATTTAAATTTAGATAATTTAAAAATTAATTATAAGTCAAATTTAATAAAAAAATATGTAACAAGTTTTGATAACAAAATAGTCATTAAAAATCCACAAATCTTATTTGAATACGCAAACGATATAGTTAATTTACAATTAGATGGTAAATACGTATTAAAAGATAAAGAGGATAATATTTTTATTAAATATAAAGGTAGCAAAAATAACTTTAAACTTTATTCATTATTGGATTTAGATGACAGCGATTTAAAAATTAATGAAATTCAATATTTAAAGAAAAAAAATATTCCAACAAAATTAGAAATTTTATTAAATAAATCCACAAATGGTTTAAACTTAGAGAAACTCAGTTTTACAGAAAACAATAATTATATTTTAGTAAATAATCTAAATATTTCAGACGAGTTCAAAATACAGAGTGTAGATAAAATTGACGTTAATTTTTTAAATAATAATGGAGTTAAAAATAATTTTCAAATTAAAAAAAATTCAGATCAATATCAATTAACAGGAAACCAAATAGATGGAGAAAAAATAATTGAAAAATTATTGAAGAGAAATAAAGAAAACAAGATTTCAAATTATTTTGATAATGCAAATACTTCTATAATATTAAATTTGGACAAGGTATATTTAGAAAAAGATGAATATCTTAAAAAATTTGTTGGTGAATTTAATATTAAAAATAACAAATTAATTTTAGCTAAAGTTAATGGAGTTTCAGATAAAGAAAATAAGCTTTCTTATTCTTACAGAACAACAACTAAAAATGAAAAAATTACAAATATAGTCATTGAAGAACCAAAACCATTTATAAATAATTATAAATTTATAAAAGGTTTTAAGGGAGGTGTATTGAAATTAAATTCAATCAAAATTGATAATATTTCTAGGTCAAATCTTAAAATTAATAATTTCAAAATTAAGGAAGTGCCAGTGTTAGCAAAAATTCTTACACTTGCATCTTTACAAGGAATTGCTGATCTTCTGACAGGTGAAGGTATAAGATTTAATGAATTTGAGATGGATTATAAGACAAAAAACAATCTAACTGAGATAGGTGAGATGTATGCAATCGGACCAGCTATTTCAATAATGATGAAGGGTTACATAGAGAAAGACAAAATAACAAGTTTAAGAGGAACCTTAGTGCCTGCAACAACTATTAACAAAACAATAGCAAAAATTCCTTTGCTTGGTAACATTTTAGTAGGTAGCAAAACAGGTGAGGGTATATTTGGTGTTAGTTTTAAAATTAAAGGACCACCAAATGATTTAAAAACCACAGTTAATCCAATAAAAACTTTAACACCAAGATTTATTACCAGGACATTAGAAAACCTTAAAGGTAGTTAATTTATAATTTTAAAGTGTTTTTTTTTCCCTATGGATAACTTAATAAAACCCTTATTTGAGAATAAATTAGAGTCAATAATATAATTTTCATCTTGTATATTTTCATTATTTAGTTTTATACCATTTGATTTAATTAACCTTCTTATTTCTGATCTAGAAATATCCTTATTTATAAAAGATATTAGTTCGACAATACTTTTTGATAAAATATTATTATTTATTTTTATTCCAGGTAAATTTTCGCCAGTAGAATTTTCCTTAAAAGTATTTTTGGCTAGTTTTTCTGACTTTTCAGCCTCTTTTTTACCATGCAGCAATTCTGTTGCGTTATTAGCTAGCAAAATTTTTAATTCGTTTATATTTTTATCTTTTACTCTATTTATCTCGTCCAAAGACAAATCAGTGAACATTTTTAAAAACTTTAATACATCACGATCATCAGTATTTCTCCAAAACTGCCAATAATCATATGATGGTAACATTTTCTTATTTAACCATACTGCTCCTTTCTCAGTTTTACCCATTTTAGTACCTGATGCTAATGTTATGAGTGGTGTTGTTAAACCAAATGTATGATTTCCGGTCTCTCTTTTTATAAGTTCCACACCATTTACTATGTTTCCCCATTGATCTGATCCACCTATTTGTAAATTGCATTTTTTTGATTTATAGAGTTCATAAAAATCATATGCTTGTAAAATCATATAATTAAATTCCATATAACTTAAAGATTGTTCTCTTTCTAATCTTAATTTTACACTATCAAATGCTAACATTTTATTTATTGTAAAATGTCTACCTATCTCTCTTAAAAATTTTATATAATTAAGTTTACTCAACCATTTATAATTATTTACAAAGATTGGTTTTAATTTTGGATCATTTGTTTTAAGAAAAATTTTAAAGACGTTTTTTATATTATTAATGTTATTTTCAATCTGTTTTTCAGAAAGAATTTTTCTAGTTTCTTCTTTTCCTGATGGGTCTCCTATTCTAGTTGTACCTCCTCCTAAAAGTACAATTGGTCTGTGGCCATGCTTTTGTAAAAGTCTAAGACACATAATTTGCAATAAGCTACCGACATGTAAACTTGGAGCTGTACTATCAAATCCAATGTATGCATTAGTACTTTGTTGATTTAATAAATCTGATAGTTTTTGTTCATTCGTACATTGATAAAAGTATCCTCTATCTTTAAATTCTTTTAAAAAATTATTCATAAGTCTATAATGTTACAATATACATATTTTAATAAAAAAAAATAAGAATGGAAAAAAATTTATCTGCCCTTGGATTTATGAGTGGTACGTCAGGTGATGGTGTAGATACTTCCGTCATTAGCTCTAATGGTAAAAATTCTATTAATGTTAAATATAATAGATTTGATCCTTATCCAAAAAGACTTAGGAATAAAATTTACAGAGTAAAAGAGAGTATTTCAGAAATGCAAGATTTGCTTAAATATTCTTCTGAAATTGATGAATTGGAGTCAGAACTTACTGATTTTCACATTGATATATCAATGAGAACATCTAAAAAAGTTAATTATGATCTTATAGGATTTCACGGTCATACTATTTACCACAATACAGATGAGAAAATTTCAAAACAAATTGGGCTTGGCATAAATTTATCAAAATTTACAAATAAAACTGTTGTTTATAATTTTAGACAGAACGATATAAATAATGGGGGGGAGGGTGCACCTTTATCACCAATTTATCATCTTGCATTAATTAAATCACTATTTTCTAAAGATAGAGTTAAAATTCCAATTTCAATATTAAATATTGGTGGAATTGCCAATATTACTGAAATCGAAAAAGATTTTAAAATTTCCAGTAGAGATATTGGACCTGGAAATTGTTTAATTGATAAATGGATAAGAAAAAATTCCAACAAATTTTTTGATGAGAATGGAAATTTTGCAGAGAAAGGAAAAACTGATAAATTTATTTTTGATCAGTATTTAGAGAATTATTATTATAGCAAAATAAGCACTAAAAGATCTCTCGATACAAATGATTTTGATATTACTTTTGCAAAAGGTCTTTCTTTAGAAAATGGAACAACCACAATTACAAATCTAACTTCTGAGTTACTATCAAAAAAAATAGGCGTTAATGATATTTATATTTGTGGTGGTGGAAGAAAAAATAAATTTTTAATTAACTCTTTAAAAAAAAAAATAAGCAATAAAATATATTTAATCGATGATTTAAATATTGACGGTGATTTTATTGAGTCACAAGCATTTGCATTTCTTGCTATAAGGTCTTATCTAGGATTACCCATATCATTTCCGTCAACAACTAATTGTAAAGCACCTTCTTTAGGTGGAACAATTATAAAATCTTAATATTTAATAAAGGGCAGTCTCTTTTTTAATATATTTATTTAAAGATTTTATAAGTGCAATATCATTCTTAGAAAAAAAATGATTTGCATCTTGTATTGATTCAAACTCTACTTTAATTCCTTTTTGCTCACTTAATCTTTTATTTAAATCATTTATATGCTCTAAAGGAACAAGTTCGTCTTTTTTTCCATAAATCATTGTTCCAGATGTAGGGCACGGAGACAAAAACGAAAAATCGTAAACATTTGGTTGTGGCGAAACCACTACAAATCTGTTTATTTCAGGTCTTCTCATTAAAAGTTGCATTGCAATTAAAGAACCAAAAGAGAATCCAGATATCCAACATTGTGAATTATCAAAATTTTCTCTTTCCAGCCAATCTAATGCTGCAGCAGCATCAGCTAATTCTCCTTGCCCATTATCAAATTCTCCATCACTTTTACCAACTCCTCTAAAATTTACTCTACAAACTGAAAAATCATTGTCTACAAAAGTTTGAAATATATCGACTACAACTTTGTTGTTCATCGTTCCACCATACTGAGGGTGAGGATGCAAAACTAAGGCAATTGGGGATGTGTTTTTTTTGCTTTTAAAATATTTAGCTTCTAGTCTACCAGCTGGACCTGGTATAAATATTTCCAAAATTTTATTATCTACTGATGCCATTGATTATTAATCTCAAAAAAAAATAAGATTTTTCTATCAAAATTGAGTGACAAAATGCAAGTTTTTAAATATTAATTAATCTTGACTAAAATAGTCGGGTATATATAAATCCCGAAAATTGCGGAAAAATGAAACTATCAAGTAAAGGCAGATATGCGGTTATGGCTCTAGCAGATCTTGCTAAATTTAATTTAAGTGAGCCTGTATCTTTAAGAGACATATCTTTGAGACAAGGTATATCTCTTGTGTACTTGGAACAACTTTTTTCAAAATTAAAAAAGAGCCAAATTGTTTCAAGCATTAGAGGTAATAGAGGTGGCTATGTACTATCTAAACAAGCCTCTGAGATAAAAATTTCAGATGTATTAATTGCAGTTGACGAAAAAGTAAAAACAGTTGGGTGCGAAAAACATTCTGAGAGTGGATGCAACGGTAAGTCTTCTAAATGTATTACTCATGATTTATGGGATGAGTTAGAAGATTATATAAATAATTTTTTCCAGCAAAAAACTTTGAGTGATTTAATAAATAAGAGAAATTTAAATGGATAATAGGCAAAAAGAAATTGATAATTTAAAAGATTATAAATATGGTTTTACAACTGATATTGAAAATACAAGAGCCCCTAAGGGATTAAACGAAAATGTAATTAGATTTATATCTAATATCAAAAAAGAACCTCAATGGATGCTTGATTTTAGATTAAGAGCATATGAAAGATTTAAGCAGTTAAAAGAGCCAGATTGGCAAAAACCAAAGTATCCAAAAATAGATTACCAAGATCTATATTACTATTCAGCTCCTAAAAGCATGAAAGATAAACCAAAAAATTTAGATGAATTAGATCCTAAACTTTTAGAAACCTATAAAAAATTAGGTATTCCACTTCAAGAGCAAAAAAGACTTAATGGCATAGCAGTTGATGCTGTGTTTGACTCTGTTTCTGTGGCTACTACATTTAGAGAAGAGCTTACAAAACAGGGAATTATCTTTTGTCCTATATCAGAGGCCATTCAAAATCATCCCGAGTTAGTAAAAAAATATTTAGGTTCAGTCATCCCAGTAACTGACCATTTTTTTGCAACTCTAAACTCTGCCGTTTTTACTGATGGATCATTTGCATATATACCTGAAGGCGTACGTTGTCCAATGGAGTTATCAACATATTTTAGAATAAACGCATCTAAAACAGGTCAATTCGAAAGAACGTTAATTGTTGCTGATAAAGGAAGTTATGTAAGCTACTTAGAGGGTTGTACCGCTCCTATGCGAGATGAAAATCAGTTACATGCTGCAAATGTTGAATTAGTTGCTCTAGATGATGCAGAAATAAAATATTCTACAGTCCAGAATTGGTATCCTGGTGATAAAGATGGAAAAGGCGGAATTTATAATTTTGTTACAAAACGAGGTTTGTGCAAAGGAAAAAACTCAAAAATTTCTTGGACACAAGTTGAAACTGGTTCTGCCATTACCTGGAAATATCCAAGTTGTATCTTAAAAGGCGATAATTCTGTTGGAGAGTTTTACTCTATTGCAATTACAAACAATCATCAAAAGGCAGACACAGGAACTAAAATGATACATTTAGGAAAAAATACTAAAAGCAAAATAATATCAAAAGGTATTAGTGCTGGCTCGTCAGATATGACTTATAGAGGATTAGTTGACATCTCTACAAAAGCCACAAATTCTAACAATTATACTCAATGTGACTCTTTACTAATGAGTAATAAATGTGGGGCTCATACTGTTCCTTATATTAAAAATAAGAATTCAGAGTCAAATATTGCTCATGAAGCAACAACTTCAAAGATTAGTGAAGAACAATTGTATTATTGTCAACAGAGAGGCTTGAATGCTGAGGAGGCAGTAAGTTTAATCGTGAATGGATTTTGTAAAGAGGTATTACAACAGTTACCAATGGAATTTGCTGTTGAAGCTCAAAAACTTGTTGGGATCAGCTTGGAAGGTAGTGTCGGCTAATGTTAAAAATAAATAAACTGAATGCAAAAATTGATAACAAAGAAATATTAAAGGAGTTTTCTCTTGATATTAATCCTGGAGAAGTTCATGCTATAATGGGTCCCAATGGATCCGGTAAAAGCACCTTATCAAATATTTTATCAGGTAAAAAAGGCTATGAAACTTCTGGAGAAGTACTTTTTGAAGAAAAAGATTTGTTTGAACTTGAAACAGAGGAAAGAGCTCACAAAGGTATCTTTCTAGCATTTCAATATCCATTAGAAATTCCAGGTGTTAATACAAATATATTCCTAAAGACTTCGTTAAATGCAGTAAGAAAAGCAAGAGGTGAAAAAGAGCTTGATGCTATAGAATTTTTAAAATTAGTGAAGGAAAAGTCTAAAGAACTTAAGTTCGATGAGGAGAAATTAAATAGACAGTTAAATGTTGGTTTCTCAGGTGGCGAAAAAAAGAAAAATGAAATTCTGCAAATGTCTTTATTAGCTCCAAAATTATCAATATTAGATGAAACAGACTCAGGTCTAGATATTGATGCTCTGAAAATTGTAGCAAATGGAGTAAATACTTTAAGAGATGATAAAAATGCCTTCTTAATAATTACACATTACCAAAGATTACTTGACTATATTAAACCTGATTTTGTTCATGTTTTAATAGATGGAAAAATTATAAAATCTGGAGGTGCAGATTTAGCCCTAGAGCTAGAAAAAAAAGGATATGAAAATTTTCACTAAATGAAAGAACAATTACAAAAAGATTTTAAAAATATTATTGAAAGCTTAACTTTGTCTCAAAAAGATATCGAGATAAAAAAATTCTATTTAGATAATTTTATTAGCAGAGGTTTTCCAAATAGAAAAGAAGAAGACTGGAAATTCTCAGATCTTAAACAAATAATAAATAAAAATATTGGAGAGATGAGTTTTTATACTGATTACACAACTACCAATAAAGTTGATACTTCTGTATATGTTGATGGTCTAGAGCATAACAAAATAGTATTCATAAATGGTAGAATTGAAAAAATTGATTTTGATTATGAAAAAAAAGATCAAATTGAGATAATAGATCAGTCGGAGACTATTAACAAATTTAATAATACAAACTCATTATCTGACTTAAATAGTGCATTCACTAATAAATCTTTTAAAATAGCGGTTAAAAAAGATTATCAATTAGTTAAACCGCTTATTATTTACCACACAACTAACTCTAAAATCTGGTCTAAAAATATAAATTTAAGATTGAATTTTGAATTATCTGAGAATAGTTGTTTAAGATTAATTGATTTATATAGCGACAATTCAGAAAAAAATTTCTTAAATATTTTTTACAATTTTGATTTAAAAAAAGACTCGATCTTGAAAAACTATAAAGTAGATAAATTTAAAAATAAAAATATCAAGTATTCCTTCAATAATATTGAGCAAGACAAAAATAGTATTTCTGAAACGTTTATTTTATCATCAGGATCAAATTTTTTTAAAAATGAAATTAATTGTAACTTAAATGGAAAATATTCATCAGCTTTTGTAAATGGTATTTTCTCTCTTAATAATAGTAACCATCATGAAATTAGAACAATAATTAACCATTTAACAGAAAATACAAAAAGCTATCAATTAATAAAAAGTGTTTTAGAGAACAATTCTAAGGCAGTGTATCAAGGAAAAATATTTGTTAATTCCAATGCGCAAAAAACCGATGGATATCAATTAAGTAAAGCAATATTATTAAATAAAGACGCTGAGTTCAACGCGAAACCAGAATTAGAAATTTATGCTGATGACGTAAAGTGTTCACATGGTTCCGCCTCTGGAAATCTTAACGAGAACTCAATATTTTATTTAATGTCTAGAGGATTAAGTTATCAACAATCAAGAGAACTTTTAATTAATGGATTTCTATTAGATGTAGTTGAGAAAATTACAGACCCTGAAGTTAAAAACTTAATTAAAAATATGATTGGAATAAAAGAATGAACATAGAAGATATCAAGAAAGAATTTCCAATTTTTGATAACAAAGTTCAAAATAATGATCTTGTTTATCTAGATAGTGCTAATTCTTCTCAAAAACCAAAAATTGTTCTTGATAGAATCTACGATTTTTATTCAAAAGAATTTTCAAATGTCGGACGAAGTGTACATTACCTAGCTGTAGCTGCTACTAATTTATATGAGAATACCAGGGTTTCAGTTCAAAAATATATTAACGCACAAGATAAAAACGAAATTGTTTTTACCAAAGGTGCCACAGAAGCAATTAATTTAGTCGCTAATACTTTTGGACAAAAATACTTAGATGAAGGTGATGAAGTACTTATAACTGAATTAGAACATCATTCAAATTATGTACCATGGCATTTCTTAAGAAAATCAAAAAATATTAAAATAGAGTTTGCTGAAATAAACGATGATGGTGAGATAACTTTAGAAGCAATAAAGGCTAAAATAACAGTTAAAACTAAAATTATATGTATTACTCATCTTTCAAACGTAACTGGGGCAATACTTCCAATTAAAGAAATCGTAAATTTTGCGCATTCAAAAGGTATACCGGTACTAGTAGATGGATGTCAGGGAGCGCCACATTTAAAACTTGATATGCAAGAATTAGGTTGCGATTTTTATGCAATTTCTGGCCATAAAATGTATGGCCCAACAGGCATTGGTGTACTTTATGCCAAAAAAAAATGGCTTGAAGATCTTCCTCCATACCAAGGTGGTGGTGGAATGATTAGAGAAGTAAAGAAAAAGGGAATATCTTATGGAGATCTTCCTAACAAATATGAAGCTGGAACTATGGCAACCGCACAAGTCATTGCTTTTAATGAGTCTATAAAATTTATGGAGGCAATTGGTATTGAAAATATAGAAAAGCACGAAAAAGAATTGTTAGATTACGCTATCGATGTTTTAGGCAAGAATAATTCAATAAATATAGTAGGAAACCCAAAAAATAAAGGTGGCGTTATATCCTTTAACATTGAGGGCATTCATCCACACGATATTGCAACGATATTAGATGAAGACGGCATTGCGATAAGGGCAGGGCACCATTGTTGCCAAATATTGCATGATAAATTAGGATTACCGGCAACTGCGAGAGCTTCATTCGGTGTATATAATACTAAAGAAGATATTGATCAACTGAATGCATCATTAAATAATTGTAAAAAAATATTTAATCTGAAATGAACTTAAAAGAACTATATCAAGAAATTATCTTAGATCATGGAAAGAACCCAAGAAATTTAAGAAAAACAGATAATTATAACAAAGATGCTAAAGGTCATAACCCTTTATGTGGAGATAATGTGCATGTATTTCTAAAACTAGATGAAAATAAAAAAGTTGATGATATTTCTTTTGAAGGAAGTGGATGTGCAATATCTATGGCTTCAGCATCAATCATGACAGATTTAGTAAGAGGAAAGGAAGAAGTTGAGGTAAAAGAAATTGTTAAAGATTTTTTAGATATGATTAAAGAAAAAGATGAGCTTAACTCTAAACTTTTAACTGATGACGAAAAGACAAAATTAATGTGTTTATCAGGTGTGAAGCAATACCCAATGAGGGTCAAATGTGCGACACTATCTTGGCACACACTTACATCTGCAATTGATAATTCACAAGAAGCAATAAATACTGAAAGTTAAATGATGGAACTTAAAGAAAAAGTAATTCAAGAAATAAAAAAAATCTATGATCCTGAGATACCTGTGAATATATATGAACTCGGATTAATTTATGATATTAATGTAGACGGAAAAAATATTAGTGTAAAAATGACATTAACAACTCCAAACTGTCCAGTAGCAGAAAGTTTGCCAAAAGAGGTTAAAGATAGTATTATGCAATTAGAAGAGGTTGACAAAGTAGATTTAGATTTGGTTTGGGAGCCACCTTGGGATAAATCTATGATGTCAGAGTCAGCAAAATTAGAATTAAATCTATGACGAAACAAGTAATATCATTAAGCGATAATGCAGCAGATCGTATAAAAGAAATTATGTCTTCAGCGGAAAATGATTCCATTGGTGTGAGGGTAGGAGTTAAATCAGGAGGTTGTGCAGGAATGTCTTATATTATGGAATACACAAAGGAGATTAATCCTAACGACGAGCTTATTGAAGATAAAGGAGTGAAAGTTTTCATAGATCCAGCAGCAGTAATGTATCTTTTTGGAACCGAAATGGATTACAAAAAAGAGGAGTTTTCGTCTCAATTTGTATTTAATAACCCAAATGAAACTGAAAGATGTGGTTGTGGTGAGTCTTTTAAAGTTTAATTGATTATTGGTAGTAAGATATAAACCAATATTGGCCTCTTTTATTCATAGAATAAGTTTTATTTTTTCTTCGTTTATACCTTTTATTTATAGGTTTTTTATAACTAATAATATTTTTAAACATCAATATGAATTTGTCCATATTATTTGATAGCAAAATTATATGAAATTAGAATTCTAATAAGGGAATACCTGCTATTACAGCAGGTATTACCTAAAAATAATAAGATATTTAACAGCTATAATACATGTCAAATTCAATAGGGTGAGGCGTATGCTCAAAATTATGAATTTCTTCATATTTAAGTTCAATGTACGCATCAATTTGATCATCTGTAAATACATTTCCTTGAGTTAAGAATTTTCTATCTTTATCCAAAGACTCCATCGCTTCTCTTAAAGAACCACAAACAGTTGGAACTTTTTTGACTTGTTTGTCTGATAAAGCATAAAGATCTTTATCAAATGATTTGCCAGGATCAATTTTGTTCTTAATCCCATCAATTCCAGCCATTAGCATTGAAGCAAAAGTTAAGTATGGATTTCCAGATGCATCTGGGAATCTTATTTCACATCTTGCACCTTTTTTGCTTAATGTGATTGGAATCCTGCAAGATGCTGATCTGTTTCTTGCAGAATATGCAAGTAAAACTGGAGCCTCAAATCCTGGTATTAATCTTTTATAACTATTAGTGGTCGCATTAGCAAATGCATTAATCGCTTTTGCATGCTTTAATACTCCACCTATATAGTAAAGAGCAGTTTGTGATAAGCCTGCATATTTATTTCCGGAAAAAACTGGAGTTTTCCCTTTCCAAATTGATTGGTGAGTATGCATACCAGAACCATTATCTCCCTTAACAGGTTTTGGCATAAATGTTGCAGTTTTACCAAAAGAGTGAGAAACCATTTGAACTACATATTTATATAGTTGAACGTTGTCTGCTTGATCAACCAAAGTTCCAAATAACATCCCAAGTTCATGTTGACTTGGTGCAACTTCATGGTGGTGTTTTTCCACAGTAATTCCAACATCTCTTAGTCCTTTAAGATATTCACCTCTCATGTCTTGAGCACTGTCTACTGGTGGAACTGGAAAATATCCTCCTTTTACTCCAGGTCTATGACCCATGTTTCCATTGTCGTAAGATTTTCCAGAATTATAAGGACCTTCTGTGCTATCAATTGAAAAACTTGTTTCATTCATATCGTTTTTAATTCTTACATCGTCAAAAACAAAAAACTCAGGCTCAGGCCCAAAGTAAGCTGTATCGCCAATTCCTGTTTTCTTTAAATAAGCTTCAGCTTTTTTTGCAATTCCTCTTGGATCTCTTTCATAGGGATTTCTCTTAACTGCATCTAAAATATCGCAAAATAAAATTAAAGTATTATGAGATGTATAAGGATCTATTACTTTTCTACTTAAATCAGGCTTTAATATCATGTCAGATTCATTAATTGCTTTCCATCCTGCAATAGATGATCCATCAAAAAAAACACCGTCATTAAGCATTCCTTCATCTACGATTGTTGTATCCATTGTTAAATGTTGAAGTTTACCTCTTGGGTCTGTAAATCTAAGATCCACAAACTCAATATTCTTAGATTTCATTAATTTTAGTACGTCCTTAGCGCTCATATTATCTCCTATAATTTTTTAATTTTCTTATCAGTTAAGAAAAGATAAATAATGCCTATTAAATAGATATCACTTATGCTTTTTTTACATGTATATTAACCTTAAAAAATTAGAATTTTCAATCAATCCTAAGTTGCAATAATGAGTTTATTAAATAAAGAACCAGTTAAAAGAGCTGAAAAAGCATTAAAAGAGTTTGATGAGACTTTATCAGTCACAGAATTAGAAAATACAGCAAGAACAGCCGTTGATGCAGCAAAATCTTTAAATTGTGAAGTAGGTGCAATTGTAAAAAGCTTACTTTTTAAAAATGGTGCTAATTATTTTTTATGTTTAGTCTCTGGTGACAAAAGATGTTCATTAAACAAATTAAAAAAGTTTTTTAATAGTAAAGATTTAAGTATGGCATCACCTCATGATGTGAAAGAACAAACTGGATATACAATTGGAGGAGTATCTCCAATAGGGCACACTAATAGCTTGCAAATATTAGTTGATAGTTCTTTGAACAGATTTAAAGATTTATTTGCAGCAGCAGGGCATCCAAACTGTATTTTTAAAATTAATTTTGATGATCTTATTAAAATAACAAATGGATCAATAGAAGATATAATTGAATGAAATCTCCAAACGCTACTGATTATTTTATTCTTACTTTCTTAGCCTTACTTTGGGCTTCAGCTTTTTTTAACATTAAAATTGCAACATATTCTTATGGACCAATAACCATAGCCTTTTTAAGAATTTTTTTTGGAATGATACCATTATTATTACTTTGTTATTTTAAAAAAATAAAAATTGAAGCGTTTTCTAAAGATTGGAAATGGTTTGCAGCAATTGGTATCATTAATTTAGTTATTCCTTTTTTTCTAATAGCATACGGAGTACAGAAAGTTCAAAGTAACTTAGCAGCAATTTTAATGTCTACTACACCTATAAGTGCAACAATACTTGCACATTTCTTTGCAGAGGGAGAGAAAATAAACATAATAAAAATATTTGGAATAGTATTAGGTTTTTCAGGAATTTTTTATTTATTCTCAGAAAATTTACTTATAAATAATGAAAATTTATTTTCTGCTCTTATGATTCTATTGGGATCCACTTTTTATGTAATTGGAGGAATTTTAACATTAAAAATTAGTAATAAGAAAAATGAAAATGTAACAGCATCAATTCTTATTTGGGGAGCTATAATTGCTTGTCCAATATCACTGATAATTGAGCAACCTTGGAATTTAAATCCATCATTAGACTCCACATTATCTTTGATTTATCTTGGTATTTTTCCAACTGGAATAGCATGGTTATTAAGATTTATGATTTTAAAGAAAAATGGCTTAGTTTTCCAAAGTCAGGTCGCTTATTTAATACCTATTTTTGGTGTTATTTTAGGATTTATCTTCCTAAACGAATTAGTAACATCTAAAATTTTAATTGCTTTATGTGCTGTTGTTTTAGGAATTTATTTTGTAAAAAAAGCAGGAGATAAAAAAATACAAAGTATATGAAAATTTTTAATTTATTTCTAATTTTTCAAATTTTTTTGACTTAACTGATTTTTGTGCAGCTTCCGCCAATATTATAGACTTTCTTCCATCTTCAAAAACAGCTCTAGGCTTTTTATTTTTTTTGCAAAAGTTTGCTAGGTCAGATAGTTGCAACCTAAAAGCTTCTGCATATCTCTCTATAAAAAAATGAAGGAGTGGGGATTTATTATTTGTAGAATTTTTTAAAAAGAGATTAGTTTCAGTATCTCTTTTATTATCTGATATCATCATTCCTTTTGTTCCAAAAAGTTCAACTCTTTGATCATAACCAAAACTACAATGTCTTGAATTAGTTATAATGCATTGCACTCCTTTTTTCGACTTAAGTACTGTTGTTGCAAGCTCATAGTCTTTTATCTTATGAAATCTTTGGTCTGACATGTTACTGCCAGTGGCAAATACTGATATAAATTCATCCGAACCCAAGTAGTATCTTGCTAAATCAAAATCATGAATCATCATATCTTTAAAGATACCCCCTGAATCTTTTAAATAGGATAATGAAGGAGGAGCAGGGTCCCGACTAGTTATAATAATTTTTTCTAATTTACCTATTTTATTTTTTAACAAATTCTTTTTAAGTAAATTATGTCCAGGATCGTATCTTCTATTAAAGCCTATTTGAACTTTAGGATTAAGTTTTTTAATTTTTGTTAAAGATGAATTAATTTTTTTTAAATTTAAATCTAGTGGTTTTTCACAAAAAACTACTTTTTTATACTTAGCACCCTTTTCAATAAATCTTAAATGCGTAGAAGTAGTGGAAGCTATAAAAATACACTTAATTTCATTATCTTTAAAAGCAATATCTGGATTATTTAATGAAATAGCATTAAATTTTTTTGAAATTTTGTTTGATAGATTTTTATTTAAATCAAAAATATATTTTAATTCAAATTCACTGTTTTTTCTTAAATTATTAGCATGCATCTGGCCAATTCTACCAAGACCAAACAGAGCAGTTTTTATTTTATTTTTACCCATCTTTTTTTTCTGTTTGAAACCTTGCATGCCTCAATAAATTTTGCAGTTTCCAGTCCTTCGTCTTCATTAGGGTAAAAATACCTTTTTTTTGCATTATTTTTCAAGGAGTCCGCAAATTCACAATAAATATTTGCAAATGCATCTAAATAACCTTCAGGATGTCCATATTTTAATCTAGAAAATTTTTTAGACAATTCAGCATTAAAAAAACCCCTTTCAATAAATTTAACAGCACCATTAGATGGATTAAGTTTTAAATAGTTTGGATCGTTTTGAACCCACTCTAAACTTCCTTTCGTTCCAAATATTCTTATTCGTAATCCGTAAACACCACCTCTAGCCATCACACTTGTCCAAAACATTCCTTTAGCTCCATTATCAAAATTAATCATTACTTGAGCATTGTTGTCCATTTTAACTTTATTTGAAACTTGTTTAATATCTGCAAAAATAGTTTCACCTTTTAAACCTGATATATAAGTTGCCATATGATATGCATGGGATCCAATTTCATTCAGGACTGCTGAAACTCCAACAATATTTTTATCTATTTTCCATTTAAACTTTTTCTTTGCATTTTTTTTAGAGATATTTTCTCCATCTGACCAATCCTGAACATATTCGACATTTACATATTCGACTTTTCCAATTTTACCTTTTTCAACCAATATTTTAGCTTCTCTAACCATAGGATAAGCAGAATAATTATGTGTCAAAGCATACTTAATTTTTTTATTTGATTTTATTTTTTTAAATAATTTCTTTGCTTGCGTAAGATTTCCAGCAAAAGGTTTATCAGAAATCACATGAATATTTTTATCAATAAATTTTTCTGCAATAATTTGATGACTTGAAGGGGGTGTCATTATTGCCACAACATCAATACCATCTTTTCTCTCCGCTTCTCTTTCAGCCATTTCTCTAAAATTTGAATAGCATCTATCTTTCAAAATACCTATGATTTGACCAAAGCTCTTAGATAGTTTTGAATTTCTTGAAAAAACACCAGCAACTATCTCATATTGATTATCAAATCTTGATGAAATTCTATGAACATGACCAATCCAAGATTTTGGACCACCTCCAACTACGCCAAGTTGGATTTTTTTTCCTTTAATTAATCTCATGATTAAATATATCTTAACAAATAAAAAATTTATGTCAGTAAAATTAGGTATAGCACCAATCGCTTGGAGCAATGATGACATGCCTGAATTAGGTGGAGATACTCCTCTAGAGCAATGTTTGTCAGAAGCAAGTCAGGCTGGATTTGTTGGTATTGAGTCCGGAGGTAAATTCCCAAAAACATCTGAGGAATTATTACCAAAATTAGATAAGTATAACTTAAAATTATGTTCTGGTTGGTATAGCGGATATCTTAGAAAAAATTCTGTTAAAGAAGAAAAAAATTTAATTCAAAACCAACTGAAATTATTTAAAGATTGTGAAGCTCCATGTATCGTTTTTGCTGAAGTTTTTGGTTCAATACAAGGCGATCCAACAAAAAAACTTTCCAACAGGCCTAAGATGACGGATCAAGAATGGAAAATTTATTGTGCAAAAATATCTGAACTTGCAAAATATCTTGAAGATGAAGGTATGCCTTTAGCTTACCACCATCATATGGGAACAGTTATTGAAACAGAAGAAGAAACAATTAGATTGCTAGAAAATACAGATGATAGTGTAAAATTAACTTTAGATACTGGTCATATGTTATTTGCTCAGGGTAATTCAATTAATTTAATTAATAAATTTAAGGAAAGGGTAATCCATATTCACTGCAAAGATATTAGACAAGAAGTATTAAAAAAAGCTATTTCTGAAGATTTAAGTTTTAGAGATGCGTTTTTAGAGGGTGCCTTTACCGTACCTGGTGATGGGTGTATCGACTATAAACCTCTGTTTGATATTTTAAAAAAAAATAATTATCAGGGTTGGCTTGTTGTGGAGGCTGAGCAAGATCCAAAAAAAGCTAATCCACTTGAATATGCTATTAAGGGTTACAAATATATTACAGATACTTTAAAGAAATCAAATTTAGAGATTAATAATCTATAATTTTACTTTTTTACTATCTTCAAGTTTACCATCGAAAAAATCAAAAATATTTTGAATAGTTTCTTTTGCCATTCTTGTCATGCATTCCTCAGTGAACGCCGCAGCATGAGGACTAAGGAAAACTTTATCATTTTTTAATAGAGGATTATCAGCTTCTGGAGGCTCTACCTCAAATACGTCAATTCCTGCTCCAAAAATCAAATTTTCATTTAAAGCCCTATCTAAATCTTTTTCATTTATAATACCGCCTCTTGCAGCATTTATGATGATGCAGTTTTTTTTCATCCTTTTGAGAAGTTCATAATTTATAATATTTTTTGTTTGATCAGTTAAAGGTATATGGAGTGAAACGGCATCCATGTCTTTAATAGCCTCAGATAAATCTTCAACTTTTTCACCACCCATTTTGCTTATTGTTTCTGCATCTACAAATGGATCATAAACAAAAACGTTCATTTCAAATCCTAAACATCTTTTAATCAACGCTTTTCCTATTCTTCCAAATCCAGCTATAAGAATATTTTTATTCCAAATCTCTATAGTTTTTGGTAATTTATTTCGTTCAGTAAATTTTCCACTTTTGACTGAATGGTCATACATGCTCTTTCCTTTTGAGATACTTAAAAGCATGAAAAGAACATGTTCTGCGACTGCTACAGCATTTGCTGTTGCAGTTATTGCTACATCAATATTTTTCTTTTTGCAGCTGTTTAGATCAATGTTATCATAACCAACTCCATGTCTTGAAATTATTTTAAGATTTTTTGAATTTTCAATTGCCTCTGCAGGTAAAATTGATGTTCTTAAAGAAACTGCATCTGCATCTACAATTTTTTGTTTCACATTTTTAACACTTAAATCCTCAACTACTTCGTAATTATAGTTACTATTATTCTTTAATAATTCCATTCCTTTTTCATGAATAGGTTGGACAATGAGAATTTTTTTCATAACTTTAAAAAAGAAATTATATCAATCTAGCAAGATCTCTTTTGCTATTTTTAAATGTTGGAAGCGGATACTTAAATGCATACTTTCTTGGAATACATTTATTCTTTGCTTTTTCCCACAAAGCAATCCATTGCTTATAGTTGTGAATGGTAATATTTTTTTTATATTTGCTCCTTACATAAAAATTTGGCAAAGGTTTTCTTCCAGACGGAGTTCCAGCTCTATTGTATCTTAAATCAGCGCTAATTCTAAAGTCATTAGATCTATTAGGTAATGAACAATGAATGGAATGTTTGTGCAAAATAATAATATCGCCAACATTAGCTTCCAGAAAAACAGGCTTGTAATTATCAAGTAATTTACTATCTTTTATTTCGACCTGACCTCTATATCCCGATATATGATTTAATAGCCCCAATTTATTAATTTCTTTCACTGTAATCATGCATCCATTTTTTTTTGTAGTTTTAGTAAATGGAATCCAAACAGTTACCATATCAGTTTGTCTTTGTCCTAAAGACGATAAGACTGCTGCATCTTGATGCCAAGGTGTTCTACCAGAGAGGCCATCGTGAACAGAATGTTTAGGTAGTTTATTTTCGGGTTGTTTAATTCTTGTATTTTGAACTGGATTTGACATAATTTCTGGTCCTAGTAATTTTTCGACCACATCCAAGATTTTTTTATGATTTATTAAATTCCACAAAGATTGAGAGGCGAAATAATCACTGTCTTTCTTCACGTGATCTCTTGGAAGTCTAGTATTAAAATATTGATCAAGATCATAAATATTTAACTTTGAAATATATGTATACTTTTTTCTAAAGTTATATTTAAAAATTTTTTCTTTCATGTGATCTGGAGCAAATTTATGAACTAAATTATCCATTACATATTCCATGTCATTTAAAATTGGTTTTAAATCTTTTTTGAAGTTAAGAACATTTCTTACTCTTAAGAAGCCATCTCTATCTAAAATACTCTTTAATTTAGTCTGAATTTGCATAATTATTAATACTTTAGCAAATAATTCGAATCATGAAAAGATGTAAGCATTCTTTTTTTCGTCGCAACAATATGTGGATGATATTCAAAATTTTTATATTTCCATATCACTGGTTTGTTGAGAGCATAACTTCCATAAATAAAAAATCTTTTTGGACAGTTTTTTTCCTTAAATCTATTTACTCCGTGATAAGAATTAGGAGTAGATTTAAAGAAAATTACACTTCCTTGTTTTGGTGCGAATTCCTTTAATTTATCAAGTTCATTAATTTTAGGAAATCTTCTAAAGCTTTTTCGAAGGTTTTTATTTGCTTTTTTCTTAAATAAAGTAAGAGATCCTCCATTTTTTTTTGGTATATCGGTTAAATAGATCAAAAAATTATATAGCCTATTCACATCATCTCTATGTGGTCTTAATCTATATCCTCCTTTAGATACTGAGAAATCAATATCTAAATTTAAATTTGGATTTTTATAATTTTTACCTAATAGTTTTTTTAGCTCTTTGGAATTTACTTTTCTTTTTAGTGTATATTTTTTTTTATTAAATTTTTTTGGTTTAAACAAACTTTCCCAAGTATTTGCCTTAAACTCCGTTTTAAATTTTTTATCAATTTTCTTATAAAACGATTGTGTATTGAAAGTAGTAAAAAGTTTTTTTGAGATTTTAGAACTTGAGATATATTTGTTGAAATTTTTTGATCCTTTATTAATCCTGCTTCTGCCACCCATAACCATATCATCAAAACTTTTTGAATTAGTTATTTCTTTAATTAAAGAATTGCAGACTTTTTTACTGATTATTTGTTCTCCAAAAATGACCGGGTAGTTTGATTTAATTTTCTTTAGTTTACTAATTTTCAGCATTTAGCTGTACATGCCCTCTTTTACTTTAATCATTTTGTACATAAGGTCATTTAATGGTGTGGCTATTCCATGTTTTTTTCCTATTTTAGATACGGCGCCACTTATGAAATCAATTTCAGTTTTTCTTTTATAAAGTACATCAAAAGCCATTGAAGATTTATTTGTTTGTTTTGAGTCAACAATTTTATTAAACATAAATAAACACTCATCTTCAGAAACATTAACGCCATCTGCTAAAGCAACGTCTCTTGTTTCTAAAATTATTTCTTTTCCTAAACTTCTAGAAATGTCATTAGCATTATTATTTATGTAAAGATCAGTATGATGTAGATCAAAAATAGCTGAAAGTGGACCTATTGCGGTTAAAGCAAAAAGTTTCATCCATTTTCTTTTTTTTACATCCTCAGCAGCAATCATTTCTAAATTATGAGCAGTAAAGGTGTCTGCAATTTCGGTTATTCTATCAGTTATCCCACCATCATATTCTCCAATCCAAGAGGGTAGAGAAGCATGATTCATAATATGACCAGGACCTAAGATATTTGATGCTTGCGTCGTTGTTCCGCCAATTACTTTTTCATCACCAACAATACTTTTAATTATAGCTTCATGTCCTATTCCATTTTGAAAAGACATAAAAACTGTTTTATCGCTAATAATGTTATAAATGCTTTTTAAAGCAGGCTCTAGAGCTGTTGCTTTACACATTACTATCACAGCATCAACTTTTCCAATTGTAGATGGATCTGATGTTGCGGGTACTTTTATAAATCTATCTCCCCCATGACCATCCATTTTTAGACCATTTTTATTTATTTCATTAACATGCTCTTTCCAAACATCAATGAGCGTTACATTTAGACCTTTTTCTGCTAGTAGGCCTCCAAATAGACAACCCATTGCCCCCGCACCAAGAACTGCAACTTTTAAATCTTTATTATTCATTTTTAAAATCGAAATATATTTATGTAAAAAAATTATGCAATATATTATGTAACTAACTTATATATGGAATTAAAAATAGAAAAAGGAATTTTCAAAAAAATTAAGTTAGAAGAAATATCAAACGTATTAGAAAAAGGTTTGTCAAAGAATTATGATAGTGTAAATGTAGAGGTAATTGATTGTCCAAATTTAAGAAATTGGGATTGTCCATCTGAAGGTATGAGTGGCAACCAAAAGATAATCGATGTTGGAGGAGAGCCTTACATGCATGATCCAAAATATCTTGGAACTGAATTTGATTATTCAGAAATCTCAAAGATGATAGGATCAGAAAAATCATACGCACTTGGGGCAGGATCAGGAGCAATGTCTTGCCTTGATGGACACTGTGGAGAATTGGTTATAAATGAAAATTTTATAACAAAAGAAAATAGATCTTTAATTGCTAGGGTAGGAAAAGATAAAGAATGTATAGTAGAGGACTATACCGCAAGCAAACATGGTGGGTTAGGTAATGTTTATTATTCCGATGGAGTTAAAGGAAAAGTTATATATTTAAAAATAAAAAAAAGAATTGGAAAACAAGGTTCATTACCTCAATCAATAAGAACAGCACTTTCAGAAAATCTTAAAATTGGGAATAAAGATCATATTGCTCTTGCTGGTGTATTTAGAGTTTTGAATGGAAAAATAAGATCACACGTACAACCAGATTATAAGGATATAAAACATGAATATTATGATCCAAAATTGATGAAATGCACAAAAGATTTTCTACAATTTTACGAGCCTGTTGGACCAAAATTACAATGCTATACTGTTTTATGGACTGGAGACCCAACGGGGGGAGATTTAAATTTAAGAGAGTCCGGTGAGCATACTCACTTTCACTCATATGAGCACAAGAATGATGCTGGACATTATCATTTTGACGTATCTCCGGATGAAATTGAATATGAAGGATACTTTAATATTGTACAAGAAGTACATAGAGTGAATAATATCTATAAAGAATTAAAAAATATAAAATGAAAAAGATTTATACTTGGGCCGCTCAACCTGCTAACAGAACTCTTACAGTTGATGATCTTAAAAAAGCAAAAGGAAAAAAAAAATTTACTCAAGTCACAGCTAATACAATAGATGAAGCTGAGGCCGCAGATAAAGCTGGATTTGACATGATAATCTGCAATTCTTTTAATGTAAAACAGGTGAGAGAGGGATCAAAGAATCTATTTTTAACTGCTGCGCTAGTATTAAATAAGTTTGTCACTTCAGAAGATATAATGAGAGGAGCGTTTGAAGCCTTAGAAAATGGAGCTGATGCTGTAATGACACCTAGAAGTATGAATATCATAGAAATGCTGGCTAATGAGGATGTTCCAGTTATGGGACATCTTGGTTTAGTTCCAAGAAAATCTACATGGATTGGTGGTTTAAGAGCAGTAGGAAAAAATAGCGAAGAGGCACATCAGCTTTTTTTAAAATTTAAAAGATTAGAAGATGCGGGGGCTTTTTCTGCTGAATGTGAAGTTATTCCAGAAAATGTGATGGGAGAAATCTCTAAAAGAACGAATATAGTTACAGTTTCATTAGGTTCAGGAAAAAAAGCAGATGTAATGTATTTGTTTATGGAAGATATATGTGGAGATACTTTAAATCCTCCAAGACATTCAAAAGCTTTCGGAAATTTATTAAAATTAAAAAATGAAATAAAAATTGAGAGAGTTCGAGCTCTCAAGGCGTTCAAAAAAGATTCAATGTCAGGAAAATTTCCAGGAAAAAAACAATCTTCAAATTTAAATAAAAAGGAATTCGAGTCTTTTCTTGATAAACTTGATTAATAAGTTTCAGTTTCTTTTTTGCTTATTGAGCCTTTCATTTTTTCAACAATTGCTTTAGCACCTGCGCTCATTGCTCTTCCATCAGATCCAATTGTTACAAAATTAAATCCTTTATCAATCATTTTTTGAGCATACTCAGTTGTTCCATTGTGTATTCCTGCAAAAATATTATTTTTTTTGGCATGCTCTAATATTCTTAATATTTCTGAATATGCTTTTGTATCTTCTGGTCTATCAAATCCTGGTTTCTCTCCAATTGCTAAACTTAAGTCAGCTGGACCAATATATATTCCATCTACACCATCTGTAGACATAATTTCATCTAATTTTTCCAATGACTCCTTGGTTTCAATCATAGCTAATTTTAAAATTTCATCGTTTGCATGATCAGCATAATCTGATCCACCATAAATTAATCCCCTTATTGGTCCAAAACTTCTGTATCCTTTAGGTGGATACATACAAGCTTGAACAAATCTTTCTGCCTCTTCTTTGTTACTTACCATTGGACATATAATTCCATAACAACCAGCGTCTAAAATCTTCATTATTTGACCTGGTTCATTCCAATTTACTCTAGCAAGAGGAGTTACACCAGTTGACGAAATTGTTTGAAGCATTGGAAGTGCATTTGTGTAATCAACAAGTCCATGCTGCATATCTACAGTCAGAGAATCCCACCCTTGATGAGCCATCATTTCTGCTGAAACCGTAGTTGGTATTTGTAACCAACCATTTACAACTGGCTTACCATCAGCCATCATCTGTTTGACTTTATTTTTTCTCATTAATAATTGAGACCAAAGTGAGTGTACTTAATGTTCAAATAATCTTTGATAGCCATAGAACCACCTTCTCTTCCATAACCTGTTTGTTTTATTCCTCCAAACGGTACTTCAGCAAAAGCAATTGTCGGATGGTTTACTGCACATGTTCCAGTTTCCATTTTTTCTGAGACTTTGTGCGCTTTCTCTAAAGAATTAGTGTAGATATAGCTTGCTAAACCAAGGTCATTGTCATTTGCTCTTTTTACAACTTCATCTGTGTCTTTAAAAGTAAGCAATGGAACTAAGGGTCCAAATGGCTCTTCTTTAGCAATTGTAAAATTATCTTTAACATTGTCAAAAATTGTTGGTTCGTAAAAATAACCTTTATTAAAACCAGCTGGTCTTTTTCCACCACATAAAACTGTTGCTCCTTCATTTTTAGTTTTTTCTACTAATGCCTCTATTTCATTTAATCTTTTTTCTGTTGTTAAAGGTCCTAGAATTGTATCTTCATCCATTCCGTTACCAACTTTAAGCTTAGTGACCTTTTCAACTAAAGTTTTAGCAAATTCATCTTTTTTACTTTCATGAATATAAAATCTTGCAGGTGATATACAAACTTGACCATTATTTCTAAATTTAGCAGTGATTGCCATATCAGTTACTTTATTTATATCTACGTCGTCAAAAACAATAAAAGGTGAATGACCACTTAACTCCATTGTAACTCTTTGAACTTTTTCAGCAGCTTGTTTTAAAATTAGTTTTCCGACTCTTGTTGAACCAGTAATAGAAACTTTTTTCACTATATCAGATGATATTAATTGAGATGAGATTTTAGCTGGATCACCAGATAATAAATTTACTACTCCTGGAGGAACGCCCGCATCATTTATAATATTCATAAGTTCCATTACACTACCTGGAGTAATTACATCAGGCTTACAAATTACTGAACACCCTGCAGCTAAAGCAGTGGAAATTTTTCTTGAAGATAAAACTATTGGAAAATTCCATGGTATTAATCCAGCAACAACTCCAACTGGCTCATATTTTACGTACATTCTTGTATGTTCAAATCTACTTTCAACTATCTGACCATAAATTCTTTTTGTTTCTTCAGAGTTCCATTCAAAAATATCTGCAGCTCCTCCAACTTCTCCTTTTGCTTCTGATAGTGGCTTTCCAACTTCTAATGTTAACCACTTAGCCAAAACATCAGTTCTCTCTCTCATAAGGTCGGCAATTTTTCTTATAATTTTTGATCTTTGCCAAGGTGGAGTATTTCTCCAAACTTCTAGACCTTTTTCTGCAGACTTAAGTGCTTTGTTTACATCTTCTTCACCTGCTTTAGATGCCTTACCTAAAACTTCTTCTGTTGCAGGATTTAAAACATTATAAGTTTCATTATTTTGTGATGCTTGCCATTTGCCATCAATGAATTGTCCAAATTTGCTATACATAATTTTTATTTTGTGGTTTATTAGTTGAATATTTGAGGAGAATATAACTAGAAAAATGAAAAAAATAAAGCTTACTTGCGCGCATGCCTTAGTTAAACACTTAATTGCACAGAAAATCTATATAGATGATAAGGTTGAACCTTTATTTCCAGGAGCTTTTGGTATTTTTGGACATGGAAATGTAGCATGTATTGGACAAGCTTTAGAGGAAAATAAAGATAAACTTCCAACATTTAGAGGTCATCATGAACAAAATATGGCTTTAACAGGTGTGGCTTTTTCAAGAGCAAAAAGAAGAAAGCAAATTTTTATTGCAACAAGCTCGGTTGGACCAGGATCTACAAATCTAGTTACAGCATCAGCAGTAGCAATGAGTAATAGATTGCCAATTTTATTTTTACCTGGAGATACTTACGCAAATAGAATGCCAGATCCAGTTTTGCAACAGGTTGAACACTTTTCAAATCCAGGAATGACAGCAAACGATTCATTTAAACCAGTCACAAAATATTTTGATAGAATTACAAGACCAGAGCAAATATTACAGTCACTTCCTCAAGCAATTCAAACCATGTTAGATCCAGCAGATTGTGGTCCTGCATGTTTATCTTTATGCCAAGATGTACAAGGAGAAACATTTGAATATCCCGAAGAATTCTTTAAAGAAAGAATTCACAATATTAGAAGACCTAAGCCAGATGATTTTCAAATTAAACAAGCTATTGAAAGAATTAAGAATTCCAAAAACCCAATTATAATTTCAGGTGGAGGAGTATTTTATTCTGATGCAATGGATGAATTAGGAAATTTTGCAGTTAAACATAATATACCAGTAACTCAAACAGTTATGGGATACTCAACAATGAAAAGAGACCACTCTCATTTTGTAGGACCAATAGGAGGACTTGGAGGAAAGGCTGCAAATAATTTAGCTAAAGAAACTGATCTAGCAATCTGCATAGGAACTAAGCTTGCAGATTTTACAACTGGCTCGTGGGCAAATTTTGAAAATCCTGAATTTAAGCTAGTTTCAATCAATATTGCTAGACATGACGCAAATAAACATTTAGCAGAGGCAGTTATTGGAGATGCAAAAGTATCATTAACAGAATTATCAAATGCACTTGGAGACTGGAGATCATCTGATAGTTGGCATAAAAAATCACAAGATGAGCTTAAGTCTTGGAATGAATATGTGGATAAAGAGAGTGGGCCAACTAATCAAGAATTACCAAGTTATGCTCACGCTGTTGGAGCAATTTATAGGAATTCAGATCCAACTGATATAGCTGTTACAGCAGCCGGAGGTTTGGTTGGAGAAGTTGTTCAAGTTTGGCGGCCAAAAGAGTTAAATACCCATGAGACAGAGTGGGGATTTAGTTGCATGAGTTATGAAATTTCTGGTGCTCTTGGAATTAAAATGGCAAACCCAGATAAAGATGTTATTGCATTTGTAGGAGATGGTTCATATTTATTAAATAATTCTGACATATATTCTTCAGTATTAACAAATAACAAGTTAATAATTATCGTGTGTGATAATGGTGGGCATGCTGTTATTAACAGACTTCAACTTTTCAAAGGTGGAAAAGAATTTAACTGTTTATTTAATTCATCAAATGTTCAAAATTTAAAAGAAGTTAATTTTGCTCAACATGCTGCAAGTATGGGTGCAAAATCAGAACATGTTTCTAGTATTTCAGAATTAGAAGAGGCATTTAAAAGAGCTAAGCAGTCAGATATCACTTATGTCATTTCAATTAAAACACATAGTTATGAATGGCTTGAGGGATCTGCTTATTGGGAAAGTCCTACGCTTGAAATACCAACATCAAAAGAAAATGAAGAAGCATTAAAACTCCACAAAGAAGGAAAATCAAAACAGAGACAAGGTGTTTAAAAACTTTTTATGAATAAGGTTTTTAAAATTGGTTTAATAGGTTGTGGACATATCGCAGAAACATATTTTAGAGCTGAAAAATATTTTAATAATATTAAAATAATTAAATGCGCCGATATAAATTTGAAAGCTGCAAAACGCTGTGCATTTAACTATGGGATAAAATTTTTAACTGTAAATGAACTACTAAAAGATAAAGAGGTTGAAATTATTCTAAACCTTACAATTCCAAAAGCACATTATTCAATATCTAAAAAAGCTTTAACAAATGGAAAACATGTATACTCTGAAAAGCCATTAGCAATAAATTTAAAAGATGGAAAAGATTTAATAAAATTTTCAAAAAAAAAAAAATTATATTTAGGTAATGCTCCTGATACATTTTTGGGTGGTGGAATTCAAAAATCAAAAGAACTAGTTGAAAAAAACATAATTGGAAAAATAAAATTAGGCAATGCAGTTTTTGCTTTTCCTGGAATTGAATCTTATCATCCTAACCCTGAACCTTGGTTCGCAAAAAATGAGGGTGGTCCTGTTATTGATATGGGACCATATTATATTACTGTTTTAGTAAATCTGTTAGGACCTGCAAAAAAAGTAACTAGCACCATCATTCAAGGTCAAAAATATAGGACTATTGGAATAGGACCAAAAAAAGGAAAAAAATTTAAGGTAGAATGTCCAACTACTTATTTATCTACAATCACTTTTAAAAATAACTCTGTTATAAGATTAACATTATCATTTGATGTAATAGCGCATCAAAGAAATCACATTGAATTATATGGAGAAAAGGGCTCAATGATTGTTCCAGATCCAAATATGTTTGGTGGATCAGTATTAACTTGTAATAAATTAGGGGAAAATTGGAAAGAGTTTAAGACTACAAAAATGCCTTTAGGGCGTATTAATATAAGAACTCAAAGTTCTAGGGCAAATGAAACACCAACTAATGCAAACTATCGAGGAGCTGGATTATCTGAAATGGCATATTCAATTGAGAATAAAAGAAAACATTTATGTAATGGTGAGATATCTTTACATGTATTAGAAATTATAACTTCTATTATGAAATCAGCTAAATCTGGAGCATCTGTGTCAATTAATACTAACTGTGCAAAACCAAAAAAGTTTTTAGAAATAGATGCAAAGAAATTACTTAAATAAATTGGCCGTGAAGAAACATATAGTTATTTCCGATCCATTTCCAAGAAGATTAGATTTAATTTTTTCAAAAAAAAAACTTAAGGAATTAAAATCGAAATATAAAATAATATCAGCTCCTAAGTTAAATAAAAAAGATTTTTATGAAAAAAATATTCATAAAGCTACTTTTATAATGGGTCAGCCAGATCTGGATAAAAATCTTTTGTCAAAAGCTTCTAAGTTGAAATGTATTATAAATGTCGAAAGTAATTTTATGGATAATATTGACTATAATTATTGCTTTAAAAAAAAAATTGATGTCATCGCTACATCACCTGTTTTTTCAAAGCCAGTTGCTGAAATAGCCTTAGGTATGACTTTGTCTATATTAAGAAATATACATAATGCTCATTTTGATTTTGTAAAAGGTAAAGAAAAATATGGTTTAAAGAGTAATTTGAATGCTTCGCTTTTGACAAATAAAAAAATTGGTTTACTTGGTTTTGGAGATTTAGCTAAGGCACTTTACCCATTGCTTCTACCATTTACAAAAAATATAAATGTTTATGACCCCTGGGTCCCAAATAAAATAATTAAAAAAGCTGGTTTTAAGTCTATTAATTTAAATAAAATGTTTAGTGATTGTGACATTATTTATGTTCTAGCAACTATTACAACTAAAAACAAAAATTTAATAAACAAAAAATTATTTAATAAAATGAAGTCTAAATCTGTTTTTGTTTTAATGAGTAGGGCAGCAATAGTTAATTTTGAGGACCTTAAAAAAAGAATTAAAAAAGGGGATATCTATGTTGCAACTGATGTATTTCCTGAAGAACCGGTAAAAAAAAATGATCCAATTAGAAAACTTAAAAATGTACTGTTTTCAGCTCATAGAGCTGGAGCTTTAGAACAAGCTTTTTTTGATATGGGCGAAATTGTCCTAAAAGATATGAACTTAATTTTAAAAAAAATGCCTCCAAAATTCTGTAAAAGGGCTCAAAGAAAAACGGTAAATCTGTTAGCCTCAAAACCTGTTGCAATTAACTGATTTTTTTATATTTTCTTCACTTATGTCGTCAATTAATCAACTACTTTTAGAAGCAAAAAGCGTAACAAAATACTTTGGAACCATAACAGCTCTTGAGAATGTCAATTTAAAGATACATGCAGGAGAATGTCTTGGTGTTGTGGGTGATAATGGGGCTGGAAAATCAACTTTAATGAAGGTTTTATCAGGGCTATACAAACCAAGTGCAGGCTCATTATTCTTTGATGGTAAAGAGAAGATTTTAGAAAGCCCAAAAGACTCTCAAAATTTAGGTCTAGAAATGGTTTATCAAGACTTGGCATTAGCTGGAAATCTTCCAATAGGTGAAAATATTTTTTTAGGGCGTGAACCAACTAAAAATCTTGGACTACTTAAATTTCTAGATTATAAAAAAATTAAAGAACTTACTGATGCGCATCTTGGTAAATTAAAAATTAACGTTAAAAGTGCTGATCAAAAAGTAGAAGAACTTTCAGGTGGTCAAAGGCAAGCAGTTGCAATTGCAAGATCAACTGCATTTAATGCTAAAGTTGTAATAATGGATGAACCAACTGCTGCACTTGCAATTAAAGAAGTTGGTAAAGTTCTAGACCTTATAAATAGTTTAAAACAAACAGGTGTTGGAGTAATAGTTATCAGTCATAGAATGGATGATATTTTTGCCGTATGTGATCGTGTGATGGCCTTATTCCAAGGAACAAATTTTGCAGAGTCTGAATTATCTAAAACTTCAAGAGATGAAGTAATAGGTTGGATTATGGGTAAAAAATAATTATGGAAAATAAAGATCAAGAAAAAAATTCACTGTATTTAAAAATAATGCCATACCTTGAAAAGTATGGAATATTATTGCTACTGGTAATAATGATTGTAGTAATGCACTTCCTTCAGCCAGATGTTTTCTTATCCTGGAGAAATGTTACCAATGTATTCAAGCAAATTTCCTGGCAATCGATGTTAGCATTAGGTGTGTTTATGGTGATAGTTACAGCAGGTATTGATCTATCGGTTGGATCAATAATGATGTTGTCGTTAATGATCCTTGCAATAGTTGCTAAAGCAGGGGCACCTTGGTACATAGTAGTAATAACGCCTTTGATAGCAGGATTTCTATGTGGTCTATTTAATGGATTAGGAATAACCCTACTGAGGATGCCTCATCCTTTCATAATGACTTTAGGCACATTGTATATCTTTAGAGGCACAGGGAATTTAATTTCAGGTGGAACGCCAATAAGTGGTTTTACAGACGAAGTTAGATATCTTGGACATGGACGAATTGATTTAACTTGGCTTGGCCTTGAAAAGTCTCAATACCTTCCAGTGAGCTTAGTCTTAATAGCAATTGTATACATAATTTTCTGGATATTTATGAATAAAACACGGACTGGAAAATGGATATATGCAATTGGAGGTAACCCTAATGCTGCAAGAGCCTCCGGAATAAACGTAAATAAAATTCTAGTAATAGTTTACTCACTCTGTGGATTTTTATCTGGAATTGGAGCGCTTATTTTAGCTGGACGAACAGACTCGGGGTATCCTAATGCTGGATTACAATCTGAGTTAGATGCAATAGCAGCATGCATCATTGGTGGAGCGAGCTTTTTTGGAGGAAGGGGTACGGTGCTTGGAGTATTTGCAGGCGTTATGATCATGGGTATTTTAAGAAATGGTCTTAATCTGATGGATGTAAGTTCATTTTGGCAACAGGTTCTAATAGGATCTATTATAGTATTAGCTGTATATATCGACGTTCTTAGAAGAGATCTTGGTACAAGAAAATAGCACACTTCATAGTTGTAACTGTATATTTGATTGTCTTTTATAAACAGTTGAATTTTTTTTAAAAATTTTATTAAATTAATTTTTAATAATTATTAAAGGGGTAAAAATATGAGAGAACTAAACAGAAAAATTGTTGTTTTTATTTCAGCATTTTTTTTATTGATTAGCATGGGGTCAGTATCTTTTGCTGACGGTCATGGTAAAAAAATCTTATTCAGTATTAAAGGACCTGGTTCTGGAAACCCATTCTGGGCTTCTGTAACAAAAGGTGCTGAAGAAGAAGCAAAAAAATTGGGAGTAAAATTAATTTTAATTGCTCCTCCACAAGAAGGTGATGTACAAGCTCAGATTAACCAAGTTGAGGACCAACTTGCAAAAGGTGTTGATGCACTAGCGCTAGCACCTGGAGATCCAAACGCTTTTGCACCAATTGTAGACGATGCGATTAAAAGTGGTGTTCCAGTTGTATTTGTTGATACAAAAGGAATCAATGAAGGTGTAACTTTCATTGGGACAAATAATATGAACGGTGCAGAATTAGCTGCAAAATTTATTTGTGACAAAACACCAAAAGGATCTGATGTTGCAATTCTTACTGGAATTGAGTCTCAATCAACCGCATTACTAAGAAGAGATGGTGCAATTAAAGGATTTAAAAACTGCGGTTTAAACCTTGTTGCTACTCAAACAGCCGAGTGGGATACTGCAAAAGGGAGATCAGTTACTGAGTCAATCATTTTGAAAAATCCTAACATCAAAGCAATTTTTGCTTCTAATGACAATATGGGATTAGGTGCAATGCAAGCGCTAAAAGATGCTGATATGAATGATGTAATCGTTGTTGGTTTTGATGCTACTCCAGATGCTGCTACAAGCATCCTAAAAGGGGAGATGACTGCAACAATAGCTCAGTTCTCATACAACATGGGTGCATATGGAGTTAAATATGCTCTTGAGCTGGCTAACGGTGGAAGCATTGATCCTAATATTGATACTGGTACACAATTAGTAACAACTGAAAACGCTAACGATTTTAAATAATCTTTAGAGAAATCAAAATTAAAAGGGTGGAATTTTATTTCACCCTTTTTTTTTATATAATATAGTGGATAAATGCTTATTAAAATTAATCCAATTTTAAGCCCTGAACTCTTATATCAGTTAAGAGCAATGGGTCATGGCGATAAACTGGTTTTAACAGATGCTAATTTTCCAGCATATTCTCATTCTTTAAATAATAAAGTAATCAGATTAGATGGAGTAGATATTTACAAAGCTTCAAAGGCTATTCTTTCTGTTTTTCCATTAGATAGTTTCATAGATTCAGCTGCAAATAGAATGCAGGTTGATAACAAACCTGATGAATTAACTGATTGTCACAAAGATTTTATTAAAGCTGTAAAAGAAACCTCTGGAGAAAATTGGAAGGTTGGCTCAATTGAAAGACAAGAATTTTATAAAGAGGCAAAAAAATCTCAATTAATTGTATCTACCTCTGAAATGAGACCATATGGGTGTTTTATATTAACGAAGGGAGTAATTAAACCAGATGGTAGTGTTTGGGTTCTTGATAAATAATGAACTCAATATGTGTCTTTGGAGTATTTGTAGCTGATCTTTGTTTTTTTGCTGACAAAATTCCTATCAAAGGTGAAACAGTTTTAGGTAAGAGTCATATAGTTGGTCCGGGCGGAAAAGGGTCAAACCAAGCTATTGCTGCTGCAAGACTTGGTGGAAATGTAAATTTTATAACCAAGATAGGAGATGATCAAAATGCCAAGATGGCTCTTAAGTTGTATAAGGAGGATGGAATTAATACAGCTTCAATAATTCAAGATCCAAATCAGTCAACTGGTGTTGCAGGTATAATGATAAATGAGAAAACCGGAGATAACGCAATCAATATTGTGCCTGGCGCCGCTGGTTCTTTATCAAATAAAGATATTGATAATAATATTGAGTTTTTAAAAAACTCAAAAATTTTTTTAACTCAGTTAGAAACACCTTATGAAGTAACAAGTTATGCACTTAATAAAGCGAAAGAGTCAGGATCTGTTACAATTTTTAATCCAGCACCTGCATCAAACATTAATGAGAGTGATTTTAAATGTATGGATTATTTTACACCTAATGAAACAGAGGCAAGCTTTTATTTAGGAAAAAAAGTTGAAAGTAAAATAGAAATTGAAGAAGCGGCAAAAACTTTTTTGGCAAAAGGAGTACAAAATATAGTTATAACATTAGGCCCAAAGGGTCTTTACTTTGCAAATTCCTCTGAAAGCTATTTTGTTGATGCCTATAATTTAAAAGATGATGTTTTAGATACAACTGGAGCAGGGGATGCATTTAATGGAGCTTTTGCTTATGCTTTATCTAAAAATCAAAGCAACAAAGATGCTATAGAATTTGCAAATAAGGTTGCCGGTATTTCAACAATAAGAGCTGGAGCAGCCAATGCAATGCCCAAACTTAAAGAAGTAGAAGACTATTAGTTATTCTATAATTTTAAAATCAGACATATATTTATCAGTGATTGTTAAACCAAGACCTGGTTTATTATCATCTAGATCAATATGTCCATTTTCAGGAGCAGGATCTCCTTCAAAAATATAGTAAAATAATTCATTACCTATTTCTACATCATGGACTGGAAAAAACTCTGAAATTGGACAATTAAAATTTGACATTGTTAAATGATAATTATGCATTTGACCAGCATGAGGAATAACTGGTACTTGATAAGCTTCTGCCAATGCATTTATTTTATTTGCAATTGTAAATCCACCAACTCTATTATTGTCATATTGAATATAACTGACTGCTTTAATATCCAACAAATGTTTAAACCCAAATAGGTTGAATTCATGTTCTCCACCAGAAATTGGAATTGCATTCATATTATTTAATTCAGCATATCCATGAATATCGTCTGCTATAACTGGTTCCTCCAACCATCTAGGGTTAAATTTTACTAATTTTGGTATCATCCTTTTTGCATAATCCAGGTTCCAACCCATATAACATTCCATCATTAAGTCAGTATCATATCCAATAACTTCTCTAACTGCTTCAGCTAACTCAATATTTTTTTTCATGCCTTCAGGTCCATCTTTTGGCCCCCACCCAAATCTCATTTTAAACATTTTAAAACCTTGCTTAACATAGCTTTCAGCTTCTTTTTGCAAGTCCTTGATTGGTTGGCTGTAAAGTTTAGATGCGTAAACAGGAATTTTTTCTTTTGTTCTACCACCTAATAATTTAAATACAGGTTTATTTGTAATCTTTCCCATTATATCCCAGAGTGCAATATCAATTGCAGAAATAGCTACCATACCCAAACCTCTTCTTCCCCACGCATGCGTTCTTCTGTACATTTTTTCCCAGATATAAGAATAATCAAAAGGATCTTCACCTAGTACTAACGGCGTTAAATAAGTATCGATTGTTTTTTTAACCAACTGAGGTGCGAGTGCCGCGTTTCCAATTCCAATGATTCCATCATCAGTTTCAACTTCACATATTAACCATTCATGAAATCTAAAAGAGCCCATAGCATCTGATTTTTCAAACAAAAGGTCTGAAGCATTTGTGCAAAAATTATTTTGTGGAGGAACTGTTTTACCATTCCACTGATATACTTTGGTACGAATACTTTTTATTTTGGACATTTAATTGTTTTTATTTTCTGCCATTGTTAATGCAATTTTAAATGAATTCAAAGTAGGTTCTAAATTTGCTTTATTTTTACCTGCAATATCAAATGCTGTACCGTGAGCAGGAGTGGTAATAGGTAAAGGCAAACCTCCTTGAACGGTTACTCCTCGATCAAATCCAAATGCTTTTAAACCTGATTGTAAAGCATCATGATACATACCAACAATACAATCATGATTTCCATCTTTATAAGCAGTAATAAAAGAAGTATCACATGGCAAAGGTCCATCAGCATTAATACCTAGTTTTTTTGCCTCTTCTATTGCGGGTATAATTTCTTCTTTTTCCTCAGTTCCAAATTCAGCATGAGGATTTAATGCTTGAACTGCTACTCTTGGACTTTTAATACCATTTAATTTCATAGCTTCATTTATAAGTTTAATTGGCTTAATAATTTTTTCCTTTTTTACATGTTCTGGAACTTCTTTTATCGGAATATGTGATGATACCCTTGCTGTCCAAAAATTATCGATAACATTAAATTCACAAAAAAAATTTTTAACCTCTAACTTTTCAGCCATTAAATGTAATTCATCAGAATATTTATTTCCTCCAAGTTTAAGGCTTGTTTTATTAAAAGGTCCAAAGTTTATTGCATGAATTTTATTTTCTTTAGCAAGATCTAAAGCTAAATTTAGCGAAGCTAAGACGCTTTCTCCCGCCTCTTTAGAGCACTCAGACAATTTATAATTATGATTTTTACCATTAGAGATATCTAGAAAAAATTTATTACCCTTTGCAAAATCAATATTATCGAAATCTTCTACAAAATTTAGATTATGTGATTTGCCTGAAATTTTATTTCCACTTTCTAATATATTTTTTTCACCTATGACAATTAAGTTAGCCTTGTTAGTGATTTCCTCTGACAATAGTTTTGAGACTAATTCAGGACCTATACCAGAAGGGTCCCCTAAAAGAACTGCTATGTTAATTTTATTTTCAGCCATTTTTTACTTTACGCTATGTATCAGATTATGTTTATATATTTAAATATAAATTAACGAAAAAGAGGGAAATAATGAAAAAAAGTTTTAAATTATTTTTAGCTGCCGTATTTTTGGTAACTGAATTTTTTGTTGTTGCACTTCCACTTATGATTACTTCTGCAAAAGCAGATGGTCACCCAATTCAAGCTATTACACACGCTGGTTTTGGTGGTGGTACAGACGTAACTACTAGAATGATGTTGTTAAGAACTAGAAGGTATCTAAAACAAGATATGCAATTAGTTAACAAGAAAGGTGGTGGTGGAGCTGCATCTATGGATTACATGATGACTTTACCAGCAGATGGTCAACATACTTTAACTTGGACTACAGGACATGCTGTTTCTATGGCATTAGGAAAAACAAAAGTTAAATTAAGTGATATGCAACCACTTGCTAGAGGAACTGATGATCCTCAATTATTTGTTGTAAATTGTAAAAATGATATTAAAGATGCTAAAAAATTTATTAGCGCTCAAAAATCTAAATCATTAAAATATGGTACTACTCACGTTGGTGGTATTGATGATGTAAGTGCTATCGCTTTTACAAAAAAAGGAAAATTAACAGACCCAACAATTGTTCCTTATAAAGGTGTTGGTCCTATTAAAACTAATCTTATCAAAGGAGATATTGATGTAGGTGTTTTAAACTTGGGAGAAGCTGTAACAGAAATTGAAGATGGTACATTGTGTGTTTCAGTTGTACTTGCTAGTAACAGAATGGAAAAATTAAGTAATGTTCCTACTGCCACTGAGTTAGGAATTCCAGTTGTGCTTTCAACAGTTAGAGGTTTTGTAACAAGAAAAGGTGTTCCAGGCGACAGAAAAAAACAGCTTGAAGATGCAATGATTAAAGCAATGGAACATAAATATTTCCAAAGTTTTTTAACTGATATCGGCCTTGATTCAACTAGTGTTGTTGGAGCTGATGAGTGGGGCAAGCAAATGGAAGTCATGCTTGCAGAGATGACTGCTCAACTTAAAGCTTTGGGTTACATTAATTAATCATAAGAAAGTACATTTTTTTATGAATAATGTACGAAATAAAAAAAGGGCAAACCAAAGTTTGCCCTTTTTTTTTAAAGATGAATTTAAAGTTTTTTTTGTAATTATATTAGTTTCGACAATATTATTAGTAACTACTTTTACATTTGATAAGGTTCCTCCGATTTTAAATAGAGGCATACAACCTGCTACTTTCCCAAAAGGATTGTTAGTATTGATAATGTTTTTAACAACAATTATTTATTATTTGTCATTCAAAAATCCCTGGAAAAAAGAAAAAAAACTTCCAAAACCATTTTTTTTAACAATCTTAAGCTTTATTTTCTTTATTGTAATCTCTAAAACATTAGATTTTTTCTTAGCTATTTCAGTTCTCTCAATATTTGTTTCTTACAATTGGGGTGAAAAGAGAATTTCATATTTATTATTAGTTGGAATTTTGTTCCCATTAATAGTTTTCATATTTTTTGAGATGATATTGGGACTCAGATTTCCTCCAGGAATAATTACAAATCTTTATTATTACTAGTATGGATAATCTTTTATTAATGATGGCGCCTTTGTTTAGTTCAAAGTTGTTAATTGTTTTAATTTTTGGGACTTTATTTGGACTAATTTTAGGTGTTTTACCAGGATTAGGTCCTACAACTGGTGGAGCATTAATTTTACCATTTACTATGACTTTGGATCCTCTTTCAGCAATAGTCCTTTTAACATCAATTTATTGCGCCGGAACATACGGCGGTGCAATCACTGCAGTTTTAATAAATACTCCTGGAACTCCAGCAGCAGCAGCCACTTGTCTAGATGGTTATCCTTTAGCTCAAAAGGGAGAAGCAGGAAGAGCTTTAGGTATGGCAACAGTTTCAAGTACAGTGGGTGGAATATTTAGTGTGATAGTTTTAGTATTTTTTGCACCTGTTTTAGCTAAACTTGCCTATGAGTTTGGTCAACCAGAATATTTTGCATTAGCTATTTTTGGTTTAACTATGCTCGCATCAATTGGTGAGGGAAGTCCAATTAAAAATTTAATAGCTGGTGCATTTGGAATTTTAATTTCTACTATTGGAAAAGATTTTATGACTTCAATTGATAGATTTACCTATGGAATTAATGAACTTTCGGTTGGTATTGGATTTATACCAGTTGTAGTAGGTTTATTTGCAATAAGTGAAATGTTAACTCAGTCTACACTTCTTGATCAGGTTTTTAAAAGAGTTGCATTAAAAGCTGTAAAACTTCCATCTCTAAATGATTATAAGAAAACATGGAAAACAATTCTAAGATCAAGTGGTATTGGTTCGTTTATTGGAGTTTTGCCAGCTGAAGGAGGGACAGTTGCATCTTTAATTGGTTACTCAGAAGCAAAAAGATTTTCTAAAGAACCAGAAGAATTCGGCAAAGGATCAATAGAAGGAATTGCTGGAGCAGAGGCTGCCAATAATGCTGCTACTGGTGGCGCAATGGTTCCAACTTTAGCCCTTGGAATTCCTGGGAGTGCTACTACAGCAGTAATATTAACTGGTTTAATAATTCATGGAGTTAGACCAGGTCCAGATCTATTTAGAGAACAGCCTGATTTTTTGTATGGAATTTTTGGAGCAATGTTAATTGCAAATATTTTATTTTTTATATTTGGATTTTTTGGTGCAAAATTATTTGCAAGAATAACCCTTGTTCCTAACAAAATTTTATGGCCCATGATATTTGCTGTATCTGTGTGTGGAACTTATTCTCTAAGTCAATCTATCATTGATGTTTGGATTATGTTGTTTTTTGGTGTGCTTGGATTTTTTATGAGAAGATTTGGATTTTCAGTGGTCCCAGTAATTATTGGATTAATTTTAGGAGAATTAGTGGAGGGAACTTTAAGACAATCTTTAGTAATATTTGATGGAAATTGGATCATGTTCTTAACTAGACCAATAGCTTTAACATTTTTTATTTTATCTTTAATTGCATTGGCTTTTCCTTTATTAAGATCAAAAAAACAAAAAAATTAATATGATTAATTTCGACTTAAAAAATAGAGTTGCAATAGTAACTGGAGGAGCTCAAGGTTTTGGATTAGCTATTACCGAGAGATTTATAGAGTCTGGTGCGAGTGTAGTAATTTGGGATATTGATGAAGAAGCGATTAAAACAGCTATTAGCAAAATTAATTCTGATAAAGTCTCATATCAAATAGTTGATGTTGGAAATTATGAAAGTATCGGAAAAAATTTAGCTGAGGTTGAAAAAACTCACAAAAAAATTGATATTTTCATCAATAATGCGGGGGTTGCAGGAAAAAATACTACGGTAGTTGAGTATCCACTAGATGAATGGAAAAAGGTAATAGATTTAAATTTAAATGCAGTATTTTATTGCTGTAAATCAGTTACCCCCTATATGATAAAGAATAATTATGGAAGAATTGTAAATATTGCCTCAATTGCTGGAAAAGAAGGCAACCCTAATGCGAGCGCATACAGCACATCAAAAGCAGGAGTGATAGGTTTAACTAAGTCATTGGGAAAAGAATTAGCATTAAAAAATATTGCAGTTAATTGTGTTACTCCAGCGGCAGCAAAAACAAGAATATTTGATCAAATGACTGAGGAACATATAAATTATATGTTATCTAAAATTCCTAGAAATAAATTTGCAAAAGTAAATGAATTAGCATCTTTAGTGACTTGGTTATCAAGTGAGGAAAATTCTTTTTCGACGGCAGCGGTTTTTGATTTGAGTGGTGGGAGAGCAACTTATTGATTTATGCAAATAGGTATTGATGTTGGAGCTACAAAAATTGAAAGTGTAGTTTTAGATGAAAAAGGGAACGAAAGTCATCGTGAAAGGACCGATTGTCCGAAAGACTATTTTCAAATTATAAAAACAATTAAAGAAATTAATAAAAAGTTAGTACAAGAATTTAAAAAAGAGTTACCAATTGGTGTTTGCCACCCTGGTATTCATTCACCTCAAACTGGATTAGTTAAGAACGCTCCAAACTGTTATTGGTTAGAAAAAAAACCATTTCAAAATGATTTAAGAAAAGAACTAGGCAAAGAGGTATTTTGTGAAAATGATGCTAATTGCTTCGCTTTGTCAGAAGCTCTAGATGGTGCAGGAAAACATTATAAAATTGTTTATGGAATTATTATTGGTTCTGGAGTAGGTGGTGGTTTAGTGATAGACAAAAAAATTGTTAGCGGACCAAATGGAGTAGCAGGGGAGTGGGGACATAACCAAATTACACATTTAATTGCAAAAAAAGAAAGTTTTGAATCTACCAACTTAAGAGAGGGTGAGATTGAAAGTTTTATGTCAGGTTTGAGTTTAGCTAAAAAATTTAATAAAAAATTTAAAAATAATTTAAAAACTAATCAGATATTTGAATTATATAGAAGACACGACTTAGATGCAGAGGATTTTATAGATAATTTTAAACTAAACTTAGCTATGTCATTATCTAATATAATAAATATTCTTGACCCTGATTGTTTCGTGTTTGGAGGTGGGGTTTCAAATGAAATTGATTTTTTAAGCGATGTAGAAACAATTATTAGAAAATTTGTTACAGGTAGAGAATATGAAGGTGTTCTTCTTAAACCTAAATATGGAGATGCAAGTGGTGTACGAGGAGCAGCGAGACTTGGAAGAAAATCAGTATACTGAGTAAATAGGTTTAAAATAAAAATTTATATTTTGAAAAATCAATCTTAGGTTGTGTTTTTTTTTATTGTAGATTGGATATAAATCAATCTATAATTAACTTTTTAAGTTAACTTAATTTAATAAATAAGAGGGAAATATATGAAAAAAATGTTAATCGCTTTAATCGCGTTTGCATTCACATCAACCTCTTCCTTTGCAGGGCCAAAAATTGAGGTTTTGCATTGGTGGACGTCAGGTGGTGAGGCAGCTGCTCTTAAAGTATTAAAAGACGATTTTGCTGCAAATGGTGGTGAATGGTTAGACATGCCCGTAACAGGTGGTGGTGGAGACGCTGCTAATGTTGCATTAAAAGCTAGAATAGTTGCTGGAGATCCTCCATCAGCATCTCAGATAAAGGGTCCAACAATTCAAGAATATGATCAAGAGGGAGTAGTAGCTCCATACAACATTGATCCTATAGCTCAATCTGAGGGTTGGGATGGATTATTAGATCCAATGATTGCTGCAGTTCATAAATGCCAAAACAATAGTGGTCCATACTGTGCTGCACCAGTTAACATTCATAGAATTGATTGGATGTGGGCTAACAAAGCAGTATTTGATGCTAATGGAATTTCAGTTCCAACAACTTGGGATGAAGTAAATGCAGCAGCAGAGAAACTTCAAGCTGCAGGAATAATACCTTTCGCACATGGTGGTCAAGCTTGGCAAGATGCAACAGTATTCGAAGCAGTAGCTATGGGTATTGGTGGAAATAACTATTATAAAAACTGTTATGTAGATCTTAAAGAAACTTGTTTAAGAAGTGAGACAACTGTAAAAGTTTTTGATCAAATGAGAAAACTTCAAGGTTTTACTGACGAAGGTAGCCCAGGAAGAGACTGGAACGTTGCAACTGGAATGGTTATTGAAGGAAAAGCTGGTTTCCAAATTATGGGTGACTGGGCAAAAGGTGAATTTACAGCTGCTGGAAAAGTTCCAGGAGTTGATTACTATTGTTCCCCAACACCTTCGAACAATGGTTACTTGTACAATGTTGATAGCTTTATATTCTATAAAACAAGTGATCCTGACAAACAAGAAGGTCAAAAGTTATTAGCTAAATTAATGATGGGTAAAAACTTCCAAAAAGTTTTCAATCTATACAAAGGATCAATTCCAGCACGTTTAGATGTTTCTATGGACGAATTTGATAAATGTGCAAAAACTTCGAATTCTGACATTAAAACTGCAGGTGCAGGCGGTGGATTAGTTCCGAGTTTTGCTCATGGAATGGCTCAAGGTAATACTATGAAGGCTGCTTTACAAGATGTGATTACAGAACACTTTAATTCTGACATGTCCTCTGTTGATGCAGCAAATGCTTTGGCTGATTCAGTTTTAGATAATATGTAAAATACAAAAATTAAGGCCACCTAATTCTTAGGTGGCCTTTTTTTTTAATCAAAATTAGAAAATATTTATAATGCTTAAGTGGTTAGAAAAAAACCTACCAAAAATCGTAATGGCTCCAGCTGTTGGATTAATTGGTTGGTTTGTTTATGGTTTTGTGCTTTGGACCTTATATATATCTTTTACTAATTCTAAAATCTTACCTAAGTATGAACTTTGGGGAGTAGGCCAATATGTTAAACTTTGGGGTTCTAGAAAATGGCTTATTGCAGTTGATAATCTTCTTATTTTCACAGTGTTATTCTTGATTTTTTGTGTTGTGATTGGAATTATTCTTGCAATATTTCTAGATCAAAAAATTAGGGCAGAGGGTGTCCTAAGAACTATTTATTTATATCCCATGGCTTTGTCCTTCATAGTCACTGGAACAGCATGGAAATGGATTTTAAACCCTACCCTTGGCATTCAAAAAATGTTTATCGATTGGGGATTTGAAAACTTTACTTTTGATTGGTTGGTCAATCGAGAAATGGCCATCTACACTATTGTCATTGCAGGTGTCTGGCAATCTGCTGGATTTGTGATGGCGTTATTTTTAGCTGGTTTGAGATCAGTTGAAGATGAAATCGTTAAAGCAGCTAAAATAGATGGTGCAAATTTATTTACAGTTTATTGGAAAATTCTACTTCCAATGATGAGACCCGTTTTTTTTACAAGTTTTGTAATTTTAGTTCATATTTCAATTAAAAGTTATGATCTTATAGTTGCGTTAACCCAAGGTGGTCCAGGTATATCTACAACTATGCCTGCACTATATATGACACAAACTGCATTCCACAAAAGTCAAGTTGGTTTGTCAGCAGCAAGTGCGATGATGATGTTTATGGCAGTAGCAGCTGTGATTATACCTTATTTATATTCTGAACTTAGGAGAGAAAATGCAAGATAAAATACACTCTTCATATAAACAGCTTGAACAAAAATCTAAGTATACAAATTTGTTTCTTAGATGGTTTTTATATTTAGTTTTAGTAGTTTTTGCTTTTTATTTTATTTTTCCATTGTATGTGATGGTTGTTACTTCACTAAAAACAATGGAAGAAATCCGACAGGGAACACTTCTAACTTGGCCAAGTGGATTAAATTTTGACTCATGGTTAGTTGCATGGGGAGGTAGAGGATATGGTGCAGGTGATACTTTTTTAAAACCATATTTTTGGAATTCAATAAAAATGGTTGTTCCTGCAGTATTTTTTTCTACTTTTATTGGTGCGATGGCTGGATATGTTTTAACAAAATGGAGGTTTAAGGGAGACAAATGGGTTTTCCTTTTCCTACTATTTGGATGTTTTATTCCTTATCAAGCAATCTTATTACCTATGGCTAGAACTCTTGGAGTTCTAGGAATATCTAATTCTGTAATTGGACTTGTTTTGGTTCATACAGTTTATGGAATTCCATTTACAACTTTATTTTTTAGAAATTTTTATGTTTCTATTCCTTCTGAATTAGTAAAAGCCGCTAGAATAGATGGAGCAGGATTTTTTAAAATATTTTTTAAAATTTTACTTCCAGTATCAACACCAATTATCGTAGTAACAATAATTTGGCAATTCACACAAATTTGGAACGACTTTTTGTTTGGCTCAACATTTTCATTTGGAGAGGCAGCTCCGATACAAGTTGCTCTAAACAATATGGTTTTATCAAGTACTAGTGTTAAAGAATACAATGTAGATATGGCATCTGCCATTATTGCAGGAATTCCAACGCTTATTGTATATGTTCTAGCAGGTAAATATTTTATTAGAGGATTAACTTCAGGAGCAGTAAAAGGATAGGGATGAAAACATTAAAAATAGAGGAATTATCAAAAAACTTTGGATCAACTGAGGTTTTAAGGAAAATTAATTTAGAGATTGATGAAGGTAATTTCTTAGTTCTTCTAGGTCCTTCTGGATGTGGAAAATCTACACTATTAAATATTATTGCAGGATTAGAAACTATTAACGAGGGAAATGTTCATATAGATGATTACAATGTAAGTAAAGTAGAGCCAAAAGACCGAAATATTGCAATGGTATTTCAATCTTATGCTTTGTACCCATCTATGAATGTACGCGAAAATATGATCTTTGGTCTTAAACAAGCTAAAGTTTCAAAGGAGAAAATCGAAGAGCAATTGGAAAAAGTATCAAAATTTTTACAAGTAGATGCTTTGTTAGAGAGAAAGCCATCACAATTATCAGGCGGACAAAGACAGCGTGTTGCAATAGGTAGAGCACTAGTTAGAGAACCAAGAATATTTTTATTTGATGAACCTTTATCAAATTTAGATGCAAAGTTAAGAGTTGAGATGAGACGAGAAATTAAAAAACTTCATCAGCAACTTAAAACAACAGTAGTTTATGTAACGCACGATCAAACAGAAGCTATGAGTTTAGGTACAAATATTGCAATTATGAATCATGGTGTAATTCAGCAAAATGATACACCTGAAAATATTTATAATAAACCTAGTAATACTTTTGTGGCAGACTTTATAGGCTCTCCATCAATGAATTTAATAAAAGGTAATCTAAAAGAGAGTTCAAATAAAGTTTCATTCGTTACCCATGGATCGAATATTGAAATACCGATAAATGGATATGGTTTCAAAGAAAAATCTAATTTAGATAATAAAGAGGTTTTTTTTGGAATAAGACCAGAACATATATTTTTTAAGAAATCTAATGAAGAAGATTTTGAGATTAATTTAAGAGCAGATTTAAGTGAATATGTTGGACATGAACAGATAATGACCTTTAATTTTGAAAATCAAGAGGTTTTAGCTAAGTTTCCATCAACAGTAAAAATAGATCTATCAAAAAATACAAAATTATTCTTTGATTTAACTCAAATTTCATTGTTTGATGCTAAAACAGAAGAGAGAATTTAAATGAAAGTAAAATATTTTGACTTAAAAAATAAAAAAGTTTTTATTACTGGAGGTGGATCAGGAATTGGAGCCTCAATAGTTGAACATTTTTGTGAACAGGAATGTGATGTTTATTTTGTTGATATCAATAAAAAAGACTCAAATAAATTAATTAAAGATCTTAAAAAAAAAGGTCTTAAAGTACCTCATTTTATTGAATGTAATCTTATTAAAATTAAAAAATTACAAACTATCATTCAAAAAATAATTAAATCAAAAGGTCCTATCGATATTTTAATAAATAATGCTGCTAATGATGATAGACACTCCACAGATCAAGTAGATGAAAATTATTGGAATAATAGAATGGACGTGAATTTAAAACATTTTTTCTTTTCAATAAAAGCTGTTTTAAAAGGGATGATACAAAATAGAGGTGGCGCTATCGTAAATTTAAGTTCTGTTTCTTGGATGTTAGGAGAGGGTGACAAAGTCGCTTATGAGACAGCAAAATCAGCTGTTATTGGTTTGACTAGATCATTTGCAAGAGAGTTTGGTAAATATAATATTAGATGCAACTCTGTTACTCCTGGATCTATTGCTACCGAGAGACAAATAAAGCATTGGTTAACTCCAAAGTATAAAAAATTTATACTTGATAAACAGTGTTTGAAGAGACAACTTAAACCTGATGATGTGGCTAGTTTAGTTGTTCATCTTTCTTCTGATGTATCATCAGGATGTACAAAACAAAATTTTATTATAGACGCTGGAATCACTTAAAATTAATCTAAGTGCCTAAGAAAATTAAGATATCAGTGGTCGGAATAGGTTTGATGGGACTTCAACATATTAAGGCAATTAAAAAATCAAAATTTGCATCACTACATTCTATTGTTGAAATAAAAAAAACTGGTAAGGAGATATCAAATAAATTTAAAGTACCATTATATAAAAATATCAAAATTTTATTAGCAAAGCATAAACCGGATGCAGTGATAGTTGCAACACCTAATGTCTTACATGAAACTGATACAATACAATTTTTAAAATCTAAAATTCCAGTCTTATTAGAGAAGCCGATTTCAGACAATATTAAATCAGCAAAAAAAATTATTAATAGTGCAAGTAAAAATAAAACGTCTTTATTGATAGGATATCATAGACGCCATAATTCAATTGTTAATAAAGTAAAAAAAATAATTGAAAACAAAAAACTTGGAAAAATTGTATCTGCAAATATTTTATGTTGGCTACATAAACATAACAAATATTTTAACGAAAAATGGAGAGTAAGCAAAGGCGGTGGACCACTAAGCATTAACTTAGTTCATGATATTGATATGATTTGTTATTTACTAGGTCCTGTTAAATATGTTCAAGCATTTAAATCAAATAATATTAGAAAATATAAGGTTGAAGATACAGCTTCAGTAAATTTATTTTTTAAATCTGGAACTTTGTGTACATTAAATGTATCTGATACTATAACTTCACCATGGAGCTATGAGTTAACAGCAGGTGAAAATCCTGCATACCCTAAAACTGACCAATCCTCATATTTTATTGGAGGAACTAGAGGTTCCGTTCAATTTCCTAATTTAAAGTTTTGGTATTATAAAAAGGAAAGAAGTTGGTGGAATAATATTTATAATAATAAAATTAAAGTTAAAAAAAGTAATGAAACTTTAGTTAATCAGATCAATCACTTTTCAAGAGTAGTTATGAAAAAGGAAAAACCAAAAGTGGCTGGTAAAGATGGATTAAACTCATTAATAATTTTTGATGCAATAAACAAAAGCTCCAAATCAGGAAAAAAAATAAGAATTAATTAACTCTTTTTACCTTTTTATTACCCTCAACTCTAATAAATAAAACTCCAAAAATTATAATTCCTATAAGACCTATTATTTTACTTATATCTGCCGGGACTCCAAAAATTAAAAAGTTGATTATTGTTGACCATAACAATTGTGAATATTGAAAATTAGTTACGAATGATAAATTAGATAATTGAATTGCATAAATAATTATAAAATGACTTACGAAACCAAAAATTCCCATAGCAACTAAACCAATCCAATAAATATTATTTTCTATTGGCACCCAATTAAAGGATATATAAATTGTAAATATTAGGGCTCCAGTAACCGCAGTATAGAAAACTGCTGTAAATGGCTCATTGTTTCCAGAAATAAGTTTTGTAAAGAATTGATAAAGTGCCCAGCATACTGGTGGTACAATGGGGAAAATTAATTCTAGCGATAGTATTTTCATACTAGGCCCTAAAGCATAAACAATTGATCCAAAACTTAGTAACATTAAGATGATACCTTTAGGGGATAAAATATCTTTTAAAAAATATGCTGATAAAAGTGACACAATTAGAGGTGCACTAAAAAACACAACATAAATATCGACTAAGTCAAATCTTTGTAACGAGTTAAACATAAAAAATGTTGCGGTTACCATTAATAACGATCTGATAATTTGAATTTTTAAATTTCTTGATAAATTTAGTTTTGGTTTGAAGATTAAAAAATAAACACAAAGTGCTACAAAGTGGAAAAAAAACCGACCCCAAACGGCTTGTGTTACAGGCATTACATTTCCCAAATATTTAGCAGTTGAGTCCATGCAGACAAATAAAAAAAAACCAGAAGCAGAAAAAAAAATTACTTTAATTAACGAAGTTTTTTGATTTTCTGGCATGTAATTTTATGAAAATATTTTTAAAAAGTTACATCACCACGCCTACTTGCCAAGGATTAAATTCCTCGTCACCGTAGCCATTAATTTCACTTTTTGATTTATTTCCTGAGGCAGTATTTACAACTAGATCAAATATTTTTTTACCAACTTTTTCAACATCTTCTTTACCTTCTGCAATAGTCCCACAATTTATATCCATATCTTCTTCCATTTTTTCATACATAGCGGTATTTGTTGATAATTTTAAACTTGGAACTGGTTTGCATCCAAAACATGAACCTCTTCCGGTTGTAAAACAAATTACATTTGCGCCTGAAGCTACTTGACCTGTCACAGATACAGGGTCATATCCTGGAGAATCCATAAAGTTAAAACCTTTATTTTTTAGTGGTTCTGCGTATTCAAGAACATCCTCTAGTATTGATTTACCACCTTTTGCAACTGCACCTAATGATTTTTCAAGTATTGTAGTTAAACCACCTCGTTTATTTCCAGGAGCAGGATTGTTATCCATAGTGCTGTTATTAATTGAAGTGTAATTCTTCCACCACTTTAATCTTTTCATTAATTTGTCTGCAGTTTCTTGGGTATTTGCTCTATTAATCAAAAGATGTTCAGCCCCATAAATTTCAGGAGTTTCAGATAATATTGAACTACCACCTTTTTTAACTAACAAATCAGCAGCAACACCTAAGGCAGGATTTGCTGTAATACCAGAGTAGCCATCTGAGCCTCCACATTGAAGAGCTAACGTTAAATGACTAACAGATTGAGGTGATCTCTTTATCTTATTAGCCTCAGGTAACAGATTTTTTATTTGTGATAAAACTTTTTCTACAATTTTTTTAGTGCCTCCCTCATCTTGAATTGTTAGAAAGTGAATTCTATTATGTTTTTTTAAAGACTCGTCAAATAAACTTACTTGTGCACACTCACAACCTAATCCAATTACAAATACATGAGAAAAATTTGGATGGTTCTTAAAACCATCAATTGTTCTTTGAAACATTTGCATTCCTTCACTCATAGTATTCATTCCACATCCTGTTGAGTGAGTAATCGGGACTATACCATCAATATTAGGATAATCATTTAGAATGCTAGAATATTTTATTTTTTCAACAATCATCTTGGTAACAGTTGCTGAACAATTAACTGTACTAACAATTCCTATATAATTTCTGGTAGCTACTTGATCGTTGTCTCTTAAAATTCCATTGAAATAGGTATCAACTTTTTCATCAACGATTGTTTTTTTACTTTTTACATTGAATTTCCTATCAAATTCTTTGAATTCCAAATTATGAGAATGAACATGTTCTCCAGCAGTAATATTCTTTGATGCAAATCCAATTATCTGATCATACTTAATTATAGGATCACCTTTGTTTATAGGCTTTAAACAAACTTTGTGTCCAAACGGGATAGGATCAATAGTACTTATCTCTTGGCCATTAATTTTCGTTTTTTCTGGTATAATAAATTGACTTACACCAACATTATCATTTTTATTGAGTACAATTAGACTATTCATTTTTTAATTTAAGTTTTATATATCAATATAATATATTTTATTATTTTATGAAAAAGAAGAATTTAAGAAGTAAACAATGGTTTGACGATCCAAAAGATCCAGGTATGACAGCCATGTATTTAGAAAGATACCTAAATTATGGACTTACAAGAAAAGAACTTCAGTCTGGAAATCCAATTATTGGAATAGCGCAATCTGGGAGTGATTTATCTCCATGTAACCGACATTTCTTGGACTTAAGCAAAAGAATTAAAGATGGAATTAGAAGAGCAGGTGGTATTCCGATGGAATTTCCTACTCACCCAATTCAAGAAACTGGAAAAAAACCTACTGCAATGTTGGACAGAAACTTATCATATTTGTCTTTGGTTGAGATACTTTACGGATACCCACTTGATGGAGTTATACTTACAACTGGATGTGATAAAACTACACCAGCAGCGTTAATGGCAGCTGCAACAGTTAATATTCCTGCAATTGTTTTGTCTGGTGGCCCAATGCTTGATGGAAATTATAAAGGTAAGAAAGCTGGTGCAGGAACTATTATTTGGGAAGCTAGAAGATTACATGCTAAAGGAGAAATTAATTACGAAGAATTTATGGATATGGCAGCAGCATCTTCACCAAGCCCTGGTCATTGTAATACAATGGGAACTGCTTCATCAATGAATTCTGTTGCTGAGGCATTGGGAATGTCTTTACCAGGTTGTGCAGTTATACCAGCTCCTTATAGAGAAAGAGAACAAATTTCTTTTGAGACTGGATCGAGAATTGTAAAAATGGTTCACGAAGATTTAACTCCTTCAAAAATTATGACAAAGAAAGCTTTTGAAAATGCAGTTATAGTAGCAAGTGCTATAGGAGCATCTAGTAATTGTACGACACATTTAATTGCTATCGCAAAACACATGGGTATAAAATTTGATCTATCTAATTGGCAAAAACTTGGGCACAAAATACCTTTATTAGCAAACTGCCAACCTGCAGGTGAACATTTAATGGAAGGTTTTTACAGAGCCGGAGGTATACCAGCAATCATGAAAGAATTAATGAAGAATAATAAAATTCACCAAAACCTAATTACTGTAACTGGTAAAACAGTTGCACAAAATTTAAGAAAAAAAATCGATGTAGATAGAGATGTGATTAAAACATTTAAAGACAATTTGACTGATAAGGCTGGGTTTCTAGTTATGAAAGGAAATTTCTTTTCATCAGCAATTATGAAAACCTCGGTAATTAGTAAAGAATTTAAAGAAAGATATTTATCAAATCCTAAGCACCCTAATGTTTTTAAAGGTAAAGCAGTAGTTTTTGAGGGTCCAGAGGATTATCACCATAGGATTAATTCCAAGAAGTTAAATATTGATGAAAATTCAATTTTAATAATAAGAGGTTGTGGACCTGTTGGATACCCTGGATCTGCTGAGGTGGTTAATATGCAACCACCAGATAGACTACTTAAAAAAGGCATTAATGCACTTCCAACTCTTGGAGATGGAAGACAGAGTGGTACCTCTGAAAGCCCATCTATTCTTCATGTATCACCAGAATCTGCTGTTGGCGGTGATTTAGCTATTGTTAAGACAGGAGATAAAATGACAATAGATCTTAATAAAAGAAGAGTTGATCTTCAAATATCAAAGTCTGAATTTATTAAAAGAAGAAAAAAGAAAAAGATAAAGAAACTTATAAATCAAACACCGTGGCAAGAAATATCTAGATCAAATGTTGGTCAACTTGAAGATGGTGCATGTATTATGTCAAGAGATCAGTATTTAGATATCACTAAAACAAAAGGAGTTCTAAGAAACTCTCATTAGATGAAACCAAAAATTTTAGTTTCTCGAAAAATTTCTGATGGCGCTGAAGAAATATTAAAAAAAGAATTTGATGTAACTCTTAATTTAGAGGACAAACCTTACAACTATGAGGAATTAATAAAACTTGCTAATGAGTATGATGGTTTAATCTCAACAAGTTTTGATAAATTAGATAAAAATTTTTTTGACAATTTAAACGGAAAATTAAAAATTATTGGTCATGTTGGGGTTGGATATGACAATATTCATACACAATCAGCTAAAGAAAAAAATATCAAGGTTTCAAATACACCAAATGTATTAAATGATGCTGTAGCAGAAATAACAATCCTTTTAATTTTAGCAACGTCGAGAAGAATTGGTGAGGCCTATAATCTTGTTAAGTCAAATACTTGGAAAGATCATAGACCAGATATAACTAAATTAATGGTTGGTAATGAAATTACAGGAAAAACTTTAGGTATAATAGGTATGGGAAGGATTGGGCAAATAGTTGCAGATAGGGCTAGAGCATTTAAAATGAAGATAGTTTATTACAACAGAAATAAGTTAACTAGTGATTTAGAAAAAGATGCAACTTATTACCCTGATTTAAAATCAATGCTTCCAAATTGTGATTATGTAAGTTTGCATACTCCTGCTACATCAGAAACTAAAAATATAATTAATTTTGAAATTTTAAAGCATTTTCCAAAACATTCAGTGTTTATAAATACTTCAAGAGGATCAACTGTGGACGATAATGCTCTAGTTGAAGCTTTACAAAATAAAAAAATTTATGGAGCTGGATTAGATGTTTTCAATAATGAACCTTATCTTGATCAGAGATATTTAGAATTAGAAAATTGTTTTGTTCTTCCTCATGTAGGTAGTGCGACACATGAAACTCGACTAGCTATGAGTATGTTAGCCGTAAATAATATAAAATGTTTTTTCTCTCAAAAACCTCTGTTATCAGAAGTTGTTTAAATGACACAACTTAAAGTTGTAATTACATAAACTAATTATCTTTAGAATTTTATTTCTGTCTTTTATTTGAATTTTTTTTCTCTTTATGTTTAAATTTAGAAAAACATAACCGAGAGGGAAAATAATGTTAAAATTAATAACAAAAATAACTGCTGCTATAGCTCTAGTCTCTATTGCTTTATTTGGTTCTGCAAATGCAAAAACTTTAAAAATAGAAACTCATTTTACAGCTAGCTCACCAAATGGTGAAGTTGCAGCTCAATTCGCTAAAAACGTAGAAAAGTTTTCTGGCGGAAGCTTAAAAGTACAAATGTTCTACTCATCATCAGTTACAGGAAAGTCTGCTGAGGTATTTAACTCTGCACAAACTGGAATTATTGACTGTGATATGACAGGTGCTGGATACCAAACTGGTAAAAATGCAGCTTTCCAATTTGCAGGCGATGTAATGGGTGGATATGACAACCCTTATCAACAATATGAATTCTTGAATTTCCCAGGAGCTCAAGAAGCTGTTGATGCACTATACAACAAATATGGAATGACTTTAATTGGTTGGTGGATACCAGGACATGAGTCTTTAATATCTAGCAAACCAATTCCAGATGTTGCGTCTATAAAAGACTTTAAATTTAGATCACCTCCAGGAATGGAAAGTATGATCTTTACAGCATTAGGTGCTAAGCCGATCGTGATGGATTTTGGTGAAGTTCCAACTGCTTTACAAACTGGTCTAATTGATGGTGCCGACTATTCATCTTTAGCTACAAACTATGCAGGTGGACACTATGAGCAAAATAAATATGCTACATATCCAGGCTTCCACTCTATGCCAGCTGACCATTTAGCTTGTAATACAAAAGTTTGGAACAAGTTAAAGCCTCATGAAAAAGGTGCAATGTTAGCAGCAATCGAAATCTGCGGTAGAACAATCACTAGTTTAGTTGAGAGAAAAAATGCTGAAGCAGTTAAAGCTTTAAACGCTATGGGTGTTACTCTTCATGACTGGTCTAGAGAAGATAGACTTAAGTTTAGAAATGCTGCACTTGGAGCTTGGGAAGAATGGAAGAAAAAATCTCCTGAAGCTGCTGCTCTTATTGAGATACACAAAGCTTACATGAAAGCTAACGGTATCCTATAATTATTAGCAACATAAGAAAATATTGAAGGGCCCGAAAGGGCCTTTCTTATAAAACAATTTTTTTGCCAATGAATGATAAAGAGCTTCAAGATAAACAATTAAAAGAGCAAAGTGAAAAAGTTGCAAGCAAAGACGATTTTCCAATATTTTGGATAGATAGAATTTCTTTATTTTTAAGCCATACAATTAAATATTTAATCCCAGTAATAGTACTTGTGATGATGTATGAAATTTTTATGAGATATGTCTTATTTAAACCTACCTTATGGGCTAATGAATTATGCTTATGGTTGGCTGGTGTTTGTTATTTAGTTGGCGGGATATATGCAACAAGATTAAGAAGCCATATAAGAATAGTATTATTATATGATTATGTCAGTAGACCAACACAGCGAATTTTTGATCTAATTAGCACAATAGTTATTGTTCTTTTTGCGGGGGCTGTAATTTATGGTGGTATGGAAGATGCATACAGATCATTTGTAAACTGGGAGAGATTTGCAACTTATTGGGATCCACCAATACCAGCCACTATGAAACCACTTACACTAATATGTGTATTTCTTATTGCACTTCAGTCTATTAACAATTTAATAATCGATTGGAGAAATCCGAAGGAAAGACAATACGATCCAGCAAAAGATTTAGAATAATATGGAATTTGAAATAGGAACACTCTCGATAATACTTATTGTTGGATTATTAGCTCTTATCGCAATTGGTGTTCCAATGGGTTTTGCCTCAGGTTTTATGGGAGCGGTGCTTGTATTTCTATACATTGGTGAGCATGCATTAGGAATTCTTCTTTCAAGATATTATTCGCTTGTTGTAACCTATTCTTTTTTATCGGTACCCTTATTTATTTTCATGGCCTCCTTACTTGAACGCTCAAATATTGCGAGAGATTTATATGATGCATTAAATGCTTGGTTAAGAAAAACTAGAGGAGGAGTTGGAGTGGTAACTGCAATCATGGCAACAATTATGGCTGCTATGAGTGGAATTATTGGAGGAGAAATAGTTTTATTAGGATTGATTGCATTACCTCAGATGTTGAGATTAAAATATGATCAAGATATGTCTATTGGTATTATTTGTGCATCAGGTTCTCTTGGTACTATGATACCTCCATCTATTGTTTTAATTATATACGGATTGACAACAGAAACTTCAATTACAATGTTATTCCAAGAAGCTATTGTTCCAGGTCTAATGATTTCAGGTTTAATAATTACTTACATACTTATACGTACAAGATTACAACCACATCTTGCACCATTAAGTGATGAACCAGCTTTAACTTTGAAAGAAAAAATGTCTTACCTTCCAGGCCTTTTACCACCAATTGGTATTGTAATAATTGTTTTAGGTTCAATTTATTCTGGAATAACAGGTATCACAGAAGCAGCTGGCATGGGTGTAGTTGCAACATTAATTATAATAGGCGCAAGAAAAGAGCTAACATGGTTTTTATTTAAAGATGCACTTGTTCGAACTTTTAAAGCATCAGGTACCATTTTAACAATTACTTTTGGAGCCACAGTTTTAGCTGGAGCTTATTCTCTAGCAGGTGGACCTACATATGTTGCTGAAACGATTTTAGCCTATGATTTAAAACCAATGTATCTAATCTTTATGATGCAGATAATGTTTTTGGTAATGGGCGCTTTTATGGATTGGGTTGGAATTGTCCTACTGGCTATGCCTGTATTTTTACCAATAGTTCTCGCTCTTGGTTTTGATCCTATATGGTTTGGAATTTTATTTTGTGTAAATATGCAAGTTTCATTTTTAAGCCCACCTTTTGGTCCAGCAGCTTTTTATTTAAAATCGGTAGCACCTCCACATATTTCATTAACAGATATTTTCAGAGGATTTGCTCCATTCGTAGTAATTCAATTAATTGTTTTAGCGTGTGTAATGTACTTTCCAGAAGCAATGACACAAAATTTCCACGAATTCATACCTAAAAAATAAATGATAAAAAAAATAGGTTTTATTGGCATTGGCCTGATGGGTCTGCCAATGTCTAAAAATATAGTAAAAGCTGGATATAATTTATCAGTATTTAATAGATCAAAGAATAAAGCAGAACCATTAAAAGAATTTGGAGCAACAATTTCAAATACGTTAAAAAGTGCTGTGGATGGAAGTGATATAGTTATCACGATGTTAACAGATGATACTGCTGTGGATGCAGTGATGAATAATTCTGATTTTTTAGAAAACTTAAAATCTGGTTCAATAGTAATTGATATGAGTTCTGTTAAACCAACTACTGCAACAAAACATGGAAATAATTTTAAAATTAAAAATATAAATTATTTAGATGCACCTGTATCTGGAGGTACAATTGGTGCTGAAGAAGCATCATTAGCTATAATGGTTGGTGGAGAGCAAAGTATTTTTGATAAAGTATTTGATGTTTTTAAAACAATGGGTAACCCAACTTTAGTTGGTCCAATTGGAAGTGGTCAAGTATCCAAATTAGCAAATCAAATCATCGTTGGTTTAGCAATAGGTGCTGTAGCAGAAGCTGTTACTCTTTGTGAAAAAGCTGGAGCAGATCCAAATAAAATGATCAAAGCTTTGTCAGGCGGTTGGGCAGACAGTAAAGTTTTACAAACTCATGGAAAAAGAATGATCCATAAAGATTTTACTCCAAAAGGCAAAACATCTGGTCAACTAAAAGATATGAATAATATCTTAGAATGTGCCAATAATTATAATACTCATTTACCTATTTCAAATTTGGTTAAAGAAATGTATAAATCTCTTGTTGAAAATGGGCATGGTGAGACAGACCATAGTTCACTTTATAGAGAAATTGAAAGGATAAATAATAAATGAGTGGAAGATTAGAAGGTAAAAAAATAGTAGTTACAGCAGCAGGCCAAGGTATTGGAAAAGCAACAGCAATCGCTTTCCATAATGAAGGGGCCCATGTAATAGCAACAGATTTGAATGAAAAAACTTTAGCTGATTTAAATAAAGAATATCCTAATATTAAAACTAAAACTTTAGATTCTACAGACAACAAAGCAATTTTAGATTTTGTTAAAACACTTGATGAAGTAAACGTTCTATTTAATGCAGTAGGATTTGTACATCATGGAACAATTTTAGATTGTGAGGAAAAAGATTGGGATTTTTCTTTTGATGTTAATATTAAATCTATGTATTTCATGTGTAGAGCAATTTTACCTTTAATGGTGAAGCAAAACGGTGGAAGTATAATCAATGTTTCGTCTATCGCCTCCAGTTTAAAAGGTTTACCAAATAGATTTGTTTATGGCGCTTCAAAAGCTGCAATTATTGGGTTAACAAAGTCTATAGCTTCAGACTTTGTAAAACAAAATATTAGATGTAATTCAATAGCACCAGGAACAGTTTTTTCTCCATCTTGGCAAGAAAGAGTGAACCAAAGTCCTGATCCTGTTCAAGCTAAGAAAGATTTTATAGCAAGACAACCGATGGGAAGACTTGGAACAGCTGAAGAAATTGCTTATATGGCTATTTATTTAGCCGGTGATGAATCAACATTTACAACAGGAAATACATTTTCTGTTGATGGTGGAATGACAATTTAAAATAAAGGAGAAAAATGAAACTATTAAGAATAGGTGAAAAAGGAAAAGAAAAACCAGCAATTTTAGATGCTGCTGGAAAAATTAGAGATATAAGTTCTCATATAAAAGACTTAAACCCAGAAAATTTAAATTTTGAAACAATTTCAAAAATTAAAAGTGTAGATACATCAAGTCTTCCTGAACTCTCATCTAATCAGAGAGTAGGTTCATGTATTACAAGTCCTGGAAAATTTGTAGCAATAGGACTTAATTATTCAGATCATGCAGCCGAAGTCGGTGCTGATATTCCTAAAGAACCAATAATGTTTATGAAAGCTACTAGCTCAATGTGCGGTCCCAATGATGATGTAGAAATAGTTTCTGGATCAAAAAAACTAGATTGGGAAGTTGAACTTGGAATTGTTATTGGAAAAGAAGCAAAACATATTTCAGAAAGTCAATCACAAGATCATATTTTAGGATATTGTTTAGTAAATGATGTTAGTGAACGAGAATGGCAAATTGAAAAAATGGGACAATGGGTTAAAGGAAAGTCTCATGACACTTACGGACCTACTGGACCTTATTTAGTAACTAAGGATGAAATTAAAGATATTAATAATTTAAAGATGATGTTGGATGTAAATGGCGAAAGAATGCAAACAGGAAATACAAGTACTATGATTTTTAATGTAGATATTATTGTATCTTATGTGAGTAAATTTATGTCATTACAACCAGGAGATATAATAACCACGGGAACTCCTCCAGGAGTAGGCATGGGGAGAAAACCCCAAGTATTTTTAAAAGATGGTGATGAAATGAAATTATCTATAGAAAATTTAGGAGAACAGAACTCTAAAGTAGTTGCTGTTCAATAATTGTGAAGATAAGCTCAGTCCAAAGTCATGTACTTAGATATGAGTTGGATAAAGAATTAGGATATTCTCAACAATACTACAAACACAGAACAGCTCACTTAGTAGAGATAGAAACTGACGATGGTATTACTGGTTGGGGTGAATGTTTTGGTCCTGGAAATATAGCGCTTACAAATAAATATATTGTAGAAAAAGTAATACAGCCTTTAATAATAGGAGAAGATCCAATTAATAAAGAATATATTTGGCATAAAGTTTATAATTTACTTAGAGATAGCGGTCAGAAAGGAATGCCTATTCAGGCATTATCGGGAATTGACATAGCATTGTGGGATATACTAGCGAAAAAAGCAAAATTGCCTCTTTATCAATTATTAGGTGGCAAAACCAATAATAAAATTCCAGTTTATGGTTATGGAATGATGCTTCAAAAAAAGTCTGTAGAAGAATTATGTGAACTATTCAAAAAAGAAGCAAATCAAATTAAAGAAAAAAACTTCAAGGCGATGAAAATGAAAATTGGTTTAGGTCCAAAAGAAGATTTAAAGTTAGTGAGCGCAGTAAGAGAAACAATTGGAAATAAATTTAAACTAATGGTCGATGCTAATCATGCTTATAACAAAAATGATGCTTTGTACGTAGGAAAAGGATTGGATGAGATGGAAATATATTGGTTTGAGGAACCTGTAGCACCAGAAGATTACGATGGTTACAAAGAACTTAAAGAAAAATTAAACACAAATATTGCTGGTGGTGAAGCAGAGTTCACAAAATATGGTTGGAACCAATTAATAAAAAAAAATTGCATTGATATAGCCCAACCAGAAGTTTGTGGTTTAGGTGGAATTACAGAATATTTAAAAGTATCAGCATTAGCTCAGTCGAATTTCATACCAATTGTTAATCACGTATGGGGTTCAGCATTAAGTGTAGCAGTAAATCTGCATTTACTTACTTCTTTACCAAATATGCCAGGCGGACTATTTCCAACTAAATCGATGTTAGAATTTGATACTACTGAAAAAAATATTTTCATTACTGATTTAGTTGAAGAAAAATTTTCAATTTTAGATCAAGTAAAAGATAAAAATGGGTTTGTATCACCATTAGAAAATATTGGTATTGGAATTAATCCAAGAAAAGATTTCATAAAAGAATATGAGTTCAATGGCTAAAATTATAACTTCAAAACCTGAGGTTTTGTGGGATTTAAAATGTACATTAGGCGAAGGAACACTATGGGTCAAAGAGCATAACTCAATTTATTTTACAGACATAAAAAAAAAAAGAATTCATATTTTAAATTTAAAAAATAAAAAAAAAGAAACTATTAAAGTAAATAAAGAAATAGGTTTTTTAGCTCACATAAAAAATAATATATTTATATTAGGTCTCCAAGGTGAATTAAGAATAGTAAATTTAAAAAGTAAAAAAAAAATCAAATCAATAGTCATTGAAAAGTCATTAAAAATGAACAGAATTAATGATGGTAAAACTGATCTTAATGGAAAACTTTGGTTTGGAACAATGGATAACCCTGAAAGAAATATCTCAAATGGATCTCTTTATTGCCTAGATAAAAAATTTAATCTTAAAAAAGTAGATGACAATTATATGATTACTAATGGACCTGTATTTATTGATAAAAGAAACTTTTACCATACAGATAGTAGAAAAAGGATAATCTACAAAATTAGGTTAGATAAAAATGACGATATAATAAGTAAAAAAATATTTAAAAGATTTTCAAATAAGGAAGGAGTGCCAGATGGCATGACCTTAGATAAAGCCGGAAATTTATGGGTATGTAAATTTCATGGAGCTTGCGTAAGTGTTCTAAATAAATTTGCCAAACAGATACATAAGATCAATTTACCCGCCAAAAATATTACTAATTGTGCCTTTGGTGGTCCAAAATATTCAGATTTATTTGTCACATCTGCTTTAAAAGGTATGAAAAATAGTGAAATTAAAAAATTTAAATTTTCTGGAAGTTTATTTAAAATACAAACTAATGCTATTGGTATAAATCAAAAAAAGTTTGTAATAAACAATGTTAAAAAGAGACCTTTACTATGAAAGAATACCCACTAAATCTCTTAGAGATGATGTTAGATATTTAGGAAATACGTTAGGAAGAGTAATTAAGGAACAAGAGGGACAGAAATTTTATAATCTAGTTGAAAAAATTAGGTTACTTTCAAAAGCAAACATTGCTAACAAAAATCGCAAAGAGCCATTTAAAAAAATTTTAAACGAAATTAAAAAACAAACACCAAATTCATTGTTTAAATTAACTCGTGCATTTAACCATTTTATGAATTTTTATAATTTGGCTGAGTCAATTGATGCTTCTAGAACTTTAGATCTTTATGAGAATATGAAACAAGAGAAAAAATTTCAAAATATTTTCATAGAAGATATATTTGAAAATTTTTTTAAAAATAAAAAAATATCAAATAACAAAATTTATAATATTGCTAAAAGTTTAAATATAGGAATTGTACTTACAGCACATCCAACCGAAGTAAAAAGAAGAACCTTGATACAGAAATACCATTCGTTAACAGAAATATTAGAACAAAGAAACCTACTTAAAAATTATCCTTCAAAATTAAAAATTTTAGATCGTAAAGTTTTTGATGAAATCACAATTATATGGAATACAGATGAAATCAAAAGATCTAAACCAACTCCAGCAGAGGAGGCAAGATGGGGCCTTGCAATTATCGAGGATAGTTTATGGGATACAATTCCAAAAGTTTATAGAAGATTGAATCAAATATTTGAAAATAATATGGGGAGAGGTCTACCTAAAAATTTTAATCCAATTGAGTTTGGATCATGGATGGGTGGTGATAGAGATGGTAATCCATTTGTAACCGCAGAAGTTACAAAAAGAGTAATTTTATTATCAAGATGGGAAGCTGCTAAACTTTATGAAAACGAAATGACAAAGTTAATTGGATCATATTCTATGGAAAAATGTTCAAATAAAATTTTAAAAACTACGGGAAAAACATTTGAACCCTATAGAGTTTACCTTAGACCTTTGAGGGATAAATTAAGAAAAACACACAGAGCGATAGAAGGCTATTTAGCTAACAATAAAACATTAAATGAAAAAGATTTACTGTCAGAAAGAGAAGAAATTTTAAAACCATTGAGAGTTGTAAGAGAATCATTAGAACAAAACCAAAGTGAAAATATAGCAAGTGGCGATTTATTAGATTTAATGCGAAGAGCCAAGTGTTTCGGAATAAATCTTGCACGACTTGATATAAGACAAGAGTCTTCAAGACATTCTCAATTATTAGCGGAATATATAAAGAAAAAACTAAACCAAAATTATTCTACTTGGGATGAGGATCAAAAAATAAAATATTTATCGAATAAAATGCAAAACAAAAATGTATTAAAAAAATTTCAATTTAAAAATAAAGAAAACAAAGAGGTCTGGTCTACTTTTAAAGTATTAGCAAGTCAACCTAAAGAGTGTCTGGGAGCGTATGTAATATCAATGACATCCTCAGCATCAGATATTTTATCAGTTATGTTTTTTCAAAAAGAAGCAAACATTAAGAATAGACTTAGAGTAGTTCCTCTTTTCGAAACCCTGGATGATCTAATAAATGCAAAACCAATAATGGAAAAACTTTTTTCATTAAAATGGTACAGAAAAGATATTAATCATAAGCAAGAAATTATGATTGGGTACTCTGACTCAAGTAAGGATGCTGGAAAGCTCTCTGCAAGTTGGTATCAATTTAAATTGCAAGAAGAAATAATTAAACTTGCTAAAAAATATAAAATAGACGTTACATTTTTTCACGGCAGAGGAGGATCTGCAGGAAGAGGCGGTGGCCCAATACAAGCGACATTGAGATCGCAGCCGGCTGGATCAGTCAATGGAAAAATTCGAATAACTGATCAAGGAGAAGTAATACAGCAAAAATATGGGTATGAGCCTTTAGCAAAATATAATCTTTGCAGTTATATAGGATCTGTAATGGAAGCTACTTTAAATCCACCCCCAAAACCAAAAGATAGTTGGAGGCAATTAATTCAAAGTATGTCTGAAATATCAACAAGCTCTTATAGGAAAAATATCAATCAAAGCTCAGATTTTATAAGATATTTTAAAACTGTAACTCCCCACATGGCATTAGGCAAATTATCAATAGGCTCAAGACCTTCTAAAAGAAAAAATATTGATAATATAAATAGTTTAAGAGCTATTCCTTGGGTTTTTGCATGGACTCAAATTAGGTTAATGTTACCCGCTTGGTTGGGTACTGCTGAGGCATTGAGATATTCTTCGATAAAAAAATTTAAAAAGACACTTATTGATATGGAAAAAAATTGGCCATATTTTAATTCTACAATGGACTTACTTGATATGGTAATTTCTAAGGTAGATCCAGAAATATCGAAAATTTATGAAAAAAATTTAGCTGACGATAAACTTATTAGAGTTGGAAAAAAATTAAGATTTCAATTTGATGCTGTTAAAAAATTAAATAATCAGATTACACCAAAGGAAATTTTTAAACAAAGAAAAATCTTTAGAGGGCCTGCAATTATTAGAAACATATACTCTGAAATACTTAATGTTTTGCAAGCAGTTGTTATGAACAAGCTTTTGAAAAGAAAATTAAAAAAGAAAGATAAAAAAGATTTAAATGATGCAATGATGGCATCAATAGCAGGTATTTCAGCAGCAATTAAAAATACAGGATAATGATTGAATTTTTCTTAGCTTTTGGGGCTGGTTTACTTAGCTTTCTATCACCTTGTGTTTTACCTTTAATACCAGGTTATATCTCATACATATCTGGCTCAACTCTCAATGAATTACTTGAAAAAAAAACTGTTAATATTTTTCCTATAATTTTGTTTGCAGTTGGCTTTTCTATTGTGTTTATAAGTTTTGGAGCTACTGCTACATTTTTAGGGTCTCTTGTTTTAGATAACTCGTATCAACTGAGAATTGCAGCTGGAATAATCATCATAATATTTTCTCTACAAATATTAGGGCTCATAAATCTTAAGTTTTTAAATTATGAAAAGAGATTTCAGACAAATAACAATACTGGAATAATAAGTTCAATTTTAATTGGTATGGCTTTCGGTTTTGGCTGGACCCCTTGTATTGGTCCAATTTTAGGATCAATTCTTGCAATTGCATCAACTGAAGATAGTATAAATAAAGGTATAGCTCTATTATCGTTTTATTCTCTTGGACTAGCAATCCCCTTTGTTTTATCAGGATACTTGATACAAAAATTCATGATTTTCTCTAAAAATCTTAAAGCAAAAATGAAAATGATAAATATGTTTGGTGGATCTCTTCTATTAATTACAGGAATACTTATGATTACAAACCAGTTACAAGCTTTAGGTTATTATCTTCTTGAGTATATGCCTTTTCTACAGAGCATAGGTTAAATTAATTTATATTAAACTTTCTTTGTAAATGTCTAAGCTTGCTATCAGTGCTATCATATTCAATATAGCACCCTTGTAAAAATCTTTTACCCTCACTTGGATTAAATTCTGTTCTACCATGGAGTAATCTGTAATTATCCATCATAATTAAATCTCCAGATATTAATTTAAATTCTATTCTATAGAAATCAGAATTATATAAATCAGATAATTTTTTTCTAGCCTTATAATAAAGGTCTAGTTCCTCTTTTTTTAAAACAGGCACGTAATCAAGCCGAGGACTAAATCTAACTTGTTTAAAATTCTTATTTTCATCGAGCTCTATTAATTCAGACCAGTCCTCTAAAATCACATCTTTATCAATAAATTTAAATTTTACTTTTACTTTAGTTAATATTTCATAATATTCAGGAAAGTTTTTTTTTAAATCTTCAGTAACAGTATAACCATCGACTAAAGTAGATAAACCACCAGTTACTTCATTTTCAATACAATGCAATATCTGAATACAAGGGACTGGATTTCTATATGGATTATCGGTATGAGGAGCCAAAGGTAAAGGTGTATATGCTAGATCATTAGGATTAGGTTTTGATGAAACATTAAAGTGTTCGCCAAAATTAGTTCTTCTAACACTGCCTATTGAGTTAGCAAATTTGATTAAATAATTATCATGAGTTGGAACATTCTTTATAATTGCAAATCCATACTTGTAAAAAGAAGCAAGTAATTCATACATTTCAACACTTTCATAAATATTCTCATGAAAATTAAATTTTTTTACGTCATTAAGTGAGGAAGTCCATTTTACTTTTTCTTTAATTTTACTTACTGAGTTGGAATTTTTGAATTCTTGAATTATTTTATTAATATCAATTTTAGTTTCTATTCCATCCGAAAAAGTTATGTTTAAAAGGTCTTTTTCAATTATTGCTGATTTGATAATTACGTCTGACTCCATTGTGCTTGGATCAAAGAGTCTCTGCTGTGTCTTTTGATCTAGTAATTCAACATTTTCTACTCTTTCTCTAAGCCAAAAAGGATGAATTTCTTCATTCAGATTTTTATCTCTAAAAAAAACCTTATTATTATCTAATTCAATTTTCATAAAATTGAGCATTAATTAAAAAATATCTTTAATCAAGAGAAATTAAGTAGTATTTGGAATTATGGATAACAATCTAATAATTAAAAATAATGAATTTCCAAAGTTTTTGAACCAACTAGCAATTGATTTAACGAATTTGTATTTTAAAAAACTTAATAAGTCTTTTAAGGTTAATAATAAACTAATTGGCAAAGGATATGACCCTGTTACTACATGCGATAAAGCTTTTGAAAAATTCATTAGAGCAAAGATAAGCAAAAAATTTCCTAGTCATGAAATTATTGGAGAAGAATTTGGTTACAAAAAAACTAAAAGTGATTTTAGCTGGGTAATTGATCCAATCGATGGAACTAGATCTTTTGTTATAGGAAGTCCAACTTGGAGTAATTTAATATCATTAAATTATAAAGGTAATCCAATATTTGGTTTGGCAAACTTCCCTATGTTAAACAAATATTATTATAATCAATCTCCAAAAATTGCATACGTTGTTGAAAATAAAAAAAGAAAAAAACTCTCAGTAAATAAAAATGTTAAATTTGAAAATATCAAATTAACTGCAGGTTTTCATGGGGCAATTTCTTTAAATCGGCAAAAAAGAATTCCAAAAATTCTTAAATTAATACAATTTCCTTGCTCAGATGCATTGTCATATGCTCAGATATGTGAAGGTAGGATTGATGTTGTTATACAATGTAATAATAAAGTATGGGATATTCATCCATTAATTCCAATTATTCATGCTGCTGGTGGCATTGTAACAACTTGGGATAACAAAAATGCAAAGTTAGCAGGTCATCTAGTGGTGTCTTCCAATAAAATAATTCATAAAAAAATTTTAAGTTTGATGAAACCCATCATCTAATAATGGAAATTCTTGTTCTTCAACACATAAATATTGAAGATCCTGGTTATATAAAAGATTTAATGATCAAAGATGGAATTAATATTACAACTATTGAATTAGATGAAGGCGAAAAAATTCCGAATAATTTAAATTTTTTTGACGGTATGCTATGTATGGGCGGACCCATGGATACTTGGATGGAAAAGGATTATCCGTGGCTCATTGAAGAAAAAAAAAAAATTAAAGAGTTTGTTGTAGAATTAAATAAGCCCTACTTAGGTTTCTGTCTTGGATGTCAATTATTAGGAGAAGCAATAGGAGGAAAAGTAGTTAAAACTAATAATCCTGAAATTGGAATGTTGAATGTAAACTTCTTGGATGAAAAAAATAAAGATATACTTTTTGCAGATTTTCCAGATAAAATAACATCATTACAATGGCACTCTTATGAAGTTCAAGAATTAGAAAAAAATAAAAATGTAACATTAATTGCTTCATCAAAAGAGACAAAATATCAAATATTTCGATATAAAAACAATGCTTATGGTATCCAATTCCATATAGAGATTAAGGATACAACAGTAAATGATTGGGGGTGCGTGCCTGAGTATAAAACATCTTTAGAAAACCAATTAGGACAAGGTGCGCTAGAAAAATTTGATAAAGAGGCTAAAGAAAATATGCAAGATATGAATAATTATTCAAAAATTTTGTATACCAAGTTCAAAAATGATATCATTCTTAATAATTAAGTTACCTATTTTACCCTTGTAGTTAACCCATTAATCAGGTTTAATTTTATTTGTAATAATTAGGAGGAAAAATGAAATTTAAAAATTTGATTAAAATTTTCTTTGCAATTTTATTTGTTTTTGTATCAACACATTCATACGCAAAAACAATTAAATGGTCTATGCAAGGAGATAGTTTAACTTTGGATCCTCACGCCCAAAATGAAGGTCCTACTACACAAGTTTCAAGACAAGTATATGAAGCACTTGTTACAAGAGGTCTAGATATGAGCATTGAACCTCAACTTGCAACTGATTGGAAAACTACAGATCCAAATACTTGGATTTTTAACTTAAGAAAAGGTGTAAAATTTTCTGATGGAACTGATATGACAGCAAAAGATGTTGTGTTTAGTATATTGAGAGCAAAGCAACCTACATCAGATTTTAAAGAATATATAAGTACAATTTCTGATGTTAAAGAAATTGATAACTACACTGTTCAAGTGAGAACAAGTAAACCAAATCCAATTCTTTTAAACCAATTATCAAACATATTTATAATGTCTAAAAAATGGTCTATTGATTTTGGAGCAACAGTTTCGCAAAATTGGGATGGTGGAGAAGAAACATTCTCAGCAACTAATGCAATGGGAACTGGACCATTCAAAATTACTTTAAGAGAGCCAAACACTAAGACAGTATTTAAGAGAAATAGTAATTGGTGGGGTTCAATGAAAGATAATAGTGTTAGCGAAATACACCTTTTACCAATTAAAAACTCAGCTACAAGAGTCGCAGCATTACTATCTGGTGAAGTTGATTTAGTAACTGACGCTCCAGTTCAAGATTTAGCTAGAATTGGAAATTCTGCAGATCATGATGTAGTGAGTACCGCTCAAATGCGTACAATCTTTTTAGGTATGGATCAAGCAGCAGATAAATTAAGATCTGGAAATACTGGTGATAATCCATTTAAGAAAAAAGAAGTGAGACAAGCTCTTTATCAAGCAATAGATATTGAAGCAATAAAGAAAAAAGTAATGAGAGGTCTCAGTGAGCCTGCAGGAATCATAACTTTTCCTGGTGTAAATGGATACACACAAGATCTAGATAAAAGATTGCCTTATGATGTTGATGCAGCTAAAAAATTATTAGCTGATGCAGGATATCCAAAAGGTTTTGATGTTGAACTAAGATGCCCTAATGACAGATATGTAAATGATGAAGCAATTTGCACTGCAGTAGTAGGAATGTTAGGTAAAATAGGAGTAAATGTAAACTTATTCGCTCAAACTAAAAGTAAACATTTTAAAGAGCTTAAAGAAGATAAAGGTGATTTTTATATGTTAGGATGGGGAGTTCCAACATTAGATAGTCATTACGTTTTCCATTATCTGTATGAGTCAGGTGCTAGCTGGAATAAAGTAAACTTTAGCAATAGCAAAGTTGATGCTGCTATAAGAGTTATGGAAGGTGAAGTTGACTTAGATAAAAGAAATGCAGCTATTGCAAATGCTTGGAAAATTGTAAAAGATGATATTTCATATCTTCCTTTGCATCACCAAGTAATTTCTTGGGCAACTAAAAATAGTGTACATGTTCCAATAAGACCGAATAATGAACCATTATTCCGTTTTGCAAGTTTTAAATAAATAACTTTTTTTATAAGCCCTTTGTTTAACAAAGGGCTTATAAGTATAAATATTTCTTAAATTGATAAAGTATTTTTTCAAACGTCTGATTCAGTCAATAATAGTGATGCTTGTTGTGTCATTTGTATCATTTTCCTTATTTAACTTTGTGGGTGATCCAATTAACAATATGGTTGGAGAAGAAACTTCAGACGAAGAAAGAGCTGAATTAAGAAAAACTCTTGGATTAACAGATCCAATACATATTCAATTTTCAAGGTTTGTAGTAAACGCATCTAAAGGTGAGTTTGGAATTTCATACCAACTTAGGAGACCAGTTTCTGAATTAATTATTGAGAGACTGCCAGCAACTATTGAACTAGTATTAATTTCTGCGTTAATTGCATTAGTTTCAGGTACTTTATTGGGAGTTTATACTGGTATTAATAGAAAAGGCTTTTTGAGTGACTTTATACTAGCAATATCGCTTTTAGGTGTATCACTTCCAACATTTGTAATTGGTATACTTTTTATTTATCTTTTTGCGGTAATATTAGGTGTACTCCCATCCTTTGGAAGAGGAGAGGTTATTGACCTAGGCTTTTGGACTACTGGACTTTTAACAGTTTCAGGATTGAAAGCAATTATACTTCCATCTGTAACACTTAGTCTTTTTCAAATGACATATATAATTAGATTAGTAAGAGCTGAGATGATGGAAATATTACAAACTGATTATATTAAATTTGCCAGAGCTCGAGGTATAAGTGAAAAAAGTATTAACTATAAACATGCACTTAAAAATGGATTAATTCCTGTTATAACTATAGCGGGAATAAACATAGGTACTTTAGTTGCTTTCTCAATTATTACCGAAACTGTTTTTCAATGGCCCGGTATGGGATTTTTATTTATTCAAGCGGTTCAATTCGTAGATATACCAATTATGTCAGCTTATTTAGTATTTATAGCTTTTGTGTTTGTGATGATAAATTTTATTGTGGATATACTATACTATTTTATCGATCCTAGAATTCGAGTTAAAGGGGACGTTACAAGTGGATAATAAAACACTTAATTCTTGGGAAAGACTAAAAGACAGCGATATTTACTTTAGCTTTATAAAATCTCCAACTGCAATTGTATCGTCAGTAATATTGTTAATAATTTTCTTTTGCTCTTTTTTTGTTGAGTTTGTTACCCCTCACAACCCATTTGACCCAGCATCATTATCTTTAATGGAGGCTTTTACTCCTCCTTCTTGGACAGAGGATGGTATGGCAAAATTTATCTTAGGAACAGACGGACAAGGAAGAGATATGTTTTCAACAATTCTTTATGGTTCGCGAATTTCATTAATAGTAGGATTTTCTGCAATGATTTTTAGTTTAATTTTAGGTGTGTCACTGGGTTTAACAGCAGGTTTCTTTGGTGGAAAATATGAAATGATAGTAATGAGATTAACAGATGTCCAGCTAACAGTACCGAGTATATTAATGGCTTTATTAGTTGATGGTATTGCAAGAGGTATTATTTCAAGAGAAATGCATGATGAGATGGCAATATATGTTTTAATTTTTGCTATAGGAATTTCAGAGTGGCCTCAATTTGCAAGAGTTTCTCGTGCAGCTACATTAGTTGAAAAAAATAAAGATTACGTTTCAGCTTCATCAATTATAGGTGTTTCAAATTTACTTATTATGTTTAAGCATATACTGCCAAATATAATGAGACCTGTTTTAGTAATAGGCACAATTGGTCTAGCTCTTGCAATAATTGCAGAGTCGACATTGAGCTTTTTAGGAGTGGGAGTTCCTCCTACAACACCTTCATTAGGTACTTTAATTAGATTAGGTAATGATTTTTTATTTTCAGGTGAATGGTGGATAACATTCTTTCCTGCAATATTCTTAGTTATTCTTGCTTTCTCAATTAATTTATTAGGAGATTGGATGAGAGATACTCTTAACCCAAGGTTAAAAAAATGAATTTTCTTAAAATAAGTAATTTGAGTGTCGTCTATAAAATGAGAAAAGAAACAGTAAATGCTGCAAAAAATATAAATTTAGATATTAAAAAAGGTGAAATAGTTGGATTAGTTGGAGAGTCTGGTTCTGGAAAAAGTACTGTAGCTAATGCAATTGTAAATTTAATTGATGAACCAGGCAAAGTTTCAAGTGGATCAATATTAATGGGCGAGACAGATATCACCGAAAATCCAGAAACAATTGTTCAGTATAGAGGAAAAAAAATTGGATTAATATTTCAAGATCCTCAAACCTCTTTAAATCCAATTTTAACAATTGGTGAACAGCTTATAGAAACAATACAGACACACTTAAATTTAAGTTCAGAGGATGCAAAATATAAAGCAATTAATCTTTTAAAAGAGGTAGGGATCAAGGATGCCCAAAAAAGGTTTTATAATTACCCTCACCAATTTTCTGGTGGGATGAGACAAAGAGTTGTAATTTCTCTTGCTTTATGTTGTGAGCCTGAATTATTAATTGCAGATGAACCAACAACAGCACTAGACGTTTCTATTCAGTCTCAAATTCTTGAATTAATAAAAAGACTAACAAAAGAGAGGAACTTGGCTGTAATACTTATTACTCACGATATGGGAGTTATCGCTGAAACCACAGATAGAGTTGCTGTAATGAAAAATGGAGACTTAGTTGAAATAGGTTTAACCAAACAGGTGTTGCTTGAGCCTAAGGAAAAATACACAAAAAGTTTAGTTAGCTCTGTACCACCAACTAATAAAAAAATATCTAGGTTTACAATAATTGAAAAAGATAACGTTAATAATCAAAATAATAATATTAAAATATTAAACAGGTGGTCAAAAAAAATAATTGTTGATCAAAATTTAGTAGAAATAAAAAACTTAAGTAAATCTTTTGACGATAGTTTTTTCACAGAGAATACAAAGAATTCTGTAATGGCGGTAGATGATATCTCACTAAATATAAAAGAAGGACAATCTTTTGGCTTAGTTGGCGAAAGTGGAAGTGGAAAAACAACAATAGCAAAAATGGTTGTTAATTTATTTAAACCTAGTTCTGGAGATATTTATTTTGACAGTGTTAATGTTACCAAAATTAAAAAAAAAAAAGATCTACTTAAATTTAGAAAACAAATTCAAATGATCTTTCAGGATCCATTTTCCTCGTTAAATGGAAGACTAAAAGTAAAGGAAATTATTGCAGAACCTATTAAACTTCATAATCCAGATATAAAATCTGGCGATTTAGATAGTTATATTCATGATTTATTAGAGTCTGTTGAATTAACTCAACAGTCTGCAATTAGATATCCGCATGAATTTTCAGGAGGGCAAAGGCAAAGAATATCAATAGCAAGGGCACTAGCAACCCAACCAAGACTTCTTGTTTGTGATGAACCTACATCAGCATTGGATGTAAGCATTCAAGCTCAAATATTAAACTTATTAAAAGATCTTCAAGAACAGTTAAATCTCACTATTCTATTTATAAGCCATGATTTACCAGTTGTTAGACAAATGTGTGATAAAATAGCTGTGCTTAAAGATGGAAAATTATGTGAAGTGTCAGAAACAGAGGAGTTGTTTAAAAATCCCAAACATAATTATACTAAAGAACTACTAAAATTAATGCCAAAAATTGAGTCAATTTATAACTAAAAGGAGAAAATCATGACAATATTTAAAAAAATTTCTGAAAATGAGGCTACTGGAAAAGTAAAAGAAATTTTTGAAGAAATAAAAGAAACAAGACAAATAACTGAAATTCCAAATTTTTGGAAAACTATGGCTAATAGTCCAGAAACATTAGAAAGAACCTGGAGATCCTTGCAACAAGTAATGGGAAAAGGTGAATTAGACCCAGCTGTAAAGGAACTTATTTATGTTGCAGTTTCAATTACTAACAATTGTGAATATTGTATTAAATCTCATTCTTTAGCTGCCAGAAAAAAAGGTGCGACAGATGGAATGATAAACGAAATGATCGCAATTGTAGGAATGGCAAACGAAACAAATCGTTTAGTTGAAGGTTATCAAGTAGAAGTAGACGACTTTTTAAAATAAAATGAATTTTGATTTTGTCTACAAAATATGCACAAAATCTGAGTGGAGTAAGGCAAAACAAAGTAAAATTTTTAAAGGTACAGAATTAGATTTAAAAGATGGTTATATCCATTTTTCAGATAAAGATCAGGTCAAACAAACACTTAATAAGTTTTATGTTAATCAAACTAATTTGATAATTCTTAAAGTAGATGCTCAAAAATTAGAAAGTCTAACTTGGGAGCAATCAACTGATGGCAACATGTTTCCTCATTTATACTCAGATCTTAATTTAGATTATGTAGTTAAAGAATATGCTGTCAATTTAAAAGATAACGGCAAACATGATCTACCAGACAAACTTTAATATTTATTTAATTGTTATAGGTCCTACCATTCCACTTTCGTAGTGACCAGGAATATTACATGCCATTTCTAAAGAAATATCTTTCGAAAACTTCCAAATAATTTCTCCTGTTTTATTTGGCTCTAGCATTACACTATTTGCGTGTTTGTGGCCTAATGAATGATCTTTTTTTGACATTTCTTTCATTTTTTTATGATCAATTCGGTCGCCTAAAAGAATATCGTGTTCAATTAATCTTGCCATTTCGGGTTGGTGATCAATATGCATTTTTTTAGTTCCAATATTATATTCATGCACCAGTTCACCTAAATTTTTAACAATTATTTTTACTGTCTCACCTTTTTTAACTTGAATTGATTTTGGCTCATAATAATTGTCGTACATCTTAACTTCTATTACTCTTGTAACATCATTTGGATCACCCTTAGACCCAATCATCTTCATTGAAGCTGCATTAGAATTAAAAGCGACAAGAATAAATAAAAGTATAAGTTTTTTCATTATTTGGGCATTGGTGTTGCGCCTGTCTCTAAACTCATGATTTTTCCATTATCATATTTGTAGACTGCCATTACTGCCTCAGTGTTTCCATCATCAAATGTTACGAATGCATGGTGTACACCAACTTCATCATTCTCATATACCACTCTTGTATCTCTTTGGTTAATATCTCCACTCATAGCCCATTTAATCACCTCAGCTTTATTTAAAGTGTTTCCTGATTTATGCATTTTGAATTTGAAATCATCATGCAAAAGTTCATTCATAGCTGCTTCATCTTTATTTTTTAATGCAGCACTATATTTTTCTAATATTGACATTTTATTTCCTATTTTTAATATGTTTATATTCCTTCAACAATTATAGAATTTGACACAGCATTATCATGTCTTATCTGTCTAATTGGTTTGTATTCCTCTGAGTTATACCATTCCATCGCTTTTTCTTTTGATTGAAATTTAATCACAATAGATCTAGGATTATTCCATTCACCCTCAATAACTGTCATCTCTCCACCTCTAACTAAGTACTCTCCTCCAAATTTTTCAACTATAGATTTAACTTTAGAAACATATTCTTTATAGTTGTCAGGATTATTGACCTTAATACTTGATAATACATAAGCACTCATAACTTACTCCTTTTTTCAAAATAAATTATATCCTATTCTGCAGGCTTGACGACAGTTTTTGCAGCACTGGCAGCATTACTGAAAGCCTTATTGTAATCTATTACTTCATGGACCATTAAATCATCCATAAGTCCAGAATTTTTAAAAGCTATCTTTAACGCAACTGCTTGTTCGTATTCCCCTTCAACACATGAGATTACATCAAATCTACCTCTAACCCATTCGTAAGAAATAAGCTTTAAACCAGCTGCTTCTGTTACCTTTTTTGTAGAAGCAAATCTGTCTGCAGTTGGTTCGTTCTGCATTCTCTTCATAAGTTCTCCACTTATCTTGCCTATTAAGTAAAATTTTGCCATATTACATTTCAACCTTAGTCAAATCCCAAGCAGTCATTTTGATCACACATTCATCGTAAATTTCTTTTCCAACTGGATGTGTACCAGATATTAGTTCTTTCATTTTTTCCATATTATGAACAAATACCTTAAACATCACGCCACTTTTATCTGGCTTTACTGCTCCTATAGTTTTTTCTGGATGAGCTGCTGATTTTCTTACACTCATACCCTCATCTGATTGCATCCATCCCATAAATTTTTCAAGTTTTCCTTCTTTCAAATCGACGATTACTAACACTTCTTTTTCCATATTAATTTCTCCTTTTTTTTTGTTATTTTAATTTAATCTGTTGATTATTCAATTATTTTGACAATTTGGTTGCACCTGTCTCAACTTCAATGATTTTACCGTCTTTAAATTTCCAACAACACATCAAAGCCTCAGTATTTCCATCCTGATAAGTAACATATGCATGGTCAAAACCAATTTCGTCATTTTCAAAAAGAATTCTGTATTTAGCAGGACTCATCATACCTTTGCTTACAGCTTCAACCATACCTGCTTTACCCATGTGTACATATTCTCCTTTAAGATGGGAAAACATTTTGTAGTCATCGTGCACCAGCTCACCGGCTGCTGCACCATCTTTTTCCATGATTGCTTTGTTTAGTTTTTCTAAAATTGACATTCTGTTCCTTACTTCTTCATTGCATTGAACATGCTTAGTGTATCGTCAAAAGCAATAAACATTGTCAGTTTACCATCATCGCCTACTTCAAAGTAATGACCAAAAATAGTATCCATGCCATCTGCCTTAGCAGTTGCCTTAACAAAAACTTTGTTTCCCTCGCTAATCATCATATCTGGTGTTACTGAAAAATTACTCCAAAGTTGTGGTACTTGCATCATAGTTTTCATATATGCTTCTTTGCCTTTATGAGTTCCTGACATTGGATGTTTATCTCCAGGATAAATCCAAGTGATATCATCATGTACCATATCCATAAATGCCTCCATTTCTCCTTTTCCAAAAAGTTCATATCCTTTTTTAACTACCTCTTTTGCGTCCATAAAATCTCCTTTAATTTTTTTGTATTAAATTTTATTATAGGATAGAAATGTAATGAATTTTTTACAGTGCTGGTATGCGTGATTATATCCAGTGAGGATAGGGAAGACCTTTTTCTTTTAAAAAAGATTTATTAAACATCTTAGAGTTGTATTTATCAGATTTATCACAAAGAATCGTAACAATTGTTTTACCTGGACCTAAAAGTTTACCCAACCTTATTGCTCCAGCAATGTTTACTCCACAACTAGTTCCTAAACTTAAACCTTCTTTTTCAATTAAATCGAACAGAACAGGTAATGACTCATGGTCACTTATTGAAAATGCTCCATCAATATTTGCTTTTGCAAAATTTGCAGTAACTCTACTAGATCCAATACCTTCTGTAATTGAACCTCCCTCACTTTTTAATTCACCATTTTCAATGTAATTATAAAGAGATGAGCCAGTTGGATCTGATAAATATATTTTAATATCTTTATTCTTTTCTTTTAAAAAACTACTAACTCCAGCAATTGTACCACCAGTACCAGATGAACATACAAAACCATCTATTTTGCCATCAGTCTGTTCCCATATTTCTGGCCCAGTTGTTTCATAATGACCTTTAGAATTGGCTGTATTGTCAAATTGATTAGCCCAAACTACACCATGATTGTTACTACTCTTCAATTCATCAGCCAATCTTCCTGCATATTTAACAAAGTTATTTTCATCTTTATAAGGTTTTGGTGGAACCAACCTTAAATCAGCTCCAATATTTCTTAATAAATCTTTTTTTTCTTGTGTTTGATTATCATTCATTACGATAATAGTTTTATAACCAATAGAATTTCCCAATAGACATAACCCAATTCCTGTATTACCTGCAGTTCCTTCAACAACTGTTCCACCTTTTGAAATTAGTTTTTTTTCTTCAGCGTCTCTTATTAAAGCTAGAGCAGCTCTATCTTTTACAGAGCCTCCTGGATTAAGGTATTCTGCTTTACCATAAATATTACAACCAGTAATTTCTGATGCAGCTTTTAATTTAAATAAAGGAGTGTTTCCTATTGCTTCTACAAAATTATTTTGTAAAGTTTTCATACATCCAGTTTTGTATCATCTCCTGGTGCAACACCATAGGGTTTAAATTCTTCTGATGCAGTTCCAACATTTTTTGCAGGAATTCCAACCATTACTGCATTTTCTGGAACATCTTTTGTAACAACAGCGTTAGCTCCAATTTTTGCATTTTTACCAACTACAATTGGCCCAAGTATTTGTGCACCAGATCCTACAACAACATTTTCTTTTAGAGTTGGGTGTCTCTTGACATTTCTTTGATCATCTGAATTTATACTTGGAGCAATTCCCCCCAATGTTGCCATATGATAGATAGTTACATTATCACCAATATCAGAAGTTTCTCCTATAACTACACCCATACCGTGATCAATAAAAAGATTTTTTCCAATTTTAGCATTTGGATGAATTTCTATACCTGTTAAAAATCTTGAGAACTGAGAAATTATTCTTGCAATGAGATGAAATTTTGCAATTGAAAAAAAATTTGCAATTTTATGAAAAAATACAGCTTTAACACCAGGATAAGTTAGTATTAAACTCAACTTTGATCTTGCAGCAGGATCTCTTTTAATTATCGACTCTAAAAAATCATTCATGTTTATTTAAGATTAGTTATTAAAATTTAACTACTTTTTACAGCAGCAGTTTTTTGATGATGGTTTGCAATCACAATTTTTACAAACACATCTGTCACAAGAACAGTCTTTACATTTACAGTGTGAATTATTGCATGCCATAAGGGTTATATAATTGTATATTTTTTAAAAACAATACTAATAATAACCCTAGTTTTATAGTTCTTTAAGCGTTAATCCCTTTAGATTTGCCGGGACTGCGATATCCATCATTTTTGGATTGGCAAGATTAAGATTATCCATTATCTCAGCATATTCTTCTTTTGAACTTACCTGAAGTCGAGGATTGTTTATTTTTTCATCACCAATTGTTGAATTTTTTTTTCCATTGTAATCATGAGCAGGATAAACAAGTGTTTCTTCTGGCAATTTTAATAATTTTCCAAATAATGACTCATAAGCATCATAAGCACTTCCATTTTGAAAATCAGTTCTACCTGTTCCATTTATTAAAAGAGTATCACCTGTAAAAACTCTGTCATTCATAACATAGCTATATGAACAATCAGTATGCCCTGGTGTATAAATAGCTTTAAGTTCAATATTTTCAATATTTACATTTTCTTCATCTTTTAATTTTACATCAATAACTTCAGATTTTGAATTTTCTCCCATTATACGAATACAGTTCGTTCTATGATTTAACTCATTAAGACCTGTAACATGATCAGCATGTATGTGAGTATCAATAACTTTAACTAATTTTAGATCTAAATTTTTTAATACTTCAATGTATTCATCCGTATGTTCTATAACTGGATCTATGATAAGTGCTTCTCTGCCTTTTCCACTTGAAATAATGTAAGTATAAGTTGAGGATTTTTCATCAAACAATTGGTTAAATATCATTTTAAAAGACTATTAAAATTTGCATACCAAATCAATCTTGATTATAATTATTCTATATAATAATTAAGGAGAGACTCAATGTTAAAAATAAACAGTATGTGCCCAGATTTTCAGTGCAAAACCACTGAGGGAGATATTTCTTTTCATGAATGGCTTGGAGATAGTTGGGGCGTGTTATTTTCTCACCCTAAAGATTTTACACCAGTTTGTACTACAGAATTAGGTTCATTAGGACAAATGAAAGCTGAATTTGATGCAAGAAATGTTAAAGTAATCGGATTAAGTGTAGATGGGGTTGAAGATCATAAAAAATGGTTAGAGGATATAAAAGATGTATCTGGAACAATGCCAGGTTATCCAATTATTGCAGATGAAGATTTGAAAGTTGCAAAACTTTTCAACATGCTTGAAGCTGATGCCGGAACTACTTCAATGGGACGAACTGCAGTAGATAACGAAACTGTAAGAACTATTTTTGTTGTAAGACCAGATAAAAGAATTGGTCTTTATTTAACATACCCGATGGCTACTGGTAGAAATTTCCACGAAATTTTAAGAGCCATAGATTCTATGCAACTCACTGCAAAACATAAAGTTGCTACACCAGCTAACTGGAAAAAAGGTGAAGACGTGGTCATTCTTCCTGCTGTAAAGGATGATGAAGCTAAAAAAATATATCCAGATGGATGGGAAACAGTCAAACCATACTTAAGAAAAGTGCCAGACCCATCAAAATAATTAGGGTTGAAAGTGATCAATTATCTCAGTTTTAGTTTAGACTGGAACTGAGGTTTTTGATTTATATTTTTTCATTGAAATATTTGCTAATAAAAGATTTGGATCAATAAACGTTTTTGATTGCTTGATTTTTTTAAAAGATTTGTAAGCAAATATTGCAATAGGTAATTCAGTGCATCCAAGAATTATTTTTTTACATTTAATTTTCATTAAATAATTTACCGCAGGTCTTATTGCTTTTTCTGCTTCTTTGATTTTTCCCATTTTGACGAGCTTTATAGATTTGTTTACTGAATTTTTTTGCAACTCATTATTAGGACTTACTAAATTAAAATTTTTATCAAAATATTTATTGTAAACTTTAGTACTCAATGTTGCTTCAGTAGATAAAATACCAATTTTAGCATTTTTTTTACAATTTCTTACTGTATCCAAGTATACTTCTTTTGGCATACTAAGTATTGGGACCTTAACTTTTTTTCTCAAATCATCGTACCAATGGTGCGCAGTGTTACATGGCATTACTATAAACTTACAATTATTTTTTTGTAACATTTTACATCCTTCAACAAGTGAATTTAATACATTGTAATATTTTTTTAAATTTTCTGGCCTTTTTGGAATATTAGACTTGTTATATAAAACAAACATTGGATATTGTTGATCAAGTTTGCCAGCATTTATCTTTGCAAGTTTGTTGCAAAAATCTAATCCGGCCTGTGTCCCCATACCTCCTAAAATACCAATCATAGATCTACTTTGAATTTTGTTTTAAAAACCACAATATACAACTATATTTTAAAAATAATTATGCAAGAAATTTATATTGATGATATTGGCTCAGGTTATCCACTAGTTCTGGTGCATGGTTATCTAGGTTCTTCAGAAATGTGGAAACTTCAAAAAGACTATTTGAGCAAATCTTTTAGAGTTATTGCTCCAGCATTACCAGGATTTGGTGAAAGTTTTAATGCACAATCTTTAAATAGTATTAGTTTAATGGCTAAATTTATTATCCAACAAATTGATTTAAAAAATATAGATAAATTTAATTTAATGGGACACTCGATGGGTGGAATGATAGTACAAGAAATTGCAAGTCTATCTGGAGAGAGAATTAATAAATTGATTTGTTTTGCTACAGGACCTATTGGTGACATCCCAGGAAGATTTGAACCTATAAATACATCGATAAAAAAGTTAGGCAAGGAAGGAATTAAGGAACAAGTAAAAAGAATACCACCAAAGTGGTTTGTTGAAGGAGATCAAGATAAAAATTATTATTTATGTGAAAATGCGGTTAAAAATATATCTGAAGAAACAGCGCGTAACGCCCTAATAGCCATGAGAGATTGGAATGGCTTAGAAAATTTAAAAAAAATTAAAAATAAAACCTTGATAATTTGGGGAGATAAAGACAAATCTTATAATTTTGAACAAGTCTCAACACTTAAAAATAATATTCCTAATAGTGATTTAAAAATATTTACGAACTGCTGTCACAACGTACATCTGGAACAACCTCAGAAATTTAACCAAGTTGTTGAAGACTTTCTTATTTGAACGGCCATTTTAGGCTTTTGCATAGCAGTATATACATTTTAGCTTATTAGAAATGTTGACTCTAAATTTAAAACAAAGTTAGATTTTACTTATATAAAATAACTTAAATGAGGAAAATATGAATAAAATCAAAAAAATTCTTGTAGCTGGAGTAATTTCATTATTTATACCAGCCTCAAGTTTTGCTGAAAAGGTAAAAATTGGTGATCCTGGTTGGACTGGTGCAACCGCAATTGCAAACTTACTTGCTGCTGTTGTTATCGATAAAATGGGCGGTGAGGCTGAGTTAGTCCCAGGAAACAATACTGCGATTTATGGAGCAATTGATAGAAGTAAAGGTGAAATTGAAGTTCACCCAGACATTTGGCTACCAAACCAAGAGGCTTATACAAAAGATTTAGTGCCAAAAGGAACATTACAATTAAGCAAAAACCCTTACGAGGGAAATCAAGGCTATTGTGTTTCACAACAATTTGCAAAAAAAATGAATATTACTGCAATAGAAGACTTGGGAAGACCAGAAGTTGTTAAAGCAATGGATAGCGACGGAAATGGAAAAGGTGAGTTTTGGATTGGTGCAGACGGATGGGCTTCTGCAAATGTAAACCAAGTAAAACTTAGAGATTATAAACTCTACGATGCTGGTATAGAGCCAATAAGAGCTGCTGAGGCAGTTAAAAATGCTAGAGTTTTAGACTCAATCAAAAAGGGTGAGGGCTATGCATTTTATTGTTACAAACCTCATGCTATTTGGGGAATGGCTGACGTCGTTATGTTGGAGGAACCAAAATATGATCCAGCTAAATATAAAATGATACAACCAAAAGCAGACGCAGATTGGTATCAAAAGTCATATGTTGCATCAAAGGATGCTTTGAAAAAAATTCAAATCGGATGGGGAACTTCTTTAGAAAGTAAATCACCAGCAATTGTTGAATTTTTCAAAAATTTTCAGATTACAGCAGATGATGTTTCTTGGATGGCATTCGAGGTTTCAGTTCAAAAAAGAGACCCAGGTGAAGTCGCAAGAGATTGGATGTCTAAAAATAAATCAACGGTAGATGGTTGGTTAGGTCTGTAGTTTAGAAAAACTAAATTTTATATCCCTGGCGACTTATAGTTGCCAGGTATCATTTTCAATAATTTTAAGCTAAAATCCTTTTATGGAAGCTGCCATACAAATCCAAAATGTTTGGAAAATATTTGGAAATACATCCAATGATGCATTGGATGCAATACAAAATAAGAAAATTTCAAAACAAGAAGCCTTAGAAAAATACAATTCTGTAATTGGTGTTTCTGATGTATCATTTGATGTCAATAAAGGTGAAATTTTTTGTGTTATGGGTTTATCTGGAAGTGGTAAATCAACACTTGTAAGGCATATTAATAGATTACTAGAACCAACATCTGGAAAAATTTTAATAAATAATCAGGATGTAATGCAGTTTGATAAAGAAAATTTACAAGATCTTAGAAATAAAAAAATTGGTATGGTTTTTCAAAATTTTGCATTGATGCCCCACAGATCTGTTTTAGATAATATTGCAATGCCTTTAGAAATAAGAGGAGTAAGTAAAAACGATAGGTTAGATGCAGCAAATAACATCTTAAATATTGTTGAATTACAAGGGTGGGGTAATAAATACGCGCATGAATTATCTGGAGGAATGCAACAAAGAGTAGGACTAGCAAGAGCACTTGCTGCTGATCCTGAATTTTTACTCATGGATGAGCCTTTTAGTGCACTTGATCCACTTATAAGACGTCAACTTCAAACCGAGTTTATTAAACTTTCAAAACAGATGAAAAAAACTACTGTATTTATTACTCATGATTTAGATGAAGCTGTAAGAGTTGGACATAGAATAGCAATAATGCGAGATGGAAGAGTAGTTCAAATCGGAACCCCTGAAGAAATAGTTGTAAATCCATCTGACGAATATGTTGCAGACTTTGTAAAAGGAATTTCAAGATTAAAAGTTGTTCAGGCTAAAACTATTATGCAACCTATAGAGCAATATAAAAAAAACTTTGGGGAAAATTTAAGTAATAATGAAAAAGTGAATGAAAACGATATATTAAGCAAACTTATTGAAACTTCTGTTTCAAAAGATAAACCAATTGTAGTTTTAAACGACCATAACACTGAAGTTGGAATTATTACTCAATCAGACCTATTAAAGGCAGTTGTTGAAGGAAATGATAATGAGTAAAGAAATTAAAAATTTACCAAGATCTGAACTTATTAAAAATTTTGTAATTTCAAGTCCAGATTACTATATCAAAGAGTTTAAAAAAATTGGTAGCAAACCATCATACTCTTACTCTTTTAACCTGTTTGCAGCACTGTTTGGACCAATATGGTTTGGAATGAGAAATGTATGGAATTATTCCTTAGCTTTTTTAATTGTGGAAACATTTGCTGTTGTTCAAATTATTAGAGGATTATTTGGCAATATCACTAAAGATGCAGTTGAAAAAATTGATAAAATTCAATCAACTATCGATTTTAGATACAAACAATTAGAAGCTGCAAAAGAAAACAACCCAGAAAAAGTCGAAGTCTACGAAAGGGCAATTAAATCACTTGAAGACGCAATGAAGGAATATGTAGTTGATGTTCAGCAAATCGAGGCTTCAGCAATATGGATTACTATTTCAGGAATTTTACTATTGATTTTTGTAAAATTTATTCAAGGAATATTAGCGAATACAGTTTTAGAAAAAAGATACTCTGAATGGTTGTCAAATAAAACGATTAGTCCTGGAATGAAAACAAAAAATTATTTATTAAGCATTGGTTTTACTATAATTATAATGTTTTTTTCAGTAATACATTATAGCTTCCCAGGTTTCTTCTCAATAATGAATGATTTTCCTACTCACCCAGAAATAAGACTTACTTCTATAAAATGGGTAGAAACAATTTTTGATTATGCTGTTATAAAAGGAGATGCAGTATTTACTGCAATTACAATTGGAATTAGATCTGTTCTTGATTTTTTAGAACTTTTATTTGTAAAAACACCTTGGATTGTGATTATAACTACCATTGTAGTTTTAACTGCTTTGTCAGCAGGAATAAGAACTGCGATATATTCTGCAGGATTTTTAGCTTACATGGGTTTTTTGGGATTTTGGGTTAAAGCAATGACAACACTTGCTTTATTAGGAACAGCAGCAATTTTAAGTATTGTTATAGGAATACCTTTAGGAATATATTGTGCAAGACGTCAAAGGTTTTATTCAATGATAAGACCAATAATGGACTTTATGCAAACAATGCCTGCATTTGTATTTATGATTCCTGTCATTGCATTTTTTGGAACAGGAAAGGTTGCAGCAGTAATTATTACAATGATTTTTGGCGGAACACCAGTTGTAAGACTTACAGTATTAGGATTAAGAGGAGTTCCTGAAACTATCAGAGAGGCAGCAATAGCTTATGGAGCATCTAAATGGTATCTTCTTAGAAAAGTAGATTTACCACTTGCAACTCCATCAATACTTGCTGGTGTAAATCAAACTGTAATGTTAAGTTTAGCTATGGTTGTTGTAGCCTCACTTATCGGTGCAAAAGGTTTAGGACAAGACGTACTTGAGGCACTTCAATATGCGAATGTTGGACAAGGAATTTTAGCTGGTGTTGCAATATTATTTGTTGCATTAATACTGGACAGAGTAGTTCAAGGTAAGAAAAGAGTATAATACCTTAATGAACAAAAATGTATGGTTGCTATTTGCCAGCAACGCATGTGCATTTTCAGTTGCACCTGTAACAGTTTTTTTAAGTGGAATAATTGGATCTAGTATAACTCCGATTAAATCTTTGTCGACTTTACCCATGTCTTTATCAATTGTTGGAACTGCTCTATTTATAATAGCAGCCTCTAAAATAATGAGTATTACCGGCAGAAAAAAAGGTTTTATACTATCATCAATTACAACCTCAATATTTGCACTATTAGCAGCTTACGCTGTAATGAAACAAAACTTTATTTTATATTCATTTTCTTGTTTCTCACTTGGATTTGGAATGGCATTTGCTCACCAGTATCGTTTTGCGGCTGCTGAGAGTGTTAACAAAAAACAAGCCCCAAAAGCTATATCTTTATTACTTTTTGCTGGAATTTTGTCAGCCTTGCTGGGCCCTAATTTGGCAAATCTAGGAAAAAATATAATTTCAGAGAGTTTGTATGTAGGATCTTATCTATGTCTATCATTATTAACTCTTTCATCAATTATTTTTTTAGTTTTTTATAAAGAAAATAAATTTATTGATAAAAAAAAAATATCAAGAGGAAGATCTATTTCAGAGTTAATATCTCAGCCAAGATTTTTACAGGCATTAGTATCTTCATCTTTTGCTTATGCAGTAATGTCTTTTTTAATGACAGCCACTCCAATAAGTATGCATATACAAGATAAGATGTCTTTAAATAGTACTAGTTTTGTAATTCAATTTCATATCATCAGTATGTTTCTGCCAGCATTAATCACAGGAAATTTAATTAAAAAGTATGGACATAGTAAGATAATGTACACTGGCGTATTATTTTTTTTCATAACAATTCTTCTTAGTTATCAAAGTCAAACTTTTATAAATTATCTTTTGGCTTTAGTTTTTTTAGGACTTGGATGGAATTTTTTATTCATATCAGGAACTAGCTTGCTTGTTTTAAATTATAGAGAAGAGGAAAGATTTAAAGCACAAGGTTTTAACGATTTCATA
>QBZW01000003.1:0-70000 GCA_003282205.1 Pelagibacteraceae bacterium AG-337-G04
TTAACTCCTGCAATCATCAAGCATCCCTGATCTTTTTCTCCCATCTGAACCAATGATACTCCTAGTTTCAGTAAATTTTCAGGAGCAATCTTACTTTTTGGATACTTTTGATAACCTTCCAGATATGCAGTAGCAGCATCAGTGTACATTTGTCTTATTCTATATGTTTCTGCATACCAATATTGTGCATTACCTGATAATTCGTTATCAGGATTAGTTAATACAAATTCCCTCAATGCTTTTTCAGCGCTAGCATAATCACCAACTTTTAAAAAATTTCTTGCAAATTGATATTGCTCTTTTGGACTTGCATCGGGCAATAATTTTTCCTCTGCATTAAAAACTTCTGAGATTATTGCTTCGGTTTGTTCAACAGTTTCTATCACCTGTTTGTCATCACTAGTGGTCATGTCTTTGTAAGATAATTCTCCAAGTGACTGTGGTTCTGAAGATCCGGGAAGTATTTTTTTTTTATTTATCTTCTCATTTACCAATGTTTGCTCAGTTTTAGGTAAAGAACTAAGAGACTTGTTATTTGTATTTACTATATTAGCTTGCTCAATTTGCTCAAATCTCAATTGATTATTTTGCTGAACCTTAGAAAGTTTACTTGAAAGTTTGTCTAATTTAAAATTAATTTCTTCAAATTTGTTTGTTAATTCTTGGAATTGTGTCTCTATTTCACTTAATTTCAATAAATGTTGTGTTAAGGCCTGCTCGGATTCCTTAGTTGAAGACTTTTGAGATGTACTTGCATCAGAATTTTCTGAGAATGATTTAGAATAGACTGCTCTTTCTAAAGTTCTAAGATCTTTCTGAATATTTTCTAAAATTTCACCTAATTCTGGGTCTTGAGAGAATGATATACTTGCAGAAAAGAACATTAATAAAGAAAAGATAATTAATTTTAGCTTAATTGATTGTCTCATAAAAACATTTGTAATTATAATAATGGCAAAAAGAAGACCCTAACTTTTTTTAAGTCAGGGTCTTTATAGTCTATCTTTTAGTTTTCTTTTACTGTTACAGATCTTCTATTTTTTGACCATGAAAGTGGATTAGAACCTGAGTCCACTGGTCTCTCTTTTCCGTAACTTAAAACTTTTATTCGATCTGATGAAACACCATAAGTCATTAAGTAGTCTTTCGCAGAATTTGCTCTTCTTTCACCTAAAGCTAAGTTATATTCTCTAGTACCTCTTTCGTCAGCGTGACCTTCAACTACAACTGTCACATCTGAGTTCTGTCTTAACCAAGCAGCTTGTTTCCTTAGAGTTTCTCTAGAAGCCGTAGTTAATATTGTTTCGTTTGTCGCGAAGAATACTCTGTCAGGAACTCCGCTCGCAAGCTCTCCTACAGTATCAGAGCCTATGTAGACATCTCCCTGCATTAACGCATCCAATTTTTCAATCGGATCTGCTTTTTGAGTCTCTGCTGCTTTGGTAGAAGTAGTAGTAGGCTCGGTTGTTGTTTTTACAGATTTCTTAGTTGCGCATGCTGTAATGATTAATCCAAATATTACAACAAGAAATGCATTTTTTAAAATTTTGCTTAGATTCATTTTTGCTCCTTAAATAGAATAATATGAACTTAACCATGTAATTAGATGTTTTGTCCAGAAAAATCAACCTAATTTAACAGAATCTTAGATTTTCTTTAATTTCCTAATAATGAGGACCATGACGGATCAGAGGCGTCCGTCTCAGTTATTACCAACCTCTCGTTGTATCCGGTTAAATCAATTGACCATAATTTTGCCGAAAATCCCTCACCTTTGTCATTAGTTTTTGTCTCCCTGTAAAATATAATTATTCTTCCATTTGGAGACCATGAAGGTGCCTCTTGATAAAAATTTTCTGTAAGTAATCTTTCTCCTGTTCCATCAGTCCTCATAACTCCAATAAAAAATTTGCCTTTATGAAGTTTGGTAAAAGCTATTAAATCTCCTCTCGGAGACCAAACGGGTGTACCGTAAATTCCTTTTCCAAATGATATTCTTTTTACTTTTGACCCATCACTTCTCATCACATAAATCTGCTGGTAACCACTTCTATCAGAATTAAATGTTATATATTTCCCATCAGGTGAATATGAAGGTGATGTATCTATAGATGGATGATCTGTTATTTTTTCTTGAATGTTTGTCTCTAAATTTCTTACCCAAATTTCCGAATTACCATCTTTCGCCAAACTCATTATAATTTTTTTTCCATCTGGCGAAAATCTAGGAGCAAATGTCATTCCAGGAAAATCTCCTACTACTTCTTGTTTTCCCGTTTCAATATTTAAAAGGTAAACCCTAGGCATATTTCTAAAGTATGAAAGATAGGTTACCATTTGATTTGTTGGATTAAATCTAGGGGTTAACACCAACTCATTCCCCAAGGTTAAATACTTTGTATTAAATCCATCTTGGTCCATTATGGCTAGTTTTTTTATTCTCTGAGTTTTAGGACCCTCCTCTGCAACATAAATTATTCTTGTGTCAAAATAGCCGCTCTCTCCAGTTAAACGTTCGTATACTTTATCTGAAATTTTATGACCAACTCTTCTCCAGTTATTTGGAACTGTAGTTAAAGAAAAGCCATCAACCATTTTTGCTCCTAAAACATCCCAAAGTTTAAATTCAATCTTTATATAATCCTTTTCATTTATAATTATAGAAGTGACCTTACCAGTAATTAAAACTTGAGATTTAATTAAAGCCCAATCTTCAAATCTTGGTTTTAAGTGCGCGATATCTGGCTTTTGTAAGAAAGATTCCTTTTCAAGAGTTTCAAACAATCCAGTTTTCCTTAAGTTATTCTGAATTACTTCAGAAATTTCTAAACCTAAATTATCTATATCTAAATTTTTTTTAATTTTTTCTTTAGAAATTTCATCAGAAAAAAAAGGTGAGACCGAAATTGGTAGAGGATCAAGATTTCCTCTTGTTATATCAATCTCAACAAGGGAATAAGATATTCCAGGTTTTAAAAAAAAACATAAAACAAATATTAATAAAATTTTATTTCTCATCCACCCATCATTTCTATGGGATTAAATCGTAATATCATTGTTTTCCACTTTTCATAACTTGTTGTTGGAAGATTTTTTATAGGATTACAAAGTCTTATCGCTCTTATTACACTTTGAGCTATTTGATAAAAAGCTCCTTCACCAGGGGTGTTCATTCTTACATGGTCCAACATTTCAAAGTTTTTTACAATTCCATTTTTTTCTAAATTAAGTTTTACAGTAACCAAGAGATCCTCGCTATAAGGCAAGCCAGAGGGCACTGACCAACACGTATAAATTTGATGTCTAATTGCATATTCAGTTGTTACACTTAATTTAGACAGTTTCATAGACTTGTCTTCAGATTGTGTAATTCCATCAGTTTTTTTTTTAACTTCACCTACATTCTCGTATTGCTTAGCAATTAAACCTTTAATTTTGTTAACATCAATATCTTCTTTTTCATATTCTGATACTTGTTTTGCTTTTTCATCAATCAAAGGTTTTTTAATTTTTGCAAATTCTTTTATCACCTCATCATTTTCAATTTTTTTTTCAATTTTTTTTCTTTTTTCTTTTTCAATAACTATTTTTTTATCTTCTTTTGAGGGTTGTTGCTCGGTTTCTTGTTTGGTCTCTATTTTTTCTATCTTTTGATCAGGTAATGGAACAGTCTTTGATTTTTCTTGTTTAACTTTCTCTTGTTTTTTCTGAGGCGTAGGTACTTTTTTTGATTTTGACAAATCAATTTCGTCTTTTTGATTATCAAATTTTAATTGTTTTTTTTTCTCTTTTTTTATCTCCTTTGGTGGTGCTTGCTCTGAAAGTAGTTTTTTATTTTCATTTTTTGTCTTTTCTATAATTTTTGCTGCTTTTGGAGCATAAGGAATATTAGTTTTCTCAGATATTTGTATCAATTCGACCGATACAATTGGCATCAGTTCCAATGGTTTTTTAGCAACAAATGGAAGAGCAAATATTGTAGCAAAAAATATTGTGCCATGAAAAATCACAGAAAAAAATATTCCAAAAGAAATATTATTCATTCCACTTGGAAGAATACTAAATGAAATTTTTTTAAACAATGCTATCTCTCTTTAAAAGGCTCAGATATTAAGGCAACCTTAGTGAACCCCGAGCCTGAAAGTTTACCCATGACCTCTAATACTCTTCCGTAATTAATTGTTTTATCACCTCTTACATAAATTCTTGTATCAGTTCTATTATTGGACACAGCTAAAATTTTTTTAATTAAATTGTCAAATTCAATTTTTGACTCCTGAATAAAAATTTCACCTTTAGAGTTTATAGTTAATGTGAGAGGTTCGCTTTCTTCTGGTAAAGTATCAGCTGAGGTTTCGGGTAAATCAACTTGCACCCCCACTGTTAATAAAGGTGCTGTTACCATGAAAATAATTAAAAGAACAAGCATCACATCAACGAAGGGTGTTACATTTATTTCACTCATCGGTTCTCTTTCGGAGCGCTTTAAGTTAAATGACATATTAGATGATAGAAATAAATCTTTTTGAAAAATTTTCTAATTTTTGTGAATATTTTTTGGAGTCATTGCCAAATTTATTATAGGCAATTACAGCTGGTATTGCTGCTAACAAACCTAGAGCAGTTGCAAATAAAGCTTCAGCAATTCCAGGGGCTACAATAGCTAAACTAGTATTTCTTGATATTGCAATTGATTGAAAAGAATTCATTATTCCCCATACAGTTCCAAATAATCCAATAAATGGTGCTGTAGACCCTACTGTTGCAAGAAAAGTAAATTTATTATTAACAACGTTCATTTGCTTTTCAATGTTCAGCTCTAAAATATTTTCAAGTCTTTGAACAATATTCGTTTTAGACCTTGACTTCATAACTGTTTGCATTGAGTCTTTAAACAATTGTGCCATTGGATTATCTAAGTTTGTAGGAAGACTATTATAAAATGTTTCTGCTGACTTAGACTTCCAAAATCTTTCCTCAAAATCCTCTGAGTCTTTATTAATTCTTCTAAACATTATAATTTTATCAAAAATTATCGCCCAAGAATAAACTGAGCTTGCTATAAGAATGACAATCACAGATTTTACTATTAAATCAGCTCTCAAAAATAAACTTAAAATTGAAAAATCTGTATTATTTGCTAAACCAACTACTTGAGATGTTATATCTGCATCCATTTGATTGATTTCACACTAAAATGTGTCATGAATTTGTCTTTAAAGGCTAACAAAATATTATTTTTCTTGAGAATTTAGATGGTAATTAGCTATTAATATTGCATCTGCTTTGTTGGTGTCTTTCTTTCGAGATAACATCGATGAAAACTTAGGAAACATTTCAATTGCTTTGACTCTACTAGAGTCTTTTTGAGAATTTATTAAATCATAATACTTTTTCCATTTTGCTGGTCTCACATAAAAAATTGGTAGTTGCATTGCAGCACAAACACCTTTTAAAACTCCAAATGATTGTCCAAAATTAAACATACTAGTTACACCTTGTCCAGGCATTGCTGAAACTTGTTCCACTACCACGTTTATATTCTCAGATTTGTGGTTTTGAGTTCTTAAAGATATTTCGTTAAATATTTGGCTACCATTAATTTGCTTTTTATTTTTATTGCCTGACGCCATAGTAGGCATATCAATTACATCTTTTAAATCTCCATCCTCGAAGAAACTAATTGCACCAGTTATCCCTGGGTCTATTCCGATTATTATCATAAAATAAAATTATTTTGCATTTGTAAAAACATTTTGAACATCTTCATCTGCTTCTAAAATTTCCAAAAACTTATTCATTTTTTCTTTATCTTCTTCATTTAGACTAATTTTATTTACTGGAACCCATTCAATTTCTGTAGATATGAAATTAGAAATCTCTTTTTCTAATAAATTTTTTACATCATATATCTCGTCATTATTTGTATGTATCTCGTAATAATACTCATGAAATATGCAATCATTAGCCCCAGCATTAGTTGCAAGGTTGAAAACTTTATCCTCACCCATTTCTTCTTTATCAATTTTAATGACTCCTAGTTGTATAAAGTTATGAGATGCAGAACCTTGAGTACCTAGTCCTCCTCCATGTTTTTGAAAAATTGTTCTCATATTTGAGGCAGTTCTATTTTTATTATCTGTCAAAGTAATAACTACTATTGCGCTTTTTCCAGGTCCAAATCCCTCATATCTTATATTTTCAAGATGAGAGTCTGTAGCTATTGACGATTTGTCAATGGCTCTCTCAATATTATCTTTTGGCATATTTGCTGATCTAGCAGCCTGGATCGCAGATCTTAGTCTTGAATTCATGTCTGGATTTTTGTCTCCAAGTTTTGCTGCAACTGTAATTTCCCTTGATAGTTTAGAAAATACAGCGGATCTTTGCTTATCTACTTTTCCTTTTTTATGTTTGATCCCTGCCCAATGAGAATGACCTGCCATGATTTAAAATTCTTTCTGAAGTTGACCACCAAATATAAATTGACTTATATTTGATGCTAAACCATTTTTTGGATTAGCTTGGATAATTGCTCCACAAAGTGAAGCCTCTCCTTCAGCAGGAAAATGTTTAGTAGAGTCTCTTTTGTAGAATCTATTAATAGAATTTTCAGCATTCATCCCAATTACAGAATTATAATCACCACACATTCCTGCATCTGTTAAATAAGCAGTACCCTTACTTAATACTCTTCCGTCGTTAGTAGGTACATGAGTGTGGGTGCCAACCACAAATGTAGCATTTCCATCGAATACATGGCCAATGGCCATTTTCTCGCTTGTAATCTCACCATGAAAATCAACTATGAGAAAATCATATTTTTCTCTAAGTGTATTTTGATCTAAGAATTCTTTACTTTTTACAAAGACATCATCAGATTTTTTCATAAAAACATTTCCTATTAAATTTAATACACCAACTTTGTAACCACCAAAAGAGTCATATATGCCAAAACCATTACCAGGAACATCACCAGACAAATTTAGTGGTCTTAATAATCTCTTTTGATTTTTAATTAATTCAAATGTTTCTTTTTGATCCCAAACATGATTACCAGTAGTAATTGCATCAACTCCACAACTAAGTAATTCATTAACTATATTCTCAGTTATTCCAACACCTTCTTTTGAAGCGTTTTCACCGTTTACAACAACAAAGTTTATTTTCTTTGTCTTTATAATTTTTGGTAAAAATTTTTTTATTGCACTGCAACCACTGTTTCCAACTATATCTCCTAAAAATAAAATATTCATTTTATTATTCCTTTATTTGTAAAAATAAAATCCAATTTTTGATCAAAATTGTTTATTGGAATTTTTTTAATTTTTTGGAATGAAAAAGCAAAGCCAAAAGTTAAAACATTCTTTAAATTTGAAAGTTTTACAATATATCGGTCATAAAATCCGCCTCCATAACCTAATCTAAATTTATTATTGTCGAATCCAACAAGAGGAATAATCAAAATATCAGGGAAAACTTTTTTTTTGGTATTCGGCTCTGGAATACCTTGGTAACCTACTTTAAGCGAGTCTTGAAAAGACCACTCATAAAAATCCATATCGTAATTTTTCTTAGTAACTGGAAGCGATATTTTAAAATTATTTTTTTCTAACTCTTCTAAAATATCTAAACATCCTATTTCACTATTGATTGGATAATATCCACCTATATTAATTTTTTTTTTTAAATTTAATTTTTTTAATATCCTTTTAAATTGTATGACGCTTATAGATTGTTGACTAAATTTAGTTTTTCTTAAATTGATTAATTTTTTTCTTAAATTTTCCTTAGACACTTTTGTTATTGGGTCTTTGTGTCTGGATCATTTCTTTTGATAAAATTTTCTAACTCAATTGTTGTTTTATCAACTAAAGTTTCATAATCATTTTTATTAGCATCAATTTCATTCTTTAGATCCTCCTGGTTTTTACTTAATTCGGTTATGTCTTTTTCTTTTAAATCTTTATAATTATAAACTAAAGATTTAAGTTCTTTAAATTTCTCAGTAATTTTATTTATTTCTTTTTTTTGTATGTCGATTTTTTTTTTAGTCTCATAATATTCATCTAAAACAGAAATAGAAGTTATAAGTAAAAGTTTACTCTCTCCTATATTTCCTAAAGAGTTTTTAAGATTATTAAATTTTTCGTTTAAATATATAGATAATTCGTCTAAATGCTCTTCTTGCCCATCTTCACAAGATAATAAGAATTCTTTTCCATTAAATTTAATATTTACATTTGCCATTTATCAATTTCTTCCATTAAATTATCTGTTTCTTGGTTTAGTTCATCTATTTTATCAGAAAATTGATCTTCTTTTTTTTTTTCTTCAATTTCTTTTTTTTTAAAATCATCAAATTTCTGTTTAAGAGACTGATTTTCTTGTTGAAGAGTAATATACTTTTGTTCTATTTCTTTTTTTTCAATTTCTAATTGATTTTTTTGGTTTGTAAGATTTTCTAACTCCAAAATTTTAATTGGTTTTATATTTTCAAGATTTTTTAATTTATCTAAAGTATCTAATAGTTTTTTTTCTTTTTCACTAATCGAATTCATATATATATCTATATTATAAAATTGATTCACCTAAGTCTACAAAGGATAAATTTTGAAAAAATTAAATAAGATCTTATCTAACTCTATACGTGTTCTTTCGATGGATGCCGTACAAAAAGCTAATTCTGGACATCCGGGCATGCCAATGGGAATGGCTGACGTATCTACAATACTTTTCAAATATTTTCTAAAATTTAATCCAAAAAATCCTAGCTGGATTAATAGAGACAGATTCGTTTTATCTGCTGGCCACGGATCTATGTTACTTTATTCTTTACTCTATTTAACAGGCTACAAAAGTGTTAAATTAAGGGACATTAAGAATTTTAGACAAATCAACTCTATTTGTGCAGGACATCCTGAATATGTTCAAAACTCAGGTATTGAAACAACAACTGGTCCTTTGGGACAAGGAATTTCTAATGCAGTTGGTTTTGCATTAGCAGAAGAAATATTAAAGAAAAAAATTGGTAAAGATATTATTAATCATAAAACTTACGTAATTGCAGGAGATGGATGCCTAATGGAAGGCATAAGTCACGAGGCTATGAGCTTAGCTGGACATCTAAAACTTAAAAATTTGATTATGTTATTTGATAACAATTCTATATCTATTGATGGACCAACAAATTTAGCAGTTTCAGATAATTTTAAGAAAAGATTTGAAAGCTATGGATGGGATTATATAGAAATTAATGGTCATAAAGAGAAAGAAATATTTAAAGCCCTCAAAAAAGTTCAAAATGCAAAAAAACCAACTGTTATTTCTTGTAAGACTAAAATTGGTTATGGATCACCTAATAAATCTGGCAAAGCTTCTTCGCATGGAAGCCCGCTAGGAACAGAGGAGACACAATTGGTGCGTAAAGAATTAGGGTGGAATTACAAACCATTTCAAATTCCAGGAAATATATTAGGGATTTGGAGAGAGATCGGGAAAAGGGGAGAAAAAATTGAACAAAACTGGAGCAAAAATTATAGAAAGAAAAAAATAAAAATAAACAAATTTTTTAAAAATGATTTTATAAGTCCTTCTGATAATGAGAAAAAAATAGCAATTAAAAATAATACAAGTATCGCATCAAGAAAATCCTCTGAGTTAATAATTAGCTCTCTTGTTAAAAAAAATAATACTCTTATTGGTGGATCAGCCGATCTTGCTGGATCAAATAATACTAAAACAATTTACCATAAAATAATTTCTCCCGGAAATTTCAGAGGAAATTATATTCATTATGGAGTAAGAGAACATGCAATGTGTGGAATAATGAATGGTTTGGCTTTGCACAGTAAATTAATACCTTACGGAGGAACTTTTTTGATTTTTTCAGATTATTGCAAACCTTCAATAAGATTAGCAGCAATGATGAAAAAACAAGTTATATATATAATGACTCATGACTCTATTGGACTTGGCGAAGATGGACCAACTCACCAACCTATTGAACAATTATCTGGATTAAGGTCAATACCTAACCTAAATGTTTTCAGGCCTGCAGATAGATTAGAAACTATTGAGTGTTGGGAGCAAGCGCTAAAGACTTCAAAAACTCCAAGTATTCTTTCATTAACCAGACAAAACCTTAATCCCATCAGAAATAAATATTCAAAAATAAATAAATGCTCATTGGGAGCTTATGAAATTTTAAGAACCAACAAACATGTTAAATTGACAATTTTAGCAAGCGGTTCTGAAGTAAACTTGGCTATAGAGACCAGCCATAAACTAGCCAAAGATAAGATATATTCTAAAGTTATATCAGTGCCATGTATGGAGCTTTTTGACTTACAATCAAATAAATATAAAGATAAAATTTTAAAAGAAACTAAATTCAAAATTTCGATTGAAGCAGGATCAAGTGATTGTTGGAAAAAATATGTAGGTGATTATGGAATAGCTTTTGGAATTGATGTTTTTGGAAAAAGTGCTCCTTATAAAGATATTTATAAATATTTTGGATTAATATCTTCAAATATTGCAAATAAATCAAAGAATTTATTAAAAAACTGAAATGACTATTAAAATTGGAATAAATGGGATGGGCAGAATTGGTCGTATGATAGTTAGATCAATTATCGAAACTCAAAACATAAATTTAAAAATTCAACATATAAACAACAGATCTAATGCTGAAATTACTTGTAAACTAATAAAATACGACTCTATTCATGGTAAATTCAATGCAGAATTAAAATTTGCTGAAGATGAATTAATAATTAATGAAAATAAAATTACATTTTCACAAGAAAACAAAATAGAAAATATTAATTGGAAAAAATATGATGTTGATTATGTTTTTGAGTGCACTGGTAAATTTAATTCAAAAGAAAAATTACTCTCACACATAAAAAATGGAGCAAAAAAAGTAATTGTTTCTGCTCCATGTAAAAATGCAGATAAAACAATAGTGTTTGGTGTAAATGAAAAAATTATATCAAAGGATGATAGAATAATTTCTGCAGCTTCATGTACAACTAATTGCTTAGCTCCAGTTGTAAATGTTCTTAATAATCATTTTGAAATTGAAAAGGGTTTTATGACTACTATTCATGCATTTACTAGTGATCAAAGAATTTTGGACAATTCCCATAAAGATCCAAGAAGAGCAAGGGCTGCGGGCCAATCAATAGTCCCAACGTCAACCGGGGCGTCAAAAACAATAGGAGAAATAATTCCAAGCCTAAAAGGTAAATTAGAAGGAATTGCAATAAGAGTGCCTACGCCGAATGTGTCGCTTGTTGAGTTGGTATTCTGTACTAAAAAAGAAATTGATATAAAAAGAATTAATAATGTATTTGAGACTGCTTCTAAAAGTGAATTAAATAAAATTTTAGAGGTCACTCACGAAAAATTAGTTTCTATTGATTTTAATCATCGGTCTGCATCTGCAATTATTGATGCTTCTTTAACAAATGTGGTTGGAACTAAAATGGGTAAAATCTCTGCTTGGTATGATAATGAATGGGGTTTTTCCAATAGAATGTGCGATATAGCCGAAAATTTGAATAAAATCTCTTGATGAGAAGTATTTCAAACGAAAAAAATCTTAAAAGTAAAAAAATATTACTAAGATTAGATTTAAATGTACCTTTAAAAGATGGAAATATAACTGACACAACAAGAATTGATAAAATTCTACCTACTTTAAATTTTTTAATTCGACAAAAAACAAAAATTATAATTTTATCACATGTTGGAAGACCAAAAGGGAAGATAGTAAAAGAACTATCTTTAAAACCAATTTCTGAGGAGTTGAGAAAAAAACTAAAAATAACTGTAAAACTAATAACAGAAAATATAAATGAAATAAAAAATAAAGATTTCTTTGAAAAATTTGATGAAAAGATTCTAATTTTAGAAAATATAAGATTTTATGAAGAAGAAGAAAAAAATGATCATAAATTTGCAAAACACTTGGCAAGTTTAGGGGATATATATGTAAATGATGCTTTTTCGTGTTCTCATCGAGCACATACATCAATTCATCTAATATCTAAATATTTACCTTCTTTTTCTGGACTTCAGCTTGATTTAGAAATAAATGCTCTTAATAAAATTACATCTGAAGTAACAAAACCTGTAACATGCATCATAGGAGGATCAAAAATTTCAACTAAAATAGATATTATAAAAAATTTAATACCAAAATTTGACAATTTAATAATTGTTGGAGGTATGGCAAATAATTTTATTGAATATTTTGGAAATAATATAGGTATATCAATAAAAGAAAAAAATTGTAGACATGTTGTTGAAGAAATTATTTCACTTTCAAAAAAAATGAAATGTAAAATAATTTATCCTGAGGATGTGCTTGTATCCAATGATTTAAATGGATCTTCTAAAAATAAAGAATTAGATCAAATCTTAAATGATGAGATGATTTTAGACATTGGCCCAAAAACAATTAATAAAATTGTAAGTATAATAGACAATACTAAAACAATATTGTGGAACGGACCAGCTGGGTATTTTGAAAATCCAAATTTTGCTAATGGAAGTATTAAAATAGCAAAAAAGATAATCGAAAAAAATAAATCAAATAAAATTTTTTCTGTTGTTGGTGGTGGAGATACTGTCTCATTATTAAACAGTCTAAATGTTGTTTATAATTTCAATTTTGTTTCAACTGCAGGTGGTGCTTTTTTAGAATATCTTGAAGGCAAAAATCTTCCTGGTATAACCGCTCTAAATTAATATGTCAGAACTTAATAAAATTGCACTTAAAATAATTTCTAATGGCAAAGGTATACTTGCAGCAGACGAAAGTAATGGAACCATGACAAAAAGACTTGAGGCAGTAAATGTGAACTCAACTCCAGAAAATAGACTTTTATTTAGAGAAACACTATTTTCATCTGAAAGCATGAAGAAATACATAGGTGGTGTAATTCTTTACGATGAGACAATAAATCAAACAACAAATTTTGGAGAATCAATTCCTGATTTAATTTCTTCATCAGGTGCGATACCTGGGATAAAAGTTGATATAGGCACAAAAAGTTTAGCGAATTCCTCTGAAGAAAAAATAACCGAGGGATTAGACGGTCTCAGAGAAAGATTAGATAAATACTATAAACTTGGGGCAAGATTTACAAAATGGAGAGGCGTTTATACTATCAGCAATAAATATCCTAGCAAACTTGCAATTAATAGTAATGCTCACGCATTGGCGCGATATTCAGCTTTAGTCCAAGAAAGTAAAATGGTTCCAATTGTCGAACCTGAAGTATTGATGGATGGTGACCATTCTGCTGACATTTGTTTAAGAAAAACGTCAGAAGTTATTAAAAAATGTTTTGATGAATTAATATTTCATAAAGTTGATCTTTCAGGGATTATTTTGAAACCAAATATGGTATTATCTGGAAACCAATCAAAAAATCAAATCTCTAACGAAGAAATTTCACAAAAGACACTAGAATGTCTTAAAAACTCAGTCCCAATTGAAGTGCCAGGGATTGCTTTTTTATCAGGTGGTCAATCAGAAATAGAGGCAACCAAAAATTTAAATTTAATAAATAAAAATAATAATACTAAATTTATAATGACTTTCTCTTACGGGAGAGCTCTACAACAAAGTGCACTAGGAAAATGGTCGAAAAATATAAAAAATATAAAAGAAACACAAAATACTTTTAATCATAGGGCTAAAATGTGCTCTTTAGCTGCTCTTGGAAAGTGGTCGAACGAACTTGAAAATAAATAAAAAAAAATTTATTTATCTAATTTCTCCAAATAGAATATCAAAAAATTTCTTAAAAGATCTGAAGTCAGTTCTTAAAACAAATAAAGTAGGAATTTTTCAGATGAGGTTGAAAAAATATTCGCTAAGACAAAAAATATTAATTGGTAAAAAAATTAAAAATATTTGTAAAGCAAATAAAGTATGCTTTTTGATAAATGATGACCCTTGGCTTGCAAATAAACTTAATGCTGATGGTTGTCATCTAGGTCAAAATGATATGAAAATTAAAGAAGCCCGTGATATAATTGGAAATAAGATAATTGGTATTACTTGTCATAACTCAATTAAACTTGCTAAAATTGCAATTAAATCAAAAGCTGATTACTTAGCTTTTGGAGCTTTTAACTCAACAAAAACAAAAAAAACAAAATATCAAGCAACTACTAAGATTTTAGACGAAGTAAATCAAATAACTAATATTCCCATAGTAGCCATCGGTGGAATCAATTCTAATAATTACAAAAATCTATTATTGAATAAAGCTAATTTTTTAGCTATTTCAAGCTACGTTTGGAATAATAAAAAATATAAACCCTTAGAAACTATAGAAAAACTTAAATGAAGATTAATGCTGGTGAAATTAGAGTAGGAATGCTTTTAGAGTATAAAAGTGATTTATGGATGGTTCTAAAAACTCAACATGTCAAACCTGGTAAAGGTGGAGCATTCGCCCAAGTAGAAATGAAAAGTTTGGAAAAAAACACAAAATTAAATGAGCGATTTAGGTCTAGTGAGACTGTTGAAAAAGCTTCATTAGAAGAAACTAAATTTAATTATCTCTATGAAGATGAAAATAATTATTTTTTTATGGAACCAAAAACATTTGAGCAAGTTGAAATTAAAAAAGAAATTGTAGGCGAACAAGGAAAATTATTAACTGAAAATCTAGAAGTAACCGTTAGTTTTTATAATGAGAATCCAATTTCGATTGAACTTCCAAATCAAGTAAAGTGTAAGATAGAAACAACAGATGTTGCACTTAAAGGACAAACTGTTTCTTCATCTTATAAACCTGCAACACTCGATAATGGTTTAAACATTCAAGTACCTCCATTTATTGAGTCTGGCGATGAAGTCATCGTTGACACAAGAAATCTAGAGTACGTCAAAAAGATATAATTGAATGATTTCTATATCATCAAATTTAAACATCATGATTAAAGCTGTTGAGAAAGCTTCTAAATCTGTAATTCGTGATTTTGGTGAGGTTGAAAAATTACAAGTATCCAAAAAAGGACCTTATGATTTTGTAACTAAAACAGATAAGCATGTAGAAAAAATATTAATTGAGGAGCTTAGTAAAACTAAAAAGAATTACTCTTTTTTATCTGAAGAAGTGGGCTCAATTAAAAACAAGGATCAAGAAAACGTTTGGATAATAGATCCAATTGATGGAACCACAAATTTTCTTCATGGGATCCCACATTTTGCAATTTGTATAGCTTTGCAATCAAAAAAAGAAATTATAAGTGGTTTAATTTTTGATCCTATTAAAGATGAAATGTTTTTTGCAGAAAAAAATAAAGGTGCTTTTTTAAATAACCACAGATTAAGAGTTTCAAATAAAAACTCTATTGAAGATTGCCTGTTTTCAAGTAACCATGCAGGAGTAAGATTTAGTGATTTAAATATGAGATATAGTGGTTGTGCAGCTTTAGATTTAGCTTATGTAGCATCGGGTAGATTAGATGGTTTTTTTCATAACAAAATTAATTTGTGGAATGTGGCTGCAGGAGCATTATTAGTTGAAGAGGCAGGCGGAATTGTTAACGATCTTAATCAATACCCTATTAATAAAATAGATATCAGAGCTGCCAGCAGCGTCATTTATGACGAAATGTTAGGTACATTAAAAGAATTTTAATCATTAAACATAAATTTTTAGTAAATTAAAATTAAGTAAATTACATTGATTGGTAATACTTAAATTTGTATTTATTGATAAATACAAACTGTTATATTAAATGATTATTATCTTATGAAAAAAATAATATCTAACGATGAAATAGACTTGTTTGAAATAATATTAATTTTGTGGGAGAATAGATTTAAAATATTAATAATAACAACAGCATTCATTACAACTGGACTTTTATATTTTAATTCTTTAAATAAAAGTTTCACAGCATCAACAAATATAAAACCCATTTCAACTTTTGAAAACCGAAAGTATGAAATTTACAATACTTATGCAAGAGAAGGTGTATTAAATCCAACTGAAAAAGGTGTATTAAATCCAACTGAAAAAGGTGTATTAAATCCAACTGAAAAAGGTGTATTAAATCCAACTGAAAAAGGTGTATTAAATTTTAATAGCCAAAGTCTTTTTAATTTATTTATAAATCAAATTCAAGTTGATGAGATAATTGCAAAAGGAATTATTAAATCTAAATTAATAAATAAAGATAACTTTAAAAGCGAAGAAATTTATCAAGAAGAAGTTAAACGTATTGCGATATCGATTATAGATAACATGTCTTCGCCATCTGAAGATAAAGAAAATAAAAAAAAAAATCAAGCTTACTGGCAATATAATTATAATATTATTGATAAACTAAAATGGAGAAATTTTTTAGAGTACGTAGAAGAAAATGCTAACGAAAAAATTAGGGAATCTTTAATAAGTCAATTTAATACAAATTTAGAAATTTTAAGTAATAACGCTAAATATAAAATAGAAGATATTGATCAAAAAATTGCGAATGAATTAGAAAATTATGAAAATTCAATATCGAGCAGATTAGTATTTCTTAATGAGCAAGCTGAAATAGCTCGTGCTTTAGGTATATCAAAAAATACATTGGAAATAGAAAATTTTCAAACAACCAATACAATTGTTACCAATATTAAATCTGAAAGTTCATATTATTTAAAAGGATATCAAATGATAGAAAAAGAAATAAGCTTAATTAATTCAAGAACAAACAAAGAAGCATTTATCACAAATTTGGCTAAATTAAAACAAGACAGACGTTTAATTTTGCAAGATAAAAAAATTGATAGGCTTAAATTTGTATTCTCAAAAACACCTATATATGATGAAAATGAATTTATTGCAGGTAAAATAGATTTTCTTGCAACTACTTATAAACCCAATAATCAATCATTTGGAAGAATTCTTAGCATTTCACTTATAATTGGATTGCTAATTAGTATTATGTATGTATTTGTTTTGAAAGTTATAACCTCACGTAAATAGAATTCTTTTAAAAATACGTAATCTAAAATTCTTTAAAGTTTATCACATTCATTTTGGGTAATAAATACTAAGTTTTTTGCCTTTAAACTAAGATTAATTTTTAAAACTTTTAATTGTTTTAGAATTTTCTTTTGCTATAAGTCTCGTCATGAAAAAAGATATACATCCAAATTACCACACAATTAAAGTTGAAATGACTGATGGAACTCAGTTTGAAACAAAATCAACTTGGGGGAAAGAAGGAGAAGTTTTAAAATTAGAAATTGATCCAAAATCTCATGCGGCTTGGACTGGTGGAAAGCAAAAATTGATGGATAAAGGAAGAATTTCCAAGTTCAATAAAAAATTCCAAAACTTTAAATCTAGTAGTAACAATTAATGTCAAATGCACCTTTAATGCCTATGGCAACTGCTGTATGGCTAGTTGATAATACAACACTTAGTTTTAAACAAATCGCTGAATTTTGTAAACTCCATGAAGTTGAAGTCCAAGGTATTGCTGATGGAGAAGTTGCAAAAGGAATTAAAGGATACAATCCAATTATCTCAGGTCAATTAACTAGAGAGGAAATTGAATTATCCTCTAAAGATACTGATAGACCTTTGCAGATAAAAAGTACCGATGTTGAGGTCGCAAGTGATGAGAAAAAAGTTAAAAGATATATCCCTCTTTCAAAAAGACAAGACAAACCAGACTCAGCTTTATGGTTAATTAGACAACATAACATGCTTAAAGATTCACAAATTGCAAAATTAGTTGGTATCACAAAAAATTCTGTAACTTCCATTAGAAATAAAAGCTACTGGAACTATAATAATTTAAACCCAAAAGATCCTGTTGCTTTAAATTTATTTAGTCAAAAAGATTTAGTAGAAGCATTGGAGAAAGCTGAAAGAAGAATAAAAAGAGAAAAAAAAGAAAAAGAAAAGGCAAAACAATCAAAAGAAATGTCAAACATTGAATAAATTTAATAGACATCAAAATTTTATAATGGTAGTCACTCACTTTTAGAAATATTTATGAAAATAGAAGTCAAAGATAATAACATTGAACAAGCACTTAGGGTTCTTAAAAGAAAGCTTCAGCGTGATGGTTTTTTTAAAGTTATAAAATTAAAAAATACTTATGAAAAACCTTCTGAGAAGAAAAAAAGAATTCTACAAGAAAATATTAAAAGAGTTAAAAAGTTAAATAAACTTAAAAATAGAATTTAACTATACCGCGGGGTGGAGCAGTCTGGTAGCTCGTCAGGCTCATAACCTGAAGGTCGGCGGTTCAAATCCGTCCCCCGCAACCAATTTCCAGCACATTAATCAAAAACTAAAATGTTTTTTTATCTATATTAATGAATAATATATAAAATCTAATATGAATATTTTAATCACAGGTGGCGCTGGTTATATTGGGAGCCACATAGCTGAACAATTAATTAATAAAAAAAATAAAATCATAATTCTTGATAATTTAGAGACAGGTTTTAAAAAATTAATCAACAAAAAAACTATTTTCATAAAAGGTGATATTACCGATAAAAAAAAATTAGTTTCTATTCTAAATCAATATAAAATTGAAACCATTTTTCATATGGCAGCATATCTAAATGTGAGTGAAGCTGAAAAATATAAATTAAAATATAAAAGAAATAATATTCAAGGAACCAAAAATTTATTAATAGCGTGCAAAAATTCATCTGTTAGAAATTTTATCTTCTCATCATCCTGCTCGGTTTATGGTAATGTTAAGGGTAGTGTCAGTGAGTCAAAAAAATTAAATCCACAAGGCTACTATGCTTATACAAAATATAAAGGTGAAGAGTTTGTAAAGAAGTATTCAAAAAAATTTAATTACAATTATGGCTTACTTAGATATTTTAATGTGGCTGGAGCAAGTAATTCAGGAAAAATTGGAGAAATTGAAAAATCTCATGGGCATCTAATAAAAAATTTGGCTATTCAATCACTAAAAAAAAATCCTATAATTAGTATTTACGGAAACGATTATCCAACTAAAGATGGCACATGTGTAAGAGATTATATGCATGTTGTTGATCTGGCAAACATCCACATTCTAGCAATGAATTATTTAAATAAAGTTAAAAAATCATTCATCGTTAATTGTGGATATGGCAAAGGATACTCCGTTAAACAAATAGTAAATATTTTTAAAAAAAATAAGAAAAATTTATCTATAAAATATGAAAAAAGAAGACCGGGTGATATTGCTCAAGTTTATTCAAATACTAAAAAATTTCAAAACTTATTTAAATGGAAACCAAAACATAACAGCATTAACAAAATAATTAAAAGTGCAATTAATTGGGAAAAGAAAATTTCTACTGTTAAATAATATTAAATTTAGATTTATTGCTATCAACTAGGAATGCTTTAACAGTTTCTATAGTTAACTGGTTAAAAGACTTTCCAAATTTTTGAATTTTTTCAATAATTGAAGGAGGAATTGTTATGATGTGACAGCCCAATTGTTTGGCTTGTAAATAATTATAAGGCTCTCTTACACTTGCCCATAAAATTTCTACATTATTAAATTTTTTTGCTAACTTTATGCTTTTTATAAATTCTGGTATCGGATCTTTTCCCGTATCCCCTGCTCGTCCTGCAAAAATAGAAATAATTACTTTTGTTTTTTTATTGATTACTTTTAAAATTTTTTCTGTCTGTTTAGCAGTATAAACTGCTGTTATATTTAGTTTAATATCTTTATTGTTTAACTCTTTTATAACTTTACCTGTAAATTTATTTTTTGAATTTACGACAGGTACTTTAACATATACATTTTTACCCCAGCTGTTTATTTTTATACCCTGTTCAATCATTGACTTTTGATCATCAGCAAATACCTCTAAAGAAATAGGTTTGTTTCCACAAATTTGAAGTATTTGTTTTGAGTATGATTTATAATCTTTTGCTCCTGCTTTTCTCATTAAGCTAGGATTAGTGGTGAACCCTTTTACAATTTTAAATTTGTTAAATTTTTTGATAGTTGATAAATCAGCAATATCACAAAAAATTTTTGTATTCATTAAATCTATAGGTTTTTTGTAATATCTTCTGTCATTTTTTTTGCATCAGCAAACAACATTAATGTGTTTTCTTTATAAAATAGATCATTATCTATTCCTGCATAACCAGGTGAAAGACTTCTTTTTACAAATAAAACAGATTTACATTTTTCAACATCTAAAACTGGCATCCCATATATAGGACTTTGAGGATCAGTTTTTGCAACAGGGTTTGTTACATCGTTTGCACCAATTACAAATGCAACATCTGCATTAGCAAAATCATTATTAATTTCCTCTAATTCAAATACCTCATCATATGGAACATTTGCTTCTGCTAATAAAACATTCATATGTCCTGGCATTCTACCTGCAACAGGATGTATAGCGTATGAAACTTTTATATCATTCTTCTTTAACGTATCTACCATCTCTCTTAAGGCATGCTGAGCTTGTGCTACTGCCATCCCATAACCAGGCACAATTATAACTGATGATGCATTTTTCATTAAAAAAGCAGCATCATCTGCATTACCGCTTTTCACAGGTTTTTGTTCTTTATTTTTTTCTCCTGCGCTTTGTTCAGTTGCACCAAATCCACCTAATATAACATTAAAGAAAGATCTATTCATTCCCTTGCACATTATGTAAGAAAGAATTGCACCGGACGAACCAACTAATGCACCTGTAATAATTAAAGCTGTATTTTCTAAAGTGAAACCAATTCCAGCTGCTGCCCAACCAGAATAAGAGTTTAGCATTGAAATCACTACTGGCATATCTGCGCCACCAATTGGAATAATTAATAAAAAACCAATTAAAAAAGAGACTACCAATAATATCCAAAATAAATTAGAAGATTGTGTAGAACAAAGTAGATAAGTTAATACAATTATCGAAATTAAAATTAGGGCATTTAGCGGATGCTGTCCTTTAAAAGTTATAGGTGAACCTGACATAATTCCTTGAAGTTTTAAAAAAGCAACAATTGAACCTGAAAAAGTGATTGCACCCACTGCTGCACCAATTGACATTTCTATTAAGCTTCCAAGTTTAATGTTGCCTGGATAACCTAAATTAAAAGCTTCTGGATTTAAAAATGCAGCTATTGCAACAAATACGGCTGCAAGTCCAACCAAACTATGAAAGCCAGCTACCAATTCTGGCATTGCTGTCATTGGAATTTTATATGCAATAAAAGCACCTATTAATCCTCCTATTAAAAGAAATATTAAAACAACTACAAATCCAGTTGAAAAATTACCAATAGATAAAAAAGTAACCGTAATTGCAATAATCATTCCTAAAATACCAAAGAAATTTCCTTGTCTGGATGTTTCAGGTGACGAAAGTCCTCTTAAAGCTAAAATGAATAATACTCCTGAAATTAAATAAAATATCGCTGATAAATTTGCTGATAACATTATTTATCCTTTTTCTTTTTTTTATACATTGCAAGCATTCTTTGTGTGACTAAGAAACCACCAAATATATTTATAGCTGCTAATGATATTGCTAAAAACCCAAAGATACTTGACGTGTTAAATATAGTATCAGAGTTGCCTGCTAAACCTGCAATGATCGCACCTACAATTATGACAGATGAAATTGCATTGGTAACTGACATTAAAGGTGTGTGAAGTGATGGGGTAACGCTCCAAACCACATAATATCCAATAAAAATTGAAAGGATAAAAATACTTAATCTGAATATAAAAGGATCTATTTCCATAATTTTATTTTATTAAAGTTTTTTCAATTATCTCGTCTTCTAAGTTTATATTAATTCTATTATTTTCTTTATCATATAAATTCGACACAAAGTTAAATACATTTTTAGCATATAAATTAGATGCTGAAGTTGGAAGTTTATTTAAAATATTACTTTCCCCCATTATTTTAACACCATTACTATCTACAATTTCATCAACTTTAGTGTGTGCTGTGTTTCCTCCTTGAATAGCAGCTAGATCATAAATGATTGAACCAGAGCTCATATTATGAATCATGCCTTCTTTAATAATCACTGGTGCTTTTTTTCCAGGAATTAAAGCTGTACAAATTACAATATCAATTTTCTTTAATGTTTCTGACAATAATTCTTCTTGCTTCTTTTTAAAATCATCTGATGCTTCTTTAGCATAACCTCCCTCGGTTTCTAAATTTTCAGCACCTTCAACTGTTAAAAATTTTCCTCCCAAACTTTCAACTTGTTCTTTAGAAGCCATTCTAACATCTGTTGCAAATACTATTGCACCCATTCGTTTTGCAGTTGCAATTGCCTGTAATCCTGCAACTCCTGCACCAACCACTAATACTTTTGCAGCGGGTATTGTTCCTGCTGCAGTCATCATCATTGGAATTGCTTTTTCAAAATGAGCGAAAGACTCCACTACTGCTTTATAGCCCGCAAGATTTGCTTGTGAAGATAGTATATCCATAGATTGAGCTCTTGTTATTCTTGGAAGTAATTCAAGTGAAAAAGGATTAATATTTTTTTTAACTAAATCATTTATCTTCTCTTTATTATCATATGGGTTTAATACCCCAATAAATGTTTGATTTTCTTTTAATAAAGAACTTTTGTCATCATCTAATAAGCCTAATTGAACAACAATATCTGCACTAGATATGATTTCTTTTTCATCTTTTAAAATTGATACTCCTAATTCTTTATACTCTTCATCTTTAATTCCAAGATGACTTCCATAATTTTCTGCTAATGAAACTTCAAGACCAAGAGATATATATTTTTTCGCAATCTCAGGAGTAATTGCTATTCTTTTTTCAATTTTTTGATTTTCTAAAATAGAAGCAATTTTCATACATCGATTTTATAGTAAGAATATTGCCATAAAACTAAAACACCTATCACTGCGACGGTTCCCCACAACACAAATTTTGTAAAATTGTTCCAGGTATTTTTATGGTTTTCATTATCCATAAAAATTACTTCTGTCTTGCTTTAAACTTTGGATTAGTTTTATTAATAACGTACACACGACCTCTTCTTCTAACTAACTTAGAATTAAGATCTCTTTTTTTAATCGACTTTAATGAGCTTTTTATTTTCATAATTTTTCATCTTTAATAAACGAAGTTACATAATCTTTCAAATCTATTCTTCCATATTTATTAATAATTTTACGATTATTTGATATTTTTGTTAATGCTGATGCATATCGCTCACCAGATCTTGGTTTTAAATAAGTTATTTTAGTTTTAAACATTTTGGCAAGATCTTGGATGGAATAAGATTTTTTGTGGCTTATGCTATAATGTTGACATTTATTATTCTTCCATGCCTCAATGCAAGTATTAATAGTATCATCAATATGAGTAAATCGTCTTGTCTGAGTTCCAGGTTTCACAATAGTTAATGGTTTATTTTTTTTATATTGATCTTCAAAAATTCCAACTACCGTTGCCATATCGCCTACTTTGATTTGACCGGGTCCATACACATTGTAAAAATAAATAACTTCAAATTTAAAATTAAACCATTTTCTTAAGTTTTCTAATAATTCTAAATTTTTAGATTTTGTAAAAGCATAAGGAGATAAGTTTTTATCATTTCCTTTATTGCCAAGTGAGGCTGAAGTTGCTGAGTAAATTAGTTTGATATTATGATCGAGACAAAACTTAAAAACTGCATTCGATCCAAAAGAATTTGATTTAAAACATTCATCAAATTTTTTAAAACTTTGATAAATTCTCGCAAATTCTCCAAAATGAAAAATTGAATGAATTCGTTTTTTCACATTTTTTAAATTTTTTGAGATATTAATAGTATCTGCTTTTATGTAGCTAACTCTTTTATCTTTAATGTGATTTTTTTTATTGCCTGATAAATAATTATCTAAACTAATAATTTTTTTATTAGTTTTTTTTAAAAGAGATTTAATTAAATTAGAGCCAACAAATCCTGCTCCACCAGTTACAATAATGAGATTTTTCATTTTAGATATGCCTGGCAATGTCCTACTCTTCCGTGTCTTAAGACAAAGTACCATTGGCGCTGAAAGGCTTGACTGCCGAGTTCGGAATGGGATCGGGTATTACACTTTCGCAATAATCACCAGGCAACGGTTGATACTAAAAAAAAATTAAAATGTAAAGATTATTTTATTAATCTTTCTTCTAAAAACTCAATTTTTAGAGAATAAAGTCATTTCCACACCTATTTATTTATTTTGTAGTTTTTTTTGAATAAATAGATTGAAGATAAAAACCTATAGGTAAACTATAAGCTATCATCAGCCAATTATTAAAAAAATTACCATTTGGAGTTAAGGGCCAAACGGTGATTAAAATTCCAGCTAACAAACATACTTGATAGTCCGTTAAGGGTCTTTTCTGTTTAAAAATTATAGACTTAAATTGTCTTAAGGCTGTAAAAATTACATAAATTAAACCACTAAATAAAAACAAAAATCCAATTATTCCTGTTTCAGCTAATAGTTGGATATAAAAATTATGTGGATGTGTCATGCAGGGAGTAACCCCTGTTGCATATTTTACATCTGCACAAATTATTCTAAACATTTTTGGACCATGGCCAAACAGAGGCTTATCTTTAAACATATTATAAGCTGTTCTTATTAAGCTATCATGCTGTGGGGTAAAAATTACTGCTTCCTTTGAACTTTCAATTAAGCCCATATTTTTGGCGGGGCCTTTAAACATTCTCTCATTTAATTTTGATGAATTTAAACTCAAAATCACAACACATATAATTGCTATAATAAATGTTATTAATCTAAATTTTTGATACTCTTTGATTAAGATGATTACAAATACTGTTGATAAATTTAAAAAGAAAAAAGCTGCTCTTTCCCCTGACATAAAGATAAGCACATCTACTAAAACAAATAATAGACCTATAAAGTAAATTTCGTATTTTTGTTTTTTCTTTATTAAAAACAAAGCAAATAATAGTGGAAACAATCTTGATAAATAAGAACCCATGATAAGTTCATCTCCAAAAAAAGATGAAACGCGATTATACAAAATTTTAAATCCTGCTAAATTTGTTCCTGTGAAATATTGAATATAACCGTCAATTACTAAAGCTGAAAAACATAAAATTAATGCATAATAAAAGAAAGTTAAAATACTTTTATCTTTATCAATTAAATACCAAATAAAACAACTAAACACTCCTATTCTAAAATAAAAAAATGAACTTTTTATACTTAGAGATATATTTTCAGCCTCTAAGCTAATAATTGTACAAATAATACAAAATACTAAAAATATAATAAATGGTTTTTTGCTAAAATAATAAAAATTATTATTTTTCAATGAGTAATATAAAAAAAATAAAGCTGAAATACTTACAATTAAATCTGAAAAAAAAGGTCCCCATATCAAAAAAGGGATTATCGATACGATTATTAAATTTATTAAAACTGAATTTGAATATTTAAGAATCATTAAATTTCTAAGTTATAAAATTATTTAGTTTTAATCCTAATAACTTTATTTTGATCAGTGTTAATAGTTTTTGATGAGATTAAATCATTCTTTGAATTAGATTGTTGTTTATAAAAATGATCAACCATTTCTGAATTTGATTTATAAGAGGTAACTAAATTTGACAGCATATGCTTAACTTCTTCTACTTTATTTTCCTCAATTAAATTTGATAAATGATCTAAATCAATTTTAAGTTTACTAAAAGAAATAAAAGGATCTTGTGCTTTTTGAATTTTTTCATGAAAAGTTTTTTGAGGATTGTCTCCTAGTAGCAATTCTTCATTTAGTTTCTCACCTGGTCTAAGGCCTGTTATTTTTATCTCAATATCTCCATCTAAATTTTTATCATCTTTAATTGAAAGACCTGAAAGTCTTATCATTTTATTAATTAATTCTTTAATTTTGACACTTTCACCCATATCCAAAACAAAAACCTCACATTTTTCAGCCATAGCTCCTGCTTGAATAACTAACTGGGAAGCCTCTGTTATCGTCATAAAATAACGGGTTACATCAGGATGGGTTAGGGTTACAGGGCCCCCTTCTTTAATTTGTTGTTTAAATTTTGGAATAACTGAGCCAGAAGACTCTAACACATTACCAAATCTAACAATTGCAAATTTAGATTTTTGATTTTGATTGTCATAAAGCGATTGTACACAAATTTCAGCAAGTCTTTTAGTGGCTCCCATAATATTTGTTGATCTAACAGCTTTATCACTGGATATTAAAACAAAATTTGAGACATTATATTTAAGTGCAGCTTCTGCTAAAATAAAAGTTCCAAACACATTATTTTTTACACTTTCAGAAATATTTTCCTCAACTAAAGGCACATGTTTATAAGCTGCTGCATGATAGACGGTATCTATATTAAAAGTGTTAAACACGTGTTCAATTTTGGTTTTATTTTGAATGTTAATAAGTAATGAAATAATTTTTACACTTTTATTCATTTCTTTAAATTCTTCACTTATTTTATAAAGAGCAAACTCGCTTAATTCGATAAGAATTAGCTTTTTAGGATTTAATTTTATGATTTGTCGAGATATATCTGAACCAATAGATCCCCCCGCACCTGTAACCATTACAACTTTTGAAGTTATATTTTTAGATAATAACTCTAAATTTGGTTGAACTTGCTCTCTGTTTAAAAGATCGTCAATGCTTAAATCTTTAATATCTGATACGGATACTTTGCCTTCAACAATATCTTGCACACTTGGGAGTGTTTTAACAGTTACTTTGTGTTTATCTAAATTATTAATAATTTGATTTCTTTTTTGCCTACTAATTGAAGGAAGCGCTAACAGAACTATTTCAATATTTTTTGTGTTAATTAATCTTTCTATATTTGATGGATCATAAACCGTTTGACCTAATATAATTTGTCTATGAAATTGAGGGTCATCATCCAAAAAACCAACAACTTTCATCTCAAGGTTGCTTTCTAAGCTAGTTAATAATTGCCTTCCAGCACTTCCTGCTCCATAAATCAGAACATTAATTTTATTTTTTGTTTTTTTAATATTCGATAAAAATAAATATTTAATACTTATTCTTGTTAACGAAACTGATAAAAACAATAAAATAGGTTGAATAATACCAATAGATCTTGGAATACCTTGAATTCCATAAATACTAATCAATGCAAAATACAATAATGCATAAACAGAAGTTGCAACAAACACTGTAAATATTATTGAGGAACCTTGAAAACGAAAAATAGTTTTATACAACCCCATTAGCCAAAATATTGGGATTGCAAGCAGTATTGAAATCTGAACTGCTAGGGTTGTTACATCATTAATCTTAACAAGTTCCTCTAATCTTAATAAAAAAGCTAGCCAAGTACAAAAAATACACAAACCTATATCTATAAGAATTGCTATTATTCTTTTTGCATAGCGTGGAAGATTAATAATATTTTTAGATGCTTCTGTTAAAATTGACATAATTTTAATTCAAAAATTTATAATAAAGCGGAAATATCAAAAAACAATGATAATCAAAAATAGGCTCATTTACTTAATAATTTTAAAGATTGTTTTAAAGATATAATAAAAATAATTATATAAGCTCATATTCTTAATCATTTTTTGATCTGTTTTCGCAACGAGAGTTGGTGTTTTCATGTCAATGCCATTAATTTGAGCAAGTCCAGTAATCCCTGGTCTTACTTTAAATACCCCTCTTTTTTTACGCTCACTAATTAATTTATTTTGATTAAACAAGCAAGGTCTCGGCCCAACTAAGCTCATATCTCCAAATAATACATTTAGTAACTGTGGAATTTCATCAATTTTTGTTCTTCTTAAAAAATATCCAAAAGAACTTAATTTAACGTCTTTAACTAAATGTGTTCCAGCTGATCTAACACCCTTAGGCATAGTTCTAAATTTAATTAATGAAAAAGATTTAAGATTATAACCAACACGACTTTGTATAAATAAAAGTGATAAATTATCAAATAATCCAATAAAAAATACAAACATTAATAAAGGTGATAAAAATACTAAACCTATTAATGAAAGTAAAATATCAAAAACCCTTATCATTTTCTAATATCATTCTCTTTATTCCCTCTTCAACACTAATGGGTGGTGACCAATTTAACATTTTTCTTGTATGGCTAATATCTACCCTTAAAGATCCAGTTATTCTTTCAATCTCGCTTTTCCTTCCCAAAATATATCCAAAAAATTTTAGTAATGAGACTGGAAAAGGAAATAGTTTTGCTTTACAACCCATAGTAAATGCAATTTGTTTTATCAAATCTGGAGTAGATAAATCTTCACCATCTGAAACTAAAAAGGTTTTACCTGCAGCAGATGGATGATCAACGCAACGAATTATTAAATCAACTAAATTATCAATTCCAATCAATGAACGTTTGTTATTTATAAGACTAAAAGGTAACGGTAAGCCGGTTGCCAACAATTTTATTAAACGTGCAAGATTACCTTTTGCACCTTTGCCATAAACTAATGGTAACCGGATGACAACAACCTCTAAACCAGTTTTGGCTGAAATTTTCCATAATTCTTTTTCAGCTTCAAATTTGGAAATTCCATATGAATCCTCTGGAGCCTCAATATCGTTGTAAGAAAATTTTTTTTTAAAATTACTATTTGTAAGAACATTAATTCCTTCTGAAGTTTTTTCTCCATTAACCTTAATTGAACTTAGAAAAATAAACCTTTTAACTCCAGCTTTAGAAGCATACTCTGCAAGATGTTTTGTTCCTTTAGTATTTACTGCAAGATAATTTTCTAAATTATCTTTTTTTTTCATATTATGTGCCATACCAGCACAATGGATGATACAATCATAGCCAATTAATAAATTTTTCCAATTGGTATCTGAACTAATATCCCCGGCTGTTACATATTTGTTATTATCGGTAATTGTGGACCTTACAAAACCTCGAATTGGTTTGCCTGATTTAATTAATGTCTCAAAAAGTTTTTTACCAATAAAACCATTTGCTCCAGTGATGCAAATTTTGCTCATAATATTGACTAATATATTAAAATAATTAATAAATTATTCAAAAATTAGTATTTCCTAGTAAAATAACCTTCCATTAGTTTTTTTTATATAATTAATTGTTGAAATTGAAATAATATTTCTATTATATTTTTTTTTCTCTTTAAAATAATAAAAATAAGAACTTAAGACAACTTTTATTGAAAATGTGTCTAGAAACGTTTTTAAAGTCCACAAAAAATTTGAAATAATTAAGTATTTAATTGGTAAAAATTTATAATTAATTATCATTCTGTGTTTGAAATTTAATTCAGAAACTTTTTGTGGTGAAAGTCTTGAGGAATTATCCCTATAATGTACTACACTAATTTTTGGATCAAAGAGCATTAAATAATTATTGTCTAATATTTTATAACTATAATCAATTTCTTCTTGTGCATAAAAAAAATTATCGTTAAAAAAAAAATTTTTAAAGACTTCATTTTTTATTACAAAACCGGCACCAATAAAATAACTTATCTTTAAAATTTTATTTAACTTTAATAGTTCATATTTTTGGGGGAACTCTCTCTTAATAACTTTTTTACTTTTTGAATCTATAATTTTAAGGCACAACACACCTAACTTTTTAAATTTAAAAAATACTTTTTTTATCCTCATCAAAGATTTTTTTAAATCATTTACTAATGCATCATCATCTATACAAAATAAAAGATCAGCATTACTTTTTTTAAATAAAATATTCCTTGCACCAGCAACACCTAAATTTTTTTCTGATGTAATAATATCAATCTTATCCAAATTAGAAAAATTTCTTTTTAACTTTTGTTTAAAATTTTCATTGGAGCCATTATCAACTAAAATAATTTTTGAAAAAAACTCACTTGACTTTAAAAGTTGATTTAAATTTTCTGACAAGATTTCGTATCTATTATGGCTTATTATTCCAATATCAATTTTCATCTACAATAATTATTTTAAATACTTCTAGAATAATAATTTTAAACAATTTTTAACTTATAAACTAGTTTTATTAGAATATTAAATTTAATTTTTAGTTTTAATTATTAATTTTAATATTTTCTTGTATATTTTTGATTATTACTATTTTTAGTTATCTGAGCAAATATCCAATTATAAGTTTTAGTTAACCCATCAAATAAACTTATTCCTGGCTTCCATTTTATATCACTTAGTATTTTTTCATTGTCGCTCGACCTTCCCCTCACACCCTTAGGTTTGTCAAGTTGATATTGTTTTTCAACTTTATGTTCTGCTATTTCTGAAATCATATCTATCATCTGATTTATAGAAACTTGCTCATCACTTCCAACATTATATGGTTCAATATTACTAGAATTAAATATTTTTTTTGTACCTTCAAGACAATCATCAATATACATAAAACTTCTTGTCTGCTCTCCATCGCCCCAAACATCAATCATTTTTTCTTTATTTAGTTTAGCTAAAGCAATCTTTCTGCAAATTGCTGCTGGTGCTTTTTCCCTTCCGCCATCATAAGTACCCATCGGTCCGTAAACATTATGATATCTAACAACTCTTGTATCTAGACCAAAATCTTCTGTAAAGTGTCTACACATTCTTTCACTGAATAATTTTTCCCATCCATACCCGTCTTCTGGTGCTGCTGGATAAGCATCTTCCTCTTTTAATCCTGGTACAAAAGAATCTTTTTGTTTATTAGCATTATAAACGCAAGCGCTGGAAGAAAATAAATATTTTTTTACTTTAAATTCAACACAGGCTCTCAACAAATTTGTATTTATTAAAACAGATAACATACACTCAGCTTTATTATTTTCTATAAAACCCATCCCACCCATATTACAAGCCATGTTGTAAACGTAATCAATATCAACACAAACTTTTCTACAATTTTCGTAATCTTTTAAATCTAATGAGTAATTTATATTTTCATCGAAAATTTGAAACCAAAATTCTTTAGGTTTTATGTCGACACAAACTACTTCATGACCCTCATGCATTAAATCTTTTACAAGGTGACCGCCTATAAATCCTCCAGCACCACAGACTAAATATTTCATCCATAATCAATAACAAGTTTTTAAATTTAAACAAGTCATTTTGATATAAAATATTAATATATCTAGGATCAAAGTTTATTTTAATAGTCTATTAATAATAGACAAATATTTCTCAAAGTTTTTATGATGATTAAATCTCCATAAAAATTTTTGAGATGTTGCTAATCTTTTTTTTAATTCTTTTGGACTTTCAATAACTTTGATTATCTGTCTTGCAATTATTTTGGGGTTAAGATTATTAAAGATTATGCCCCCTTTACCTTGTAAAAGTATCTCGCTTGGACCACTAGGATAGTTGTAACTAATTGGAAGAGTATTAAGTATAATTGCTTCTACTAAAATATTGCAAAAACCCTCATATTTAGAACAAGAGATGACAAAATCTGAATTTATATAGTATGGATAATGATTATCAGAAAATTTTTTTAAAATGACATTATTTCTTAATCTTTTTTTTTTAATATAATTTTTTAATTGCTTATCAAGATACCCCTCACCTATGATAGTTAACTTCAAAAAATTTTTGTTATTTTTTATATTTAAAATTTCATTTACAATATCTACAGCAAATAATGGTTGTTTTCTATCGACAAGCCTTGCAATAAAAATAAAATTATAATTAAACCTATTATCTTTTTTTATTTTATATTTCTTAGAATTCTCTTTAATCTTTTTAAAATCAAAAAAGTTATAAATAGTTTTAAATTTTTGTTTTGAAATTAACGAATAATCCTTGCTTAATTTTTTTGAAATTCCTATGTGATAATTCGCATTTTTATATAAATTTTCTATCAAAAAATAATAAAAATTTCGTTTAAAGTAATTCATTAATTTCAGCTCATGTGGATGATTTCTCTCAATTATCATTATCTTAAAATTTATGAATTTTTTTATAATCAATAAAAAACAGTTCATATTAAATTGATTTGAAATAATTAAAAAATCTTTATGTTTAGATTTTAATTGGATTATATAATTTAAAATATGGAAAAAATTAAATTTCAACTTTGTGTACGGGAAATTTTTTATATTAAATTTTTTTAATTTATTAAAATTAAAATTCTTATTAAAATTAGAGGCAAAAGTTATATCAAAATTATTTTTCTTTAATTTTTCTGCTATAAATATTGTTGAGTTTTCAACACCACCTTTATAAAAATTTTGATGAAAAATTATTATTTTTTTTTTCATTTAAGTAATTTCTTATATTTTTGAAAAATATAATTAGAATTAAATTTTTTTAAATGTTGTTGATCAATTTCAAAATTTTTTTGATATTTGTCATAATTTTTCATCACTTTTAAAATAGCAGATGTAAGTTCTAATAAGTTATTCTGCTCAATTAAAATTCCATATTTCCCATTTTTTAAAACTTCTTTTGGTCCTGTTTTACATTTTGTGCTTATAATTACTTTTTTATAACAAATCATTTCAAGGAGAGAGTTTGGCATACCCTCATAAAGTGATGAGGAAATATAAATATCTGACTTTTTTAGTAAATTATGAGGATTTAAATTACCCATTATTTTTACATATTTTTCTAACTTCAATGATTTTATCATTTTTAATAGTTTTATTTTTAAATCTCCATCTCCTACTATTTTAAGTCTTAAATTAGTAATGTTATGGTACTTAACCAATCTACTAATAGCTAATATTGTCAATTCATGATTTTTTTGCAATGTTAATCTTCCAACACTCAATAAATTCCAAAATATATTTTTTTTTTTTATAATTTTTTGATTACTTTTTTTTATTATATAATCTTCAATTGGGTTAGGTATCCAGACATTGTAAAGATTATATTTTTTTTTAAGTTCGATTGATAGCTCCTGGGACGGGCTAACTATTTTATAAGAAAATGATTTATAAATATTAAATTTTAATAAATTTATAATGAACTTATAAAATTTATTTTCATACTTATTGTAACCATAATAGTTTGATATTCTAATAATCACTTTAAGTTTAAAAAAAAATACCATCAAGAGTATTAAAATATGTGACTTAAATGATATTATATAAGAATAATTTTTTTTATTCTTGTAGAAAAATTTTATTAATAAAAAAAAAATATTTAAATTTGCTAAAAAATCATTTTCTTTAAATCTTTTAATTTTTTTTTTTAATTTAATCATTCTTATATTTTTATTAGAAAAAATTTTATTTGAAGGATATTCAAGTGAAATTATATCTAATTGATGTTTATTTCTGGAAATCAGTTTTGAAACTAACCAATAAAAATTTTTTTCAATTCCACCAAAATTAATCTTGGGAAAAAATATTAATAATTTTTTTTTTTTCATAATATAAAATAAAAATATTAAATTGTGATATTAAATTTATTATAAATTAATTTCTTCATTACTAATAATGATCATATCAACTGCTACCGCGAAATTTAAATTGTATTGTTTTGATAAGTCAAATATTTTATTAAAAAAATGGACTTCTTTATATTTTGCCTTGTTAGACATATAAGTTCTAGCGTCATCAATAAAAATAGAAAAACTATTTATTTTTGAAATATTAGATAAGATAATTTCCAATTCATCTAAAATAGGATTCGATTTTGCTCCAGATGCACTATTGTCTCCCATAAAATGAGCATCTAAAAAAAATGTAACATTCAAATTACTTTTATCTATAAAAAATTGTTTTAAAAAATCTTTTGATTCTGAATTAATTATTTGTACGTTGTTATATTTTTTTAATTTTTCTTTACTAAATTCATATAAATCCTTTGATAATTCTACAGTAATAACATTTTTAAAATGCTTTGATAAATATGCAGTAGAAAATGCAAAATATGTACCAGTTTCAATAATTAATTCTTTCTTAGACGAGAATTTACTTATATTTTGGATTTTCATTTCTCTTATTGGTTTATGATAATTCTTAGAAAGAAAAAAATTTAAATAATTTTTTAAAAATAAAAAAAAATTAAAAAATTTAATTGGTACAAACTTTAATAAGTTACGTATTAATGTATTTTTGTTCATATTTTTTTAAATTTTAAAATTGATAGATAAAGTCCACATACTGGAATTAATATATAAGTATTACCCATATTTAATGATAGTAAAATTAAAATTGTAGATATATATAGTCTGTTTATTTTTTTATAATTTTTTAATAGATAATTAGCAGTAAATAAGCATAAAAACAAAAATGGAATAATTCCAAAATAAATTATAAGTTCCAGAATACTATTTTCAGCATAAAAACCATACTTAAATGCATAATAATCAAATCCTTTTCCAAAAAAATTCCATGATATTTCATCAATTGCATTTCCCCATTTTTCAAATCTATATCTGTCTATTTGTTCAGATCCAAAGAGTTTAAATTGTATAGATTCTATAAATGGTTTCATTTTTATTACAGCTCCACCTTGAAAAAAAACTTGAAATAAATTCAAAGATATTAATGGAAAAACTAAAAAGATAATTTTTTTAAAAAAACTTAAGTTTGAGAAATAATTAAACAGCAATATTATAGATATAAATAAATTTACTCTACTTTCGGTAAATATACTGATTAATGAAACTAATAATAACATCATTAAGATAAAATTATCTTTTTTATTTAAAGTTAAGTTTAAAATTATAATAAAAAAAAATGGCGCCAAAGAAACATTGGGGTTAATTGTAAATCCCCTATAATTATTTATACCTCTTCCTTCTCTATAAAGCTGAATTGATTCAAATTGTAACCCAAAAATAGTTAATTGATTTATTTGATATAAATAAATTATAAATGATACTATCAATATAATTAGAAAAATTATATTTGTTTTAAATATTAAATTTTTACTTACTCTATTTAAATCAAGTATATAAAAAGTAAAAATTTGAGAGACAAAGACAATTATAAAAGTAAGTATATCAAAATTTAAATTAATAAAACTTATTATTGAGTATATTAATACCAGTATAGTTAAATTAAATATAAAAACTCTATTATTATAAATCAAATAAATTAAACCTAGCCCAAATACCAATGCCATAGAAAAAGTACCGAATGTAAGATTAACAAGAAAATCAGAAATCCAGATATTTCCAAATATTCCTCCTACTAATGCTAGTAAATAAATAAGATTATGAATATTTAACTTTATCACAAATCAAAAATTAATAACGTTTCAAAGCAGAGTCAAAATCAAATTGGAAATAATCTATGTCTTCTTTATATAATTCGTATACTTTTTCTATTAAAGTTTTATTATAAAAACTTTTATACTCTTCCAAATTAATTGATGTTTTGTTCACTCTCTTAAAGTTATTTAAGTAAAAAGGTTTTTTATAATATTTAAAAAAAAAATTATTTAAATCTTCCTCTAAATATTCAAATTTAATAATTTTTAATCTGTTTTTTTCTATACCATCAATATAAGATTTTTGAGAATACCATCCATCTACAACTTTATGCCAATATAAATTTTTTTCTCTATAATATTTTGAACTATCAATATAATTTTCAAAACTTTTTAAGTTGTTTGGAATTTCTAATTTTTTTTGTTTCAAAACCTTAAGCCCAAATAAATACTTTGAGACACATCTGCTCCATGGATTACGTATAATAGCCACAAACTTATAGTTATTTTTTATAAAATCTTTAAAATCTCTGTACCTACCATGTGCATAATTTCCTTCGCGCAAGCCAAATTCTTTATTTAATTTCCAAAGATATGATTTTGGATAAGAAAAAAATGTTGGAAAAACAAAATAATCAATTAATTTTTCTGATAAAGATATAGCTGTACCTGCATTTTTCGGAATATGAATAAAAAAAAATTTATTTTTGTAATTATAATTTAAAGAAGAAATTATATGTTTTTTTACAATTCTGTAATAGATTTTTTGCTTCATTAAATAAAACTATATAAGTTGTTGTAAAAAGTATCTAATATACAATTATAATATTTTTACTACTAAAATTAAGATATTTTATAAAATCTAATAAATGAATAGATAAATTAATTTTTATTTTAATATTATTCTGGCTCTATTTGGCCAAGTATATTTAATAGAATCTTTAAAAGCCCTATTAGCTTTTTTTTTCGCAGCTATTTTATTTTTTAAAATATATTTAATTTTCCTTACCCAATAGTCTTCGTGAAAACTATTAACTATAAATGAATTTTTTGAATTTAAAATTTCTTTTAACACAACGTGTCCAGAAGATATAATTACTGTCTTATACGACATATACTCAAACATCTTTAGGGGTGACATCCATTTTGCAATGTCTTTTTGACCAACACTTGATACTTTTTTCTGATATGGCATTAAAGCAATATCAGTTTTTACTAATACACTTTTAACTTTATTATGTGGAATATGACCATGAAAAAATATATTTTTACTTGATATTTTTTTTTTTAACATAATTTCTTTTTCATTTCCTCCATAAATATCAAAATTCAAATTTTTTAATATGTTGGCAATTTTAATTATTAGTTCAATTCCTTTGCCTTTATGGAATGAGCCAACATATGAAATTTTAGGTTCATTAGTATCGAAAAGTTTTTTGGTTTTCACTTTTTTATCATAATTTACCCCATCAGGAGCAACTAGAATTTTTTTTTTTGAAATAATTTTTTTATAAAAGTTTTCTAATGTTTTAGAAATTAAAATTAATTTTAAAAAATTTTTATTTTTATAAATTTTTTTAAGTGTCTTAATTTCTTTTTTCTTATTTGGCTCAACATGAATTTCTAAAATATTTTTGAATCCAAAAAAAGTAAATAAATACGCTATCTTGATATCTCGTGAATAAATAATATATTTTTTTTTAATGAAAAAATATTTAATTATTGTAAAAAATACAATTATATATTTTGAAACATTTCTATCAAATAACTTTATAGGTGGGAAAAAACTCAAATCAATTTTCTTTCCTATTCCATAAAATATTCTTATTTCTTTTATGGAAACATTTAATCTTTTAAGACCTTTTAATATTATTGTGTTACCAGCTTTTGAGAAACCAGAACACATTTGCATTACCTGAACTGTATTAGCTTTTGTGCTTGGAAATTCAAATGGATGTATATAGATTATTTTTTTTTCCATATGAACTGGGTCATTTTATATGCTATTTTTACTGGGTATAAAAAAATTGAAAAAAACGAATCCTCTTTAAGTATCCTAATACATTCAAACATTTTTTTTAATTGATTAGTATATTTTGTAGAATTTCCACCGTCTCTTTGGTTCACTGAGTGAATATTTAAAGATTTATATCTAATTTTTTTATCTTTGAATATTTTTCTGAGATATTTGAAATCTGATGAAATTTTATATTTTGTATCAAATGAAAATTTTTTGAAGTACGCTCCGATAAATAAGCCTGTATGAGCAGGTAGAATTATATGACTTAATTTTTTTGGTGATTTCCATAATCTTTCGGTTTTACCTGTTTTTTGACTAATAATTTTAACGTTTGTAGATATTACATCTGATTGCGACTCATATAATTTTGATATTTCATAAAATAAATTTTTGTTTATGATTGTATCATCACTACAATATAAAAAAATTAGATCACCCGATATCTTTTCTAAACATTTATTTAGGCCATAAAAAATTCCATCATCTTTTTCTACAAATAGTTTTGTTCTATGATCTTGATATTTTTTGATAATTTCAACTGTTTTGTCAGTTGAGCAATTATCAAAAATTATATGCTCAAAATTTTGATAAGTTTGTGCTTTTAAGGCTTCTAAGTTTTCCGCCATATATTTTTCAGAATTATAAGTTGTTGAAATTACTGATATCTTCATATGTTATCTATTTTTGATTATTAAATATATTACAATATTTGTTAATTATATTTTTTGTAGAATAGTAATTTCTAATGTATGAACCACCTTCTAAACTTTTTCTTTTATATACGTGATAATTATTTTTTACTTCAATAATTTTTTTTCTTAAATTAAGAACATTATCTTTTCTAAAATATACTCCAAACTTTCCTTTTTTTATGGTCTCCTTTGGTCCATATTTGCAATCTGAAACTATGACAGGAATATTCTGGCATAAAGCCTCGATAACAGTGTGGCCTGGACCTTCCCACCTACTTGGCATAACAAATAAGTGATAATCATTTAAATTTTTCCAAGGTTTATTTTGCCATCCCAAAAGATTAACTTTATTATTCAAATTTAATTTTTTTTTTAGATTTGTAAGTTTAATTCTATCTTCACCATCTCCAATTATGTCCAACTTAACATCGGATATTTTAGATATTGCTCTTAACAGAACATCAAATCCTTTTTGTTTATTAAGTCTTCCAATACAAATTAATTTAAAAATATTACCAGTTTTATAAATAAAATTTTTTTTCCTTTGGTTTTTCATTTCATCTGTAAGCACAGGGTTAGGAATTTCATATATTTTTTTTGAATTTGTATAGCTGGAAATATGTTTTCTCATATCATTTGTGGGAATAAAAATTCCCTCATAATTTTTTAAAATATTTCTCCAAATAAATTTTCTAAAAAAATTTTTATAGACTAATCCACCAATCCAACAATAAAATTTGATATTCTTGTTGAATGAAAAATAAAGAGAAACAAAAGCAACAGCTATCGTTGACATTTGAGAAACAATTATAACCTGGGAATATTTTTTTTTTTTTTGATTAATTACTATTGGTAAAATTATCTGCAAATGCGCAAAGACTAAAATCATCCAGATTCTATAATATAGCCAAGGAATTTTTTGTTCCAAAAACCTAAATACAAAATTTATTTTGATAGGATTTTGAATAATATTATTTTTTTTTAAATGGTTAAATTCATTAAAGTAATTGAGCACTTTAAAATTTATGTCACGAGTCTTTTTTGATTTTTTATATTCTGAAAAAAAATTTTGAAAAAGATCAGTCAGACCGCATTTATTATAATGAGGAGAGATAAACAATACTAGTTTCATTGTTTTAATTTAAAAATTTTCATTCTGTCTAAAAAAAATATTTTTTGATATATAATAAATAGAAGGTGTCATTTTCTTTTACAACTTATAATAACTCTTATACCACTTAACAAATCTTGAAACACCTTCATCAACAGAGGTCAATGGTTTATAGTTAAATTTTTTATTTAAACTATTTATATTTGCAAAAGTATCTTGGACATCACCTAATTGTAGAGGTAAATAATTTATTTTTGCTTTTTTATTTAAAGCTTTTTCTATTGCCCGAATATAATCCATGAGTTGTACTGGTTTATTATTTCCAATATTATAAATTTTCCAAGGGGCTATACTACTTGCTGGGTCTGGTAAATCACTATTCCATTCAAAATTTGTATCAGCAGGTTCATCTAATGTTTTTATAACTCCCTCAACAATATCATCGATATAAGTAAAATCTCTGCTGTGTTTACCATTATTAAAAACATCTATAGGTTTCTCTTCCAAAATATTTTTTGTAAATTTAAACAAAGCCATATCTGGTCTTCCCCAAGGTCCATAAACTGTAAAAAATCTTAGACCTGTTGTAGGAAGTTTATAAAGATAGCTATAAGCGTGTGCCATGAGTTCGTTAGATTTTTTTGAAGCCGCATAAACAGATAATGGATGATTTGCATTATCGTTTTCTGAAAATGGCATTTTCGTATTAGCACCATATACACTAGATGTACTTGCATAAACTAAGTGTTCAACTTTATATTTTCGACAATTTTCTAAAATATTTGCAAATCCTAAAATATTGCTATTAATATAAGAAAGTGGATTCTTTAATGAATAACGTACACCAGCTTGGGCAGCTAGATTTACTACTTTTAATGGATTATGAGTTTTAAAAATATTTTCTAAGGCATTAGAATCCTTTAGATCAACTCTATAATGTAAATAATTTAAATTTCCTTTTAATTTAAGATACCTGGCCTCTTTAATTTCAGGTTCATAATAATCATTGTGATTATCAATACCAATTATTATATCTCCACGCTCTAAAAGCTTTTCACATAACGAAAAACCAATAAATCCTGCGGAACCTGTGACAACAATTTTTTTTGTAACTTTATTCACTAAAATATATTTAGATTATTTAAATTTAAATTTTATAGATGTCGAATAAAAATAATTTTTTACATCATTATAAAACAAGCTAATATTCGCTTTTCCATTTAAAAAATAGTAGAAATGCATAATAATTGTTTCTTTTAATCCAATAATTTGAAAATTTTCTCTTAATATTAATTTTTCTAAGCTAAATCTAGAAAAGCAGTTTAAATGCTCAAGAGGTTGAATTGGTCCTTTTTGAATTTTTATATTATAGGGATCTTTTAATAAATTTGATCCATCTGGAACTGAAATAAAAAATATACAATCTTTTCTTGCTAATTTCTTAAGAATTTTAAAAATATGATTAAAGTTATCTAAATGTTCTAAAACCTGATCTAGACGAATAAAATGAAAACAATTTTTGTAATTATTAATATTATCAAAATCTATTACGTTAATTTCCATTTTCTTCAAAAAGTTCTTTCTTTTATTAGAAAGCTCAAAAGCATAAGGATTATATTTGTTTTTATCTCCAGAAAGTAGCCAGTGACCCCAACCAGCACCAAAATCAAGTATATTAATTTTTTGTTTTTTAAATTTATGGAACAATAAATTTATTTCATGAGAGACCCTAAATTTATCTTTAACAAATTTTAATTTACTTTTCTCTAAACTCTTGTCTGAATCAATTAAATTTTCATAAAGTAAATAACTAAACTTATCGTCAGGAGAATTTTTTTGCCAAATAAATTTACAATTATCGCATTTTAATAAAATAAAATTAATACCCTCTAATTTATTTATAAAAAGTTTAAATTTTTCTTCACCGTAATAATCTATAAAATACTTTGTTAATCTTGGACTAAGGAATTGCTCATCATAAAAATATACTCCTTCTCTGTTACAAATTTTACAATTATGTGTTTTGTTAAATGCTACCATTGCAAAAATGGTCTTAATTTTTTTTCTATAAATAGTTGATCTTTATTTGATAATAATCTTTTGGCTTTATATGCATTATTCTTTGATTTTAAAAAATCGAATTTATAACTAATTTCTTTATCGTCGATAAATTTTAAAATTTTATTTTTTATTGTTTGGTCACTTACAAAATTTTCAAAATTTACTTTTAAAATTTTTTTATGAATCAAATTTTTTTTATAATTTGAATAAAATTTTTTTATTATATAATCATACCAAATAACAAATTTTTTAATATCTGCTCCTGGATAAGCTTTCGATGATCTAGATTTCATGCTATAAAAAATACTTCTAGGATCTCTTGTAACTATGATTATTTTTACATCATCAAAAAATTTAAAAATTTTATGATAATTCCAAATTGATATTGGTTGGTCCAATATTATTCTTTGTTTTTTTTTTAAATCTGATTGAATTATCTTTTTTAAATATTCTTTAGCTTCTCTTAAAAAAATTTTTTCATCAACTGGTAAAATCATATTAAATTTGTTGAGATGGTTTTGTTTAGCGTTAAAAAATCTCGATTTTGTTCCTAAAGTTAATTTTTCAAAAAAATTCATTTGAACTTTATAAAATTGTGGTAAACTTGAATAGCTAATTAATATAATTTTATCAATAAAATTATTTGTTTCTTCAATAAATTTTTTATCAAAAATTCTTTCATACCTGCCTTCAACTTTCATTTTTAACTTTGATAATGATTGTGTATAATTCTTAAATCTATTAAGTGCGTTTGAGCAATTGTTTATTGTAAAATCCTCGTAAAAATTTTTGTATAAATTTAATAGCCCATCAGGATCTTGTAACAAACGGAATTCATGACCTTTAACTGGTGAATAATATCTAGTATTCAATTTTATAAAATCATGAATTGCACCACCTCCACTATTTCCAGGACTAATAGTGGCGACTATTTTCATGTTTTTTTTGTATTTTTTTGAATTTAAACCTGATTAATATGTTTTAATTTTACAGAGTCATCCCAATTATAAACAATTTTATTTGTTTTCGATTTACTTATAAATCTTCCTTGATAATAATCTCTATTTAGCATCTCTTCATTGGTTAGTTCTCTGTCAAAAGAGCCTAAAATTTTTAAGTATTCATTTTTTTTATATTTTTTTTTTATAGAATTTAATATTTGTGAATTTGGAAGATCTAATACTTTTCTTAATTCTTTCAATTGAGATGGGTTAACAGAGACAACACCATCTTTTGTTGCATTTTTTTTTAAAATAGTAAAATGTCTCTCTATCCATGTAGCTCCTAGAATTTTTGATATCGCAGATAAATCATAGGAATAAATGTCTGGATTTGAATGATCACTAAAACCCACACTTTTTGAAAATTTTTTTAAAAATTTAATTCTGAAGAGTGATGCTACTTCAGGAATTGTTGGGTAAATTGAAATACAATGAAGTAAAGTAAATTTTCTCTTATATTCTTTTAAAATTTTTGCAGTTTTTATGATCTCTCTATCATATGCTCCACCTGTTGAAACTATCATTTTAGATTTAACATTTGAAAGAATATCTTTTATCATAGCATGAGATGAACAATCAAAACTTGAGATCTTTAAATATTCTAAATTCATCTTTTTTACTAAATTAATTCTATTTCTAGTAAAAATAGTTGTCATAGGCTTAATCTTATATTTTTTGCAAAGTTCTAAAAATTTAAAATGATCATCGGGATTTAAATCAAGATTTTTAAGCCTTTGAAATTCTTGATTAAAAGGTCTCTTCTTGCATTTTGTATATCCACCCTCAATTAAACCCTTTTCAAATCTTTCACGATAATTAAGATCGTTTGATCTCATAGATTGAATTTTGACATAGTCTGCTCCATGTTCTTTAGCAGCATGTATCATTTCTTCAACAATACTTATATCACCATAATGATTTTGACACAATTCAGCAATTAGATTTACTTTCTTCATATATTTTTACTATATCTTTGATTATTTGATTTGCTCCATTTGGATTTATATAATTCGATCTTAATTTATTTTCAATATTTTTCATATTTTTTTTTACAAAAAAATGAATTTTTTTTTCAAAATTAGATTTAAAACTAGATTGTTTCATTATTGAACAATAGCCTAATTTATGCATTTGATCTAAATTTGCCTTTATTTCTGGATTATTTTTTTCATCTATAAGTAATGCTGGTTTTTTAAAAATTAATATTTCTGTTAAAGTATTAAATCCACCTCTAGCAACTAAAAAATCAACATAAGATATTAATCGATGCATATTTTTTAAACCTTGTATTGGAATTAAATTTTTTTGCTTAGCAACATATGTTTTTAATTGATCAGAAAAATTATCTACTGATATGTAAAAATCTATATGTTGCATTTTTTTAAGATATTTAACAGTTTTTTGAATTAAGTTTGAGTTAGTTTTTGTCCCATTATCCATTATTAAACATTTCAATGAATTTGTACTTTTAAAAAATTGATTTGTTCCTTCTTTAAAAATATTTTTATTAAAAATTAAATTTGTTTCTTGAAAATTTAAATAATCGTTTGATAGTATTCTTTTTTTTACAAAGGTAGGAAAATAAATTTTATTTGATAACTTCAAAGAATCCTTAATCATTTTCGTTTCCTTTAATATTTTAAATTTGGTGTTATAGAAAAACCAATCCCAAGTAAATCTTGCTACGCCAAATGATGGGATGTTTAATATTTTTGCTAATTGAAAGGCCTCTGGGACTAGATCTGAAATGATGATGTCAAAATCTAATTTTTTTTTATTTTTTAATATTTTTCTAATGTTAATATTTGAATTTTTTGGCCAATTAATAAGTATTTTTTTTGTACCAATTAAGTCTAGTTCACCACTTTTTTTTTTTATTGTGCAAAGGGTATTTGGATAAAAATTATAATTTATTTTATTACCAAAATATTCTTTCAAGAATAATAATCGTTTATCATTAAAAATTGTAAATTGAATTTTTGGATTGTATTTAAAAAATTCACTTATAATAGTTTTTTGTCTAACAGAATGCCCAAAGCCTTCATCAGAAATAAAAATAGCTATTTTATTTATTTTTTTTTTCAATATTTTTTTTCGCATTTATATATTCTTCAAAATTATGAATATCAATTAAGTTCTTAACATAGACTCCAATTTTTGTACTTAAAGTTTTTTGAAAAACTGTTTTATATGTCATAATTCTAAATGCAGCATTCTGAATTTTATTTTTATTAATTGAAATAAGTTCTTTTATTTTAGCGCCAGGAAAAAGTTTTTTTTCAAAAAAAACTAGCGCTTTTTCTAAATCTTTATACTTAAGTTCTGGTGAATTAGGTTGAAGAGAAATTACAATCTTAGGTTTTTGAGAATTTTTGTAAATTGTTTTGATAGCATGCACCACTACATCTTGTTTTTCAGCATTTTCATATGTAAGTCTTTTTGGTCTTTTAATAAATTTAAAACTGTTTGCCAAAGAAAGTTTTTCAATTTTTTTACAATCAGAAGAAATAATAATTTCATCAATTTTTTTTGATTTTTTTATCTCTTTTGCAACATATAAAAACATTGGCTCACCTTTAATTGGCAAAATATTTTTATTTTTTAGCCTATTAGATTTTTTTTTTGCTGGTATTACAACTACAATTTTTTTCATAAGTTATAATTTTAAATTTATCTCATAGAATTTTGAACATAATAGATAAATTTCTTTTGACTTGGTTTTTTTTTCAATTTCAAAAGTTATATTTTTGCAAAAAAATTTTTTTTTTTTTAAATAAGATTCAAATTTATCTGTGAATGAAAACAAATGTTGTTTTTCAAGATTCTGATCTGAATGACAATAAATCAAGACATATTTACTATTATTCAAAGCAAAGTCTAAAATTTTTTTAGGTTGGTGTGTATGGTCTAAGGTATGAAATATACCAAATAAATCATATCTTTTTGTTTTTTTTATTAAATTGAAATCTTCAATTTCAATATCTAAAATTTTTGATGCTAATGATCTACTATTAACTGACTTATAATTATCATTATATAACCAACTTAAATAAGAATTATCAATTATAATTGATTTTTTTATATTATTTTTTAATTTATTTTTAATCTTTATTTCTTCTAATTTATTTAAATTTTTTTTTGCTTCTTTTTGTTTTTTTTTTATTGAAGCTTTTTTCATGCCTGCAACTTGTCTTGAAGAAAGATATTTTAAAGAATAATTAAAAATATTTTTGTAAAAATTTATGTTTTCTCTATATTCTTGGCTAAAAAAATCAATCATCAAACCCATAAAGGGAACATTAAACTCACAATAATTTCTTATTTTTAAATTTTTGTTAAGTATATAAAATAGTTTCCCATGATTAGGTTTAATTCCATTTTGAAAAAAATTTATAACATTTGACCAATTTCGATTATGTTGACCATAGACCTCGTTGAATATTTTAAATGACGTTTCTTTTGAAAACCATGGATTATTTTGTATTGTATGACACTTTTGACACTCAAAAATTTTCATCTTTTTAAAAAATCCATCAGAGAGTTTAAAATCATTTTTAATGGCTATTGTATAGAAATTATGAGTAAAATTTTGATTGAAATGTAATTTTAATTTTGATGAACCACAAAAAATACACTCATTATAATTAGAAAGTCTCATGATTAATCTTTATTATTCATTTTTATCTAATAAAAAAACTTCTGGGATAATTTGTTTAATTAGTAAATTTTCGATTTTTACAACACTATTAATGTGTTTTGTGTTTTCTATAAAATTATCTTTTTGCAAACTGTTTCCAATTTTTTCTTTATGGAAACGAACAATCATTTTTTTTTTCTTATTCTTATACCCAATAGTACCCTTTATAAGATTTTTTAAAACTCTAAATTGATTAATTACATTTAGATATATTTGAGATTTTCTATTTTTGTATATTGAAGGGTATGTTTTGGTCCCATTTAATTTTTTAAATCTTTCTAAAATTCTTTCAAAACTATCAAAGTTTTTTTCTGAATTTTTGATTTCTTTTAGTTCTTCTTTTATTTGTGGCTCATGTTTAATTTTATCATAATATTTAATAGCTGTGGACAACTGTTCACTTGATCTAACTACTTTTGATATTTTTTTTAAAAGATCAATTTCTGAAGGTCTAGGATTTTTACTCAGCAAGTTAATAATTTTTTTTTTTTCTAAAAAGTGTGCTTCTAACAATGATGTAGAGTTACTTGAAATTAACATTTCACAATTGTTAATTAAAGGGGACGATGATGAAACTTTATCTGCATTTAAAAAAATGTTTTTAAATTTTCTTTTAGCAATATAATTTTTCCAGAAATCAAACTTTTCGTTTGGATGCGGTGAAATCACAAGTTTTTTATTAGGGAAATTTTTTTCAAAGTTATCTAAAAACTTAATAGTTTCAATAAGTATCTCTCTCTGCATAAGCACTTGTTCATTTGCAAGAAAAATGTGTTTAGAGTCAGGATCAATATTGTTTTCAACAATTCTGTTATAAACAAAATCAATTTGAAAATTTTCTCTTATTTTATTTATCTGAGGAAATGAGGTTAAAAACAAAATATAATTTCCAAATTTTTTTTTAATGTTATTAAAATCTTTTTCTAATAATTTCCTATATTTTTCTTTTAATAGTTCTAATCTTATATTTCCACATACTAGTGTTTTATCAGTAATTTTTTTAAAATTTTTTTTAATTATTGAATAGTCAGACTCCTCTCCAACACATAGTAACAAATCCAATTTATTTAAGTTATCATTATTCATTCGCCAATTTATTTTGTCATCTATTTCCATTGCAACAATTATCTCTTCATCGTTAGAAACTATTATAAAGTTATTATCTTTTAAAAAATTAATATGATTGGTGTTCCTTGGTCCAAAACTTTTTAACAATATAATGCCTGGATTAGTGTGTTTAACGAGTGACCTGAGTGCTCCTTTCTGGCCTATAACAACTCTGTAATTTTCTTTTAAAGCTTTTAAAGCTAATAAGGTTTTTGCATCAACTTCTCTCTTGGCAGTTTCAATAACAATATAAATTATGCTTTTCTTTTTCATATGAATACAATGATAAATTATAGAATAAAATGCAAATATTACATCTTATTTAACATGTAAATATTAAAATTTAATATTATCTTGAATATTTATTGTTTTAAATTGAAATATTAGTAAATAGTCTTTAGCTATTAAATTATAAGTATAAAGTATAATGAAAGATAAAATTTTTATAACTGATCAAAATATAAGTTTGCCAGTAAATGAAAAAAAATATTTAATTCCCTTTTTAACTTCAACTATCAGAGGATCAAAATATTTCGAGACACCTAAAAACTTAAGAGTTAAGAAAGAATACTACGCAGAAAAACTACTTCAATTTCATCAATTTATCGAAATATTCCACAGCATAGGTGTTAATTTAAAAAATAAAAGTTTTATTGATGTTGGAACAGGAAATGGAATACTTCCTAAAACACTTTTGTTAGCTAATAAAGTTAAAAGTGTACTTGGCACAGATATGTACTCTCCTTACGAGCATGAGTCTGCAAGAATTCCTTTGGAAGATGGTGTCTTTAAAAAATTTTTAAGATATTTCAAAGATTCAATAAGAAATGAAAAGTTATCTTATGATAGCTATTGCAGGGATATTAAAGGAACAGCTGAAAAAGAGATTTTTAAAATTGAAAGTGTGGATATTAAAAAGATTGATGTAACAAGATTGAAAAAATATAAATTTAAAAAAGTAGGAGCACAAAACTTAAATAAACTTGATAAAAAATTTGATGTTATTTATTGTAAGGGGATTGAACATATACATGATTGGAAATTAATTTTTAAAAATTTTAATTCGATTGCAAAAAAAGGAACTTATGTTTATTTTAAAACAAGACCTTTTTATTCATACCTTGGCCCACATCGTTTCTCTTCAACAGCAATACCTTGGGGTCATGCTCTATTGAATAAAAAAGAATTTAAGAGATATGTTAATCAATTTCATAAGAATAGAAAAAAAAAAATGATTGAAAGTTTTTATGATACCACAACAATGCCAAGATATACGACTGATGAATTAATTAGACTTTTTGAAAAGTTAGGATTTAATCTTGTTTGCCAAAAAACTGAAACACCCCCATATGTTAAACAAATTATTAAATTTAAAAATAAAATAAAAAAATTTGACTACTTAATTAAAAAAAATTCCAATTCAACTAATTTAGATCTCACCACAAGTGTACATCACTTAGTTTTACAAAAAAATTTTTAGTGAATTTATTTCATTATAAACATCAAAATAATTTTGATTTAATAAAAATAAAGTTTAAATTATAATAATGTGTGGTTTTTTTGCTCAAGTACCTTTTAAAAATACTAAGTCATTTAGCAAAAAAAAATTTTTACAAAGTTCCAAATTAATTTCTCATCGTGGACCAGATGATAAAAAATATTTTTTTAATAAAAGGATTAATTTATGTTTTTATAGATTAAGCATTATTGATCAAAGCTCACGTGCAAGCCAACCAATGGTGTCATTTTCTGGTGATAAGGTTATTGTTTTCAATGGTGAAATTTATAATGCCAATAAGTTAAGGGACAAGTTGAAGGGTTATAGTTTTAAAAGTGACTCAGATACAGAAGTATTATTAAATTTATACCATAAATATGGGGAAAAATGCCTTCAATACCTTGAAGGAATGTTTAGTTTTTTAATCTATAATAGATCTGATAATTCTTGTTTTATATCAAGAGATAGATTTGGAATAAAGCCTCTTTTTTATAGAAAAGAAAAAAATCAAATTTTAATTAGTTCTGAAATTAAACCAATTTTAAATTATTCTGATACAAATAAATTTAATAAAAATGCTTTTTTAGAATTTCTAACTAGGCAAAAAATGGATCACCAACAAGTTACTTTTTTTAAAGATATAAAGTCATTAGACAAATCACATTATGCTATAATTAAGAATAATAATATTTATAAATTTAAATATTGGTCGATAATTAAAAGTGAAGATACTAAAAGTAAAAATTTTGAAAATGATTATTTAGAATTATTAAAAGATTCAATAAATAATCATTTGATATCAGATAGGAAAATTGGGCTACTTTTTAGTGGTGGCACAGATAGTATTGCTCTTGCCATTATGATGAAAAAAAATTTTTCAAAAAAATTTGTTAATTATACATATGATTTTGAAAATAATAGCTTTGGTGATGGGAATATTTCAAGAGAGGTGTCTAGACAACTAAATATTCAAAACAAATTAGTTCTTGTAAAACCAAATGACATAATGAAAGATTTTAATAATATGTGCCTAAGACTAGAGTCACCTTTCACTTCAATAAGACTATTTGGTCATCACATGTGTTTAAAAAGAATGAAAAAAGACTCTGTTGCCGTAGTTTTAGAAGGCTCCGGTGGAGACGAAATATTAGGCGGATATGAATATAACATTATTCACTCTTATCTGGATCAGATTAAAAAAAAATCTGATATTAATATATTTATAAATTCATTGTTAAACAGAAGTCCAAATAAATTTTATAACTATATAGAAACAATTAGAGATCAATTTAATACTCTTAAAAACTGTCATCCTTTTTTAAATAAAAAATACTTTCAAAAGAAATTTTTATCACTAGTTATTTCTACGGAATCAAGGGATGGTGAAAATAAAAAAAAATTAAATTTTCTACAAAAATCACAACTTGTAGATATAGACTATATTAATTTACCTAGAAGTTTAAAATATTCAGATAGATTAAGTATGTCTTGTGGAATCGAAAACCGTGTGCCCTACTTAGATAAAGAATTATCATCATTTTGTTTTAACCTAGAAAATCAATATAAAATTAAAAATGGAATAGAAAGATTTATTTCAAAAAAAGCTACAAGTAAACTAATTAAACAAAATTTTTTTCAAAATGAAAAGAAAGCTATTACTGACCCACAAAGTCTTTGGTTAAAGACATATCTAAAAGAATTCATTTTTGACAATTTAAATAGCAAAGATTTTAAAGAATACCCAGTATTAAACTCTGAAAAATTTATTAAAGTTTTTACTGAATTCACAAAGAAAAAGGAGGCATCTAGTTTTGATATTTTTATGAACTTTTCAGCATTTATGTTTTATAAAAATTTTAAGAATAATTTTAATATTACATTCTAAATTCAAAAATAATCATTATTGAGATAATTGATGTTAAACTTAAATTATCTACTTTTTGATAACTATCTAATTTAAATTCTTTAAATATAATATTCTTTAACTATAACTTTAATATACTATATTGATTTTATCTTATGAAAAATAAATTAGGTCAGAACTTAGAAGCAGATAATGCTTCATGGACTTTTGATAATGATGTGTGGAAAAATTTTGATAAACATATAAATAAATCTATTCCTCTTTATTTACTTTGTCATAAACTTGGACTTGAAATTTCAGATTTTTTTTTAGAGAAAAACTCAAGAACTATTGATTTGGGATGTTCTACTGGAACATTTATAAAAAAATTAAATGCTAGACATAATAATAAAAATTTAAAAATTAATGGCTATGATTCAGTTAAAAAAATGGTTCAAGCTGCAAAAAATAATAATAAAAATAAAAAAAATATTTCAATTTTAAAAAAAGATATCGTAAAAGATAAAATTCTAAATAATGTTGACTTAATAACCAGTTTTTTCACACTAAGTTTTGTAAAGCCGGCACATAGACAAGAAGTATTTAATAAAATATTTAATTCATTAAATTGGGGGGGTGGATTTATCTTTTTTGACAAAGTTAGAGCACCAGATGCAAGATTTCAGGATATAATGACACAAATTTACACTAATTATAAAATAGATAGAAATTTTTCGCCCAATGAAATATTAAATAAAAGCAAGAGTTTAAAAGGAGTTCTAGAACCATATTCAACTAGAGAAAATTTTTTATTTTTAAAAAGAGCTGGATTTAAAGATTGTATGACAATTTTCAAATGTATTACATTTGAAGGTTTTTTAGCAATAAAATAGTTAATGCTAAAATTTTTAAAAATTTTAAACACTAATCAAAAAACAAAACTATTAATATTTTTTATATTAAATTTATTTTCAGTTGGAATTGAAGCTTTGGGAATTAGTTTAGTTCTGCCACTTCTGCATTCGCTGCTCAGTCAAAATAGTTTTTTATTAGAAATAATTCAACAGTACTTTCCAAATTTAACAAATTTAGAAAGTGTAAAACTAATTCTTTTATTATTTTTTACCATATTTTTTTTAAAAAACTTTTTCATAATATTTTTTGGTTGGTGGCAAGCAAGTTTTGTAAATTCAATTCATCATTACCTTCAAAATTCTCTTCTAAAAAGATATCTTACTGATGATTTGCTTTCAATTAATAGAATTAATGCTGGAGTAAAAATAAGAAACGTAAAAACTGAGACATCAAGATTTGCTAAGTATCTAACTGGATGGATGTTGATAATGGTTGAGAGCTTAATGATTATTGGTCTGTTAGTGGTTATGTTATTTAATAATTATAAATTAGCAGGATATTCCATATTAATATTTTTATTGTTTTTTTCTATATACTATTTTTTAACAAAAATATTATCATACAGGTGGGCCCAAAAAAGACTAGAAATATCAAAAATATCAAGCCTTTTTTTAAATGAAAGTCTAAAATTTATAAAAGATATATCTCTTTTTAACAAACAAGATTATTTTTTAAATAATTTTAGAAAAAATGAAAAAAAAATTTTTAATTTATCTACAAAATATTCTGCTTTTAACTTAACTCCAAAAGTCATGATTGAAATCTCAATAATTACTATATTGGTTTCATATTTATTTTATATTTTAAATTCTAATCAAGATTTAAATTTAGTAGTAGCTAATATTGGTTTTTATTTTGTTATTGCTATAAGATTTTATCCAGCTTGTACAAAAATTATTCAGAGTTTAAATCAAATAAGAAATGCAAGTCCATCTATTGATTTGTTATACGATGAAATAATTCCTAGTTATCAAAATTTTGAAAAAATAGATAATAAAGATGTTAATTTAAAAATAAAACTAATGAATAAAATAGAATGTAATAATTTTTCATATAATCATGCAGATGGTGATATTATATTTAAGGATGCAAATTTAATTATTAATAAATCAGAAAAAATCTTGCTAATTTCACCAAGTGGTATGGGTAAAAGTACTTTTCTAGATATTTTGACTGGTTTAATAAAAGTTGATGAAGGAAAAATAATGTATGATGATATAGATATTTCACAATATCCACAAAAAATTAAAAATATGATAGGTTATCTATCTCAGGAAAGTTTTGTTCTTAATGAAAGTCTTCTATTTAATATTACTTTTGAAAATGATGAAAAAAACATAAACAAAGAATTAATTGAGAGTGTTGCCAATTTAACTCAATTAAACAAGTTATTTTCTGATCAAGTTTTAAATTTAAATTTACAAATAAAGGAAAACGGTTCAAATTTATCTGGAGGTCAAAGACAAAGAATTGCTTTATCTCGTCTTCTTTATAAAAATTCTGAAATATTAATTCTTGATGAGCCTACAAATGAAATCGATAATTCAAGTGAGATTGAAATTATAAAAAATATGATTGAGACATTTACAGATAAAACAATGATAGTTACTTCTCATAACCAATCATTATCAAAATACTTCGATAAATGTTATGAAATAAAGGATAATCAATTTAAACTCATTAGTTAAGAGTGCATTATGGATAAATATTAAATTTATTAATAAATATATTAATTAATGTTATTTAAAATAACTTAACATAAGACAGTGTAAATTTTATTATAAGCCACTAATATTTATGAAATTAATTTATATTCCAATCGAAATAAAAGCTCGAGAACTCAATAGCAAATTACTTTTTATTTCAGAAAATATTAATGAAAATTTTGTATATTTTATTGGTAATAAAAAATCATCGATCAGAGCAACTTCTTTGCTTGGAGAAGGAATATACTTTTATAAATCTATAAATTATAATGATACAAACCATATATTAAGGATCAAAAATAAGGGAAATGCATATATATCATTAGATGAGGAAGGTGGTGCTACGCAAAGCAACACATCCTCTTTTCAATCTTACTTGAATTACAGAAGTAATTTAAAAAATGTATCATTAGTAAATAAAATATTTACTTGGGGAAATTTTGATTACAAAGGATGGAAAAAAAAATATAAAAATCATACTAATAAAATAATCAAAACAGGTTCTCCAAGATTCGACATTTGGAGAAAAGAAATTTATTCAAAAATTTTTAAGGACGAAATTTTACATTTAAAAAAATACTCTCCATTTTTTTTTATACCAAGTACTTTTATAAGTTCTTATAGTTGGCTACAAAAAGAAATCTCAAATGAAAAAAAAATGAGGGAAAATAATAATAAATTAACTTACGGCTATCTAAAAAAAAGAATTAAAGCAAGAAAAGACAGTCACAAAAATTTTTTAGCATTTGTAAATCTCATAAAAAAATTAACGAAAGACTTCCCAAAATATAAAATTATAATTAAACCACATCCAACAGAAAATGTTTTAGATTGGAAAAAAAAGTTTAAGGAAAAAAAATACTCTAACGTTTTAATTAACAATAATTATGATTTAACAGCTTATATAGCTGCTTCAAATTGTGTTATCTTTAGTGAGTCTACTGCTGGAATACAATCTATAATTATGGGTAAAAAAGCAATTTCTTACAATTTAAAGAATAATGTAACATTTCGAAATTTTGCAAATAAATGTGCTCCACAAACATCTAATTATGATTTTCTGTTAAAATATTTAAATGAAAATTATAATTATGAAAAATCAAAATATAAAAAAAAAATTAAAGACAGATTTTATATTACAAAAAAAACTTCATCAAAAATAATTATGCAAAATATAAAAAAGATTAAAACAGAACCAATAAATTTTAGAGTTTTTAATTTAAAAGTAAATTTTTTTGGTTTTTATTTTCTAATAAAAGATAATCTTAAATTTTTTTTAATGAGAGTTAACCAGATGATCTTTAAAACAAAACCAAAATTTGAGTCTCGATTTAGTTATTCGTTAAAAATGCCAGGAGGAATAAAAAGAGATGAAATAGAACAAATTTTCAAAAACTTAAAAATAGATAAAAAAATTAAAATTACAAATTTTGGACGAGATGGGTATATAATTTATAAAAATATTGGTCAAAAAAAATATTAAAGTAAATTATGGATAAATATATTATTGCTACAATTAAGAATTGGAATATCAAACAATTTAACAAATCAAGATATAAAAAAAGTAAAAATTGGTTTTTAATAAGCAATCCTAAAAAATTATCGCTTTCTTATCTAAAATCAATTGAGCCTAAATACATTTTTTTTCCACATTGGAGTAAAAAAGTCAGTTCTAAAATAATTAATAACTATCAATGTATATGTTTTCACGAAACAGATTTACCCTATGGTCGAGGTGGAAGCCCTATTCAAAACCTAATCAAAAGAAATCATAAAAAAACTTTTATTACTGCATTGAAAATGACAAATATTTTAGATGCAGGACCAATATATCTCAAAAGAAAATTAAGCTTGGAAGGAAGCGCACAAGAAATTTTTGAAAGGGCTTCAAAAAAAATTTTTAAAATGATTGAAATAATTATAAAAAAAAAAATTAAGCCAGAGATACAAAAAGGGAAAGTAGTGAAATTTAAGAGAAGAAAAAAAAAAGATAGTGTGCTAGCAAAAAATGCTAAATCATTAAAAGAATTATATAACCATATAAGAATGTTAGATGCTGAGAGTTATCCGTCAGCATTTGTTAAATATGGTAATTTAAAAATTGAATTTAAAAATGCAAAAATAATTAAAAAAAAAATCTATGCAAAAGCAAATATTAAGATAAATTAAAAAAATGTTATCAAAATACAAAAAAATTTTAACTTTTTTTGCTCACCCAGATGATGAAACTCTTGCAGCTGGTGCAACAATACACAAGCTCTCAAAAAATGGTTGTCGTGTGTATGCTGCTATTCCTGCAACTGGGATTGATGCAAGAAAAAATATTATTAAAGAAAAAAAAAGGAAAAAAAAATTATTAAATTTAAAAAAAGATACTTTAAATGCTCTATCGCTCATTGGTATTAAAAAGTCAGATATTTTTCTTGGTAATTTTTCTGACAACGAACTAGATAAACATACATTGCTAAATTTAATACATTGGATTGAAAAAATAATTAATAAAATAAGACCTGATGCAATTTTTACTCATCATAGATTTTGTACCAATATAGATCATCAATATTGTCATGAGGCTTCTGTAGTTGCATCTAGACCTTCAATTAATTCTCACATCCCTATTTTCTGTGGCGAAATACCAAGCAGTACAGGTTATCTCAAACCTACTCAGTGGGAACCAAATTTTTATGTCAATATCTCTAATAATGATTTATCAGCAAAGATAAAAGCAATGCAAACATTTGAAGAAGAGGCAAGGACAGATCCTCATCCAAGGTCACCTGAGGTATTAAGGTCATTAGCCAAATTAAGAGGTTCGGAGTCTGGTTTTTATTTTGCAGAGTCTTTTATGATACAAAAAATATTTCAAGATTAATTATATCTCTGATATTATTTCCCAAGAAAGTGGGGTACCTTTTTTGACATCTTGTTTTATAGTTTTGCCCAAAATATCATAATAGTATTTTGGATGTAAACCATAACCAGGTCTAATAGATTTTATATTTTTGTTAGTTAATTTTTCACCTTTTTTAATATCCTGACAAATAAATAATGAACGACGTCGACACATATCTTTTTCTGAGACACTATAATAAACTTTGCCAAGACTTGCCTCAACATCTCTGATATCATTTACCATCTTGCGAAACTCTTCTGGCTCCATGCTAAATGCAGAGTCAGGTCCTCCTAACTCTCTATCCAAAATAAAATGTTTTTCAACAACTGTAGCTCCTAATGAGGTTGCTACGATTGGAACAATACTGTCTAATGTATGATCTGATACTCCAATTTTTACTCCAAACCTATTTTTCATTTCTGGAATTGTTATTAAATTTGCATCACTAACAGAAGCAGGATAATCTGATGTACATTTTAATAAAGTAATATCATCATTTCCAACTTCACGACAAGTTGAAATTGCTAACTCCATATCTTTAATTTCAGCCACACCATTAGAAAGAATAATAGGCTTATTTTTGCTTGCACAATATCTTATAAGAGGGATATCCACAATTTCCAAAGAAGCTATTTTATACATTGAAACATTTAAAGTTTCTAAGAAATCTACAGCCTCTATATCAAATGGTGTAGAAAAAAAAATTAAACCTTTTGCTTCAGCAATTTTTTTTAGTTTGGATTGCCACTCGTATGGCATTGAAGCCTCTTTATAAAGTTTCCACGGCGTATAACCTTTCCATAATCCTTCTAAACGTGGTGCAAAATAACCTGTGTCCATATTTAAAGTTAAACTTTCTGGCTTATAAGTCTGAACCTTCACCGCGTCAGCCCCAACTTCTGCTATTGACTCAATAGTTTTTACAGCTAGATTAAAATCATTATTATGATTTGCTGACATCTCAGCTATAATGAATGTTGAATTTTTTTTGTCGGTATTGATATATTCTTTCATTTACACATAGTCTTCTATCATAATTTATTCAATATACAATAAATCTAATTTTTTTTGAATTTATAAATTAAAGATTTTTTTATAATTAAATTTTAAAAGTAAATTTATTTATATATTCAAAATTTTATTTAGTTTACAGATTGCTTTTTTTGATATTTCCATTGTAACAAAATTTTTTTTCGATAGTTCAATATTTTTTTTTCTTTTTATAAACTTAAAGCCAAGTTTTAAATTTAGATTAATGTTAGTTACATTATTAATATCTGTAAAAATATAAATTTTATTTAAATCAATAAATTCAAAGCCATATTTGAGCCAAACAGCAAAAGCTTCTTTTGCAAAACCCATTTTTCTAAATGATGAGTCACCAATTATTTTTCCTGCCTCTGCAATACCTAAGGCTTTATTAATATTTTTAAAATGCACTGTCCCAATTGGTGTTCCTCTAGATTTTTCACAAAAAATATAGTCAATACGATTCTTTGCTCTATTTTTGAACCAGGTTTGATGCTGTTTAATATTTATTTTTTCTCTACTTGAAAATACTTCATGACTTTCTAAAGTTAAAAGATTTTTCCATGCTACTAGTAATTTTGCATCTGTTGCAGTTATTGGACGCAATAAAAGCCTTGATGTTTCAATCAGTTTTTTTTTATCATATTTATAAGAATTCAAACTATTTATTTTTATAATTTTTTAAAAGCATACTGCACAAAAACTTTGTCGGATTATTTTGAAAATTTAAATTTGAAATTTTCATAAGATTTAAACATTTACGGTTCATTGAAAGAATTTTTTTTTTATCACTAAATAACTTATTAAGTTCTCTAATAATTACTTTGTCAATATTTTTTTTATAAAAACCAAGATCAATTATCGCACCATAAGAATGGACAGCCGCAGCTTGTCTTTTCTGATTGTCAGCAATAGAAATCAACAATGTTGGTAGTCCTAAATAACATCTTTCCCAAACCATCGTACCGCCAGCACCTATTGATAAATCTGCTAATGACATTAATTTTGCAATTTTTAATGGTTGTATGTGCAATTTAATATAAGAAAATTCATTACATAATTTTTGTATTTGAGAGATGTAGGGAAAATGATTACCAACAACTACATCAACAACAATATCACTTTTGTTCAGTGAAATTATAGCCTCTAAAGTTTTTTTTGTTGCATTTATTCTGTCATACCCACCAAAAGAAATTAATATTCTTTTAATTTTTCCTGTTTTTTTTGATAATTTTTTTTTTTCATTGATAAATTCTTGGCGTAATAATGCATGTTTGGGTCCTGATAATAACTTGCAATGTGATGGGAAAAGACTTTTCCACCTTAAGTGAGTATTTTGAGAATATGTATGATCTAAAATAATTTCGCAATTATGTTGTCGATTTGCCAAACCATCTATTGCCATTATTTTAACTCCAGTTAATGATTTAATCAGATTTTCCCATTTAATATCAATTGCATAGTGGTCTATAATTAACCATTGAGGTTTTTTTTTTAAAATTATTTCACTTGTTTCTTTTGCATCAACATCCCAATTTTCACCAAGCCAAGATTCATACTTATTTTTATAATTAATATTTAATTTATTTGAAAAAGACTTTCTTATTGGAAGAACAGTCACATCAAAGCCTTCTTGTTTAATCCTTTTTTCCATATGCCCAACATGATTTCTGCAAATAAAATGAATTTTCAGACCTTTTTTAATCAATTGTTTAGAAAGTGTTATACATCGTTCAATATGACCAGAACCTATTTGAAGCGATGAATCTACTCTGAAGCAGACAATTTTTTTATTTAAATTATAATTCACTTAAAATAAATTATTTTTTTATATAAGATTTTCTATTTTTTAATTTAAGGCAAATTTCTGCCATTAAAAAATCATCTTTATCATCAATATCTAATGCTGATATCCAACTAATCTCTTGATATCTATGTCCTGGCATATAAAAATTCTTTTGTTTAAGAAAATTTTTACGCTTTGCTATCCATAATGCACCTGAAGGACAGTATAAATCTGGTAAATCTTGAGATCGTTTTTGAGTTAAATTTGGAAATATACGTGAGGGATAACCTTTTTTACTTAATATAGTTGCCCACCAAGGATTCATCCATCCAAAGCGAAAACAGCTTATTTGAGATGGTTTTTTACTTTTATTGAAAATCAACATAGATTTCTTAATATCTTCGGCAGTTCTTAAAGGACAATTTGCCATCAGTTGTGCCACTGTATCATATTTTTCACCCCAAAATTTTTCTGCTTGAAGAAGTGCATAATAAGTAGCCATACTAGATGTACTGAAATCATCTAAAGCTTTTAGACGTAAAAAGGGAACCTCTGCTTTATATTTTTTTGCAATTTTTGCTATTTTTTTATCATCTGTTGAAACCAAAACTCTATGAAATTTACCAGAATCAATGGCAGCTTTGATTGACCATGCAATCATTGGTTTTTTACCAAATTTTATAATATTTTTTTTTGGCAGTCTTTTTGAACCACCTCGAGCGAGAATAATTGCAATATTTTTAGTTACCATATTGTCCAACCACCATCAATCATCAGAATATGGCCTGTTACACCTGAGGTTTTTTCTGATATCAACATATCAATTGGACCAAAAATTTCATTCTCAGATAACATTCTACCAGAAGGGCATAAGTCTGCGTAACGCTTTTTAAATGTTTTATTTACTCGACCCTCAACACCTCCAAATGCCGCACAATTTACTCTCACTGAATTTTTTGCTAATCTAACAGCTAATTCTTTTGTTAAGTGTTCTAGAGCTGATTTTGTAACCCCATATTGAATTGATGATTCTGCATCTAAATTTTTATAAAGTTTTTTATTTGGTGCTACGGTACCATAAATTGAACCTATATTAACTACATTTTTAAATTTCCCTAAAAAAGATTTTGTCATTGCCATCACAAGTTGATATGGAATTACAACTCCTAACTTAAATTCATTTAAAAAATTTTTTGAACTAGTCTTATTTTTTTGATCTAATTGCAGATAATCTAAATTTCTTGCATTATTAATTAGAGAGTCTGGTTTTAACTTAAGTTTTTTTATCAATTTGATTATTCTCGAAATTGCTCCCTCTTTCATTAAATCAACATTGATAACAAAAAGTTTGTTATGTTTTTTATTTGTTAAAGTTTTAAGTTCATTTAACTTTTTCTTGGATCTGCCTATGGCAATAACTACATCTCCATGAATTAAAAAATTTCTAACTAGTATTTTACCAAACTTGCCTGTAGCTCCAGTAATTATAATTGTTCTTCTCATCTATTTTGACCTCCCTAATTCAATAAATTTAACAACCTCTATGATTTCATTTGAAGGTATTCGTTCATCTTTATTAATTATTCCTTTAATAAAATCTAATAGTGCGTAGCGAAAAGTATTAAAAGTATCAGTAAATATTAAGTCAACCCATCCTTTGGTTCCAATTATTCTAAGACTAATTGGTGAAATTGAGTTACCACATGTTTGTATATGTATTTCTTCACCCGTTTTAAAATTTACCAATAATAAAACTTTATCATCATGTCGCCAAATTTTATTTTCTAATATTTCCCCTCTTCCAGGAATTAATTGAAGAATTGGTTCAATTATGTGCACCGCATATTTATCCCAACTCTTAGGAACGAATCCGTGAATTGTGCAAATTTCACCAACAATATTTTTTTGCTCATCACTTAATTTTAATTCTGCAGAATATCTCATTGCTGAACAGGAAAAAATTTGCCCTTTATAACGTTGTAACTTTATTAATTCTTTTGCATCAAATACTGTTAATGCAAATGGCTTATCGATATAGATTGGCATACCCGCTTCAAGGAAAGGTTTTGCAATTTTGAAATGGTTTTCGGCATCATCTCTAGCTAAAAGAATTGCATCAACTTTGTCAATTAATTCATGATAATCGTCTACAACATTATCAATAAAAGTTGATGAAGCAATATGATTGGAAAGATTTTTATCTTGTGTCCAGACATGAGTTACCTTTCCCTCTTTAATTTGAATGTCTGGAAATTTTTGTTTTTTTAAATAATTAGAAATGGTTGGATATCCAGAATTCTTCATTATTTTTTGATTATACCCATTAAAAATAGCAGACCACGAATAAGGATGACCATTTCCATCAGAGGAGCCAATTATGCCAAGTCGAATTTCTTTATTCACCTAATTTTCCAGTTCGAAGGATTTATCAAATTTATATCTTCACAAGCTAGTGAAGATACGTTTATTTTTTTTTTAGATTTTGAGGCTAATATACATTGTTTTAATTGAGACAAATTTTCTACTCCTACCAAACAATAGTCAATTTTATTTTGATTTATAACAAAATTTAAGGCGGCCTCCATTAAACTCAAATCTTTTTCTTTACAAACTTTTCTCCATTCATAAATAATATCTATCCAAGAATTAAAAAAAGTAGGAATTTTTTTTAAAGGCATTAGTAATAAACCCTGTAAAAATACTGACCGAGCATGAATTTCAACATTCTCACTTTTAAGATATTCCAAAGTTCCGTCTTGAATAACACGTTGATCTAATACATTTAGTGGTAACTGGACTATATCTGGCTTTAGTTCTTCTACTACCTTTTCAATTTTTTTAGAATCATAAATAGATACACCTATTTTTTTTACTAAACCTCTTAATTTTATTTCATTCAAAGCTTGAATCAAGTATTTACTGCCATTTTTAAAAACATCATTCTTATGATGTAACAAAATACCATAGCAAGATTTTTGGTTTAATCTTCTCAAAGATTTCTCAAAAGTATTAATAGATTTTACTACATCTAATTTTGTAATAATATTTTTTTTAAACTTAGGTATTTTTGTGACTATAGAAAAAAAACTTAGATCATTATTTCCTAACACTCTTTCTACATTACCATAGCTAGAAGCTGTATCAACTAAACGTATCCCCTCAGAACGAGCCTTGATTAAAATTCTAGAAACCTCATTAGCATTAGTTTGGCCATACCGATTTGAAAGTCCATATAAACTTCCCCATTGTACACTTCCCAAACTTAATTTATTAACTTTCATGGTTTTTAAATATCTTTGTCATAACCTTTACAACTTTCTTACATTCACTATCCTTTAGTAATGGGAACATTGGTAAACTAATCACTTTTTTATGAAATTTTTCTGACTCTTTAAAATCACCTTCCTTAAATCCTAAACTTTCAAAGTAAGGGTGACGATGAACTGGGATATAATGTAAATTTGCTGCAATACCATTTTTATGTAATATATCATAAATTTGTTTCTGCAGATTTTGATTTTTACTCTCTTTAATACATATTGGATATAAATGGTAACTAGAAAATGCTTGTGGTAATTGCCAAGGAGTTACAAGAGGTAGATCGAAGAATTGTGAGTCATAATACTTAGCAATTTCTTGTCTACGACTAACATATTTATCCAAACGTTTCATTTGACTTAATCCAAGAGCTGCTTGAATCTCATTCAACCTATAATTAAAACCCAATTGGGTTTGTTGATAATTCCAAATTTCATTTATTGGTCTAATACTCATAGATGATTTGTCTCTAGTGATACCGTGTGCACTTAGCTGTCTCAGGCGTTCTGCAAGCTTTTTATCATTTGTGAGAGCCATACCCCCTTCACCTGTAGTTATAATCTTCACTGGATGAAAACTAAAAACTGTAATATCGCTATAAGAACAAGATCCAATTTTAGTTTGATTATAAGATGCTCCAATTGCATGAGACGCATCCTCAATAATCTTAAAATTATAGCTTAATGATAAGTCATGGATAGCTTGCATATCACAAGGCTGGCCTGCAAAATGCACTGGAATTACAATTTTAGGTAATCTATTTTTTTCTTTTGCTATCTCTAATTTTTTTGCTAATTCATCAACACTCATATTGTAAGTTTTTGGATTAATATCAACAAAATCAATATTAGCCCCACAATAAAGTCCACAATTAGCACTAGCAACAAAAGTATTGGGTGACGTCCATAGCCAATCTCCAGATGAAAGACCTAATGCAAGACAAGCAATATGCAAAGCACTTGTAGCACTATTCATAGCTATACCGTAAGAAGCATTACAATAATTGGCAACTGATTTTTCAAATTTTGGAACTATTGGACCTTGTGTTAAGAAATCTGACTTAAGAACCTTTTTTACTTCTTCAATATCCTCATTTATAATTTCTTGACGCCCATAAGGAATCATAATTTAAATTTTGCCTATATAATCATGATTTGTTTCGATCCAATTCTTAAGATCTTTTTTGGTCATCCAATTTCTATTTGCATCACTTGTATATACAAAATTTCTCAACACTTTTTTTCCTTTTTTAATTCGTTTCGTGTCCTTTGACCAATCATTTATTTGTGGAAGAATTTTGTAATAACTAGGATATTCGTAAGTAGAATAAGAATCTTCAACACCAATCATTTGTTCATGAAGCTTTTCTCCTGGGCGAATACCGATGATATCATGTTTGGCATTAGGCGCAATTACACTTGCAATATCTGTAACTTTTATAGAAGGAATTTTCTTTACGTATATTTCTCCACCTTCCATATCATTGAAAGCATGCCAAACTAATTCTACACCTTCTTCGAGAGTTATCATAAAACGTGTCATTTTTTCATCGGTTATAGGCAAAATACCTTTATCTTTAATTGACATAAAGAAAGGAATTATTGATCCACGTGATCCCATCACATTTCCATATCGCACAACCGAGAAGGAAGTCTTATGTTTAGTTGAGTAAGAACTATTACTTGATACAAATAATTTATCTGATGCAAGTTTAGATGCTCCATATAAGTTTACAGGACTACTCGCTTTATCTGTAGAAAGAGCTACTACCCTTTTCACACCTTGATCAATAGATGCATCAATTAAATTCATTGCACCAATAATATTAGTTTTTATACATTCAAAAGGATTATACTCTGAAGTTGGAACAATTTTAGTAGCCGCCGCATGAACAACATACTCAACACCATTCAAAGCACGATAAAGACGATCTTTTTCTCGGACATCGCCAATGAAAAAACGCACTCTATTATCATCCTTAAATAACTTTGCCATTTCCCATTGTTTCATTTCATCACGTGAAAGAATAATTAATCGTCTAGGTTTATATTTTTTTAGTGTTAAATTTACAAAAGCATGCCCAAAAGACCCTGTGCCTCCAGTAATTAATAATGATGAATTTTTTAACATTTTATTTTATTGGTAATAATGATAAATATTCTTAAACCTTTTTTTTATTTAATCAATAAACGAAATAAAAAAACTTAAACTGGTAAATTTAGATTGTATTTAAATGATAAATATTTATCCAAAATCTTATAAAATAACAAATTATATAAAAAAAATTACAGTCTCAAATGAAGTTTTATAATAAAGCAGATACTCTAAAAAAAATCAGATGTAAAAATGCTGTCATACCTAAATTTTTAATTATTAATACTAAAGATTATTTAATTAATCGTAAATATATTTTAAAAAAAGTAGTTAAAAATTTTGATAAAAATAAAATTCTAATAGTAAGATCTAGCTCTTCAGAAGAAGACACAAACGTTAAATCTAATGCTGGTCGATTTGTGAGTGTTCCATCAGTAAAAAATAATGAAAACACAATAGAAATAGCAATAGATAAAGTAATAAATTCTTATAAAAAAAATAAAAAAAATTCAATTTTTTTTATACAAGAGATGATTTCTGATTGTGATTTATCAGGAGTTATAACTACATGCAATTTAAGTAATCAGTCACCTTACTATGTTATTAATTATTTTGAAGGTACAGATACTTCAGCAGCAACAGGCGGTAAAGCAAATACTAAAAATTATTTTCAATTTAAATATAGTAAAATCGGAAGTAATAAATTTAAGAAAGTAATTAAACTTGCAAAAGAACTTGAAAAAAAATTCAACAACAATTATCTCGATATCGAATTTGGTTTAAAAAAAAGTAAAGTATACTTATTTCAAGTAAGACCAATTATTATCAAAAAAAAAATTTTATTTGATAAAAAAAATTTTAAAAGCTCCTTGCTAAAATTAAAAAATAAAATAATTAAATTAAAGAAGAAAAATTATAATTTGTTTGGTGATACATCTTTTTTCGGAGTAATGCCTGATTGGAATCCAGCTGAAATGATTGGCGTTAAACCAAAAGCTTTGGCTTTCTCTTTATATCAAGAACTTATTACTGACTTTATTTGGGCAAAAAACAGAGAAAAATATGGTTTTAACGACTTGACCTCAAATCATTTAATGTCAAATTTTTTAGGGACGCCATTTATAGATATCAGAGTCGATTTTAATTCTTGGCTTCCAAAAAATCTTAAAGATAAAACAAAAGAAAAACTTGTAAATTATTATCTTAATATATTTAAAAACAATCATAATTTTCATGATAAGATAGAATTTGAAATACTTTTTACATGCTTCAATGCAGAGACGAAAGATAAATTAAATGAAATAAAAAATAAAATTTTAAATAAAAAAGAAAAACAAAAATTAAAAACTGAATTAAAAAAAATTACTCTAAATTCAATTTCAAAAATTGATGATGAAATTAGAAAAATTGAAATTTTAAAAAAAAAACAAAATCATGTAAAAAAATCAAAAATATACTCTATAGATAAAATCTATTGGTATATAGAGGACTGCAAAAGATATGGCACCGAGCCGTTTGCAGGATTAGCAAGATCAGGCTTTATAGCTGTAGAGCTTCTAAATTCTATGACCAATAAAAAAATTATTGAAAAACATGAAAAGGAACTTTTTTTTCAAAATCTTAAAAGTATAACCTCTGAGATTATAAAAAATAAAAGTCTGTCTAAAAAAAAATTTTGTGAAAAATATGGTCATTTAAGACCAAGTACCTATGATATTTCTAGTAAAAATTATAAAGAAAATTACGACTCTTTGTTTGGAAAAAATAAACCTAATTACACAAAAAATATTAAAATATCAAAATTTGTACTTTCAAATGAAAGTAAAGAAAAAGTCGAAAAATTTATAAAAACTTTAGATAAAAAATTAACATTAAAAATATTTTTAGATTATTTGACAAAAGGTATTCAATTTAGAGAGTATTCAAAATTTATTTTTACAAAAAGTATAGACCATATATTTGATGAAATTAAATACTTATCAAGGAGAAATAAAATAAGTATATCTAAATTAAGCCATTTAAATATTAAAATTATCAAAGATCTTTATTACAATCTAAACAACAAAAACTTAAAAGAAATATTAAGCAAAAATATTAAAGAAAATATCGATGATTTTAGATTCAATCAATACGTAGAGCTACCACAGGTTATCAAAACATCAAATGATGTATTTTATTTTACGGAAACAACCGGTAAACCAAATTTTTTTGGAAGTAAGGCTGTAGAAAGTGAAATATATTTTTTAAATAATAATAATTTTAAAAGTCTTGATAATAAAATTATTTGTATAAGAGGTGCAGACCCAGGATATGACTTTATTTTTGATCATAAGATATCAGGACTAATAACTGAATATGGGGGGGCAAACTCACACATGTCAATTAGATGTTCTGAGCTTAATATTTCAGCTGCAATAGGCGTTGGTTCAATTAGTTTTAACGATATTGTTAATTCTAAAAAAATATATCTTGATCCAGAGGCAAAAAAGATTAGCGTAATAAAGTGAACATTCTCATTATACCTAAAATTAAAGAACCTTATCCAAATCAAATAGAATTTTCAGTTGAAGAGAGTCTTTTAGTTTTTATAAAGAAATGTTTTAAAAATTGTAATATTGATGTTTCATATAATTATGAGTTTAAAAAACAATATAATTTAATTATATTAAGTGGAGGTAATACTATACCCAAATACTCAAAAGACAAAAAAGATAAACTGAGAAACAAATTAGATGTATTTTATTTTAAAAAAGCAAATCTTGGTCAAATTCCAATTATTGGAATTTGTCATGGTGGGCAGTTTATAGCAACAAACTATAAATTAGATTTAGTCAAAGATACAAACCATGTTGGAACACATGAGATAGTAAATCTATCTAACATAAAAATTAAATTTAATTATATTAAATCATTTCATAATTTTAAAATTAAATTTAAAAAAACAGAATATATTGAGAATCTTGTACTTGCTAAAGACAATAGTATAGAATGTTTTAAAGTAAAAAATCAAAAAATTGGTGCAATAATTTGGCATCCAGAAAGGGAGAATAAAAAGGTTATAGAACAAGTTAAATTTTTTAGAACTTTTTATTCAATTATAAAATAATGCAACTAATTGTTTTGGCCTCTGGAAGAGGATCGAGATTAAAAAAATTAACAGAAAAAATTCCCAAATGTTTAGTTAAAGTAAGATCGAGAACAATTATAGATTACATTTCTGAAAATTTTAAAAAATTTAATCAAACAATTATTCTAACTGGGTATAAGTCTAGATTAATAAGTAAAAAATTCTCAAAATTAAAAAAAATTAAAAATGAAAAATATATGACAACAAATATGGTGTATTCATTATTTTGTGCAAAAAAATATGTTACACAAGACGTTATTATTTCTTATAGTGATGTAATATTTGATCATCAAATAATAAATAAAATGATTAAATATAATAAATCCCATATTCCATTAAACAAAGAATGGCTAAGTTTGTGGAGAGAAAGAATGAGAGAAAATCAAATCAATATGGATGCTGAAAATATATTAATAAATAATGGTAAGGTTATATCAATTGGGGAAAAAATTCAAAAAACAAGACCAAAATTTCAATTCATGGGCTTAATTAAACTAAAGTACAATGATTATTTTAAACTTTATAATTTTTTTAAAAATATAAAAAATCCAAAAATTGATATGACATCTTTTTTAAATTGTGCTTTAAAAAACAAAATTATTTCTCTTAGTTATTTTAAAACTTCCAGATATTGGTATGAGATTGATAATGTTAGTGATAAAATTGTTGCAGAAAAACACTTAAAAGAATAATTGTTATTCAATAAAACAACTTTTTATTATTTTTTATATCCTGGATTATAAATTTAACATTTTTTAAAAAATAATTTTTACTTTTATTGTTTTCTAAATATAGATCTGAATTCTTTGGCTCTTTAAATGGTAAGTCAACACCTACAACATTCTTAATTTTTTTTTTTACAGCTTTGCTGTAGAGTTTTTTGTAATCTCTATTTAATAAACTTTTAAGAGAAGCTGAAATATAAATTTCATAATAATCCTTAACATTTTCTTTCATCCATTTTCTAAATTTAATATTAGTTATATTGGCTGAAACAATTATATTTACTTTTTGCTTAGATATATTTCTAACAAGTCTTGTTAGTCTAATTGCATTTATATCTCTATCTTTAAGTGTATAATTAATATCATTTTGAAATATTGCACGGAACTGATCCCCATCAAAAAAGATTGTGGCTGGAAATTTTTTTTTGATTTCAGCAAATAGTTTTTTACCTAACGTCGATTTACCTGTACCAGATATTCCAGTAATCCAAATAACCATTATTTTAGCTTAACTATTAATTAGTTTTTTTACAAATATATAGAGGCGATCGCTTTATTATTTCAAAATAACCTTTACTATCTATTTCTTCTTTGGCAATTTTAGAATATTCATCATAGAAATTTTCTTTTAATTTGATATTTCTCGGCTCAACACCTGAGGCTACATAATTCATTAAAATTTCTAAATCTGTAACTTTCAATTTTTCCAATTCTAGTTTTTTATCTACCAAAAAATGTTTTTCTAACATTTTGTCAGCTATTTCTTCTGTAAATGTGTCTATAATCCTGTCTGTAGGAAAATTAGGGTCAAGCTTTCTTCCTATCTCATAAACATTCAACATATGTTTCTCACTATTTGTAGTTATACTTACAAAAGAATCTTTTTTGTCATTTAGACATTTCGACAAGTTGCTTAAAGCTAGGTCTTTATTTTCGGCATGATAGACAGCATTATGACAAAAAACTAAATCAAAATTTCCAAAATAAACATCTAATTTTTCAATATCAGCAATTTCATATTTTATATCAAATGAATAGTCTTGTAGACTTACTTTTGATTTTTCTAACATCGAGTCAGCAAAGTCAGTCATTGTTAAATCTATGTCGAAGTCTTTAATTTTTTCATAATTTTGTTTCCAAAAAACTCCTGTTCCACAAGCAACATCTAATACTTTAACCTTTTGATTTTTAAAATTACTTAAATCATATTGGTCAAACAACCATTGATGAAATGATTGTGTGTTTTCAGAAAAAGTATGTATTTTAATTCTTGCTTCTAAATATTTTGTAGATTTATATTGTTTTTCTTTTAGGTAATTTTTATTTATTTCTTCACTCATAATTATTTAACATAAAATAAATTATCAATGTTTGCAACATCTCTATCAAAACCAATTGCATTTTTATTTTCATCAAATTTAATTATGTACATATCTGGCATTGAAATTTGCTTCCATGACTCAAAATTAAATTTCAGATTAAAAAAATTTTTTAAAATTATACCTATTAAATTTCCATGAGTAACGAGAATTATATTCTTATTTTCATCTTTAAATTGAGAGAAAGTTTTGTTCATAAACGGCTCGAGTTTACTATAACATTCTTTTTGAGACTCTCCATTTTCAACTTTAAATTCGTCGTTTTCCCACATTTTTTCTATAATCTGATGTTTAGATAAATCCTGAGATTTTCCAATATTTATTTCTTTTAAGGATTCGTCAGCAAAAATTTTAATGGAGGGGTTCTCTTTAATTAACGGTTCAAGAGATTGCATGGCTCTAACAAACGGACTTGAATAAATAATTGTCGAGTCGTTTACCTTATTAAGAATTTTTTTAGATAAAGAACTAGACTGTTTTAATCCATCATCATCTAATTTTCTTTCGTGATCTGCTCCGTCCATAGAAGACTTACAATGCCTACATATTATAAAATTATTCATATCAATATTGTTCATATAATTTTTTTCAGTGCATAAATCAAGCCAATTGAGCTATTAGTACTGGTCAGCTGCACGCATTACTGCGCTTCCACACCCAGCCTATCAACGTGGTGGTCTACCACGGCTCTATGGGAAGAACTAGTTTTGAGGTGAGTTTCCCGCTTAGATGCTTTCAGCAGTTATCTCTTCCATACTTAGCTACCCGGCACTGCAGCTGGCGCTACAACCGGTCCACCAGTGGTACGTCCATCCCGGTCCTCTCGTACTAGGGACAGCT
>QBZW01000003.1:72500-145776 GCA_003282205.1 Pelagibacteraceae bacterium AG-337-G04
AACGCTTGATTTATGCACAGAAAAAAATTCTGTGTTGAATCAAATTTTTTAAAAAATATTCATCTATTCGAATATTAGTTGATTGTTCATATCTTAGAACAATCGGATATAGATATTGATAATAATTATAAATATTTACAGTTTAAATAACTAAGTGTTTCATGGTGGAGGATAGCGGGATCGAACCGCTGACCTCCTGAATGCAAATCAGGCGCTCTCCCAGCTGAGCTAATCCCCCAAAATATTGGTGGGCCGAGAAAGACTCGAACTTTCGACCCCACCCTTATCAAGGGTGTGCTCTAACCAACTGAGCTACCGGCCCATTTGTGCAAAAGGAGAAACACTATTTTAAAAAGAGAAATGAGGACGGTCAACATTGCCTGTTATATTATTTAGATTAGGAAAAAATCCCTAATCATCCTTAGAAAGGAGGTAATCCAGCCGCAGGTTCCCCTACGGCTACCTTGTTACGACTTCACCCCAGTCGCTGACTATACCGTAGTCAAGGATTTTAAACCTTGCCTTAAGGTAGAACCAACTCCCATGGTGTGACGGGCGGTGTGTACAAGACCCGGGAACGTATTCACCGCGGCGCGCTGATCCGCGATTACTAGTAATTCCAGCTTCATGTACTCGAGTTGCAGAGTACAATCCGAACTGAGGCATCTTTTTAGGATTTGCTTGATGTCGCCATCTTGCTTCCTATTGTAAATGCCATTGTAGCACGTGTGTAGCCCAACACGTAAGGGCCATGAGGACTTGACGTCATCCCCACCTTCCTCCAGCTTATCACTGGCAGTTCTTTCAGAGTGCCCAACTAAATGATGGCAACTAAAAGTGAGGGTTGCGCTCGTTGCGGGACTTAACCCAACATCTCACGACACGAGCTGACGACAGCCATGCAGCACCTGTGTTTCGTCCGGCCGAACCGAAAACTCTAATCTCTTAGAGTCGCGACGAACATGTCAAGTGTTGGTAAGGTTCTGCGCGTATCTTCGAATTAAACCACATGCTCCACTACTTGTGCGGGTCCCCGTCAATTCATTTGAGTTTTAACCTTGCGGTCGTACTCCCCAGGCGGTGTGTTTAATGCTTTCGCTGCGACACTGAAAATAAATTTCCAACGTCTAACACACATCGTTTACGGCATGGACTACGAGGGTATCTAATCCTCTTCGCTACCCATGCTTTCGTTCCTCAGCGTCAGTAATGATCCAGAAAGCTGCCTTCGCAATTGGTATTCTTTCTAATATCTACGAATTTCACCTCTACACTAGAAATTCTGCTTTCCTCTATCATACTCTAGCTAAAAAGTTTTGATGGCAGTTCCAGAGTTAAGCTCTGGGATTTCACCACCAACTTTTTTAACCACCTACGAACTCTTTAAGCCCAGTAATTCCGAACTACGCTAGGTCCCTTCGTATTACCGCGGCTGCTGGCACGAAGTTAGCCGGACCTTCTTATTCGGGTACAGTCATTTTCTTCCCCGACGAAAGAGCTTTACAACCCAAAGGCCTTCTTCACTCACGCGGCATCGCTGCATCAGAGTTTCCTCCATTGTGCAATATTCCCTACTGCTGCCTCCCGTAGGAGTTTGGGCCGTGTCTCAGTCCCAATGTGGCTGATCATCCTCTCAGATCAGCTATAGATCAAAGTCTTGGTAGGCCATTACCCCACCAACAAACTAATCAAGTGCAGGCTCATCCTTCGGCGCATAAAGCTTTCTCCGTAAAGACTTATGAGGTATTAGCACAAGTTTCCTCGTGTTATTCCTCACCAAAGGGAAGATACCTACATGTTACTCACCCGTCTGCCACTAAGTATTGCTACTTCGTTCGACTTGCATGTATAAGGCGTGCCGCCAGCGTACGTTCTGAGCCATGATCAAACTCTCAAGTTTAAAAACGGCGCACACTAGCTTCTATATAAATACTAAGAATAATATTTATATAATGTTGAAGTGTGTACGACAAAATTTGGTAACCTTAACCGTCCACACTTCTCTTCTTAAAATATTAACAGTTTAAATAGCTAATTGAACAATTAAGCCCAATAAATAACATTTATTATATGTTGAGTGTGACGCTTATATTGGAATTTAGTTATAAATCAAGTTATTAGATAAACAAATTTTATGTTAAAAAAGTCAAATAAATCAACATTTTTAATGTATCGGACAAATTGTGATAACAAGATTTAAAAAAAAAATAAAATCACTTACTCATTTCATATGGTTAATTTTATTGGTTATTATCTCAATTATTGTAACAAATTTTTATGAGTCTAATAAAGAATCACAATATAAAAATTTAAAGAAAACACTCAGTAATTTCTACTTTCAAAAAACGTTCACAAAAATAACCTCTGAGCTAGAAAATAGATATAATGAATTAGAACATATTATTAGGGAAGGTGAAAATTATGAAAGTATAATAAGTAAAATTGAAATACCAAATAGCGAAAAAAAATTATTTCTTGAAACAGTTAAAAAAAATAAAAAAATCAAAATAATCAGACCTAATCAAAAAATAAATTTTAAAATTGATAAAAAAGACAATCCTAAGATTGAAAAATTTGTAATTGAGATTAATAAAAAAAAAGAAATATATTATTTTAGGGATAACAAAAAAAATATTTTTTATTCAAAAATTGTAGAAAAAGATCTTACAAGAATTATTTCTTATAAAGAAAGTGAAATTACTAACAGTCTTTACCAAACTGCTCTAAGGTTAAAAATTAAGCCAAATATTATTATTGAATTTGCAAGATTATATGGATTTCAGGTAGATTTTCAGAGAGATATTTGGAAAAATGATAGTTTTCAAATTATTTATGAAGAATTTTTAAACAAAGCTGGGAAGGTAATTGAAACTGGAAATATAATATTTGCAAATTTAAATTTACAAAATCAAGAACTTAAACTTTACCGACATGAGTATGAAAAAAATAAAATTGATTACTTTGATGAGAATGGCAAAAGTATGAGAAAGACTTTAATGAAAACTCCAATAAATGGAGCTAGATTATCATCATCATTTGGGAAAAGAAAACATCCCATTTTAGGTTTTACAAAAATGCATACAGGAACCGATTTTGCTGCTCCGACTGGTACGCCTATACTAGCATCAGGAGATGGTTTAGTTACGCGAGCTCAATGGTGTGGAGGTGGAGGAAATTGTGTCAAAATAAAACATAATAGAGTTTATCAAACCGTTTACGCACATATGTCAAAGTTTGGTAGAGGAATAAAGAAAGGGGCTAGGGTTAAACAAGGACAAATAATTGGTTATGTTGGTTCAACAGGTCTTTCTACCGGTCCGCATTTGCATTATGAAGTTATTAAAAATGGAAGAAAAATAAATTCACAAAAACTAAAACTTCCTTCTGGAAAAATATTAAAGGGTGATCAACGTAAAGTATTTGAAGTAAATAAAATTAAAATTGACGTTCTAAAATCTGATTTAATATCTAAAATGTAATTTATTTTGATGTTATTTCTTCTGCTTCCTTATTTTCAGTCTTAATTTTAACCTGGTTACTAGCATCAGAATCTGAGGTATTCTCACTATGGTTCCTTGAATTTTCTTGAGATATAAGAATTCTAGAAAAATGTTCCGAATGTTGCAAATAGTTTTCAGACAAAATTTTATCACCATTTGATAGAGCTTCTCTTGCAAGATCATTGTATTTTTCAACAAGTTTTGCAGCATTCTGATTATTTTTTCCTGGGTGTCTTCTTTTAAAAGTTGATCCACTACTAAAATCCCCATTAGGTTTATGTCCATTTCCGTTTCTTCTAAACCCTCTTTCACCGTTTTGCTTAAATCGACCTCTTCTATTATTATTTTTGAAATTATTCATTATTGTAATTTAGTACTTACAATGCACCTATCTTTTCCAGATAAGTCTTTAGATGATTTGTTAATGTAGAAATTGTTCTCATTTAGTATTTTTGTACAAATGTTTTTTTGCTTGTGTCCTATCTCAATTATCAATTTTCCATTTACTTTTAACAATTTTTTGCTCTTAAAAATTACTTTTTTTAAATCCTTTAAACCATCTGAACCTCCTGATAGTGCTATTTTAGGTTCATGAGACTTTATATCGTCACCTAACCTGTTAAATTCAATACTGTTTATGTATGGAGGATTAGATATAACTAAATCATAATTATAAGATTTTAATTTGTCAATATCGATATTAATAAAATTAATTTTATTTTCTAATTGATGTAATTTTGCATTAGTTTTTGCAACTTTTATGGCATTTATAGATATATCTATAGCTGTTGCGGCACATTTTGGCCTTTCTTTTATTAAAGAAACTACAATACATCCTGAACCAGTTCCTATATCTAAAATTTTTTTTGAATTATTATTTGGTAAATACTTCAAAGTTTCCTCAATAATTAATTCAGTATCTGGTCTAGGAATCAAAACTGATTTATTTGTTAAAAACTTATGTTTCCAAAAATATTTATAGCCAAGAATATATGCCATTGGTTCATTTTGATATCTTCTAAATAAATAATGTTTAAATTTCATTATATCTGTATTTTTTAGATTTTTGTTCAGATTTAATATTATTTCTTCTCTATTTCTGTTTAATACTTTTGATAAAATTAATTCAACATCAAGATGTGCATTTTTAATTTTATTTTTTTTTAAATAATTTTTACCATTTTTTAAAATTTGATTGTAATTCATGTTTAAATGTTACTAAGTTGATTTTCTTGAGCCTGAATCACTAAGTTTTCAATCATTTCATCAAAAATTTCGCCTTCCATAAATTCAGTTAATTTATGAAATGTTAAATTTATTCTATGATCTGTTACCCTTCCTTGTGGAAAATTATATGTTCTGATTCTTTCAGATCTATCGCCCGTACCGATTTTACTTTTTCTGTCTTTTGACCTTTCTTCATCTCTTTTCTGTCTTTCCAATTCATAAATTCTTGATCTCAAGATTTTTAATCCTTTTTCTTTATTTCTTATTTGCGATTTTTCATCTTGCTGACTTACAACTATTCCAGTTGGAATATGTGTAATTCTCACAGCAGAATCTGTTGTATTTACACTTTGACCACCTGGACCACTACTTCTAAATACGTCAATTCTTAAATCGTTTTCTACAATTTTTACATCTACTTCCTCTGCTTCTGGCATTACCGCAACTGTAGCAGCAGATGTATGAACTCTTCCTTGGGTTTCAGTATCAGGAACTCTTTGAACTCTATGAACACCACTTTCATATTTTAATGATGAATAAATATTTTTACCTTTTATTGATGCTATAACTTCTTTTAATCCACCAGCATCACTCTTTGAAATAGATATTACCTCCATTAGCCAATTTTTTTTGTTACTTACTTTTTCGTACATTTTAAACAAATCTGATGCAAATAAACTAGCTTCTAATCCTCCCGTGCCAGCTCTTATTTCTATCATTGCATTTTTTGTGTCTGCTTCATCTTTTGGCAATAAAAATAATTTTATTTTTTTTTCATTACTTTCGTTATTTTTTTTTAGCTCGTTTAATTCAATTATAGCTAAATCCCTCATCTCTTTGTCCGTATCATTGTCATTGATTAAATTTTCTAATTCATCTTTGTTTTTCTGAAAATTAAAGTAAGAAATCGCCTCTTTAATAATATCACTTAAGTCAGAGTATTCTTTTGATTTTTCTGCAAAAGATTTTTTATCAATTTGTTGCGAAGATAGTTCTTTTTCCAATTTGGAATGTTTTGCTATTAAATCTTGGACTTTTGACAAAGGTACCATTATTTAGCTTTTTCGATTTCTTCAGCTTTTTCTTCAACTAATTTTACAACCTTGGAAATCATCTGATCACTCAATATTTTTTCACTTTCAACCCCATTTAAATAAAGCATATTGTTACCTTTTCCACCCCCAGTTACACCTATATCCGTTTGTGCTGCCTCACCAGGTCCATTCACTACACATCCAATAATAGATAAGGAAAGAGGAGTTTTTATATGAGATAGTCTATCTTCTAACTTTTTAACAGTTTCTATAACATTAAAAGCTTGCCTAGCACAAGATGGGCAGGAAATAATTTTTACCCCTCTATTTCTTAAATTAAGTGATTTAAGTATTTCATTTCCAACTTTTATCTCCTCAACAGGATCATCGGACAAGGAAACTCGAATAGTATCTCCAATACCACTCATTAGAAGTGATCCAAAACCAATAGAGGATTTTATGCTGCCAGGTAAAAAAGTTCCTGCCTCGGTAATACCTAGATGTAGAGGATAATCAGTAACCTTTGAAAGTTGTCTGTAAGCTTCAATAGATAAAAATACATCTGAGGATTTCACACTTACTTTAAATTTTTTAAAGTCTAAGTCCTCAATAATACTAATATTTCTTAAAGCACTTTCAACTAAAGCTTCTGGACAAGGTTCTTTGTACTTTTCTAGTAAGTCTTTTTCTAAAGATCCAGCATTAACCCCAATTCTAATTGAACAATTATTATTTTTTGCTGCAGAAATAACTTCTTTTATTTTTTTTTTATCTCCAATATTTCCGGGGTTTATTCTGAGACATGCGGCCCCACTCTCTGCTGCCTCTATCGCTCTTTTGTAATGAAAATGAATATCAGCAACTATTGGAATAGAAGTATTTTTAATAATATCTTTTAAAGCTTTTGTTGAAGCTTCATCTGGACATGATACCCTTACTATATCAGCGCCAGCTTCTTGAATTTGTTCAATTTGTTTTACGGTTTCCTTTACATCTTTAGTTATCGTATTCGTCATTGATTGAACTGTAATTGGATTATCTCCTCCAACTTTCACATCACCAACATTAATTTCTTTGGTTTTTCTTCTTTTTATTTGCCTAAATGGTCTAATGTTCATAAATTATTTATTTAATTTAAATTCTTTGTGCAATGAAGATAAGGCTTTTCGCACGTCCTTTTTGTTTATCAATACTGAAATTTTTATTTCTGACGTAGATATTACTTGAATATTTATTTTTTGCTTAGCAAGTGACTGGAACATTCTATAAGTAACCCCTGGAGTAGTAACCATTCCAACTCCAATTATTGAAACTTTTGAAACATTATTGTCAAATAAAAAATCTCTAAAATTTATTTTTTTATTTTGCAAAATAATTTTTTTTGTTTTGTTTAAATCATCTGATTTTATTGTAAAGGTTAAGTCAGTTTCTTTGCCATTAGCAGAAATATTTTGTACTACCATATCAACATTTATAGAATTTTCGGATAAAGGTTTAAAAATTGATGCTGCAATCCCAGGTTTGTCCCTAACACCTAAAAGAGTTACTTTGGCATCATTTGTTGTATTAGAAATACCGGTTATAATTTTATTGTTTATTATATTTTTTCTTTTTGTTATAGAAGTACCTTCATTATTTGTAAAAGAAGATTTCACCTCTATATCTACTCTGTTCAATCTTGCATCTTGAATTGAATGAGGTTGCATAACTTTTGCACCAAGAGAAGCCATTTCTAGCATTTCCTCATACGATATAACTTTTATTTTCTTAGCTGATTTAAGTTTATTTGGATCTGTTGAATAAACACCATCTACATCAGTATATATTATACATTTTTCAGCATTAAAAAACTTGGCAAACATAATTGCACTTGCATCTGTGCCACCCCTCCCAAGAGTAGTAATTCTGTTTTTGTTATTAATACCTTGAAATCCTGTGATTATTGGTATGCCCCCTTTTTTTAAGTAACTCATAATTTGACTTTTATTAATTTTAATAATCCTCGAGAATTTATATTTTCCCTCAGTATTGATTGGGATTTGCCATGACATCCAAGATCTTGAATTGAAACCTTTATTTATTAATTCTCCTGAAATTAATGCACAGGATACTTGTTCTCCTGATGAAACTAAAACATCATATTCTGAGTCTGAAAAATTTTTGCTAATTTTTTTGGATAAATTGATTAAATTATTTGTCACACCACTCATTGCAGAAGATAGAACAATTACATTGTATTTTTTTTTATATTTAGCAATAATTTTTGCAACTTTTTTAATTCTATCAGTTGAACCAACTGAAGTACCTCCAAATTTTAATACGATTAATTTCATTGATAATTTTTTTTAATATAAATTAAAATATATTGATAAAATACAACTTGATTGTAATGTCAATAACAATGAAAAATAACACAATAAATAAAAAAGAAATAGAAAAATTTTCAAAAATAGCTGAGGAATGGTGGGACCCTAATGGAAAATTTAAGCCATTACATAAATTTAACCCTATCAGAATAAAATACATAAGAGATACAATTTTATCTGAATTTAAAATAAAAAAAGAGCATGAGCCATTTAAAGGCTTTAGCATTTTAGATATTGGATGTGGTGGTGGATTGCTTTCAGAACCAATGGCTAAACTCGGAGCAGATGTTGTTGGAATAGATGCTTCTTTGAAAAATATACAAGTAGCTAAATATCATTTAAAAAAAAGTAAACTTAAAATTAAATATTATAATTCCTCTCCTGAAAATTTAAAAATTAAGAAAAGATTTGATATAATTTTGAATATGGAAATTATTGAACATGTTGAAGATGTTGATTTTTTTATTAAAGAAAGTTCAAAGTTCTTAAAAAAATCAGGTGTAATGTTCATTGCCACTTTAAATAAAACACTTAAATCATATTTATTTGCAATTATTGGGGCAGAATATGTTTTAAAGTGGCTTCCAATAGGTACTCACGATTGGGAAAAATTTATCAAGCCGGAGAATTTAACCAATATTTGTAAAAAAAATTCATTGAAATTAAAAAAAATTGATGGAATGACCTTTAATCCAATCTTAAATAAATGGTCTGTTTCATCTGACAAATCCGTAAATTATATTTCAGAATTCACAAAAGTTTAATTTTTATCGTCATCAATCCATGGTATAATATCAGCTTCTATACCCTCTTCTCTCAATTCCTTTACATCTTTAAGAGAAGCACTACCATAAATACCTTTTTTCGGTTTTTTATTATCGTAATGAATTGATCTTGCCTTATACGTAAAATTTTCTCCGACATATTCAAAATTATCTTTTACAAATTTTTTGTAGTCGGAAAGTTTCTTTCTTACATCTTTGTATTTTTTAATTTCTTTTAAATTTTCTTTTTTCTTGGTGTTCAATAAATTAGGTGACATCAAGGACTTTTCAACATTTATTGACTCACAGGATTGACAATTTAAAAGTTTTAATTTGAGCAACCTGTCATATTCATTAGAGGCACTAAACCAACTTTCAAATTCATGCTTACAATCTTTACATTTTAATAAATACTTAATCATACTGATTATTTAAATATTAATCTAAGAAATTTCAATATAGTTAGGTCCTATAATCAGCATTAATTTCGATATATTTTTTTGTTAAATCCATAGTGTACGACTTAAATTTTTTAATTCCCTGACCAATATCAACTTCTATTTCGATTGATTGGCCTTTCATATATTCCTTAACTTTTTCTTCATCATAAAATTTGTATATAGAACCTTTGTGATAAATTTTATATTGTCCAAAGGAAATAGATATTTTTTGTTCATTAATTTTAGAGTCACTGTTTCCAATTGCCATAGCTACTCTTCCCCAGTTTGGATCTTCTCCTGCAATGGCCGTCTTTACTAATAATGAGTTTGCTATTTTAAAAGATATATTTTTTGCATCTTTTTCAGTTCTGCAATTAATACAATTAATAGAAATAAATTTAGATGCTCCTTCTCCATCAGCTACAACTTGCTTAGCTAAATTTAATAAAACATCATGGACCGCTTTATTAAAATTTTTAAGTCTATTATCACTATATTTTTTAATTTCTGGATGATTAACTTTACTTGTAGAAAACATAGAAACCATGTCATTTGTACTTGTGTCACCATCACATGAAATTGCATTGAATGTTGTCTTTATATTGTTTTTTAAGGTATCATTTAAAACAGATGAGGGTAAAGTTGCATCAGTAAATATAAAACCCAATGTAGTTGCCATATTTGGATAAATCATGCCTGAACCTTTTGCAATTCCATAAATTTTAATTGTTGATGAACCAATTTTTGTTTCAGCCATTGATACTTTAGGTTTTAAATCTGTTGTGATTATGCCCATCGCAGCTTTCATCCAGATTAATTTATTTTGTGTATATTTTAATTTCTTAACTAATTCTGGTATTGAAGTTTTAATTTTTTCATATGGAAATTTCTCTCCTATAGTACCTGTACAACCAAATAGTATTTCTTTTGCAGAAATTTTTTTCGGAGCATCTTCATCTCTTTTCTGTATCTCAGTTAAATTTGATGATAAGTCTAATGAAATTTTCTTCAATGCATCATAGCCGTCTGGCCCTGTTAATGCATTTGCATTTCTAGTATTAACTAATAATGCAAATATTTTTTTTGCTTTAATTTTTTTATTCCATTTTAAATTTTCTGATATTAACTTTGATTGGGTATATACAGAGGCATAATTTGCACCATCTCTAAAATAAAATAAAACTAAATCATCTCTCTTTAATTTATATAAGCCAGCGCTAACTGCAGAAATTGAAACTCCATCAATATGATCTAAATCCTGAAAATCAACAATTTTTGAGCTTTGACTGCTAATTTTTATAAAATTGTTTATGTTAAATTTCATGATATTTAAAATAATTAATTAATTACTATATATTTCTAATATTTAATTTTATATCAAAATGTTAAACCCACTTAAAATATTTTCAAAGCTTATTAAAAGCGGAAATGAAAAGGAACTAGACCGAATTCAACAAATAGTCAATAAAGTTAATCTTTTAGAAAAAGATTTAGAAAATTTATCTGACGAAATGTTCCCAAAAAAAACCGAGAAACTAATTGAAGAAATTAAAAATGGTAAAAGTCTAAACGACATATTGCCTGAAGCTTTCTCAATGGTTAGGGAGGCTTCTAAAAGAATTAGAAATGAAAGACACTTTGATGTTCAAGTAATTGGTGGTGTTGCTATCCATGAGAATAAAATTGCAGAAATGAAAACTGGAGAAGGTAAAACATTAACCATAGCTCTTGCAGCTTTCCTTAACGCTCTCGAAAAAAAAGGTGTCCATATAGTAACTGTAAATGATTATTTGGCTAAGAGAGATAGCGAAAATATGGGTAAGATTTATGAGTTTTTAGGTTTAACCTGTGGATATATTAATACTGGGCAAGATGATTTGGAGAGAAAAGAAAATTACTCAAAAGATATAACTTATTCTACTAATAGTGAATTGGGCTTCGATTATTTAAGAGATAATATGAAATTTTCAAAAGTATCCATGGTTCATAGAGAACATAATTATGCGATTGTTGATGAAATTGACTCTTGTTTAATTGATGAGGCTAGAACACCTCTAATAATCTCAGGAGCAACAGAAGATAAAACTAATCAATATATAGCTGTTGATAAACTTGTGAAAAATTTGAAAGAAGAAGATTTTGAAATAGATGAAAAAGATAGAAATATTTTATTAACCAATAAAGGTGTGGATAATGTTGAAAATATATTTTCTAATGCTGGAATACTTAAAAATAAAAATTTTTATGATCCAGAAAACCTACATATTGTTCATTTAGTTAATCAATCATTACGTGCAATCCATCTTTTTCAGAGTGGTAGAGATTACATTGTAAAAGATGGACAAATAATAATAATTGATGAACAAACAGGGAGACAATTGCCTGGAAGAAGGTTTGGTGATGGTCTTCATCAAAGTCTAGAAGCAAAAGAAAATTTAACAATTAATGCTGAAAATCAAACCTTAGCATCAATTACCTACCAAAATTTCTTCAAGCTTTATAAAAAATTGGCCGGATGTACTGGTACAGCCTTAACAGAGTCAGAGGAGTTTTTTGAAATTTATAATCTACCAGTATTATCTATTCCTACTAATAAGCAGATGATCAGAAAAGATTCGAACGATCAAATATTTAGAACTAGTAAAGAAAAAGATGAAGCAATAGTTAGTAAGATTGTTGAATGTAACAGAAAAGGACAACCATTATTAGTTTTCACTTCAAGTATAAATAAATCTGAACACTTCTCAAATCTATTGGATAAAAAAAATATAAAACATACAGTTTTAAATGCGAAAAATCACCAAAGAGAGGCTGAAATTATTGCAGATGCAGGAAAAAGAAACTCAATAATTATTACGACAAGTATTTCAGGAAGAGGCGTTGACATCAAATTAGGAGGTCAGGATGAGAGTGATAAAGCTGAAATAAAAAAATTGGGAGGATTGTTTGTTATTGGTACAGAAAGGATGGAAAGTAGGAGAGTAGATAATCAAGCTAGAGGAAGATCGGGAAGACAAGGTGATGAAGGTAGTTCTATATTCTATGTAAGTTTGGAGGACGATCTAATGAGAATATTTGGGTCTGAGTCTATGAATAATATGCTTGAAAAACTTGGACTTAAAGATGGAGAAAGTATAGACCATCCATGGATAAATAAAGCGTTAGAAAGAGCACAACAAAAAGTTGAAGCAAGAAATTTTGATATAAGAAAAACTCTTTTGAAGTTTGACAATGTTTTAAACGATCAACGGCAGGTAATATTTTCACAAAGAAATGAAGTAATAGAAAATAAAGATTCTAAGCAATATTCTGAAAACTTTTTGAATGAAATTATTGATGATTTGAAACTTAAGAAAACTAAAAGGTTAGCCAATGCAAGATCGAATGAAATCAATATGCAATTAAAATCTTTATTTGGAAAATCATTTGAAGAAAGTGAAATTAATGAATTAGTTAATCTTGAAAATAAGTTGTTTGAAGAAAAAATAAAAAACAAATTTAAAAGTTCAAGGGAAGAAAGAATAAAAATGTTAAATGAGGAACAATATAACGAAATAGAAAAAAGAATTTTTTTACAACTAATTGATCAAAATTGGAAATTACATATTCAATATTTAGAACAATTAAGACAAGTCATTGGTTTAAGATCTTATGGACAAAGAGATCCTTTGGTAGAATATAAGAAAGAAGCATTTACACTTTTTGAAAATTTATTGAGTAAACTTAAGTATGATTTAATTACAATTTTATTTAATTTAAAACTTATAGAAAGTAGCCAAGAAGAACAAAACAATGAGAATTTAAGTAAAAAGTTTAACGAATTTTCAACAAAAAAAATTGGAAGAAATGAACCCTGTCCTTGTAATTCTGGAAAGAAATATAAACATTGTCACGGAGCTTTATAAAACAATACTTAAAAATAATATAAATAAAACTGCTGCAGATACACCATAATAAATGTTAGAATTCTTCTTAAAGTTTTGATTAATACTTTCAAATACATTTGCCTTCATTGATAGATCATTTCCATCATCTGATTTAGTTGTAAATCCTTTATTTCTCCCAATTGACAAAAATTTATTTTTTCTATGAGTAAGAATTTCATCTTTATCCATTGTCTCAAAAAAATCTAAATTTTTCTTTAATGAGTCTCTTACATTATCCAATACAAGATCTTTATCTCGATGAGCACCTCCAACTGGTTCTGGAATTATTTCATCAATTATATTTAATTTTAAAAGATCGCTAGATGACATTTTCATTGCAGTTGCAGCTTCTAGAGTTTTTTTTGGATCTCTCCATAAAATGGTAGCACATCCCTCTGGAGAAATGACAGAGTATATTGCATTTTGAAGCATTATTACTTTATTAGATGATGCTAAAGCAATTGCTCCACCAGACCCTCCTTCGCCAATTATTATCGCAATTGTAGGGACAGTTAACTTCATAGAGCATTCAATAGATTTTGCTATTGCTTCAGCTTGACCTCTCTCCTCTGCACCAACTCCTGGGTATGCTCCTGGAGTATCTACAATAGAAATAATTGGAATTTTAAACTTGTTAGCTAACTCCATAAGTCTAATTGTTTTTCTGTAACCCTCTGGTCTCATCATTCCAAAATTATGATCTATTCTTTTATTAAGATCTGATCCCTTTTCCTGACCAATTACTAAAACAGATTTACCATCAAATTTTGCAAAACCAGCTATAACAGCTTTGTCTTCACCATAATATCTATCTCCTGAAAGTTGAATAAAATCATCAAAAAGATTTTCAACAAAAAATTTTGCTTTAGGTCTATCTTCATGACGAGCAACTAATGCTGTCTGCCACGGATCTAAGTTAGAATAAATTTTCTCTAACTTTTCATTTATTTCTTCTTCAACTTTGCTTATTCTTGAAGTATCGACTTCAGATAATCCCTCCTGATTATAGGGGTCTTTTAATTTATCTAATTCTTCCTCAAGATTTTTGATATCTGTTTCAAAATTTAGGTAATTTTTCATTTAAAGTATGTATTATAAACAAAAAAGGCAATAAATTGTTAAAATAAGTAATTTTGATTGCGCAAAAATGACAATTTATTATAAGATTTTCAATTTATGAGAGAGCAATACATCAAAATCCACAACTTATCTGTAGCAAAAGAACTAGCTGATTTTGTCAAAAATGAGCTTTTACTGGATACTAACGTTGGTCCTGACGAGTTCTGGAAAGGTTTTGACAAAGCAGTGCATGAATTAGCTCCTAAAAATAAAAAATTACTCGAAATCAGAGAAACATTACAACAAGAAATAGATCTGTGGCATAAAAAAAATAGAGACCACGAGATTGACTATAATAAATATAAAAATTTTTTGGAAGAAATAGGTTATTTAAAAAAAGAAGGTGAAGATTTTAAAATAACAACTAAAAATTTAGATGAAGAAATATCAAATATAGCAGGACCACAATTAGTTGTTCCAATAATGAATTCTAGATATAGCTTGAATGCTGCTAATGCAAGATGGGTAAGCTTATATGACAGTCTTTATGGATCAAATATAATAGAGTCTGAAGAAAGTGGAAGTGAAAAATATGATCCTTTAAGAGGACAAGAAGTAATTAAATACACTAGAAACTTTTTGAACAAATTTTTTCCAATAAATGATCTTGACTGGAAAGATATTACAGGTTTAGCAGTAAATAATAAAAAACTCTCAATCTATAAGGAAAATAAAGAATATAATTTATCAGATTTAGAGAAGTTTATTGGTTATAGAGGGGATGCGGTCAAACCAAATGCTATAATCTTAAAAAATAATAATCTTCATCTTGAAATAATTATTAATCCCAGAGCATTTAGTGCTGCAAGAGATGCTGCTGGTATAAGCGATATTATAGTTGAGTCTGCTGTATCAACAATTTGTGACCATGAAGATAGTGTAGCCGCAGTAGATGCTGAAGATAAAGTAAATTGTTATAGAAATTGGCTAGGATTGATGAAAGGAAATTTAAAATCAATATTTGAGAAAAATGGTAAAGAATTAGAAAGAAAACTTAATCCAGATAGGAGCTACACTTCATTGAATGGTGAAAAGTTAAAACTTCATGGAAGAAGTCTTTTGCTTGTGAGAAACGTTGGACACCTAATGACAAACCCTGCAATTACTTTAAATGATGGATCAGAAGTTCCTGAGGGAATAATGGATGCTTTTATAACCTCAGCAGCTTGTATTCATGATTTAAAAAGAAAAGGTAATTCGAGAGAAGGATCAATTTATATTGTTAAACCAAAAATGCATGGTCCAGAGGAAACAGAATTTACTAATTTAATTTTTACAAAAGTTGAAGAAGTATTAAAATTAGAAAAAAATACAATTAAGTGTGGAATTATGGATGAAGAAAGAAGAACATCTGCAAACCTTAAAGAATGTATTAGAACACTTAAACACAGAGTATTTTTTATCAACACTGGATTTTTAGATAGAACTGGTGATGAAATGCACACTTCAATGGAAGCTGGACCAATGATCAAAAAAGGAGATATGAAAGAGTCTAAATGGATTAAAACCTATGAGGATAATAATGTTGATATAGGCTTAAAATGTGGGTTTTCAGGTGTTGCTCAAATAGGTAAGGGAATGTGGGCCATGCCAGACAAAATGAATGAAATGATGGAACAAAAAATTGGACATGTGAATGCAGGTGCAAATTGTGCTTGGGTTCCTTCTCCAACTGCCGCTGCATTGCATGTTATGCACTATCATGAAGTAAATGTTTTTGATAAACAAAAAGCAATATTAAAAAGAGAACCATCAAAATTATCTGATCTTCTTACTATTCCAATAGCAGATCGTCCTAATTGGTCTGTTGATGAGATAAATACTGAAATTTCAAATTCTGCTCAAACTATTTTGGGTTATGTAGTCAGATGGATTGATCAAGGTATAGGTTGTTCCAAAGTTCCAGATATAAATGATATTGGATTAATGGAAGATAGAGCAACATTAAGAATTTCATCTCAACATATTGCAAATTGGCTTCATCATGGGTTATGTTCGAATAGACAGGTTCTTGAAATTTTAAAAAAAATGGCAAAAATTGTTGATAAACAGAATAAAGACGATCCAAACTACGATAGTATGTCTCCAGAATATGATAAATCTATTGCCTTTAAAGCAGCATGTGAATTAATCTTTCATGGAAAGTCACAGCCTTCTGGCTATACAGAACCTCTCTTGCACTTGAACAGATTAATTAAAAAAAGTTAATTAAGCCTCTAGTTTTTTTCTGTTTTTAAAAGCAGATATAAGAGTACCGTCGTCTAAATTTTCGATTTCCCCACCTACTGGTAAACCTTGAGCTAGTTTCGAAATCTTGATGTTTGTTTTTTTTAGAGTATCTTGAATATAAAAAGCAGTAGTTTGGCCCTCCACAGTTGCACTTGTTGCCAAAATTACCTCATCTATATTATCCCTCCTTATTCTTTCTACTAGGGAATTAATCAGCAGGTCTTCCTTGTTTTGACTATTATTATTTGAAAGTGTTCCTCCAAGAATATGAAAATAACCTTGAAAAATAGATGAACTTTCTATTGCCCATTGGTCTGAAATATTTTCTACAACACAAATTTTATTAAATTTTTTACTCTTATTTTCACAATTATCACATGGATTATTATTTGATTTTAAAGTTCCACAAATTTTACATCTAATAACATTTTTAAATATCTCACTTAAGTTTTGAGCCAATGGTTTTAATAGTTCTTGACGATTGTTAATCATTTTCAAAATCATTCTTTTTGCAGACTTAGGTCCTAACCCTGGTAGTTTTGAAATTAACTTAATTAAATTTTCTATTTCAGGAATATTTTGCATTTAAATTATAAAGGCCACTTAAATCCAGGTATTCCAAAATTTCCTGAAGCCTTAGAAATTTCCTCTGCCGTTTTTGATTTAAGTTGTGATTTTGCGTTATTGTGAGCAGCAGTAATAAGATCTTCTAGTATTACTTTTTCTTCTTTTAGAACATTTTCACTTAGTTTAATTGAAATCATAGTTCCCTCTCCATTTAACGTAACCTTTACATCATTAGCTCCCGAGACACCTTCAACCTCGATCTTTTTAATATTTTCTTGGCTTTCTTTCATTTTACTCTCAATTTCTTTAGCTTTTTCCATTAATTTTGAAAAATCTGTCACTCTAATCCTCTTTCAACTCAACATTTATTAATTCTGCATCAGGAAATGCTTCGATCACTTTTTTATATGCTTCAGACTTTTTAGTATCATCAAATATTTTTTTCTCGTCAATTTTATTTTTTTCTTTTTTTGAAATTTGTCCTTGGTTTTTTGATAGAGAAATAATCCATCTCTTAGATGTCCATTCATACAGTTTGTTTGATAGATTTTTAATAAAGTCTTTGTCTAAGTTTTCATTAAAAGATATTTCTATTAAACCCTCAGAGAATGAAACCAAATTTGTATTTGTTTCAAGCTCATATTTAAGCTTAGCTTCTTTCCTTTCTGTACATAAATTTATCAAACTTTCAAATGAACCAATTTTAAGTTCATTAATTACTTCATCTTTATTTAAATTTGGTTCAATTTTTTCTTGTTGTGAAATATTTTTGATTTGATCTATTGTTTTGTTTGTATTTTTTTTCTTAGGTTCTTTAATTAAAGTGTCAGAATTTTTTGCAGTATAACTTTCCTCAACATTTTTTTCCTTAAAACCTTTTATTCTCATTAATCTGAAAAGGAACATTTCAACTGATAAATTTGGATTTGAAACAATATTAATTTCCTCAATTGTATCAAGTGTAAATTGCCAAAAAAGGATTATGTCCTTTGTATCTAAATTTTCAGATATAGTTGAAAGATTAACAAAATCTTGATCATTTAAAGAAAAATTATTTCCATCTAATTTTATAAAATTGATATTTTTTAGATAATATAAAACCTCAAGAAAATCATTCAAAAAAATTTTGGGATCTACACCAGAATCATAAATTTTTCTATACAACTCAAATACTTTTTTTTCATCCCCATTAAACAGATTTTTTATTAATTCTATCAGAGTACTTTTATCAAAATATCCATAAATACTTTGTGCTTTATGTAGATTTAATTCATCATCATTTTGATTGCCTACAATTCCGCGATCCAATAAAGATAATGCATCTCTAACAGATCCTTCTGAAATTTTAACAATTAATTTTAAAGCTTCATCAGAAACTTTGCCGCCTTCTTTGTCTTTAATGATTTTTATATACTTAAAAAGCTCTTCAGATTTTACTCTAGAGAGATTAAAACGTTGACATCTCGATATTACTGTTACAGGAATTTTTTTGATTTCGGTTGTTGCAAAAATAAATTTTAAATATTTTGGTGGTTCCTCAAGAGTTTTTAAAAGTGCATTAAATGCTTGCTTACTTAACATATGAACTTCATCAATAATAAATATTTTATATTTAGCAGTTGTTGGTCCATATCTTGAAAATTCAATAAGCTCTCTAACATCATCAACACCGGTCTTACTTGCAGCGTCCATCTCCAGAACATCAATATGGTTTGAGTTAACAATTGAATTACAATGTTCACAAAAATCTTTTTTGCAAAGATTTTCAACACCATTCTCACAATTTAATGACTTTGCAACTATTCTTGCGAATGTTGTTTTTCCCACTCCCCTAATACCTGTAAACAAGAATGCATTAGGTGACTTGTCAGAAATTATTGAATTTTTGATTGTTTCAGCAATAATCTCTTGGCCGATTAAATCCTCAAACACTTGAGGTCTATATTTTAAAGCTAGCACTTTCGAATTTTCTGTCATTTTTAAGGAGACCAACCAACCTGGAAAATACTCACTACCCTTGCTATCTTTCGATCCTAGGGGATTTGTGGTAACACCACCTGATTGGCCTCCAACTTTATTATATCAATAAAAAATTCTATTCCACAAGAAAGTTATAAATTTATTTTTGTCTAAATTTATCGGATTTATAAACACCTAGAACGTGCATATCTTGACAATGCAGACCCAATTCCTCAAGTGAGTTTTTGATTTTTGGAGACTCTAAATGTCCATCAATATCACATAGAAAAAAATATGAGGAAAATGAGTTCTTTTCGGGAAAACTTTGTAGTTTGCTCATATTAACTCCATTTATTGCAAATCCTGATAGTGCAGAGTAAAGAGCAGCGGGTTTACTTTTCAACTTAAATAATATTGATGTTATATGATCATCACCAGAAAAATCCGGCTGATAAATATCTTTACCAAGTAATAAAAATCTAGTCACGTTATCTTTATCATCTTGGATGCTTTCTTGTAGAATTTTAAGACCATATATTTCTGCACTAAGACTAGAAGCTATAGCAGCTTTAGATTTGTCTTTAGTTTCTGAGACAAATTTTGCTGAGCCAGCTGTGTCTGCTCTAACATTTTCTATAAATTTTTTCTTCTTAATAAAACTTGAAGATTGACTTAATGCTTGTGCATGTGAGTAAACATCTTTAATGTCTTCTATATTTGAGTCTTTTAATCCTAATAGATTATGATTAATTGGAAAAAAATGCTCTGCATAAATATTTAATCTGTATTTAAAGATTAAATACTCGACACCTATATTTCCGGTTGTTTTATTTGACTCTGGAATTAAAGATTTTATTAAATTATCTTCATTAGACCTTTCAAAGCATTCATCAAATGTTTTGCAGGGTATTGTTTCACTCTCTGGATACATTTTTTTAGCACAACTTTCGCTATAGCTACCTGCAACACCTTGATAAGCAATTTTCATAATTTAATTTTTATATTCCATAATTTTTTTTATTTCTAGATAATCTTCAGCTGTATCTACACCAATTGGTTTAGTTTTTGCTAATCCAACGTCTATTTCAATATTGTTATCCATTAATCTTAATTGTTCTAGTTTTTGCGATTTTTCATGCTGAGTTTGCTCTAATTGAACAAACTTTGCTAAATATGAAACATTATAAATATAAATTCCAATATGGTGGTAAATATTTTTTTGAGTATTTTTAATTTCTCTCTTAAATGATGAAGCTATTGATAGATTGTTTTGATGAAGTTCCTCTTTTGTAGTTACTTTAACAATATTTTTGTTTAAGAAAAATTTTTCATCTTCGATTTGACAGGCTAATGTTGAAATTTTAGATTTTTTTTCAATAGTTTTTTTTAGGAGATTATTAACATCCTTAATGTCAAGCATAGGTTCATCTCCTTGAAGATTTATTACATATTCAATATTGTCATCTTTTAACCCTTGATAAGCCTCAAAAATTCTGTCTGTTCCAGTTTTATGATCTTTTTTGGTTAAAATACATTTTCCTCCGTGCTTAGTCACCTCTTCAAATATTTCTTTATCTCCTGTTGCAACATAACTTTCGCCAATAAGAGACGATTTTGCAATTTTGTAAACATGATTGATAATTGAAATATTATTGATTTTTAATAATGGTTTATTTGGTAACCTTGTGGCAGCTAACCTTGAAGGGATTAAAATTATTGTTTTGCTCATAAACTAAGTATTATGCGTCTTTCAGACGCAATAATTAATTTTAAATTTAGTTTTTTTTTTGTTTAACATGTTATACGAGGTTAACTATTAAAAATCATGGATTCATTTGAGATTAATAAAATTATAGCAGCTGTTGTAGTTATTTTTGTTGTGATATTTGGAATCACCAAAATTTCAGACATTATATATTATGTAGAGAAACCAAGCCAGTCAGCTTATAAAGTTGAATTTGCTGAAACAGATAGCACAAAAGCTTCCACAGCAGTTGGAACAGTTGATATAGCCGCTCTATTAGCAATGGGAAGTATCGATCATGGAAAAAAAGTTTTTAAGAAATGTAGTGCGTGTCATTCTATTAAAAAGGGTGGAAGAAATAATATTGGCCCAGCACTTTATAATGTATTAGGTAGAAATATGGGAGCTTTAGAAGATTACAAATATTCAAAAGCCTTGATAGCATTTGGAAAAGACTGGACTTTTGAAGAGATGAATAGTTTTTTAATAAAACCTGCTACATATATAAAAGGTACCAAGATGGCTTTTGCTGGATTAAAGAAAGAGAAAGATAGAGCATCGGTAATTCTTTATATGAATGCTAATGCTGATAGTCCTTTACAACTACCTTAATTTACCAAAACAATACAATAAAATACTCTTTTGAACATGAACTCTGTTTAAAGCTTGTTGCCAAACTTTAGACTTTTTACCTAGAAATACATCCTCTGAAACTTCATTTCCTCTTGGAAGACAATGGAGAAATATAGCATCATTCTTGGCTAAATTCATAGTTTTCAAATCCACTTTAAAATTTTTTAATGATTTGAGTTTTTTTTTCTTATTTACTTTATCATTTATTGAAATAATTTTATCTGTCATAACAACATCAGAATTTTTAACTGCTAATTCTTTTTTATAAAATATTTTTATTTTTCCTTTTTGTTTTTTTATCACTGAAATAAGTGTTTTATTTGGTTGATAGCTTTTAGGACATGCTATGTTTAGAGAAACAGTGAATTTGACGCAAGCTTCTATTAAACTATTCATCATATTATTGTTAGCGTCACCTATCCAACATAGTTTTAATTTTGAAATACTTTTTCTTTTAAGTTCTTGTATAGTAAAAATATCTGACAAAACTTGAGTAGGGTGTGAAGACGGACTTAATCCATTTATTATTGGTATATTTGAATATTTTTTAAATTCATCTAACTTTTTATCCGAGTCTGTCCTTAACATAAAAGCGTTACCATAAGTTGATAAAATTTTAGATGTATCTGCTATACTTTCCCCACCAGTCCCTGAATGCAATTCTTCTGGTCTTAATGTCAACGATCCGCCCCCTAACTGCTTAATTGCAAGGTAAAAACTCAATCTGGTTCTTAAGCTAGACTTTTCAAACATCTGTAAAAGGATTTTACCTTTTAAAGGCATATCTTTGTCAGGATCTAGAATATTTAATTTATTTCTTTTCGATTTTCTATTTATTGCATCAGAAATAATTTTTTTTAAATCTTTTATTGGAATATCTCTTATGTGAAGAAAATGTTTCATCAATTTTTGTACTCACTACAAACTTTATTTATAATTTTTAAACATAAATCAATTTCTTTCTTATTTACATTTAACGGAGGTAAAATTCTTATGACATTTTCAGCAGCTCTAATTGTTAATAGTTTATTTTTCATTAAACTTTGTATAAATTTTGTTTGATCATAATGTAACTGTATTCCTAAAATCAATCCTATCCCTCTTATTTCTTTTATAATATTTGGAAATTTATTTTTAATTTTATTTAATTCTGAAATAAAATATTTTGAATTACTTTTAACTTTTGAAAGAAAGCTTTTTTTAAATATTTCATCCATCACAGCATTTCCAACTGACATTGCTAAAGGGTTTCCACCAAAAGTTGATCCATGTGTGCCTGGAACCATAGCCTTGGAAACTTTTTTTGTCATCAACACTGCTCCTATTGGAAATCCTCCACCAATTCCTTTTGCAATTGGAACTATATCTGGCTTTATTTTTGCATATTCATGAGAAAAAAATTTTCCAGATCTACCAATTCCACATTGAACTTCATCTAAAATCAGTAAAATTTTTTTCTTATTACAAATCTTTCTTAGTTCCTTGAGACACCAGGAAGGTATTACTTTAATACCCCCCTCACCCATTATTGGTTCGATCATTATAGCAGCAGTTTTATTAGTAATTTTTTTTTTTAAATCCTTATGATCGCCAAACTTAAAATGGTCGAAACCATCTACTTTTGGACCAAATCCCTCTAACATTTTTTTTGATCCACTTGCATTTATTGCTGCAATTGTTCTTCCATGAAAAGAATTTTTTATACAAAGAATTCTATTTTTATTCGGTTTACCTAAAGAATAAAAATATCTTCTTGCAACTTTTATAGCCACTTCGGTAGCTTCAGCTCCACTATTTTGAAAAATAACAGCATCAGCAAAAGTTTTCTTTGTTAATTTTTTTGCTAATACTTCTCCTTCTGGAATTATAAAAGAGTTTGAAACATGCCAAAGTTTTTTTGATTGTTTATTTATTGCTTTTACTAAATATGGGTTTGCATGACCTAAAGAATTTACAGCAATTCCTTGTACAAAGTCTAAAAATTTTTGTCCTGCCTTTGTATACAAAAAAGATCCTTTACCTTTATCAAAAGATAAGTTTCTTCTTTTATAGTTTTTAGCTAAAGAACTCATTTGTATATTATGATTTTATTTTATAACCTTTGTGAACTAGAAAGTATGCAAAATAAGTAATTACTATACTTAAAATACTTAGCAATAGAATTCCAAATGTTAGTGATCCATCTAATTGACCAATAAATGAATATCTAAATCCGTCTATCATATGAAAAAAAGGATTATAATTACTAAGAATTTTTAAAAAATTAGGTAATTTATCAATACTATAAAAAGTACCACTTAAAAAACTTAAGGGTACGATTATAAAATTTGTAACAGTACTCATTTGATCAAATTTATCTGCATATAAACCAATTATTATTCCAAGTGAGCCCATAACTAATCCAGCCAAAAATAAATAAATAAACCATAAAAGAAAATTTTGTATTGATAAGTCTATAAAAAAAATAAATATTAAAGTTGAAGCTGAAGCAATCAACAAGCCTCTTGCTGCAGAAGCAAATGTTATTGCGAATACCACCTCAGATGAAGATAATGGGCTATGGACAACATCAGTAATTGTGCCCATCATCTTTCCCATCATTAATGATGAGCTAGAATGAGCAAAACTTTGTTGAATTACTTGCATCATGATTAAACCGCTAGCTAAAAATTTTATATAAGAAACTCCTAACACTTCGGCTCTTTGATCACCAATAGCTAAAGAAATGACTGTTAAAAATAATATACTTGTTAATATTGGGCCAAATAAAGTTTGACCTGATACCGTTAAAAATCTGAGAACTTCTTTTTTAAACAAAGAATAAGTTCCAACCCAATTAACTATTCCAAATCTTCTGGAACCAATTTGATATTTTTTCTGCAATTCAACCATAAGTAATTATTAATAAACTTTTTTTTAAATAATTGTTAAAAAAGGAAAAAAAAAGCTTGTTATAAGCTTGTAATTATGATCTCTAGATAATGTTGTAAAAATATTATAATATACTAAATATAGTAATTATGAGCTGGACAGATGCAAAAGTTAATAAGCTTAAGAATCTTTGGGGCAGAGGACAAACCGCGAGCGAAATATCAAAAATTATTGGAGGTGTAAGCAGAAATGCAGTAATTGGAAAAGCCCATAGACTAAATTTGTCAGCGAAGATAAAAACTAGACCAACAATATCTAGTAATAGACTTGCAACTTCATCATCCAATAATAATGTTTTAAAAAAAGGAAGTAGAAAGCAAAAATTCAGATCATTACTATTAGATAAAAACTTTGAGCCAGCAAAGAATCTTCAATTAGAAGAATTAAATGAAGACACTTGTAAATATATGGAGGGACATCCAGACGATAGAGACTCGTCATTTTGTGGAAGAAAAACAGTAGAAAAGTTTTCTTATTGCCCTCTGCATCTTATGATGGTCTTTCAACCAAAAGGTAAAAAAGATGAAATAGTAGATAAGGATGATGAAGTTCCCAAGTTTATAGAAAAAAATGTAAAATCCGCTTAGATTATTTCAATAATTTATCCTTAGCTTTTTTAAACTCCTCATCATTCAACACACCTTTTTCATGTAAATTTTTTAACTCTTTTATTTGATCTATAATTTCTAAACTTTGATTTTCATTTTCTTTGTTTAGTTCCAAATTTTTTTCGTCTTTAATTAGTTGTTTTGCTTCTACTCCTCTTGTAATTGCCTTAACAGCAATTGATAAAACAAAAGCTAAAATTACAAAGACAGCTAAATATATAATATTTGCCAACATTACTTAACTTTTAAAATTTTTTTTTTTGAGAATTGACCACCAGTAGTCCAATTGAAACTATAACGATTTATTTCATCATCAAATTTTCTGTCTGCATTCATTTTAAAATCAAAATTTGTTTTATATTTCTTTGAAACAATATTATCATATTTTAATAATTTCAATTGGTCTATTGTTAATAAAGGTTTAGGCATTAACTGAAATAATTTAGCATTTAATTTTGCAAATGATAAAGGTACAGGAATCAAAAATCTATTTTTATTTATTGATTTTAATATTTTTAAAAGTATTTCCTTAAAAGTTAAGACTTCAGGTCCAACACATTCGATTGTTTCGCCTTTAATTTTTTTTTGAACTATTTCAAAAATAATGTTTGTAAGATCAGACACATGAATTGGAGTAAATTTAGTTTGACCACCGTAATATAAAGGCATAAATGGGAGGAAGCTTAATAATTTCATGAAATTTGTTGTAAAATTATCATCAACTGAATAGACTATTGAAGGTTTTAAAATAACTGCATTATTAAAATTTTGTTTTACATATTTTTCACCATCTAATTTACTCATCGCATATTTACTGTCTTTAGCTAACTCGATTCCTAAAGCAGATATATGAATAAATTGTTTAAGTGAGTTCATATATGCTAGTTTTGACAGTAAAGAAGGTAGATCTGAATGCAATAAATTAAAGTGATTTTTTTTTTTTTCAAATAAGATACCAATTAAATTTATACATACAGATGATCTTTCCATCAATTTTGATATGTTCTCTTCATTAAATGATTTAATTTCCTCTAGTTCTAAATATCCATAATTTGACTGCGTTTTAATTTGATAACCTTTTTGGTGAATACTCCTGGTTACTGCAATTACTTTATAGTTGTTTTTAGTAAATTTTCTTATTAAGGATTTTCCAATCTGTCCTGACGAACCAAATATTAAAATTGAATCCTGGTTTTTCATATATATATATATCAATTAATGTTTGATATTAAATTACATAAAATAGATTTACCAGATGAAATAGTGTTCAGTGACAAGATTGCAATAGATTGTGAATTTACAGGACTAAATATTGAGAGAGATAGGCTGTGTTTGCTACAAATATCTTCTGGAAAAAATGATGCACATATTATCCAGTTAGACAAAGATAATTATAATGCACCAAATTTAAAAAAAATTTTAGAAAATAAAAAAATTAACAAATTATTCCATTTCGCTAGGGCAGACCTTTTATTTATAAAAAAATACCTAGGCGTAAATATTGAAAATGTAAATTGTACTAAAATTATGAGTAAAATTGCCAGAAGTTATTCTGATAAACATGGACTAAAAGATTTAATTAAAGAATTCATAGGTATTGATGTAAGCAAGCAATTGCAATCATCTGATTTTGGAGGTGAATTGTCTGAGAAACAATTAAAATATTGTGCACAAGACGTAATTTACTTACATAAAATATACGACTCATTAAAAAAAATTTTAGTAAGAGAAAATAGAATTGAAATTTATGAGAAGACCATAAAATTTATAAACACCAGAGTAGATTTAGATTTTGCATCTTTTAAAGATGATATTTGGTCCCATTAAAATGAAAGATTTAAATTTTATTAATATTGCCAAAGAAGTTATACAAATTGAGTATAACTCCTTAAAAAAACTTCAATCAAGTATAGGAAATTCTTTTGAAAAACTTATTAATACAATACTTTGTTGTAAAAATGGCAAAATAATTGTTTCAGGTGTTGGAAAAAGTGGAATAATAGGAAAAAAATGGGCTGCAACTTTTTCATCAACAGGCACACCATCTTTTTTCTTAGAAGCCTCAAACGCAAGTCATGGAGATATGGGACAGATTACATCTAATGATGTTGTTATTTTAATTAGTTTAAGTGGTAATAGTGAAGAATTAAAAAACATAATTCAATATACATCTAGAAATAAAAATATTAAGTTAATAGGAGTAACATCTAATAAAGAATCAATTCTGTATAAAAATTCTGATATAAAGTTTTTATTACCCACTGTTAAAGAAGCAGGACCAGGCAACTTTATTCCTACATCATCTACCACAATTCAAAATGCACTTGGAGATGCGATTGCGGTTACATGTATGAGACATAAAAAATTTGGTAAGTTAGATTTTAAGAAATTTCATCCAAGTGGTTCGCTTTCAGTAAAACTACAAACAGTCGAGGATTTAATGTTAACTGGAAAAAAAATCCCTTTCATATCAAAGAAATCGAATATGAAAATCGCTTTAAAAAAAATTACAGATAGAGGTCTTGGTGTTTTAGTAATAAGAAATAGTCTAAATAAAACAATAGGAATTATGACAGATGGGGATATTAAAAGATTATCTAATAGTAAATCAAATTTTCGTGATTTAAAAATAATGAAAGTTATGACTAAAAATCCAGTTAGTGTAGATAAAAATATGCTTGCTGCTCATGCACTTTCATTAATGAACACGAAAAAAATTACAAGTTTATGTGTTCATAAAAATAATTCAAAAAATAACACAATTGGATTAATTCACATTCATGATATTTTAAACGCAAATATAACTTAAATGTCAATTAAGTCTTTATTTCAGTTTCTAATTTTAAGTTTTATTATTGTAATTATTGGGAGTGTTTATGTTAAATTTTTCAAAAATAAGCAAAATATTGTCCAAGAAACTATCACCTCAGAGAATAATAACCTTGAGCAAATTAAAAAACTTGAAAAAAAATTATATGATTTAGAAATTAAAAATGAGGAATTAAGTGATAAAATTCTGAATAAAAACATCAAAAATGTATTAATAGAAAAAAAAATAGAAGTTGAAGATAAAGAGGAAATTAAGAAGAAACTTAAAACTAGTGATAATAAATTTAAAAGTGAAAAGAAAAAATTAGATACTAAGACAATCAAAAATCTTGTCAAAGATGTCGAATATACTTCTGTAGATGAAAAAGGAAATAAATTTTATCTTTTAGCAAATTCTGGAAAATCAAATCCAAATAATAATGATATTTTGGATTTAGATAATGTGAGAGGTAAAATTACTTCAGATAAAAGAGATACAATATATATTGTATCAGATTATGCCCAATACAATACTATAAATTTAAATTCAAAGTTTTATGAAAATGTAATAATAAACTATCAAGACAAAAAAATTAATTGTTTAAATTTTGATATAAATATGAATACAAACAAAGCTATAGCTTACAACAACGTAGTAATCACTGATCCAAAATCTATAATGAGGGCTGGAGTAGTTGAATTTGATTTAAAAACCAAAAACATTGTTATTAATCCTGAAAACACTACTTCAGATATTAAAGTTGTTACAAACTGAATTATAATGGCACTAATTAAAAAATTCAGAATTAAAAGTTTTAAAAAACGAGAACAAATACTAAAGCTAGATAAAATATCGATGTTTTACAACAAAAGACAAATTTTGAACAACCTAAACTTAGAAATAAATAAACAAGAAATTCTTGGTATGCTTGGACCTAATGGTGTTGGAAAGTCTACAATTTTTCATATTATTACAGGTTTGAAAAATCCAAGTTTTGGAAAAGTATTAATTAATGGTGTTGATTGTACAAATATCCCAATTTATGAGAGGGCTACAAAATTTAAAATAGGATATGTTCCTCAACATGGAGGATTTATTCAGGACTTAACATTAATGGAAAATTTAAAGTTAGTAGGTGAAATTCATATTGAAGACAAAAATTTAAGAAATGAAAAAATCGAAAAAGTAATATCACAATTCGAGTTCGATCCTTTGTTAAAAATAAAAGCTAAATTTTTATCAGGTGGTCAAAAAAAAAAATTAGTTATTGCAATGACATTAATTAATGATCCCTATATCCTTCTTTTAGACGAACCATTTGCTGCATTAGATATATTGACAATTAAAATGCTTCAAGAAATTATTGTAAATTTACAATCGTTAGAAAAAATTACAGTAGTGGTATGTGATCATCAAGCAAGGGATTTACTAAGCTGCGTAGATAGGGCAATAGTACTGTCGGATGGCAAAATTATTGCGAGTGGTAGTCCAGACGAAATCATTAAAGATAATAATGCAAGAACAGCATATTTTGGTGATGAATTTAAGATAAATTAGTTTGTTAATGTCAAATCACATTTTCATAAACGAAAAAATCAATAATTTTAAAAAAAAAATAAAAGTTGCATCGGATAAAAGTATATCAATAAGGTCAATACTTCTTGCCTCTCAAGCAGTTGGTACATCTAAATTATCAAATCTACTAGAGTCAGAGGACGTCTTAAACACATTAAAAGCTATAAAAAAACTTGGAATAAATTACAAAAAAAAAAATGGAGTTTATTTTATAGAAGGTTTTGGATTAAACAATTTTAGCATCAAAAAAAAGATAACAATAAACGCAGGTAATTCTGGAACATTGGCAAGGCTATTATTAGGACTGCTCGTTAAATCAAAGTTTAGGATCAGATTGATTGGAGACAAAAGTTTATCTAAAAGGGATTTTTCAAGAGTTATAAAGCCATTAAGACTTTTTGGTGTAAATATTCAAAGTAAAAAAAATTTTCTACCAATCGAAATTTTAGGAACAAATTATCTAAGACCAATATCTTATAACGAAAAAATTGGAAGTGCACAGGTTAAATCATGTATTATTTTTTGTGCCTTAAATACACCTGGCATAACTCTAATCAATGCGAAAAAATCTCGAAATCATACTGAACAATTATTAAGATCTTTAAATTATCCACTTAAAGTAAATAAAACAAATAATATAGATAAAATATCCATAAGTGGACTTAGCCAATTTAAATCCTTTAAATATATTATTCCTGGAGATATTAGCTCTGCTGCTTTTTTTATAGTTCTTACAATTTTATCAAAAAAATCAAAAATGATAATAGAAAATGTAAATATAAATAAAACTAGAATAGGAGTCATAAAAATTCTTAATAAAATGGGTTCTGCTATTAGACTTATTAATAAAAAAATCTATAAAGGGGAAAATATTGCAGATATTTTCATAAAAAGTTCAGGAAAATTAAGAGGATTTAACTGTCCTTCATATCTAAACAGCTCAGCAATTGATGAATTTTTATTAATTTTTTTAGTAGCTGCAAAAGCAAAAGGAGTCTCAACATTTAAAAATTTAGGAGAATTAAATAAAAAGGAAAGTCCAAGATTAGATTTAGCCTTAAAGTTTTTAAAGATTATGGGAATAAAAGTAAAAAGAAAAAAAGATAATATAAAAATATTTGGAAATCCAAAGTTAGAGATTACTAAAAATATTCATGTAGAAAAATATCTAAAAGACCACAGAGTTTTTATGATGGCATGTATTGCAGCATTATCTTTTGGAGGAAATTGGAAAATATCTGATAGGGATTCTATCAATACATCTTTTCCATTTTTTCTTGATATATTAAAGTCCTTGGGTGCTAAAATAAATTGAAAAAATTGAGTAAAAAAATTAAATTTAAAATTGCTTCTGACGGAAGTAGTGCTTCTGGAAAAACAACTGGAGGCAAATTAATTTCAAAGAAATTTAAGATGAAATTTCTATCCAGTGGTAGTCTATATAGATATTGTGCTTTAAAAATTATAGAAAATAATAATGATTACACTACCAAATTTATTAGTAAAATTGTTAAGTCAATAAACTTAAAAAAATTGCAAAGTAAAAAACTTTATAGTCCAGAAGTAGCTAAATTATCTTCAATTATTGCAAAAAAAAAGTTTGTAAGAAACGCTCTTAAGAGTTTTCAAGTAAACTTTATAAAAAAATCTAGATTAGTTGTTGTTGAAGGTAGAGATATAGGTTCAGTAATTATGCCAAATGCAGATTTAAAGCTTTTTTTCACTTGCTCCATAAATGAAAAGGCGAAAAGAAGACTGAAGGAATTTAAAAATCAAAACAAGAAAATAACTTTAAAACAAGTTAAAAAATCGCTGATTCAAAGGGATAAAGACGATACTAAAAGAAAAATTAGTCCCTTGATTATGACCAAAAATGCTGTATTAGTCGACACCACTAAATTAAGTATTAAACAGATGGAGATAAAGCTTTCTAATTTAGTAAAAAATTCGATCAAAAAAAAATATGGAAATTTATAAAGATTTAAACTCACCTGCAACACTGGAATTTGAAAAATTATTAAACAGCCAATTATCAAAAAATAAAATAGAAGAAGGTAAAATTATAGATGGTAAAGTCACTAAGATAACGAATAAATACGTATTTCTTTTTATACCTGGTCTAAAAAGTGAACCAGTAATTGATATAAATGAAATTAAAATGATTGGAATGTCAGATGGTGTCAAAGAAGGCGATCTTATCTCAGTTTTACTAGAAAAAATTGAGGATAAAAATGGTGATGTTGTTGTTTCAGCACAAAAAGCTCAAAAAATTAAAGGATGGAATCAGCTTGTAAAATGTTATGAAAATAATGAATTAATAAATGGTAAAATTATACAAAAAACAAAGGGTGGCGTCATAGTTGAGCATGTAGAAACAGGCTCATTAATGTTTTGTCCTGGCTCTCAAATTTCAGACAAACCTGTTAAAAATATTGACCATCTAATTGGTGTTGAGCAAAAATTTGCATTGATTAAATTAGATATGGTAAGAGGTAATAGTGTTGTTTCTAGAAGACAAGTTGTTTCATCTAACAAGAAAGAGGATAAAGCAAAAATTATAGAAAAATTTAAAGTTGGAGATATCATAAAAGATGCTGTCGTTAAAGGATACTCCTCTTTTGGATGTTTTTTTGAAGTAACTACTCCTGATGGTACAATTGATACCCTTTGCCACCTCCAGGAAATTAGCTACAGTAGAGTAAATCACCCAGACGAAATTTTTAATATAGGTGAAAAACACGATTTAAAAGTAATTTCGATTGACATGGAAAAGCTACAAGTAGGATGCTCAATCAAGCAGCTTTCGCCTGACCCTTTTGAACATATATCTAACTATCAAATAGGAAATCAATATAAAGTGAAAGTTGTAAAGATAACAGACTATGGATGTTTTTGTGAATTAGAGGCAGGACTAAGTACACTTCTTCATAGTAGTGAAATAAGTTGGACAAAAAAGAATATATCTCCAAAAAAAATGTTTAATGTCGGAGATCAGATTGATTGTGTAATTACTGAAATTGATAAAGAAAAAAGAAGAGTAGCAATCTCGCACAGATTAACCCAAGAAAATCCGTATTTAAAACTTGAAAATGAATATCCAGTAGGCAGTGAGATTGAAGGAGTGGTAAATAGTTTAAATGAATATGCAATCTATTTAAAATTAGGAGATTTTGATATAGATGGTTTTTTACACTCTAATGATCTTTCATATATTGGAAAACCCGAAGACGAACTTAAGAAATACAAAAAAGGTGAAACATTAAAAGTTAAAATTCTTGAAATAAAGAAAAGTGAACAAAAGGTAAGAATAGGCCTAAAACAGTTACAAAAAGACCCATTTGATTGGTTTAAAGACAAAAAGACTAACGATGCGATTACAGTTAAGGTCATTTCATCAGATAATAAAGGTTTATTTGTTAAACCTGAGGGTTGTGATGTTGAAATATTGATTAAAAAATCTCAGATTGCAATGAGCGCTTCAGATGCTAGACCATCTCGTTTTGTAGGTGGAGAAAGAATAGATGCTGCTATCGCTGAACTTAACCTTGAAAAAAGGAAAGTAAATTTAAGTATTAAATTATTAGAGGAAATAATGAATGCGAAAGCAATTAAAGAACATTCAAGCCCTCTAAGTGGAAAAAATCTTCCATTCTCCTCGCTTTCGGAACAATTAGATGATAAAAAGAAAAAAAAGGATAAAGATTAAAAATTGTCAGTCGTAAAATCAGACTTAATTAAAGAATTAGCAAAAAATTACCCCAACTTTTATAAAAAAGATTTGAACAGATTGTTAGATATAGCTCTGTTCGAAATGAAAGATGCCCTCAAGAGAGGTGAGAGAGTAGAATTAAGAGATTTATTTACAATAGAACCAAGGATTCAAAAAGCAAGAATATCTAGAAACCCTAAAACTAACGAAAATGTAAACACACCAGAAAAAAAGACAATTCTTTTTAAAATGTCAAAAGAATGGACAACTAAAGTAAATGAATAAAAACAAAATATTTGTTGCTTGTGATAGCAATGATATAAAAAAAATCAAAGAGATAATAAGAAAAACTGGAAAATTGAAGTTGAAAGTTGGTTATAAGTTCGGATTAGAGTTTTTAAATTCAAAAAAAGGAAGATTGTTTATTTCAAAATTAAAAAATAAAATTATTTTTGGAGATTATAAATTTGCAGATATACCAAATACTTGTGCATCAGCGGTCAAAGCTGTTAAAGATTTAAATTTTAACTATTTAACTATTCACATAAGCTCTGGCTTAGAAGCACTAAAAGCAACAAAAAAGGTTTCAGGAAAAACAAAAATAGTTGGAGTAACAATCCTCACGTCTATAGATAATAAGTCTTTAAAAAAAATTGGGTACAGTAAAGATGTTAAAAAAATAGTACTTGAGCAAGCTAAGCTAGCTAATAAAGCAAAACTGGACGCTATTGTATGCAGTCCTCATGAAGTAAATATTGTTAAGAAAGTATTTAAAAAAGAAATTATAACTCCAGGAATAAGATTTAATTCTAAAGTGGATGACCAAAAAAGAACTCTAACACCAAAACAGGCATATAAAAATGGTAGTGACTGGTTGGTGATTGGGAGACCAATTACAAAAGGAAATATTGAAAATAATATAAAAAATTTAATTAATCATTTGAAATAATGGTCAAAGGAATAAAAATTTGTGGGATCTCAGATCTTGAAACTTTAAAATATATTTTGAGTCATCAATATCCCCCAAAATTTGTAGGTTTCATTTGTAATTTCAAGAAAAGTAGAAGGTATGTTGAATATAGCAAATTGAAAGATTTAGTTAAAATAAAAAAAAATGGAACAAATTTTGTATCTGTTCTTGTTGATCCTGATGACATAATCTTAAAAAAAATTAAGAAATTAAATTTTGATTATTACCAACTTTATGATGTAAGTCCTGAAAGAACAAAAACAATAAAAGAAAACTACAATACCAAAATTATTACCGCACTAACAATCAACACACATAAAGATGTTGAGCTGTATAGTAAATATAATGAAATTTCAGACATAATTCTTTTTGATGGAAAAGGCTACGAAAAGTCAATTGGATTTAATCATGAATTATTAAATTTTGTACCTAATACTGTAAATAAAATGATTGCTGGGAATATAAAAATAGAAGATATTCCTAGTTTCAGAAATAAAGATTACTTTATTGATTTAAGTGGCTCTTTAGAAAACGAAGATGGGGAAAAAGATAAAAAAAAAATTAACAAATTATTAAACATTGCAATTAAAAATGAAACTTAAAAAGGGAATACCAGTTATTGATCAAGGAGATAAACTAGGTTTTTGGGGAGGAAAATTTGGTGGGAATTTTGTACCTGAAACACTTAAGAAACCAATAGAAGATCTCGAAATACAATTTAATAAATTAAAGAATAATAAAAAATTTTTAAAAGAAAGAGACAAATATTTTAAAAATTGGATCGGAACACCTACAAGATTTATTAAATTAAATAATTTAACAAAACAAGTCGGTGGAGCACAGATCTGGTCTAAGGTAGTTTCTGATGCTAATGGAGGAGCTCACAAAATATATAATGCAACTGTACATTGTTTATTAGCCAAAAGATCTGGAAAAAAAGTTATTATCGGCGACACAGGAGCTGGTTACGCTGGAAAAATGTTAAGTATGGCGGCCAAGAAATTCGGTTTGAAATGTAAAATATTTATGGGTGCAAAAGATATTAAAAGACAACAACCAAATGTTAAAGCAATGAAAAAAAATGATGCCGAAGTAATTCCTGTATATTCTGGAAGTCAAACATTAGTAGATGCTGTATCTGAATGTATGAGATATTGGGTTGCTAATTGTGATACTACTGCAATGTGCGTGGGTAGTACTGTAGGGCCTGCAATTTTTGTTCGTATCTGTGGTTGGAGCACAAGTCAAATCTCTAGAGAACTTAAAGTTCAATTAATGAATGAATTTGGCGATATTCCAAAAAAACTTAAATTATATAACTGTGTAGGAGGAGGTTCCTCAAGTTTTGGTTTTTGGAACGAATTTATGGATTATGATAAAAAACAAGTTGAATTTATTGGCGTAGAAGCTGGGGGACCAACAAAAAGTAAAAGACATGCCGCTCCATTAACTTACGGTTCAAAAATCGGTATACTTCATGGTGCAGCACAATACGTAAATCAGAATAGCGACGGTCAAATTGAAGAAACTGAGTCTATCTCAGCTGGTCTCGATTACCCTGGGATTTCACCACTCCATTGCTTTTTAAAAGATACCAAACGCGCAAGGTATACAGCAGCAAGTGATGAAGAAGCTTTAAAAGCGTACCAAATAGTTACAAAATATGAAAATTTAAGACCATCACTAGAACCAAGTCATGCATTCTCAGTTGCAATAAAAGAAGCAAAAAAATTGAGCAAGGATACAATAATAATTATTAATAGTTGTGGGGATGCATATAAAGACCGTGGTATTTTAGAAAAAAAGTTGGGAAAGAAATATGTTAAATCCAATTAGTCTTGCATTTAAAAATGCAAAAAAGGAAAAAAGACCAGCCTTACTAACCTACACTGTAGCTGGAGACAGTTCAAAAAAACAGTCATTAGAAATTTTAAAAGCAATTTCTAATTATGCAGATATTTTAGAAGTTGGTGTACCGCATAACACTCCTGTAGCAGATGGAGGTCAAATTCAAACAAGTGCTTATAGAGCGATTAAAAATGGTATTAGGATGAATGATATTTTTAAAATTGTAAGTGATTTTAAAAAAAGCAAAAATTCAAAACCAGTAATATTTATGGGTTATTACAATATGATTTTCCAGTATGGTGAAAATAATTTTTTAAAAAACTGTAAAAAATCAGGTGTTAACGGTTTAATTGTTGTTGATTTACCATGGCCAGAAAATAAAATATTTTTAAAGAAATGTAAAAAAAATTCAATTAATTTTATTCAATTATTATCTCCTACAACTTCAGGTAAAAGACTAAAAAGTATAACAAAAGATTCTCATGATATGATTTATTATATAAGTATGTTATCTACTACAGGTGGAAAGTTAAAAGTTTCACCAAAAAAAATCTTATACAATTATAATAAGATAAAAAAAATAAATCCAAAAAAAAATTGTGTTATTGGTTTTGGAATAACTGAAAAAAATATATCAAATTTTAAAAATACTGATGGACTTGTTGTTGGTAGTCAAATTTGTAAAGAAATTACAAGAAGTTTAAACAATAGACAAAATCCTGTCATAAATGTAAGTAAGGTAGTTAGTAAATTAAGAAAAAAAATATCATGAACTGGTTAACAAAAGCTATAAGTATTAGTGAAAAAATAAAGAAGGTACTAAGGAAGAGACCTTCAAAAGAAGATATAGCAAATTCAGATTGGACAAGTTGCTGTAAGGGCCCTATTTTGAAGAAAGACTTAGAAACTAATTTGTGGGTTTGTAATCTTTGTGGAAAACATCATAGAATTAGTTGTAGACAAAGGTTTGATATAGTATTTGGGAAAAACGCTTACCAAATCTTAGAGTCACCTATACCTGCAGAAGATCCATTAAATTGGGTTGATAAAAAATCTTACAAAGACAGGCTAAAAATTGCTAGGAAGAAAACAAATCAAAATTGTGCAGTCATGATTGCAAAAGGCGTAATAAATGGAATTGAAGTAACAGCAGGTGCAATTAATTTTGATTTTATTGGGGGTTCAGTTGGAGCTGCAGAGGGAGAAGCAATAATTTATGGAGTTCAACATGCAATAGATAATCAAACACCTTACCTGTTCTTTCCGTGTGGAGGTGGTCAAAGAATGTTCGAGTCTACGATTGCTTTAGCAAATATGACCAGAACTACGCTAGCTATTAATGAACTTAAAAAAAATAATTTACCATATGTTGTGTGTTTTACTGATCCGACTGCTGGAGGAATAACTGCCTCTTTTGCGATGTTAGGAGATATTCATTTAGCAGAGCCTGGATCCCTAATAGCATTTGCTGGAAAAAGAGTAATTCAAGCAACGGTTAAGGAGGAATTAAGTTCTGATTTTCAAACAGCTGAATTTGTTGAAAAACATGGCTTTGTTGACAGAGTTGTTCATAGAAAAGATATTCAAAAGGAAGTGGGAAACCTTCTATCGATATTACTTAGAAAAAATTCTGATATACATTTAAAAAATTTAAATGAAACTTCAGAAACTAATATCCAAACTAGAGAAGCATCATAAAAAAAAACTAGACTTATCTCTTGGAAGAACTTTTAATCTTTTAAAAAAACTAGGTAATCCACAAAATAAATTAAAAAACGTTATCACAGTTGTTGGAACAAATGCTAAAGCAAGCATGTGCTATAGCCTTAAGTCAATACTAAAACAAACTGGATACAAGACTAATCTTTACACTTCTCCACACCTACTTTCTTATACAGAAAGATACGTTTTTGAAGATAAAGAAATCAATGAAGAAGATTTAGTAGAATTACTTACTGACGTTGAGAAAACTTTAGGGGATGATAATGCAACATTATTTGAAATTTTAACTTGTGCATTTTTAAAACATGCTGAAAATTTCAAAGATAATATTAATATTATAGAAGCAGGATTATTTCATCAATTTGATAGTACAAATGTATTTAAGGAAAATTTAATGACTCTAATTGGTGTTATTCACAATGATCACTTTCAATGGCTTGAAAATAAATCAATTGAAGGTGTAATATATGAAAAAACAGCTAAGCTTTTAAACTCAAATATATTTATTAATAAACAAGTAAATAATGAAATAAGAGATAAAATAGAAAAATCATTGGAAAAAAATACCTCAAATAAATATTTTTTTGGTAAAGATTTTAATATTGCAAAGTCCGAGAATGGATTTATTCAATATCAAGATCAGTTAGGGGAATTAGTATTTCCTGAACCAAATATTCTTGGGGATCATCAGCTTTATAATATTAGTACCTCAATTGCTGCATCAAGAAAGATTTTTAATATTAAAGATGAAAATATTGTAGATGGTATCAAAAATGTTTCATTAAAAGCAAGACTTGAAGAAATAAAATTTGGTAAATTAAAAGATATTGCTGGTAATAATAAACTTATAGTTGATGGTGGTCATAACATTAGCGCAAGTTTTTCTATCGCTAATTGGATTAAAAATCAAAATGAGGAAGTAAATTTAATCGTTGGTATGATGAAAGATAAAGAACATGCAGAATTTGTAAAAACTTTTGAAAATATCGTAAATTCAATTACTTTAATTGATATTCCTAATCAAGATGGTGCAATTTCGAAGGAAAATTTTAAAAAAAAGTTAGTTAGTTTAAAATTAAATTTAAAACTTTCTAATGGTATTGAAGAAAGTATAAGATCTTTATCAAAAAACGAAAATACTATTATACTCTGCTTAGGTTCACTATATCTTGCTGGAGAAATTTTAAGCTTAAATTAAATATTTTCTTTTATCCAAGAAACAATTTCGCTTTTTGGAACCGCTCCAACTTTAGTTGAAACATGATTTCCATCTTTCATCAAAATCATGGTAGGGATCCCTCTAACACCATATTTTGTTGGAGTATTTGGCTCTTCATCAATGTTGTGTTTTGCTACAGATAATTGGTCAGACATTTCATTTGAAATTTCTTCCAAGCTAGGAGCTACCATGTGACATGGACCGCACCATTCTGCCCAAAAATCACAAATTAATATCTTATTATCTTTAACTAATTGATCAAAACTCTCATCTGTAGATTTTACTGTTGCCATGTGAGTTTTATATAAATTAATTTTATTTATTCAATAGTTAAAAATGCGTAAATTGGATTTTATACATTAAACATTCTCGTACTTTTTTTGAATAGACATTGCATAATTATTAAATTCATCAAGTAAAGCTAATTTTTCATTGTCATTCTCATTAGTATATTTTTCTCTTAAAGTATCAATTTCATTATATAAAGTAGGTATTGTCCACCATTTCTCTTTTCTTTCGCTTAGTATTCTTTTAGCTATATCTCTTCTAATAGACTTGTAGATAGAATCTGGGAGTATCTCTGGAGCTTCTTGAAATATAATTTTTTTACCAAAACTAACTAATCTATCATCTTCAAACTTATCTAGTAAATTTAATTTCTCTTTCCATGGTGCTTCATGCCAAATTGGAAACAGAGCTGTATCCTTATTCGATGTAAATTTTGTATAAATGCTTTCCTCCGCATAAATATCTTCTTGAGATTTTGATTGCTCTTTTTCTTCTGCAACCTCACGGAGAGCAGTTAAAATATTTTGTGAAAACTGTTCATTATTTTGAACAAATTCTGCTCTTTTTTTAATAACTTTTTTGTCTAATTTACTATATGGTTCAACATTCAAACCATATTTTGAGTCAATAATTATTGGTGCTTTGTTTGATCTAACTGTTCTTAAGAACTTGGGTGTTTTTTTCATCTCGGTTTTTAACTCATTTATAGATTTATAAATCAATGGTTGAATTTCTGTTCTAAGATCTATTGTATAGTACCATCCTTGATAAATAGGATGCATACAATATTTTGCGTGCAACGGTACTACCAGATGAAGTCTGGACTTTCCGTAATAATATTCATTTAAAGTAACAATATCTCCTTTTTTTATAATGGTTTCGGTATGAGATTTATTTGAAGTATTTAGAAAAGACTCCCAAGTGTGTTCTTGTTTTTCTTTAACAATTTTCAAAACTTTTGCAGTAAGTTCTGCATCAGCTAAAGCTGAGTGTGCATCACTTGCATCTATACCTTGCATCTGAGCCAAAGATGCTAATTTAAATACAGGATTGTTTTTTTCATTAATTTCAGTCTCTAAAACTGTTGGATCTACTGCATATGCAGCTCTTGCGATATTTATTCCATCGTGTCTTGTATTGGGAGCAGAATTTGTCAAATAAGGATACCTAATACTTTTGAAAAATTCTTTTCTTATCATCTCCTCATCAAAATTTAGCGAACTCCATCCTAAGAAAATAGCAGGGCTCCATTTTTTAAAAATTTTTTCAACCTGCCCAAGCATTTGATAATGACTTAGATTTGTTTGCGTAAGTTGTTTAATTGATGTCTTATTAACAATTAAAGCTGCTGCTTGAAAAATCTCAGTTTCATGAAGTCTACATCGAAGATTAAATCTATCTTTTTCTTTAAAATTCTCATCAAATAGTATTCCACCAATTTCTATGATGCTACCAAAGTCAGTGCTGGCACTCGATGATTCTATGTCCCAAATTGCTAAATTCATATTATTAACCTCAAATTAGCTATGTTTTGATGGGTTTTTGGAAAGTTTTTTAAGACTAAACCTTTGCATCTAAACAAGTAGCTTCTAGTTAGTTTTCTTTGTTGTATGTATTGGTTGATTAAAGTCAAGCTATATTATTCATCTCGTAAAATTTTTTGACCCTGCCCATAAATAAATTTTGATACATCTCTAATTCTGCACCTTCAATTTTAAATTCTTGAAATAGAAAATCTTTTGTACAGAGTAAAATTATCCCTGCTTTCATTTTTGTTCCATGTACGACATCATGAGCCAAAGTATATGCTCCAAGTTGTAAGAAATAATCTTGAATATAATCTGTTTTTTTAGGTTTATTACTCTGCTTGAAATCTATTATGACATCTTTTCCTTGATAAATTCCAATTAAATCTGCAGTTCCAGCATATTGCTCTGGATAATAAATAGTTTCTTCCATCCCATAAATTTCATCTAATTTATTGTTTACCCCCTTTTCAATTATTTCTTTTGCCATATTTTTGTATTGTTCATTACTTTCAAAAAAGCTTTCATTAATCCTGCCTCTTAAGTAATCTTCAATATAAGAGTGCATTGACGTTCCTCTTGAAGATGCTTCAGTTTTAATTCTATTTGCTTCCTTAAAACCTACCCGCTCCTGCCAATTTTTGATAGCTGCCTTTTCCTCTTCGGATTTAGTAGCACTTAAAATTGTTGTCACACTTGGAAGTTTTTCTTCTCCTAAAGAGTATTTCCTATAACCATCTTCAATTGATCTTGTAGATTTTGGATAAATAAATTTATTACTCCACTTCATTCATCTAAGCTTTAGGAAACTTTTCGTTTGTCTACTTGCTCATAATTACTTGCACCTGAAGGCGAATCTGGATCTGGATCGTCATCCTCATTAGGATTTTTTATAGAATCTATACTTCTATTGATTGCTCTTGCATCTTTGCCGAAGCTATCAACAACAGACATTGCTTCTTCTAATTTTTTTCTTAAAACTAAAACATTATTAAAATGCATATTAAATCTAGTACTAATCTTTTTTAAATGGTCATAAATTTCTGATGCATGTTTCTTAATTCTTAAACTTTGAAAGCCCATATGAAGTGATTGTAAATAACCAGATAAATTGTTTGGGCCCATAATAGTTACTTTATATTTTTTCATTATTTCTTGAGTTAATAATTCTTTTGTAGTTGGATCTTGATAATTAGCTAATTCTAGAAATAAACTCTCAGTTGGTGCATAAACTATTGCAAAATCTGTCGTTTTAGGTGGCACGATATATTTTTCATTCACACTTTTTGCTTTTTCCTTAAAGGCTCTAACAAGTTTAGTTCTTGCATCCGCCATTGCTTTTTTATCATCTTCCTGGTGAGCATCCTGGATGGCTTTAAATCTCTCAACTGGAAAGTGACTATCAACTGGTACTAAAATTCCATCTTGAAGTTTAATTGCAAACTCAACATTTTCACCGGTATCATCTTTCATTTTTACATTTGAGGAATATTGTGATGCTGGCAATAAATCTTTAATTAAAGAACCCAAACTGAATTCAGCTAAAGTTCCATATTTTTTAACTCCTGCCAATATTTGATTAATCCCCTTCTGACTTTCATTTAGATTTTCGACTTGAGCATTAAAAGAAGCTACTTTTTGATCTACTTGAGTTAAAGCATTTGTCATATCTTTTGTAACACCCGATGAAAGGTTGTTAAAAGAACTGGCCATTGAACTCATTGTGCTATTAATAGTTGTGTTTAAAGATTCTTTTAAATTAATAATCTCTGAGTTTAATTTATTTATTTCATTTGCATCTTTGTTTTGATCTATTGAGTTTTTATTCTGTTTAACTATTAATGAAACTGCTATCAAAACTCCTATTAATATTAACGAAAGTATAATTATTTCAATGTTCATATAGTATTTATAACCGTATTTTATTTAAATTAAACAATGATAAATTTAAATTTAATTATTAATAAATTACGGGTATTAATTAATTATGTCTAAAAAAGATAACAAAAGTAGAAAACCGCAAAATAAAATAGCGAATCGTAGAAACTTTATAAAGAAATTACATTTAAAAAATTTTAAAAGTTTTTTTGGTCCAATAGGAAGTGAAATAATAGATATAAAATTTGCTCCAAAGATTACTTTACTATTTGGGAGAAATAGTGCTGGTAAAAGTTCTTTATTGCAAGCTATAAAATTAATCCAACAAAGTTTTGATAATGATGGTGATTTAGTTCTGAATCCAAGCAAAAGCTATTCTGGGGGATTATACTTTCCATCTTACAAGGATCTTGTTTCAAAAAAAGAAACATCAAGACCTATCATTTTGGGTATAACTGCTGGTGAAAATGTGGGTAAGATAGAAGATTCAAAGTCTATTATAAAAAAATTTAATCTAAATAAGAATTCAATAGACTGTGCTGAAGTTGATTTTTATTCTTTTTCTGACGATGAAAAAAAATTTTTAACAATTAAAAATCAACCATTTGAAAATACAAATTTATTACCAAATAGTGCCAAATCGACTATTAGTTTTATTGAAAATGAATATTCCTGGAGAGAGCTATTTAAATATACATATATCAATAGAAAAAAGGTACTTACTTATTTAGATAGATGTATTGAATTTGAAAGAAAATTTGAAGATTTATTAAAACAAAAAAACAAAAAAAACTCAGATAAAGCTGAAAGTGATATTGATAAATTTGTTCAAAGTTCTGTAAGAGTAGGAGAATTTTCTCCTTTTTTCTTTAGATTTTCAGAAAATTCTCTTAAAAAATATAAAAAGTTTATTTCTAATCTTAAAAATAATTTTAAACTATTTATCAAGTTCATATCTGATGACATAAAAAAAAATAAAAAATTTATATTCAAAAATAATAGTACTTTTAATTATGGAGATTTGTTGAAAATAAAATCATCTAAAGACAACAAACCTTTAGAAGATAACGAGATCAAGAAAATTGTTGAAGCAACTTTCAACAGAAATTCATTAGCAGATTTTTTATGTGATACTGTCTCCAGAATACGTAATGCAGAAAGACCCTCACAATCAGCATTTGATCCAAATAATCCCAATGATAAAACCGAAAGGGTAAAAACATTAGACCCAGAAAGAATGATAAGCTTTTGTCGAGAAAAAGTGTCATACACACTTAATGCAATTAGAATTTTTCAAGGACAAAAAGCATTGCCATCTGAGTACGACAACTTATCAGCCTATGAGGAAAATTTTGTGGGATACAATTACGAGTTTCTGCATAAAGTCATAATTAATAATAAAAAGGAAATAAATAAATGGTTAAAAAATTTTAATTACGACTTTAAAATTGAAACCGAGTCTGGTGGTCCCACAAGCGTGACTCTTATCCAGCATAGAAAAGAGAATTTTAAAATAAATTATAAATATGGTGGTCTTGGTGCTGAAAATGTACTACCAGTTATTGCTCAATCCGTTGCAGCTGATAATAAGGTACTTATTTTTGAAGAACCAGAAAGAAGAGCACACCCAAGTTTACAAGTAAGGCTGGCTGATTTATTTGTAGAATGTAGTAAAAAAAATCAGTTTATTATCGAAACTCACAGTGAAAATCTACTCTTAGGTATTTTAAAAAATATAAGAGATGGAAAAATAAGCCATAAAGATGTTCAAGTTTCTTATGTCCACATTGAAAAAGGTGAGTCAAAAGTTGACGAAATGGAAATAAATGAAAAAGGTAATTTTGAAAATAGCTGGAGGCATGGATTTTTTACAGAACGATTAGATTTAATTTGAATATGATTAGTTCTTGTTACGTAAGTCCAAAATTTTTAAAAGATATCTCAGAAAACGAAATTATTTTCAATAAGTTTTATGAAAATTTCTTTTTAGAGAACAGAAAAATTGCAAAAGAAACTATATTTTTGATCAATGAGAAAAATATTGATTTAAAAGAAGAGTATAAAAAAATTCTATATGATTTATCTGGTCAAAATTCAAGAATGCATATTTTAATAAATGATTTTTTATTAAAACTTAACTTCGAACAAATAGAAATAAATAATTCAAAAAAATCTATAGATATAATTTTTGATAATATTTCAGATATTCAAAGACCTATACAATTAAAAGTACCGTATTTAGAATTTCCTATCTCAGAAACAAAATTTAAAAATAAAATTCAATCTTTAGCAAAATTTGCAAAAAAAATCACATTATTTGATCCTAATATTATTGATCATTTAACTAATTTTTCAAATGAAGGTTTTAAAATAATAAAAGAAGATCTCAATAAAATTGAGAAAGAACTTCCTTATGAAAATTTTAGGCCAAAAATACTCGATATCTTAGAAATAAATAATAAAAAAAATAATTTTAATTATGTTGCCTGTTATAAAGCCTCTTTAAAAAATATTTTAGATATTATTTTAACTGAGAAAAAAAAAGGTATAAAAATTGAAATTCTAACATGTATTAAAGATGTTGCTCAAAAGAATTTTAAATTTTTAATTGAGGATATTAAAAATAAATATGAGAAAGAAGAGGATAATTTAAAGAAAGAAAAAATTAAGACATTACTATTAAGTATAAAATCAATTTTAACTTCAAATGAAAATAATGAAAATTTGTTAAGTATTAATTATGAGAAAATATTATTAAAATGTTTTTCTAAATGGAAAGATGTACAAGTAGAGGTGAAGATTAAGAATGATTGGAATGTAGATGGCGATCAATTTTATAGGAGAGGCATGTTGGTAGAAGGAGAAAATGTCAGAGGTGTTATTTGTATTGGCAAAGGATTGAATGTTTACGAAATTCACAAGAGAAAAGCATCCAGATTGAGGAAAGAAAGACACTATAGACTAAAATTAATAGATAATCCTAACGAAAAAAAAACCTACACAGTTCAATCAAATTTTCCTGATTTTGAGCAAAAAATTAGCCCTATTGAACTTAATTAAATTCTTAATTTCATAAAAATAACACTTTTATTTGTTATTTCTTACACAACTATTGAATATTTTATTTTCACGGTTATATAAACATTAAGAGCAGTCACCAAATCTATGAAAAACAGATTTGGCCAGGTGGCGGGCCTTAAAGCTCTTATAACAGTTACAGATTTTACAAAAATCTCTGAAACCTTGATTCAAAGGGAGCTTGCTTTGAATACTAGAGGTTTAGACAATTTAGCGCTGCATTACTGTACTTTACAAAAAGCAAATAAAAAAAAATCCCTTATTTTTAGAGCTTTAAAAAAATCTTTAAGATTAACTGAAGAAAATTATGAACTAGATAGAGAAAATACTGAGGATATTATTTCAGAGGCATTGTATCTTTTAAAAGAAGCATCTATTAAGTATTTCGAAAAAGATAGGGATTGTAACTTCGAACAATTTGCAGTTGTTCATATTAGAGAAAAAATTAAAAATTATAAAAGTAAATGGAACAATCTTAATGGGTCTGACAGAAACGAATTAATTCATTCAGCTATAAGAGCAATAAAAAATAAAAATTGCCAGTCTGGAAAAAAATTAAACTATGATGAAGCAAAACATCTAGCTAAACATTTTAATCTATGTAGCATAAATGGTTATAAAATTATTTGGGAACTAGAATCTCAACATTTTGAAAAAAAAGTAGACTGGGTAACTGTAAATAATGAAGAAGGTAAAGATGAAATGCATGTTACTGAAATATTTAAAAAAGGAAACTCAATTCCAAATATAAACTTGTCTAATTATATTAAATCTTTTCATAATACGCCAGAAATAAGATCTGCTGGAGAAAAACTATTTATCAAAGATGAAAAAGAAAATATTAAAAAAATTATTCACAAATTTAAATTAATTTATGTAAATAATAATATTAAATCGTTGATCTTTGACAATAGAATATATTGTGAATCAGAAAAAGAATTAAAACTTAAAGAGCTTTCCAAAATATTACGAATTTCAATTCAAAGAATAAGTTTTATCGAAAAAAATTTAAAAAAAAATTTTAAAAATTTTTTCAATGTTGAAAAAATAAAAAGTGAGGACATAAAATAATTATGAACTTTAACTTAAACAAAACAAAACAAAGGAGGTTATCTTCACATGACTTTTCTAGCTTTGGTAAGAGTAGCTGTCGAGTAGCGGTAACTCCTCGTACACTTGGTTCTCCTTCATATTCTTTCTGTAACAACCAAGTGTCTTTCGCCAGCAGCTCTACCAAGGCTAAGAAAGGAACCAAAATTCATTTCAGATCTTTCTTTAATAGAAGAGCATGTTTTGAATTTAAGAAAAATCTTAAGAAAAAATTCTTTCAGCTATCCAACAAAAAATTAACAATCAGAACCAATATTAGAGGAACAAAAATCCAATATTTTTATGGAGCAAGATCATGAGCTTAGAAATTAGTATAAAAGACAAAATTAAAAGAAATTCATCAATGTTTGTGAATTTTGTAAAAAGTGCTGTTACAGCATCTCCAAAAGTTCAAAATAACTTCTTAGATGTATCTGCAAAGGTTGCAGAAACAGTTTTAAAAATCGTTAAAGATGCAGATCTAATTGTCGATCTTAATTACAAGGGTAAAGAATTTTGGTCTCAAAATCGTTGCAAAACTGCATGTTTTGTTGATGGTGGAGTTGATAAAACCTCTATTATAAGCTCAGCACCGCTTAGCATAAGAGCTGGAAGCTATGTAGTTAAGCCAGATGCTATATCAAAAAGAGAATACTTTGAAGAGAGTATGGTCTTTTTGGGTGACTTGTACGATCCAAAGAATGAACTTTACGACTTTATAGATGATGACTTTGAGGAAGATCAAATGCTCAACAAGAAAAAAGATGGAGCAAGAATTATTTTTGAAGCAGCAACTATAGTTAAACATATTCTTCTTAATAAGAAATTTGATTACTGTTTTTTACATGGACCTATTGAAGGAACTGTAATGCCCTTCTCTGTTCCAGGTTTTCCAACTTTTACTAAATTTGCTGTTGAGAACATGTTTCCTTTTGCTGTAAATAAAAAAACAGATATAGCTGCAAGACACTTTATTAATGTTTATCTCGAAGCCCTTAATTATATTAAAAAAGGTAAGTTTCCTATTTATGGAATTGTAGAGACATCTAATTCAGCACCATATGTAAAAAATCTTTTATATAACTATAAGTCTCAAGGAAAAATTTCAGATAAAGATTACAATAATTTTATCAAAATAATTAAAAAATATAAAATTACAGATTCGCACCTCTTAGAGATAATATTATCAAGTGGCCAAGCTTTAAAACCAATTGAAATTAAAAAACAAATTCAAGGTTTTACAGTTACAACTGGATCATCTTGGGAAGATAAGATGGAAAGTTTTCCAAAAGTTTTTATAGGATATATTAAAACCACAGATAATAATTCACCTATTAGAATTGAATCTTTAAATAATTCAAAAAATTTAATTAAAGACTACGAATATATTTTAGGAACATCTAGATTGCTTCCTAATTATGGATTTCCAGTTGGACTTAACGTCGTTGACAAGTTTGCAAAAATTCCTAACTGGATGAGTAAAGCTTCAAGAAAATATTATGCAACACATTTACTTAGACAAGCAGTTAAAAATAAAGATCAAAATACAATAAGTCTTGCAGTAAAAATTTTATCAAAAAAAGCAAGATCTTGGAGAAATAGACCTATAGGAGGAATAACAAAATAATGACAATGAAACTTTATATTTCGCCGAATTACTCAGAAATTGACGAGTATATTACAATATCAAAAAGTGGTTTTTTCTTTTCAGCTGAGTTTATTGATAAAAATCAGCTTAAAGACAATGAATTCTGCCAATTTTTTACATCAAACGATTGTGATTATAAATTTGGAGTTTCATTCTCAAAAGAAAAGAAAGATGGATCTTTTGCAATAATAAATACCTTAAGAGGTAAATACAAAGATAAATCAAACGCAAGAAGCACAACTGCAACTGCATTTTTCAACAGCACTCCTGTATTTAAAGAACTAATAAAAAATAATCAAAAGAATAGATATAGTTTAGAATATTCGAAACAATTTGGCTGCTTTGTTTTCAATGTTATTCCTTTTTTTGAAATTTCAAAAAAACCGAATGAAATACCAGATTTAATTACAGGTATTTATAAGTGTTATGATGAAGAAAAGCATACTTTATACATCGGAAAAGGAAATTTAAAATCAAGAGTAAAAGAACACCTTAGTAAAGGATGGAACATCACAAAAGTCGACTATTCTGTAATTAAAGATAACGATGAGATGCACAAGTATGAGTCTTATCACCTTGAACAATACAAAAAAGAAAATGGTGCTTATCCACCACAAAACATAATAGGAGGTAAAAGATAATTATGCTTAAAAATCCAAATTGGAAATCTATTGGAACAGTTTTAGGTGAAACATTTATAGATTGTTTTTACTTTAGTTTAAAAAATTATAAGGCCAAAAAAGGAGATATAGTAACAACAGACTCCAAAGTTCCATCCAGCGAAGGTAAAATCATACCTGTCACTGTTTGGGGAAAAATATCAACTATAGAAAGTAGTAATGCTTTCTTTCCAACAGAAGCTGCACAAGAACTTACTAACGAAGATATAGATATAAGAGATACTATTCTTCCTACAACAAGAGATGAGCTTATTTGTAAGGTAGTTATTTTAGGTTATACCAAAGATGAGGATAAGAGTTCAAAATTACTGCCATTAATTTACCCAGTAAGGCCTGCAGCAACTGTTAAATATCCATCTAGTGAAGATGTTGAAGCATTACTAATTTCAGATTTGAACTCTTCTCATCCAATTTATATTGGAAGTTTACTAGCTAGAGAAGCTGTAAAAATAAGGATTGATGCAGATAATTTGGTATCTAGACATGTTTCAATCTTTGGAATGTCTGGTTCTGGAAAAACCGTAATGGTTCGAAGAATTATGCATGAAATGTTATGCAAAAACTACCCAATGTTGGTGCTTGATATACATGGAGACTACTTAGGATTTATTCAAAAACAACAAGAACTCTACCCTGACAACAAAATTAAATTATTTTATCCAAATTTATCTGTTAGTTCAGAAGATAAAGAAATTATTTACACTTTAATCGATAAACTAGGTAAGCCATTAACAGATCCTCAGAAAGATTTCCTTAATTCGTTGTTAGAAAAAGTAAAATACGAGAGTGGAAGTCTTCTTAAATACGTAAAATTACTTAATCAAAGATCTAGAGAATACGCATCTGAGGGTTCGACATCATTTAAAAATATAAGACCGGCCTCAATGTATGTAGTGGCACGTAGTCTTGGTCAGGTTGCAAAAAAATTGGAAAATATGGAGCAAACTAATTTCAGACACAGAAAAAAAATGAGTAAACTTAAATTTGTAGAATTAGCAGATCCTGCAACTGAACCTGAAAAAATAATTTCTAAAGGCCAATTAAGTATTTTATATCTAAAGGGTTACGAAACCTTGCCTGCAAGTGCAATTGTATCAATTTTACTTGAGAATTTATTTAAACACAGACAAGAAGTGAATGAAGAAATACCTCCTTTCTTAACTATAATAGAGGAAGCTCATAATTTTATTCCTTCAAGATCTGAAAATAAGGATGATCTTCCATCAGTCGAGACAATAAGAAAAGTTATTACTGAAGGAAGAAAGTTTGGAACTGGTATAATGATAATATCACAAAGACCATCAAGATTAGATGAAACTATTGCATCACAATGTAATAGTCAGATTATTTTCAGAATGGTAAATCAAAGAGATCAAAAAGCTACACGAGATAGATCTGAAACTTTAGATGTTGACGATTCAAAACAATTACCAAATTTAGCAAATGGTCAGGGTATAATCAGTGGACAAGTAGTAAACTTTTCTTTGCCTGTGCAAATAAAGTTTGATGAAAAACTTATTAACGAAGACATTGGTAATGAAAACTTTATCGATACTGTAGAAAATTGGGATGACTCTGAAGCTGTTAAAGAAAGACAAAAATTTGCTCAGGATTTCTCAGATATATCAGATATAGATAATAGGAGTGCTAACTGATACTAAATTTTACTTTAATTGATGCAATGGTTAGTGCTCTTAAAATAACTCTCATTTTTTATGGTATTTTTGTATTTTATTTATTTGGTAAGTACGAAAAAATTCCTTACTCAGCAAGAAAAGTTATATTTGTCATAGGTAATGGAGGCTGTTTATTTCTTGCTGGGGGTTTAGTAACAAGTAATTTTTATCTTATTAAGGGTGGAATATTTATTCTTCTTATTCATGCACTAATAGATGCTCATTTTTTAATATCAAAATACGAAATGTTTAAAAGTATTGAAAAGGAAGAGGAAAAAAAAGATGAAAAAGAATAATTCACACAATTGTCCTGCCTGCGATGGGGTTGGAGAAGTTAAAATCATAAAGAATATTGCTCAAATTGGCCCTTACCATCTCGGTAAAGAGATTATTGAGAAATGTAGGTTTTGTGAAACATTTAAAAAGGTAGAGCATAGAGTATATGACGAGTTCAGAGGTAAACCTAACTAGTGGGAAAAATAATTACAGTTGAAGATGTTGAAATCGAATTTGAAAAACAACCAAATGAAAATGTTTGTAATTGGTGTATCTATGTAAGGGTTAGAAAAAAAGATACCCAACATTTAGCATTGATGATCAAAACTGATAACAAACCATACACAAGGTTCACTTTAAATACAGGCAATATCACAAAGAACTCTGGGGATACCTTAGGCCAAATAATGTCAAATGTAGTTGATTTAGGAAATCTAAAAAAAGAATTAGAGGATAAAAATGACAATATAATTGATTTTTTAGATGCACTTAGAAAGAAAACAGCTAAAGCTAAGAACTAAGAAAGGTTAGTATTTTCTTTAAACCATTTTGTTTACTTGATTTTTTATTAGACATTAAGATTGCTGCACTTTTAAGAATATTTCCATCTTTTAAAATCCTTAAATTATTTGCACGCAAAGTTTCGCCTGTACTAGTAATATCTGTTAAAATTTCAGATGAACCAGTAAATGGATATACCTCTGTTGCACCAAGTGAAGGTACTAATTTAAATTGAGTTACTCCTTTCGAAAATAAAAATTCTTTGGTCAAGTTTGGATATTTAGTTGCAACTCTTAACCTGCTTTTCTTTTTATCTTTAAAATCAAAAGATATTTCCTCTAAATCAGCAAGTGTTTGGACGTCTATCCACTCGTCAGGAACAGCTACAACTAGAGTTGCATTTCCGTAATCGAGTTTTTTATTAATAATAACTTTATTTTGAATATTTAATTCAGACTCTTTTAATAAATCATAACCTGAAAAACCTATATCTAATGATCCATCCCCTAATCTTTCTATAATTTCTCTTGCATGCAGATATACTATTTTAATTTTTTTATTTCCTTTTATATATCCAAAAAGGTCTCTTTCTCCTCTTTCTGATAAGATTTTAAGATTTTTATTTTTAAAAATACTTAAAGTATCTTTTCTAAGTCTACCTTTGCTAGGTATGCCAATTTTAATCATTTAAATTTATTGCACCTCCAACAGCTGGAACCTTTATTTTAGAACCTAAATCACTAATAAGATTGTCATAACGGCCACCATTTACCTCAATTTTTCTTGATTTTACCTTTGTTTGAATTTTAAAAACCATACCTGTGTAATATTCCAAATGTCTGCCGAATGAAGATGAAAAATTTACATTTAACTTTGAAACTTTATTTTTTGTTATTGGAAAATAATTCTTTCCAACGCTAAGATTGATTTTGTTTTGTTTAAAAAAAGTATTTAGAGTAGCTGCTGCTTTGCTCATAGGGCAACTAATTTTTAAATAATCTCTAATAATTTTTACAACATTTTGGCCTTTTATTTGTCTTCTGGGATCTTTAATTTTATTATCAAACCTTAATAAAATTTCATATAAAGTACGACCTGCAATATTTCTATCTTGATTTTGTTTAAACATTTTCAAATATCTTTTTTTATCCAATTCAACTACTGTTTCATCTACATCTGAATTAGTCTCCAGACGTCTCAATAATTCATTAAAATAATTTTCTCTCCAAAAATGTCTTTGTAATCTAAGCCTCCATCTTTTTGGAATATCTAATTTATTTATTAATAAGTGAAAAATTTCAACATTCCCAATTGTAATATTTCCAGTTTTGTATCTAAATTTATTTATAACTTTAATACTTGTATCTATGATTTTTTTATCATCTCTTTTCTCATCTTTTGATCCTATGATCTCGAAACCTATCTGATCTCTGATAATTTTTTGATTTTTTTTCTGAACTTTTCTGAATGCTTGACCATTATAAAATACTTTTGAAGATCTTTTTTTTTTTTGATTTATATATTTGATGCATGAAGCAATTGTTAAGTCAGGTCTTAAACAAATTTCCTTTCCATTCTGATCCATAAAAGAAAAAATTAAACTTCTAAACGACTCCCCAGACCTCTCGAGTATTAGATTAGTTGGAATTACTGTATCTAAATCTATATAATCATATCCACTTAATTTTAAAGATTTAAGTATATTTTCAGATAAGTTTTTTGACTTCATCGATAAAATCTTTCTTAGGTATTGTTTTGTTATTCTCACCCTTTACACCCTTTAAATTTTTAATTGTCACTGTATTATCTTTAAATTCATTTTCTCCACAAATTACTGCAACTGGTAATTGGCGTTTGTTTGCAAAGGTAAGCTGCTTACCAAGATTTTTTTTGGTATCTAAAAATATTTCTGAATTAATATTGTTTTGTCTTAAAAGTTCTAAAATTTCGTAGTAGTTTTTCAAGTATTTTCGATCCATTACACACACTAAAACTGGTTTTTGTTCATCTAATTCAATTTGTTCTAACTGCAATAGTGCAAATAAAAGTCTATCAACTCCAAAACTTATACCTGTACCTGGAATATCAACCCCTTTAAATCTTGATATGAGTTTTGCATAAGCTCCACCCGAACAAATACTACCAATATCTACCTCTTTACCTTTATTATTTGTAACTTTAAAATTTAAATTAGTTTCAACAATGAAATCAGAGTAATACGCCAAGCCTCTGACAATTGTGAAATTGGTTTTGACTTGATCTAAGTTTGATCCATATCTAAGGACCTCAAAAAAGTCTTCTAATTCCTTGATTCCTTCTTGCGATAGTGAGTTTTTTAAATTTTGTTTCAGTTCATTTAAATCTTTAATTTTTAAATAATCTAATATTTGAGAAACCTGCTTATCATTTAAATCTGCACCTTTTGTAATAGCACCACTAGAATCTCTTCTTTCCTTTCTCAAAAGGTCCTCTACACCTTTTATTCCAAATCCAGGCTTATCAAGTTTATCAATTGCCCTAATAACTTTTAATTGTTTTTCCTCAGTTATCTGTAATTCATCTAGTAAACCTTGCACTATTTTTCTGTTACTTACATTGATCGTAAACTGATCTTTCTTTAATCCACATTCTAAAAGTGTTGCTGAAATTAAATTACAAAGTTCAGCGTTAGCCTGTGATGAACTAACATTTCCTACAATATCAAAATCTGCCTGTAAAAATTCTCTATATCTTCCATTGCCTGCCTTTTCGTTACGAAATACATTTTGAATAGCATATCTTTTATAAATTGAAGGCAACTCTTGATTATTTTGAGCAACAAATCTTGCTAGAGGACTAGATAAGTCATACCGAAGAGTAATACTTTTATCTCCATCTTTAAATGAGAATACATCAGACATAGGATTAGCTTCATCTTCTGCTAGAAAAGATCCTATATTTTCACTTAATTCGAACGATGGTGTTTCGAGTGGCTCAGCACCAAACTTAATAAAATTATTCTCAATTACTGATAACAGCTTTTTTTTGAGAAGAAGTTTCTTGTTCCAACGATCTTCAAATCCTGAGGGCAACCCAGGTATTAATTTATTTTCTTTATTCATTTTTTGGTACCCTGGCTTGGAATTGAACCAAAAACTAAAGTTCCACAAACTTTCGTGATAACCATTTCACCACCAGGGCCTGTTATTGTTTTATACTAATTAGGGTTAAATTTAAATTTTAAAATAGTTAAATAGCTAGCTGCAAGCCAGCATGAAAATGATGTTTTTTGTGAGATACTAAAATTTTACTATTTTTAATCATGATGGTTAAATAGCATTTTAGACTTAAAATGCAAGTATGTATTGTATAGGAATATTCATAGGGTTTACCTACTTTTATTCCTATACAAAATTTTAAATGAAATAAATTTTAAGAAGTTTTCTTTAAATTCACTGCGCTTGGACCTTTGTCTCCATCCTGGATTTCAAATTCTACAGCGTCGTTCTCATTCAAAAAACGAAGTCCTGCTTCACGAACTGCGCTTGCATGAACGAAACAATCTTTTTCTCCGTCTTCTCTTTCTATAAACCCGTAGCCCTTCTTACCGTTGAACCACTTTACTTTTCCTTTTAATGTACTCATACTTTTCTTTTACTCTTTCTTTATTATATTAAACTTAGCTAAACTTCAGCTAGCGGGATAGTTATTAGATTTTAAAATTGAATGCAAGCGTTTTTGCTATAAGGTTTTATTCCAAAAATGGTGGCTTCGGCGGGACTCGAACCAGCGACACAAGCCTTTTCAGGGCTCTGCTCTACCAACTGAGCTACGAAGCCATTATTTAAAACCTAAAAATAATTCTTCCTTTTGTCAAATCATAAGGTGTTACTTCCACAGTTACATTGTCACCTTGAAGAACTCTAATCCTATTCTTCCTTAATTTTCCAGCTGTGTGAGCTGTAACAACATGATTATTTTCAAGCTTTACTCGGAACATGGCGTTAGGTAATAAATCGATTACTTTACCTTTAAATTCCAATAAATCTTGTTTCGACAAATCTTTTTACTCCTTATTTATTCTAGATTTTATACTCAAAGCATGACCTTTTAATTCTTCATACTCAGCGAGATGTGTAGCGTATTTTCCTATTTTCTCAACACCTTTTTTTGAAAGAGTTATAAGGCTAATTTTTTTATAAAATTCACTTAAACTTAAGCCTGACGAAAATTTAGCTGACGAATTAGTTGGTAATACATGATTTGTCCCAACAGCATAGTCGCTTAATGCCATAGGAGAATATTTTCCTATACAAATGCTTCCCGCATTAAAAATTTTATCCTTATACTTTTTATAATTGCTTACATTTATTTCTAAGTGTTCAGGAGCTATCTCATTAATTGCATCAATAATTTGTCTATCATTATATACTTTTAGAATTAGTCCATTATTTTTAATGCTTTTAGATGCAATATTTTTTCTTGGTAAATCTTTTAATTTTAATTCTAAATCTTTCTTAAATTTGTTGATCAAATTAGAATTTTTAGTGATCAATATACATTGAGAATTTGTGTCATGTTCTGCTTGCCCAATCATAGATGTAGTAACTTCATTTAAATTAGTTTTGCTATCTGCTAATATTGTTATTTCAGATGGACCGGCAATCATTCCTTCAATACCTACGTTCCCAAAGACCTGCCTTTTAGCTCCAGCAACAAAGATATTGCCCGGTCCAACAATTTTATTTACTTTTTGAATATAAGCCAAACTACCTATAGCTTGTGCGCCTCCCATTGAATAAATTTCATTAATTCCTAATTTTTTTGCTGCATATAAAACTGCAGGATTTAATTTTCCATTATTTTTTGGATTTGCTAGTACAATTCTTTTAACACCTGCAATTTTTGCTGGTATAGCATTCATCAATAGTGTTGATGGCAAGTTTGCTGGGACATAAATGCCAACTGATTGAATTGGTAAAAATTTATACTCAATTTTATTATTTAGATTATCTTTATAAAAGATATCTATAGTTTTTTGTAAAGAATGAAATTTGAGTATCCGATTGTAAGCAAAATCTATAGCTCTTTTAATCTTAGGGTCTAAAGATTTAATTGCTTTATTAATTTGCTTATTACTTGGCTTAATTTGACTATTTTTACTAAATTTTTTCTCATATTTTAAAAGACTTTTGTTTTTATTATTTTTAATATCTTTTAAAATGTTAGATATAGTTTTATCTTCAATTTTTTTTCCAGATCTTCTAAGATCTAAAAATTTTGTTAAATTATTTAAGTAATTTTTTCTATTACAATTAATTATTTTTATCATTTACTATTTTTTGATCCTCTAGTGTTACTTCAATTACTTCAGCGGCAAGAGTTATAAATCTATTTTTCGAAAATAACATAGTTATTTCAAAATTCTCCCCTTTCTTAAAAATATCAATTGTTAATAATTCTAATGTCAGATTATTGTCATTTTGGTCTATATTCTTTGATTTTGACGAATTAATAAATTCAAATTTAATAATACTATTTATTAATCTATTTTTATTTTCCTCTTCTTTGCTAAATCTTGCTATTGAAATTAGAAAAATCTTGTTAGAAGCTAAATATTTAACATCATCAATATTAACTTTCCCTTCAGAACAGCAAGCTGAAATAATATGAAGATCTTCGGGAGTTTGTGCAATTATCTTTTTTAAATATTGATTTTCCATCAATTAATCCGTCGAATATTTACACCAACTTTTTTAAGTTTTCTCTCTATATTTTCATATCCTCTATCTAAGTGATAAATTCTATTGATTACAGATGATCCTTTTGCAACTATTGCGGCTAAAACTAATGCAACCGAAGCTCTTAGGTCACTGGACATTAATTCAGCAGCTTGAAAGTTAGTATCACCTGAAATAAATGCCTTATTTTTTTTTATTATAATATCAGCACCTAATCTTCTTAATTCAGCTACATGCATAAATCTATTTTCGAAAATACTCTCAGTTATTGAACTTTTACCTTTGGCCTTACAAAGCAGAACCATAAACTGAGCTTGTAAATCTGTAGGAAAGTTTGGATATTCTTTGGTAACTAAATTGGTTAAATTTTTGATTTTTTTTGGACCGGATATATGAATTTGTTTTTTGGCTACTTTAATTTTTGCTCCAACTTTTTTTAGTAATGATAATTCTTTTTTTATAATTTTTGGATCAAAGTTATTTATTTTTAAATTACCTCCAGTTAAACATGCTGCTACACAAAAAGTTCCTGTTTCTATTCTATCTGACATCACTGAATAACTTGTACTTTCTAAAGATTTAATACCTTCTATCTTCACAGTACGTTTGCCTATAAATTTTATTTTAGCACCACCTGATTTTAAAAAATTTATTAAATCAATTATTTCTGGTTCGATTGCACAGTTTCTAAGAATAGTAATTCCATTTGCTAAACATGCGGCAATAATTGTATTTTCTGTGGCCCCAACACTAATTTTTGAAAATCTGATTTTTGCACCTTTGAGTTTTTCTTTCGTATGTGCATGAATATATCCTTTTTTAATATCATATTTCATTCCAAGTTTTTTAAGCGCATTCAAATGATAATTTACAGGTCTTGCACCTATTAGGCAGCCACCTGGTAAAGAGGTAATAGACTTTTGATGTTTAGCAACAAGTGCTCCTAAAACTAATATTCCAGCTCTCATCGTTCTAACAAGTGAATATGATGCAAAAACATTTTGCTTTTTTTTCTTAGTTATTTTAACAATTTTTCTATTTTTATTAAATTTTATTTCTGAACCAAGAGATTTTAAAAGATTTATCATTGTATCTATGTCTTTAACGCGGGGTAAATTTTTTATTATGACTTCGTTTTCGAATAAGATTGTCGATGCTAAAATTGGTAAAGCAGCATTTTTTGAACCTGAAATTGAAATATCACCCTTTATTTTGCAAGGACCTTTAACAATAAATTTGTCCATTATTAAATTTTTGGAAGTGTAACTCCCTTTTGACCTTGGTATTTACCATTTCTATCTGCATATGAAACAGCTGGATCCTCATTACCCTTAATAAAAACGAATTGAGCAACTCCTTCGTTGGCATAAATTTTTGCTGGTAATGGAGTTGTATTGGAAAATTCTAATGTTACATGCCCTTCCCAGCCTGGTTCAAGAGGTGTAACGTTGACAATTATTCCACATCTTGCATATGTAGATTTTCCTAAACAAATAACTAAAACATTTTTAGGTATCTTAAAATATTCTACAGTCCTTGCTAATACGAACGAATTGGGTGGTATTATACATTCAGATGAGTTTTTAGTAATAAAATTTGAGGATTTAAAATTTTTTGGATCTACTATTTCAGAATTTACGTTGGTAAAAATTTTAAATTCGTCAGATACACGAGCATCGTAACCGTATGATGATACACCAAATGATATTTTATCTCCTCTAACTTGCTTGTCTTGGAAAGGAGAGATCATATCATTTTCTTTGGCCATTTGTATAATCCATTTATCAGATTGAACTGACATTATTTATTTTTTTTCTTTGTTTTTTTTTGGAATTCTTTTCTTTTTTTTAAATTTTTTCTCAAGGCAAGTTCAAGTTTACTAAAATTATTCTTTTTTGAACTCATTATTTATTTTTTGTCGGGATTTGTGAGGTGATCAAGCGTTATAACCTGATCAAGAGGAATGGTTTTATCTTCTTCAATTTTTACTGGGCCAGTTTTCACCTGTTTTTTTGCTCTTTTTTCTGCAAGCTTTTTCTCTCTTTTTGCTTTTTTTTCCATGAGCTTTGCATTTTTATTAGCTCCATATGTATAGTGAATTCCCATAACATTTTCCTTAAATAGATATAACCCATTTTTAAAAAAAAATAAGGCAATAATTTGAAAAATTTTAATTTATACACTAATTATCATTAAAAAATGCCCTTGTAGTTTTAATGTTAAAACAGGCCCTTGGTAAGGGTCAGTTACGAGTTAGATTCTCGTCGAGGGCACCACTATTATTTTTTATAAAAATTTTTTTTTAGCAAAAACCCAACTATAACTAAAACTATAATTCCCACAATTGGTAAATAAATATCAGGAGAAAAAATTAATTCTAAAATACTCGGTACCTCAGAATTTTCTTCCAATATCTTGCTTAAACCAGCTCCAAGAGATGCTCCAACAAATAATTGTGGAGTCATTCCAATTATTGATCCTAGAAAGAAATTTCTAATCTTAACGTTAAATATAGTTGGTAAAATATTTGAAATAAAAAAAGGAATGCCACCTATAAATCTATAGACTAGAAAAAAAACAAACTCATTCTTTTTAAACTTTTCAGTTAAATTGCTAAAACGAGATGAAAATTTTTCCTCAACCAAATCTTTAAAAAAATAATTTGCAAACATATAAAGAAGTGTTGCGCCAATAGATAACCCAAAAACTACTAGCAAAGTTCCTAACCACTTCCCAAAAATAAAACCGCCAACTAGAAATACTGGCGATCCAAAGCCCAATAAGAGAACCCAGACAATGGCACCTAGTAAAAATATAATACTTGATAAAAAAATATTATTATTTTTAATATTCTCTAAAGTTTCTCTATTTTCTCTAATTAATTCATAACTTGAGAAATCCTGAAGGGAAAAGTTGTTAAAAAAAATCAATAAAAAAACAAATACTATCAAAATATAGGTGGAGCCTAAAAATAGTTTAATTTTTTTTTCTCTATTCATTGATTTTTAACTTATTAAAAATCACTGTACTTATATATATATATTTGTATAACTACCGAAATTTAACATTAATTTAACAACAATGAAACGCACATATCAACCAAGCAATAGAAAAAGAAAAAAGGCTGTTGGCTTTAGAGCTAAAAAAAAAACAAAAGGTGGAAGAAAAGTATTAAAAAGAAGAAGAGCTAAAGGGAGAAAAAAATTAACAAACGCTTAATGAAAAACAAGATTGTAAGCCTTTCTAAAAATGAGGATTTTAAGTCTATTCTGAGCGGAAAAAAAATTTCTAATAAATACTTAACAATTTTCTTTAAAAAACTTTCTGATAAAAATAATAATAAATTAAATATTAGTTTTGTAGCCAAAAAGAAAATTGGAAATGCAGTAACAAGAAACAAAATTAAAAGAAGACTAAGAAATATTATGAACGAAGCTGTGAAATCAATTAACATTAATCTTAATTACTGTTATTTATTGATCGCAAGAATTTCTGTTAGCAAAGATCCTTATGAAACAATAAAAAACGCAACACTAGAAGACTTTAAAAAAATTAAATGACCAATTTTATTAAATTTTTAATGATCAAGATTATAAGGTTTTATCAAATACTTATATCTCCTTATCTAGGTAATAATTGTAGATATCTTCCAACATGTTCTGATTATTTTATTGAAAACATAAAAGAAAATGGAATTTTAAAAGGAAGTATTAATGGATTTAAAAGAATACTTAGTTGTCATCCAATAAAAATTTTGGGTGGTGGACAGGGATTTGATCCAGTTAAAAAGAAAAAGTAATTTATGGATACAAAAAATGTAATTGCTGCAATATCTTTAAGTGCGGCAGTAATAATTCTTTATAGTTTATTCTTTGCTCCAGCTGTAGTTGACCAAAAAGACATTCAAAATAATAAAAATATTATCAGTGAAAACACTTCAACAGATGCGCCGTCATTAGTTCAGGATGAAGAAACAATTAAAATATCTAGAAATGAGGCTTTAAAAGAAAATGATAGGTTTGTTTTTGAAAATGATAAAATTAAAGGTTCAATTTCATTAATTGGGTCGTCCATAGATGACTTAACTTTTAAAAATTATACAAATACTTTAAATGGAGATGATAATGTAATCTTATTAAATCCTAAACAGTCGAATAATGGATATTATGTTGAGACTGGTTGGGCAACAACAAGTAAAAATATTGACTTACCAAATTCAAAATCTCAATGGAACATTGAGGGGAATAACAAACTTACACCAAATTCTCCAGTAAAATTAAGTTGGACTAATAATCAGAATATTAAATTTGTAAAAGAAATAAGTTTAGATAAACAATATCTTTTCAATATTAAGCAAACAATTATTAACAATTCGAATAAAACTTATAACTTTTATCCATATGGACAAATAATAAGAAATATAGCTCCCGATGTAACTAATTTTTATATTTTGCATGAGGGCTTAATTGGAGTTTTTGATGATCAGCTAGTTGAAGAAGATTATGATGATATTGAAGAAAAAAAATACTCCAAGAATGCACAATCTGGATGGCTAGGTATAACTGATAAATATTGGCTTACTAGTCTTATACCTGAAAAAGATAAAAGTTTTAGATCTGATTTTGATTATAAAAATAAGTTTAGAGCAAATTTTATTGAGACAAATGCAACTGAAGTTGGTGCAAACGAGACTAAAAGTAACTCAATTAGGATTATAATTGCTGCAAAAGAAGTAAACGTTATTGATGGATATGCAGAAAGTGAAAACATTAATAAGTTTGATTTAGCAATAGATTGGGGATGGTTTTACTTCATTGTAAAACCTTTATTCTTTGCAATTCAATATTTCTTTAACCTTGCTGGTAATTTTGGAATAGCAATTATAATGATAACAGCTTGTATAAGATTAGCATTTTTTCCACTTGCAAATTACTCATTTAGGTCAATGGCTAAAATGAAAGTTCTTCAGCCAGAAATGACAAGACTAAAAGAGTTGCACAAAGAAGATAAAATGAAACTCCAACAAGAGATGATGGCATTATACAAAAGAGAAAAAGTTAATCCAATTAGCGGGTGTCTTCCAATTTTTATACAGATACCTTTTTTCTTTGCAATTTATAAGGTTTTATTTGTAACAATTGAGATGAGACATCAGCCATTTTTTGGTTGGATAAAAGATTTAAGTGAAAGAGATCCTACATCCATATTTAATTTATTTGGATTAATACCTTGGGACCCTCCATCTTTTTTACTAATAGGTGTATGGCCATGCTTAATGGGTGTTTCAATGTGGATGCAGCAAAAATTAAATCCAACACCTCCCGATCCTGTTCAAGCAAAAATATTTATGTTCTTTCCTTTATTTTTGACTGTAATACTAGCTCCTTTCCCAGCAGGACTAGTTATTTACTGGACGATAAATAACATATTAACAATGGCACAACAGTACATAATAATCAAAAGAACGACTGTAAAAACTGTTTAATAGAAATGGAAATAGAAAAAATAGTACCAAAAGATGGTCCTACCATCGACGAGGTTAAAAAATATATAGATAAATATAAAAATGAATTAATAGTCATTAAATATGGAGGAAATGTTTTTATTGATAGGAATATTTTTAACAATTTTATTTCAGATATAAGTATTCTAAATAAGTTAGGGTTATCAATAATAATTGTTCACGGGGGTGGTCCTAGAATTAAAAGAGAATTAGAAAAATCAAATATTCAATCAAAATTTATTAGAGGTTTGAGAGTTACAGACGAAAAAATTATAAATATTGTTGAAGATGTCCTTATTGATTTTAACGAAGATATTGTCAATTCTTTAATTGAAAAAGGTTCAAATGCAGTCTCATTAAACACAAAAAAAAATAATATTATTGAGATTATTCCAGAAGCAGAGGAACTTGGTTTTGTGGGAAAACCGAATAAAATTAATACAAATATTATAAAGGATATAATTAAGGTAAATTCAGTTCCAATTATATCACCTTTAGGATTAGGTAAAAATAATCAGACATTTAATATTAATGGAGATACAGCAGCTGGTGCTATAGCAAAATCTTTGAAATGTAGAAGACTGTTATTAATGACAAACGTTGAGGGTGTACTAAATGAAGAAAAAAAACTAATTGAAGAAATCACATCTTCAGAAATCTTAGAGATGATAAATAATGGAATTATAACCGAGGGTATGATACCTAAAATCAATACATGCTTAGACGCAGTAATGAATGGAGTTACAGGTGTTGGAATTATTGATGGAAGAAAAAAACATTCAATTTTATTTGAATTATTTTCAGATAAAGGAGCTGGAACATTAATAAGAAAATGAAAAATATAAAAAATATTCTATTCGATTGTGATGGTGTTCTTTATCAGGATTTAGAGTCAGTATTTGGTCAAGTGAGTAAAAGAATGACGCAGTACATTTCTGAAAAATTAGAAATTAACTTAGTCGAAGCTAAAAAATTACAAACTGACTACTTTCATAAATACAATACAAGTCTAAATGGATTAATGATACATCATGACATTCCTCCTAAAGAATTTTTAAATTTCGTTCATGATATTGACCTATCCTTTATGGAAAAGGATGTTGTTTTAAGGGACGAAATTGAAAAATTAGATTTAAGAAAGTTTGTTTTTACCAATGGTTCAAGTGAGCATGTAAGTAATATAACTACACATTTGGGTATTGATGATCTATTTGAAGATATATTTGATATAGTTGATGCAGAATATAACCCAAAACCTGCAGCAAAAGCATTCGATCTGATGGTAAAGAAATTTGATATTGACCCAACAGAAACAATTTACATTGAAGATATTGCAAAAAACTTGTCAATTGGAAAAGAAAGAGGAGCTACGACAGTTTGGCTAATCAACAATGAATATTGGGGTAAAAAAGAATCTGATAAAGACTATATTGACTATAAAATAGAAAATCTCTCTTTATTTTTAAAAGAAATAAGGTTATTAAAAAACCCATAAACTATGAGTATAGAAAAAGTAATAAATGATGCTTGGGAGAAAAAAGATCAAATTAACCCTGCTTCAGATCAGTCTCTAAAAGATACTATCAATCAAGTTATTGATGATTTAGATAGTGGAAAGTCACGAGTTGCTGAAAAAATAAATGGTGAATGGATAACTCATCAACATTTGAAAAAAGCAATCATGTTAAGTTTTAGATTATATCCAATGGAGAATTTGAATGGTCCATATAGTAGTTGGTATGATAAAGCTCATTTACTGAAAGGTAAAACAGCTGGATGGACAAAAGAAGACCATAAGAAAGCGGGCTTTAGAATGGTGCCCAACTCTCCAGTAAGAAAAGGAAGTTTCGTTGGAAAGAATGCAGTTTTAATGCCATGCTACGTAAATATTGGAGCATACATAGATGACGGAACAATGATTGATACATTTGCAAGAGCAGGAAGCTGCAGCCAAATTGGAAAAAATTGTCATATCTCCGCAGGTTCAGGTGTAGGTGGAGTTTTGGAACCTGCTCAAGCTTTACCGACTATAATCGAGGATAATGTTTTTTTAGGTGCAATGTCAGAAGTTGTAGAGGGTGTAATTGTAGGTGAAGGATCCGTGCTAAGTATGGGAATGTATATAGGACAATCTACAAAAATTGTTAATAGAAAAACTGGTGAAATTACTTATGGAAAAATTCCTCCTTATTCAGTTGTAGTACCAGGTTCACTCCCCGATAATAATAATTCAACTGCGCCTTCGTTATATTGTGCTGTTATAATTAAAGAAGTAGATGAAAAAACAAGATCTAAAACCTCTATTAATGATCTCTTAAGAGATTAGTTTAAATGAAAATTATAAATGAACTTCAATTAGCTAAAGAGCTAATTAGATTTCCAACTGTAACTCCTATAGATGCTGGAATAATGAAATTTTTGGAAAAAAAATTAAAAACACTTGGTTTTAAAACTAAAATTCTTGAGTTTAAAGAAAAAGGAAGTGTACCTGTTAAAAACCTGTATGCAAGATTAGGTCATAAAAGTCCTAATTTTTGTTATGCTGGACATCTTGATGTTGTTCCTGCTGGAAATTTAAAAGATTGGACAGTAAATCCATTTAAACCATCAATTAAAAAAGGACATTTAATTGGAAGGGGTGCAAATGATATGAAAAGCTCAATAGCTGCATTTGTGGCAGCTATTAGTGTATTTACTGAAAAAAATAGAGAGTTTAATGGTTCGATAAGTCTTTTAATTACCGGAGATGAAGAAGGTATTGCAGTGAATGGAACTAAAAAAGTTGTGGAATATCTAAAAAAGAAAAAAGAAAGAATAGATTTTTGCTTAGTCGGTGAGCCAACTAATCCTAATAAATTGGGTGAAATGATTAAAATTGGTCGAAGAGGAAGTATGAATGGTCGACTAACAATTACTGGAGTTCAGGGACATGTAGCATATCCTCATAGAGCAAATAATCCTTCAACTACTCTAGTTAGAATACTTAAAGAACTAAAAGATTTGAAGTTTGACAAGGGCACAAAGAATTTTCAACCTACAAATCTTGAAATTACTAAAATTAATATAAATAACACTGCAGACAATATTATTCCAGGTCTTGCATTTGCTACATTTAATATAAGATTTAATAATATGCATACCTCAAATTCTATTAAAAAAAAGGTTAATAAGATTTTAAAAAGAGTATGTAAAAAAACTAAATCTAAATATAAAATTGATTACAGTATTTCAGGTGAAGCTTTTCTTACAAAACCTAACAGTACCACATTTATGATTCAAGATATCATAAAAAAAGTTACTAAAGTTAAACCAAAACTCTCAACTACAGGAGGCACTTCAGATGCAAGGTTCATTAGAAAAATAGCTCCTTGTTTAGAATTTGGCTTAGTAGGAAAAACTATGCATAAAGTCGATGAAGCAGTATCACTAACTGATTTAAAAAAATTGAGTTTAATATATTCAATGATTTTAAAAAATTATTTAAAGTGAAAACTGGTTTAGTAACTTCAGATACTTATAAAAGTCATGATACTGGAAATGGTCATCCAGAGAAAATTGATAGAGTTACTGCAATAATTGATAATTTTAAAAAAGTTGATAATAAAAATATTATATGGAAAAAATCAAATAATTTTGATGAATTTTATTTAAATAAAACACATTCAATAGATTATATTAACTATGTTAAACAAACATTTCCAAAAAAAGGGTTGGTATTTTTAGATGGTGATACAATTGTTTCTCCTGGAAGCAAAAGTGCTACAAAGGATGCGGTGGGTTCCATTATAACAGCAATAGATGGTGTACAAAATAAAGAATTTAAAAATGCCTTTTGTGCTGTAAGACCACCAGGTCATCATGCAGAAAAAGATAAAGCTATGGGATTTTGTATTTATAATAATGTAGCTGTAGGTGCTAACTATCTAATAGAAAAATATAGATACAACAAAGTTGCAATAATTGATTTTGATGTACATCACGGTAATGGTACACAAGATATTTTTTATGATAACAAAAAAGTATTATATATTTCTACACACCAATATCCTTATTACCCAGGGACAGGATCGAACAAAGAAACAGGGAAATTTAATAATGTATTGAACATACCTTTAAATGCCGGAACAACTTCTGAAGAATATTTAAATGCTTACGAAAATGTTTTGACAAAAATAAAACAGTTCAAGCCTGAATTTTTGTTGTTTTCTGCGGGTTTTGACGCTCATATTGATGATCCTTTGGCTCAAATAAGATTAGGCACAGAGGATTTTTATAAAATTACTAAAAGGACTTTAGAATATTCTAAATCTTTTTGTAATGGTAAAGTTGTTTCGATACTTGAAGGTGGTTATGATCTTAAAGCATTGCAAAGTAGTAGTCAAAGACATGTTGATGCGTTGCTAGAATTTAATTGATAATAATTTTTTAATCACTAAACACAAACACATGAAATTATATAAGATTAAAAAATCTAATATTGATAAAAAAGGTAAAGGACTTTACGCCACAAGAGACATAAATGAAGGTGAAAAAATAATAGATTACATTGGAAAATTAATTACAAAAAAACAAACTGAGAATTCAGATAAATACGATAACAGTAAACCTATATATTTATTTACAATAAATAAAAAATATGATTTGGATGGAGACTTCCCATGGAATACAGCTGGTCTAATTAATCATTCTTGTGAAAATAACTGTGATTATGATGGTAAAGGACTTAAAATTTGGGTTAAAGCAATTAAAAATATTAAAAAAGGTGAAGAGTTAACTTGTGACTATGGATTTGGTTATGACAAAGACTTCAAACAATTTCCCTGTAAATGTAAGTCAAAAAATTGTTGTGGTTATATTGTTAGAGCAGAATCAAGGTGGAGAATTGATAAAAAATTCTCAATGAGTAATAGGAAAAATTAGTATAAAACTTTTTTCAAAAATAATCCTTCTGCTGGTGCTGGTGGTGCACATAAATTTCTATTTTTTAATTTAATAACACTTATAAATTTTTTTAATGTCCACTTTTTTTCACCAATATATTTTAAGCAACCGACCATTGATCTAACTTGTTGTTTTAAAAAAGATTGAGATCTAAACTCTAATTCAATTTTGTTTTTAATTTTCTTTATTTTCACTGATTTAATTGATCTTATTGGGCTCTTTGCATTACATCCAGATGCTCTAAAGGTTGAAAAATCATGAGTTCCAATTAACTTTTTTGCTGCTTTTTTCATTATCTCTAAATCGAGCTTTTTAATAACAAACCATCCTCGCTTATTTTGAAGGATAGGCTTACTCAATTGATTGAAAATAACATATTTATAAATTCTTTCTTTCGCAGAAAAACGTGCATGAAATTTTATATTTTTTTTTTTTATTTTTAAAATGGCTATTTCATATTTATTTAAAAAATAATTTACGGATTTTAAAAATTTATTTAAATTTTGGATTTTTTCAGTGATATCAAAATGTGCAGATTGCTCAATTGCATGAACACCGGTATCTGTTCTTCCCGAGCCAATAAGTATAATTTTTTCATTTAAAAGATATGAAATTTTTTTTTGAATTAATCCTTGTATAGTTTTGCCTTTTGTTTGTACCTGCCAACCTATGAAAGAAGAACCAACATATTCTATTAAAATTTGATATCTGAACATATTTAATTCAAATCAGTGCCTTTAGTAATTTGGCTACCACGCAGAAATTCCTTAGTTTTTTGCGCAGTTTTACCTTGTCTTTTTATCTCAATGATCTTTATTGAATGTTTACCACAACCAATCTCAAAATTATCTGATAAGACATATCCTGATTTTCCACTTAAACTTGATTTTTCTGCTTTTAGTATCTTATATCTTTCCCCTTTAAATTCAAACCAACTTCCTGGATTAGGATATAGACCATTAATTTTTCCTATGATCTTTAAATTACTGTCCTCCCAATTTATTTTTCCTTCTTCTTTTTTAATTTTTTTTGCATATGTAGATTTACTATGATCTTGCTCTTTAAAAGACGCTTTATCATCCAATATATCATCAATATTTTGAAGAATTTTTTCAGATGCTAAATTACTTAATCTTTGAGCAAGATCCTCACTATTTTCATTTTCTAAAATATTTATAGAATATTGATTACAGACGGGACCAGAGTCTAAACCCTCATCAATTTTCATAATAGAAATGCCTGTTGATGTTTCATTGTTCATAATAGCTCTTTGAATGGGAGCTGCACCTCGTAATTTTGGTAAAAGTGAATAATGAATGTTTATCCATCCATATTTCGGAATTTTTAAAATATCTTTTTTAAGAATCTGCCCGTAAGCAACAACGATACCTAAACTTATATTTTGTTTATGAAGAAAGTTTTTTTCTTCAATATTATCTAATACAATTGGAGTTCTAACAGGTATATTTAATATTTCAGCCATTATATGAACAGGTGACTTATTTAATTTGTGACCTCTATTTGATGCTACAGGTGGTTGAGTATAAACAACCTCAATATCAAAACCATTTTGATACAATGATTTGAGTATTTGCCCAGAGATGGTGGGGGTACCCATAAAAGCAATTTTTTTGCTCATTAAACAATAATTCTATCAGGGGGATTTTTTCTTTTTGATAATTTTTTAACAATCATTGTTTTTTTCAATTTTGACAAGTAGTCTATAAATAGAATTCCTTCAAGATGATCCATTTCATGTTGTATACAAGTTGCGAGGAGACCATCAGCTTCTAAAATTTTATTTTCTCCATTATAATCTAAATATTCAACCTCACAATATTTAGGTCTGTCAACCTCTGCGAAATAATTAGGGACAGATAAACATCCCTCTTCATATGTTGTTTTTTCTTTATCTTTATTTTTGATTGTGGGATTTACAAAATACATTGGATTTTTCTTTCCATCTTTTGAAATATCCATCACTATAATCCTTTTTGGAATACCAATTTGTATCGCTGCTAAACCAATACCATTAGCTGCATACATTGTTTCCAACATATCATCCATTAACTTTCTTTCTTCATTACCCACTGATTGTACTGGTTTAGAGACTTGTCTTAAAATCTTGTTAGGTTCAGTTATAATTGTTTTTATTGTCATGATTGATAAGAGTATTTTAAACTTTTAATGGAAGAATTTCCAACAATAGTTCGTTTCTCAAGCTAATTAATTTTGTCCTATTCATAATTTCAATTACAAAATTTAGTGACTCACTATTTAATTCATTCAATTCTTTTTCACCAATAATTTCAACTAATTTTAATAGTATCATGCCGGACTCATTATTCTCTATCATTTTGTTAATTTCAGAATTTAATTCAGATTTATATTGAGAGAGTTCATCAATTTGATCTATTTGAATTCCATCTGCTCTTAACGATTGTAATAATACAACATCTTTAAAGTTAAAAGAGTAATTCTTATCTTTTTTCATCTTTGACAACAAATTGTCAGTTAATTTTTGTGTTTTAGGTAAGCTTTGCTTATTCAAAAAATAATTTAATACTTTTGATTGATGAAACACTTCATTATTAAACTTAATTTCATTTTTTCTGTTTTCTTCAGTAATTAAATTAATTTGGTAGAAGTCAGAAAACTTTAAAGGAATTTCTTTTTTATCCATTTTTTTTAACAACTTAGATAGTTCATCGTCAAATGATTTTTTAAAATTTGAGTTTTCAAAAGAATTATTCAATTTTGATAATAATGAAAGTTTATTTTCAAGATTATCTGTTAGTAAAAACCTTTGGTACATCAGAGCTCTTCCTTCATAATCAGGTAAATTTTTTACTGCATCTTCATAATTAATAAGGTCATCAATCTCAAATTGGAATTTTTTGTACAAATTCAATAGATCTTTTTCATCAAAAATACCTTCACTGGTTGCTTTCTCTAAAAACTTTACTTGATCAACATCACTTAGATTAAAATCCTTAAGATTTTTGAGTAAATTCCAGTTAGATAAATATTTCCAAATAAATTCTTCAGACTCTACGGATGGATAGTATAAAAATTTCTTATCTGTTTTGTGAGATAAATGAAAAAAAAGAATATTTTCATCAGACAATATAAAGTTATTATCCTCATATCCCATTAAAACTTCAAACTTTTTAACAAAAAAGTCATTCAAAGTATCTAGCTCCGAGTTAAGATCAAACAACAATTGAGCCTCATCTTTTTTATTCTGAGTTATTAAGCAATAAATTTTGAAATATGTTAAGTATTCATCGGTTATTAAACTTAAACTATCAACAGCAGAGCATGAATTTTCTATTTTGTTTAATGACAAGTAATAATCAGCTACGTGTTTTATGAGTCTCTCTTTGTCTTTTATTGATGAATTTTTTTGAATAAATTCCTCAACTAAATCAAAATCTTTTTTTTTAATTAGATGGTCAAGTGTGAAATTTTCAAATTCATATAATGAAAAGTTTTGATTTGGAATATAAGAGTTTGTTAATAATGCTACGTCCATTAATCTTTCAGAGAAACTTGATAAATTTTTAGACTGTATTTGTTTTAGTAACTTTTTTATTTTTATTCCATCTGTTTTTGACCACATATTAAGGTTTAGATCGTTTTCATCAGGGTCAAATAATCCAGCCAACAAAATATCAGAATTGTCTAAATTTTGATCTACTACAATATTCTCATCAGAAAGTTTTACTTTGACACCTTCAACCTGGTCTGTATTAATAAATGTGCCTACATCATTTTTTTGCTCAGTATTTTTAAGCTCTTTTTTTTCTATTTCTGACCAAATCTCTTTAACTTCCTGAGCTTGGGCTGATAGAACAAACAAAAAAAAAGAAGCAGAAATTAAAATCTTACTTAATTGTTTTAAAATTTTCATTTGGTAAAATTTTTTCAATTTGTTTGTCTGGAGCGGGCAAATTAATCTGGTTAATCACAATAATACCAATTACAATTATAAAAATGGCTATTACAATTTTTAAAATTGTCCCTAAGCTAAAAATTTTGTCTTTACTTGTATTTTTTGTAAATTGCATATAATTTAATAATTTCAAAATAAGACATATTTGTGTTTTTTCAATATAGAAACTCATGAAATCAAATAAAAATATTGTATTAATTGGAATGATGGGATCTGGAAAAACATCAATTGGTAAAATTTTGTCAAAAAAATTAAATTTAACATTTATTGATATTGATCAAAAAATTGAAGAAAGTGAGGATTCTAAAATATCAGAAATTTTTACTAAATATGGAGAAGATTATTTTCGTAAAATTGAAGAAGAAATATCTTTAAAATTTCTAAGTTCAGAAAATTCTGTAATATCTTTAGGTGGAGGCGGTTTTATAAATACTTCAATCAGAAAAATGTGTAAAAAAAATTGTCTATCTTTTTGGCTAGATTGGAAAAATGAAACAATAATAAATAGGATATATAAGAGTAAGAAAAGACCATTGGCAATTAATCTTACTAAGGATCAAATTAGTAATTTAATAAAAGAAAGATCAAAATTTTATAGTTTATCTAGTTTCAGGATTAATTGTGATAAATTAGACAAAGTTGAAATTATAAATAAAATATTAGAGATTTATGAATATAAATAAAATTTCAATTAAAACAAACAATAAGAACTACTCAATTATAATTGGAAGAGATTTAATTGGTAAAATTGATAAAATTTTAAAGGATAACCATCTAAAATTTGATAAATGTTTAATCGTTATAGACAAAAATATTCCTCACAGGTTTAAAAGACTCTTATGCAAAAAGTTAAAAACAAATAAACTTGTTAAAATAGAAATTACAGCATCAGAAAAAAACAAGAATTACCGAACAATTGAAAAAATTCATAAAGTTTTATTTGAAAATAGGTTTAATAGAGAAGATTGCGTTATTTCTTTTGGTGGAGGAATTATTGGGGATATAGTTGGATTTGCATCTAGCACATTTAAAAGAGGCATGAAATTTGTAAATATTCCCACAACTTTACTGGCTCAAGTGGATTCATCCATAGGAGGCAAAACAGGTGTAAATAATAAATTTGGAAAAAATTTGATTGGAAGTTTTTATCAACCTGATTTAGTTGTTTCTGACATGAATATTTTAGATTCTTTGCCGGAAAGAGAAATTATTTGTGGATATGCTGAAATATTAAAAAGTAGTATTATAGATAATTTTAATAATTTTCTTTATTTAGACAAAAATTTAAAAAAAATTTTAAAATTAAAATCACCTTTCATTGAAAGATCCATAATTAAAAGCTGTAATTTAAAAAAAAGAGTTGTAGAAAAAGATGAGAGGGAAAAGAACTACAGAAAAGTATTAAATTTAGGTCATACCTTTGCTCATGCTTATGAGTCTACTTTGGGTTTTTCTAAAAAATTAAATCATGGAGAAGCTGTAATTTTAGGTATTAAAAATGCAGTTGAATTCAGTTTTAAAAGAAAAATTTTAACAAAACAAAAATTTAATATTATTTTAAATCATATTAATAGAATAGGGATGAAACCAAAAATCGAAAAATTATTTAAAAAAAGAT
>QBZW01000004.1 GCA_003282205.1 Pelagibacteraceae bacterium AG-337-G04
TTGATATTTCGTTCATTTAATTCCGCCAAAATTTCTTTTAACTTGAATAAAGTTTGAAATAATTTTATTAAAATCTTTAATTGTAAAATCCGGCCATAGCTTACGCACAAAATATATTTCTGTATATGATAACTGCCATAATAAAAAGTTACTAAGCCTTTTTCTATTGCCTGTTCTGATGAGTATTTCTGGATCTGGAATACCTTTTGTGTAGAGATATCTAGATATATTTTTTTCGTTAATTGATTTTGATAAGTTGTTTAATTTTTTTATTGATTTTATAATTTCTTCTTTAGATCCATAGTTTAAAGCTATATTTAATTGAATTTTAGTATTTTGACTTGTTAGTTTTTCAGCTCTAATTAATTTAATTTTCAAAGATTTTGGAAATTTATTTAAATTTCCTAAAATTTTCAATTTAATACGATTTTTAATCAAATTTCCTAGTTCCTTTTCAATATAGGTTTCAAGTAAATTTATTAGAAATTTTATCTCTTTATGAGGTCTTTTCCAATTCTCAGTTGAAAAAGTGTATAATGTTAAATAATTTATTTTTTTTTTTATAGAGGCATTAAGTATATTTTTAACAACTTCTATTCCTTTAGAGTGACCAAAATTTCTTGAATTTTTTTTTTTAATACCCCACCTGCCATTTCCGTCCATTATAATGGCTACATGAGATGGAAGACTCATATCGTCATTATTTCGTTTTCTTTTACAGAAACTCTTTCATCAACAATCTTTATTTGATCATCAGTATATTCTTGAATAATCTTTTCTTTTTTTTTTACGTGATCTTCAGAAATATCTTTAGTTTTTGATAATTTTTTAAGTTCGTCATTTGCTTCTCTTCTTATATTTCTTATCGAGATCTTACACTTTTCACCCATTGATTTAATTATTTTCTTTATTTCAGATCTTCTTTCCTCGCTCAGATCTGGAATTGGCAATCTAATTAGTTGACCATCAATTTGTGGATTTAATCCTAATTCAGACTTTTTTATTGCAGAGTCAATTAACACTACATTACTTAAATCCCAAACTTGAATATTAATAGTTCTAGGTTCAGGTGTTGTAATACTAGCTAACTGATTTATCGGCATTTTTTGTCCATAAACATCTACTTTCACAATATCTAACATGCTGACGTTTGCTCGTCCAGTTCTGAGAGATGACAATTCTTGAATGAAAAATTCAAAAGTTTTTTTCATTTTATTTTTATAAACAGTCTCCTCAAACATTACTCACCAATCTTTAATCTAATAAAATTGTTAATACTTAAATCAGATATTTCTAAGCTATTAATTACATCCTTAACTTTAAGACTTGGATCGATTACCCAATCTTGAGTCATTAAACTATTTTCTTCTTTGAATTTTTTTAATTTACCTAAACTTATTTTTTTTACAATTTCCTCTGGTTTTCCTGAATTTTTTAGTTCTTCTTCAATTAGATTAACCTCTTTATCGATTAAAGATTGCTCAAAATCGTCTGCATTTAACGTTAGTGGATTGGATGCTGCTATGTGCATTGATAACTGTTTTCCAAATCGATCAACATTTTCAGATTTTTCATTAGTATTTAAAGATACTACTACTCCTAATTTTGATACATTTTCCTTTATAACTGTATGTTGATAATAAAAGTTTCTTGAATTTTTAAATTCCATAGTCTTTAGTTTTCCAATCGTAATTTTTTCTCCAATTTTTGCAATCAAGCCAATTAAATTATCTTCAACCGTTTCATTATTTTTCATATGTGCTTTTTGTAACTTTTGGAAATTTGATGATTTAATGTTATTTAAATCACTTAGTTCCCTTACAAACTCAATAAATTCGTCATTTTTAGCAACAAAATCAGTTTCACAGTTTACCTCTATTAAAGACATCTTTTTTTCATCACCAGAGATTACAATAACACCCTCTGTTGCATCTCTTGACATTTTTTTTGATGCTTTAGCTATTCCTGTTACTCTCAAAATTTCTGCAGCCTTATCTAAATCACCATTAGATTCTTTTAATGCTTCATTACAATCTTTAAAACCTGCTCCAGTGGATTTTCTTAGTTGTTTTACTTTTTCGATATCACTCATATTTTCTGAAATAAATTATAAATTTAATTAAGTTTAGTGTTTACTTTAACTTCTTTTAAATTTTCTGAACTCGAATTTTCAATTTTATTTTCTTTTTCTATTGTGTTACTTTTATCATCGTTAGACAAATTTGGTATTTCTTTCTTAGCGTTGAGGATTGTTTCCTTTAAAAGAGAGCAATACAAATCTATTGATCTTCTTGCATCGTCATTCCCTGGTATTGGAAAATCAATTCCATCCGGGTTTGAATTAGTATCTAATATAGCTATTATGGGTATGCCAAGTTTAATCGACTCTTTAATCGCTAACGACTCGTAGTTTGTGTCAATTATAAATACAAGATCTGGAACCTTCTTCATTGATGATATTCCTCCTAAAGATCTTTGTAATTTATCTCTTTGACCACTCATTTTTAACAATTCTTTTTTTGTAAAACCTCTATTCTCAGATACTAGGTCAGAGTTAATTTTATCTAATTTTTTAATTGAATTTGATATTGTGCCCCAGTTGGTAAGCATACCACCTAACCATCTATAATTTACAAAATATTGATCTGTTTCATTAGCAAGTTCTGCAATAGCCTCTGATGCTTGTTTTTTTGTAGATATAAATAGAATTTTTCCTCCTGATGAAATTGTAGTGTAGACTTTTTCTAAAGCAACTTTAGTAAGTTCTAGGGTTTGAGTTAAATCTATAATGTGTATTGAGTCTCTTTTGCCAAAAATAAATTTCTTCATTTTTGGGTTCCATCTTAAAGTCTTGTGACCTAGATGGACACCTGCTTCTAATAATTGTTCGATTGTTAAATTTGGTATCTTCATATTTTTTCCCGGTTGTGCCACCACAATTGCTGCCTAAAAAGGACCGGAGGTATAAAACCAGAAATTGTGTGCGTATTAATTTATGAAACTATTTACAAAAAAAGGAGAGAAAAACAAGTTTTTTTTAGAAAACATCAATATTTTCCTCATTTCTCATTAAATTTAGCATTTTATAGTCTATTTTTCTTTTTTCATTCAATTGAAAAGACATCCTTTTTTTATCAACTTCAACATCAATTATAACTTTAGTCTTGCCAGCTTCTAGAATTAATTTATTAATTTTTACAATATCATTTATATTTTTAATTTTTATTTTGACTTCATCTAATGGCTTATTAATTACCTCTTTCATAGAGATAATTTTTCTTATGTTTATTTTTTTTTGTATTTTGTTTTCATCTTGATAATTTTTAACTAAAGTAATCATAACAGAATTACCTTCAATTAGTATTTCTCTATTAGTTTCAAAAACATCTGAAAATACAAACAATTCAAAAACACCAGATAAATCAGAAAATTTAATTATTGCATAGGAAGTTCCTTTTTGTGTTTTCTTTTCTTGAACTTTTAGTATTGTGCATGCAATATTTGAGCTTAAAATTTTTTCATTTAAATTAAACTCTTCATAATCGATAATATTGTATTGACTCAAAAGTGATTTATACTGATTTAAAGGATGATCAGAAATAAAGAAACCCAAAGTTTCAAATTCTTTTGATAATTTAAGATCTAGACTCCAATCTTCAATGATTTCTAAATAAGTCACATCGTTATCTTCTTTAAATAAATCTATTTGGTTTACAGAATTATTTTCAAAAATATTTTTTGATTTTAAAATAATGTTTGGTATTGAATTATATATAGATTGTCGATTCTTATTCAAAGAATCAAAAGCTCCTGCTTTTACTAGACCCTCCAACTGTAGTTTGTTTATGTCTTTTGGGTTAACACGATTTATAAAGTCTGTTAGATCTTTGTACTGCCCATTTTTAGTTCTCTCCTCTACAATTTTTGAAATTGCTTCAAATCCAACATTTTTTATTGCGCCTAATGCATAAAAAAAATTTTTACCATCAGAAGAGAAGTCTGCATGACATTTATTAATATCTGGACTAATTATATTTATACTTAATCTTTTAAGTTCCTCATAAAATTCACTTAATTTTTTTTGGTTTGAAAGCTCCATTGACATGGAAGCAGCAAAAAACTCGTGTGGGTAGTATGTTTTTAAAAAAGCAGTTTGATATGCTATTATTGCATATGCAGCTGCGTGACTTTTGTTAAAACCATATTCTGCAAAAGGTTCGATTTTTAAAAAAATACCAGCTGCTATATCTTTGCTAATTCCATTATTGTAAGCTCCCTCCACAAATCTTTCTTTTTGTTTTTCAAGTTCTGCTCTTTTTTTTTTACCCATAGCTCTTCTTAATATGTCTGCTTCACCTGCAGTAAATCCAGATAATACTTGGGCAATTTGCATAACTTGCTCTTGATAAATAATCACTCCATAAGTTGGTTTTAAAATCTCCTCTAATTTAGGATGTAAATAATCAGGCTTTCTTCTTCCATGTTTACAGTCGTTATAAATAGGGATATTGCTCATAGGACCAGGTCTGTATAAAGCAACTAATGCAATAATATCCTCCAAATGATTGGGTTTCATGTTAATTAATGCATCTTTCATACCAGAACTCTCTAATTGAAATAATCCAACCGTTTTACCACTTGACAAAAGGTCAAAAACTTTTTGATCTTCGTAATTAATAGTTTCAATTTTAAAATTTGGGAGTTTATTTTCTACAAGTTTTTGAGCCTTGTTAATTACTGTTAACGTTTTTAAACCCAAAAAGTCAAATTTAACTAATCCAGCATTTTCAGCTGAGTACATGTCAAATTGTGTGGAAGGAAGTAATAAATCTGAAGAGGTGTCCTTATACAAAGGGACAGTTTCTATTAATTTTTTATCTGCTATAACAACACCAGCTGCATGAGTTGCAACATTTCTATTTAATCCCTCAAGCTTTAAAGATAGCTCGATTAGACGACTAACTCTTTTATCATCATTAATTAATTTTTGTAATCTTGGCTCTACATTAATACTTTCTTGTAAGGTTAATGGTCTAGATGGATCAAAAGGTATCATTTTACAGATCATATCTATAAAACCATATGGCAATCCTAACACACGTCCAACATCTCTTATTACCATTCTAGCTTTAAGTTTTCCAAATGTTATAATGTGAGCGACACTTTCTTTATATTTTGTTCTTAAATATTTGAAAACTTGGTCTCTTTTTTCCTCACAGAAATCTATATCAAAATCTGGCATTGAAATTCTGTCAGGATTTAAAAATCTTTCGAAAATTAAATTAAATTTTATTGGATCAACATCTGTTATAGATAGACACCAAGCAACTAATGAACCAGCCCCTGATCCTCTTCCTGGACCTACTGGTATGTTGTTATCTTTAGCCCACTTTATATAATCTGAAACAATTAAAAAGTATCCTGCATAATTCATTTCAGTTATAATTTTTATTTCATGATTTAACCTATCTTCATAAGTTTCTTTAATTTTAACATTAATTGATATTTTTTTTTTCAACTCTGGATCGTTTTTAAATTTTTCTTTCAAACCCATAATGGAGTCTTTTTTTAACTTTTCGTCAATATTTATTGCATTTCTACTAATGTTAGGGAGTATAGGTTTAGAGGGAATAGGTCTAAAATTACATCTGTAAGGAAGGTTATAATTATTTTCTAATGCTTCAGGTAAGTCTTTAAAAATCTCTGACATTTCAGATGAAGATTTAAAGTAATGATTATTAGTTAGTTTAAATCTATTTTCATCGTTGATATAAGTTTTTTTACCAATACACATTAAAGCATCGTGCGCTTTATGCATTTCCTTTTCCAAATAATAAACCTCGTTAGTGGCTATGATTGGTATTTCATATTTTTTTGAAAGATGAAGATTGAAGACTTCAAATTCTTTTTCATTTTTGTCACCATGTCTTTGAATTTCTAAATAAAAATTTTCTTTAAAATTATTGTTTAATAACATAATTAATTCGTCTAACTCATTAATTAAACCTTTAGCAAAAATATTACCAATCAAATTACTAACTGATCCAGAGAGAACAATTATCCCCTCTTTATATTTTATTAAATCATCAATCAAACAATGTGGTTGATCATTATCAACATTTTCTAAGTAAGCTTTTGAAGAAAGTTCAATTATATTTTTATAACCAACTTGATTTTTAGCGATAAGTGGAATTATTCCATAAGTATTTTTAAATCTAAATTGAACTTGTGATCCTATAATAGGTTGTGTTCCTACAGATGAAATATTTTCAGAAAATTCTAAAGCACCTGATAAATTATTAGTATCGCTTAAACCTACTGATTGTATCTTATTTTTCTTACAATGCTCTTTAAGATTTTCAATTTTTAATGCACCCTCACAAATTGAATATTGAGTGTGAATTTTAATTTGATTAAAAGATTTTTTAGCTTGTAGCATTGATTATTTGTACATTACCATCATTCATCATAATTTTACAATCTGCCATATTTGCAAAATATCTATTGTGAGTTGCAAAAATGATTATTCTATTTTTGTTTTTTAAATTAAATAAGATTTCAAAAACTAGTTTTGCGTTGTAAGTGTCTAAATTACCTGTTGGTTCATCTGCTAATATAATATCAGGATTATTAATTAATGCCCTTGCTATGGCAATACGTTGATTTTCACCTCCAGATAATTCATTAGGAAAATGGTTTATTCTAGATGACATACCTACATTTTTTATCAATTTTTTTGCAAGTTCTATGGATTTTTGTTTTTCTTTAGAAACCAGCAAGTTAGGTAAGTAAACATTTTCTAAAGCTGTAAAATCTGACAATAAGTTTTTGTCTTGGTAAATAATTCCTATTTGCTTTGCTCTGATTAAATCATTTTCAATTTTATTATTGGACTTTATTCTATTGCTGCTTATTTCGATTGAACCTGTAGTAGGGGTATCGATCAATGATATTAAATTGAGTAAAGTTGATTTTCCTGATCCAGATGGCCCCATAATAGAGTAGGTTTTTCCAGTTTCAAAATTAAATGAAATATCATTTAATACTTTTATAGATTTATTTTTCTCGTATTTTTTTGTTAGGTTTTTTATTTTAATATAATTATTCATATTTAAGTGTTTTAACTGTATCTAAAGAAGATGCTTTCGAAGCTGGATATATTGATACTAAAATTGTTGCAATTATTGAACAAAGAGAGATTATTATTATTGAATTTATATTTATTTCTGAAGGCATGGAATTTAAAATATATATATCTTCTGGGAAAAGAGAAATACCAAATACATTTGAGATAAATTGTCTAATACTTTCTACATAAATAGAAAAAAGAGTTCCAACAACTACCCCAAAAAATGTCGCTGATGTTCCTATAAAAAAACCCACTAAAAAGAAGATTTTTTTTATCGATTTGTTAGATACCCCAATTGATTTTAGGATACCTATATCTCTTGTTTTGTTTTTAACTAAAATTGTAAGTCCTGATATTATATTAAATGCTGCAACAATTATTATCAATGAAAGAATTATAAACATTACATTTCTTTCTACTTTTAAAGCTGAAAATAATGATTTATTCATATCCGACCAAGTATAAACTAGCTCATCTGGAAATAGATCTGTTAAATTTTTTTTATGAAATTCTATATTTTTTGGATCTTTAAAATAAAATTCTAGGAACCTATCTTCTTTATTTTTATTAAAAAAACTCTCAAGTGTTTGTAAATTAATATATGCAATATTTTCATTATAGTCCGACAAACCACTATCGAAAATTGATACTATTTTAAAGTTTTCTTGTTTTGGAAGTGCGCCTACTAAAGTTTGTATTCCTGCAGGAGACATAACTGTAATGGTATCACCAATATCAACATTTAAATTAAAACTCAATTCTTTACCAATTGAAATATTATTATCATCTAAGTTTTGTGATCCAAAAAATTCCTTATTTTTAACTATTTGAAGATCTCTAAAATCTTTTTCTAAATATCCTTTTAAAAAGACTCCCTTCGTAAGATTTTTATTCAATATTATTGCTTCTCCATCATTTGAAACTATATTTTTTTCCAAATCCAAATCTTGTATATATTTTAGTGATTTATTTCCTGGTTGAACTACTGCATGAGCATTAAAACCAACAATTTTAGTTATTAGTTCAGTTCTAAAACCATTCATTACTGACATAACAATGATTAGAACTGATACTCCTAATGAAATACCTATAAAAGAGAAAATTGAGATAATGTTTAAAAAACCATCATTTTTTCTGGTTCTTAAAAATCTAAATGTTACTTCTCTTTCTAACTGTGAGATCAATTTGATTTAGCTTTTAAAATTTGTGACGCAACTTCTTCAACGTTTAACTTTTGAGTTTCCCCATTAATTTCTTTAAACTCAAATAAATCTCCATCAGTTTTATTTCCCAAAATCAACTGATACGGAATTCCAATTAGATTAAATTTCCTAATTTTTGCTGAAATATTTTCTTCGGTATCATCTATGATAGCATCTATATTTTTAGACTTTAAATATTCAAATATTTTATTAGATTTTTCTATATTTGATTTGTCATTTTTTTTAATCATTGGAATTATTGAACAATGATAAGGAGCAACTGATATTGGCCATTTCATTATTTCGTCTTTATCGTTGTATTTAGCCTCAATTATGGCACCTACCAATCTTGATACACCTATTCCATAAGATCCCATTTTAACAAATTCTTTTTTACCATTAAAATCTACAGCAGCATTCATTGGTTTAGAGTATTTATCTCCAAAATAAAATATATGGCCTACCTCAATTCCTTTTGTTTTAACTCTAAATTCTTCCGGAACTATTTTTTCAAATTCTTTCTGTTCAAACTTCTCATCTGTAGCAGAATAAAATTTTTCATACTGCTGTCTTAAATCAGAAAGCGAATTTTTTTCTAATAAGGTAGATGAGCTATTCACATCGAATATACGTCTATCTGTGTAAATTTTACTTTCCCCAGTATCCGCAAGAATTATAAATTCATGAGAAAGATTTCCTCCAATAGGCCCAGTATCAGCCGCCATGGGTATTGCTGATAAATTTAATCTTTTAAAAGTTCTCAAATATGAGAGGAAAAATTTGTTATAAGAAAAAAAAGCTTCATCATCATTTAAATCAAAAGAATAAGCATCTTTCATATAAAACTCTCTACATCTCATAATTCCAAACCTTGGTCTTAATTCGTCTCTAAATTTCCATTGAATATGATATAATAGCTGTGGAAGTGATTTGTAAGATTTAATGCTTGATCTAAATATTTCTGTCACTAATTCTTCATTGGTCGGCCCATATAACATTTCTCTATTTTGACGATCTTTAATACGTAACATCTCTTCTCCATAATCATCATACCTTCCACTTTCTTTCCAAATTTCTGATGATTGAATTGTTGGCATTAATATTTCCTGAACCCCAATTCTATCCTGCTCTTCTCTAACAATTTGCTCAATTTTTTTCATAACTTTGAAACCAAGCGGTAACCATGAGTAGATTCCAGCTGATGACTGCTTAATCATTCCAACTCTTAACATAAGCTGATGAGATTTAATTTTAGCTTCTGTGGGATTATTTTTAAGAATTGGAACAAATGATTTTGAAAAATACATTTTATTATTTAAATTCTTACCAAGTTTATATTTGTTAGTGGTTTTTTCCCAGTTTTTTCTTTTGAAAATTTACGACAAGTTATTTTAAGAGCATCTATAAGATTATCTTGTTGTTTTACGTTGTTTAATGAAAATGTTTTAACCGTTCTTTCTATCTCTTCCTCTAATCCATAAATAAACTCATCACTCTCATATACTGGTAGACCTCTAAAAGTTACCAAAGGTTTATTATGAATATTTCCTTTTGGTGTAATCATAATTGTAGCTTCTAAAAATCCATTTGATGAAATATTTCTTCTTTCTTTTATTGATCTAGAATCTTCTTCTACTGGTACATTTCCATCTAAATAAACTCTTCCACTTGGTGCTTTATCATAGACCTCTGGTTTTTCCCCAGGATACAATTTGACAATATCTCCATTCTCTACTTGAACTGGGTATTTAACTTGCATTTCTTTGGCAAATTCTATGTGTTCCATCATATGTCTGTGTTCTCCATGAACAGGAATTACAGCTTTTGGCCTAACCCAATTATACATATCCCTTAAGTCTTCACGATTAGGATGACCAGAAACGTGAATATATTCATTATCTTCGGATATAACTTCGATACCTTCTTTAACTAAATTATTATGGAGCTTATATAATTTCTTCTCATTTCCGGGGATAATTTTTGAAGAAAAAATAACAGTGTCATTTCTCTCAATAAAAACATCTGGGTGACTATATTTAACTATTCTGTTAATAGCACCCATTGGTTCACCTTGGCTTCCAGTGCATAAATAAACAATTTTTTCTCTAGGAATGTTCTTTGCATCTCTAGGATCTACAGGATCAATAACATTTTTAAGATAACCACATTGTCTAGCTGCTTTAAAAATTCTGTGCATTGATCTTCCAACTAGCGAAATATGTCTTCCAGTTTGTTCTGCGCAGTAAAAAACTGTTTCCATTCTAGCCACATTTGATGCAAATGAAGTGACAATTATTCTTTTTTTTAATCTTTGAAAAACTTTAAATAAATTTTTGCGTACTTCTAATTCTGATCCAGCTCTACCTGCACTAAATACATTTGTAGAATCACATATCATAGCCAACACACCTTCGTTACCTATTTCCTTTAATCTCTCAGAGTTTATATTACCACCAATTAAAGGATCTGGATCACATTTCCAATCTCCTGTATGTAAAATATTTCCAGCAGGTGTTTGTATTCTAAGCCCATTGGGTTCTAGAATTGAATGAGTAAGTGTAACAAACTCTATTTTGAAGGGATCTAAATTAATTGTACTATTAAGTTCTACAATTTTTAAAAAACCAGTTATGTCAATTTTTTTTTCTTTAAATTTTTCTGTAATTAAAACTGAAGTAAAAGGTGTAGCATAAATTTTACATTTTAATTTTGGCCAAACATGAGCAATAGCTCCAATATGGTCTTCATGAGCATGTGTAAGAACTATCCCTAGCAGGTCATCTTTTTTATCGATTATAAATCCTGGATCTGGATATATAATATCAACACCAGGAACTGTATCATCTGCAAATGTAACTCCAAGATCTACTATGATCCATTTTTGATTATCTGGCTTACCGTAAGCAAATAGGTTCATATTCATTCCTATTTCACCAGATCCTCCTAGAGGACAAAATAATAATTCATCTTTCATATTTTATTTTAAAGCTACTTTTAAGATACCTTTTATTGTTAAGTTTTTGTCAACTGATTTAATACCTTTAATTGATGATTTAAATAAGTGCGCAAATCCACCTGTCAGTATAATTTTGAACTTCTTTCTAGTTTGTTTTAAAATAAGCTTAATTATATTTTCAATTAAACCACTATATCCATAATAAAAACCAGCTCTTACAGCACTTTTGGTGTTTTTGCCAATGACTTTTGTTGTCTTTTCAAGCTTGATTTTAGGTATTAAAGAAGCTTTATCTATTAAATTTTTCAACGAAAGCTCTACACCAGGTGCTAAAACACCTCCAATATAATCTTTTTTAATAACAATATCAAAATTTGTAGCTGTACCAAAATCAACTATAATATAATTAGACTTATTATCAATAACTGCAATAGCATTAGCTAGACGATCAGAACCTATTTGTTTTCTATTCACTTTTATATTTATAAATTTATTTAAATTGTAGTTTTTTAACTCTTCACAATTAAATTTGGTAATTTCTTGAACGGTTTTTTTTATTATTTTATAAGATTGAGGGACAACCGAGCTAAAGAGTGCTTTTCTAATTTTAGAATTATATTTTCTTAAAAATAATAATTTTTTTTTTATAAATTTTTTGTTTAAATTTTTATTTTGAATTTTAATATTTTTGATTAATTTTAAATTGTTATTAAATAAGCAAATTTTAATTGCAGTATTTCCGATATCTCCAATTAAATACATATATTAAACTCCAAATAAGTGTAAGTTTTTTTCATATAGTAATTTAATTTCTTTAAATAATTCAATTCTATTTAATTTTTTATTTGAATAATTATTTAAAAATGTAGTTGGATAATTATTAATTTTTGGACTTCTTGAAACATTTATTCCAATTCCTACAATCAAGTATTTTTTATTATGCTTAAAAATTGTTTCTTGTAAAATTCCACAGACCTTTTTTTTATTTATTAATATATCATTAGGTTTTTTTATTCGAATTAAAGAGTTTGTTTTTTTATGAGTTATTTTTTTAATAATTATTAAATTTAAATTTATTATTTTTGATAAAGGCATTTTTTTACTAATTTCAAAAAAGACTGATAAAAATAAGTTACCTTTCATAGATATCCATTTGTTTTTTCTTTGTCCTTTACCTTTTGATTGTTGATCTGTTAAAATTATTCCTCTTTGATTACCTTGATTGATTAATCTTATTGCTGTATTGTTAGTACTTTTAACCTTTTTGTACAAATATTTTTTTAATTTCATTAGATCATAGTAATTTTAGATACTATTTCTGTTATTCCACTAGGGTATATAAAATATGCTAAAATAAATATTGTTGAGATAGCTAATGTTATTTTTAATCCTAAATTGTGAGATGTTTCATATTCCTCTTTTTCTGGATCGAAATATATAATTTTTATAATCCTTAGATAATAAAAAGCTGCAACAACAGTTGCTAATAATCCAACAATTGCTAAAAAATACATAGATTGCTCTATAACAGCCAAGAATACATAAAATTTTGCAAAGAAACCTGCTAACGGAGGTATCCCAGCTAAAGAAAATAAAACTATTAATAATGAGAAAGATAAAATTGGATGTTTTTTAGAAAGGCCTGATAGGTCCTCTATATTTTCATAATATTTTTCATTTCTTTTAAGCATAAATAGGCAGCTAAAAAATGCTAAATTCATTACTAAATAAATTGATATGTAAGTAATTGAACTTTGTATTCCTTGATTGCTAACTGTTGCTAATCCAGCTAAAGCATAACCCATATGACTAATTGAACTGTATGCAATTAGTCTTTTCAAATTTTTTTGACCTATGGCCGCAACTGCACCAAATATCATTGAAGCAATCGATATAAATACAATAATAGCCTGCCACTCATCATTCATATTAGCAAAAGGTGTATATAAAAACTTAATGAATACAGAGAGTGCCGCTATTTTTGGTAATATAGCAAAGAATAAAGTTACAGACGTAGGAGAGCCTTGATAAACATCTGGTGCCCACATATGAAAGGGTACCGCTGATATTTTAAATGCAAGACCAACTAAAATAAAAACTATACCAAATGTAGTTCCATAATTAAATTCAGTAGAATTAATGAGTATTTGATCAAAGTTTGTGCTTTCAGAAAACCCATAAGTTAATGAACATCCATATAATAACAAACCAGATGATAAGGCGCTAAGAACAAAATATTTAAGTCCAGATTCTGTAGAAAGTAAATTATCTCTATTAAATGACGCGAGAACATACAAAGCTAATGATTGAAGTTCAAGACCCATATAAAAAACTATTAAATCATTTGAACTTATCATTATCATCATTCCCAAAATGCTACTTAATATAAGGATAGGATATTCAATTTTATTTAAATTGATTACTTGAATATATTTTGATCCAGTTAACATTACAAAAATTCCAGATCCAACAAGTATAATCTTCATATAATTAGATAAATTGTCTATTAAATATGAATTATTAAACAAGAAAACCGTATCTAATGAGCTAAGATTTATAATTAATGCCAATAAAATAACTAAAGATAAATTGGATAAATTATAAATTAAAATTGCACTATTTTTTTTGAAAACTCCAACCAGTAAAAATAACATTATAGATACCGATATGAAGATTTCAGGTAATATATATTGAAAATTTTCCATTAGTCTTTTGATGCAAGGTTGTCAATTAAGTCAAAGTTGTACATATTTAAAGTATTTTCGACTGATGCTTCAATTGAATTCATTAAAGGCTCTGGATAAAAACCAAAAAACAAAATTGGTATTACTAAAGCTGTTAAGGTGATAATTTCAAAGTTTTTTAAATCTTTCATACTTTTAAGATCTTGATTATTCATTTCGCCGAAAACAACTCTTTTAAATAGCCACAGCATGTATGCTGCTCCTAAAATTACTCCTAAACTTGCAATCATTGCTACCAAGATATTTTTCTCAAATGCACCCATTAAAATTAAAAATTCTCCAATAAAACCTGTTGTTCCAGGCAGTCCTAAAGCCCCTAGTGTAAACACCATAAAAACTATTGCATATCTGGGCATTGTAGAGACTAAACCCCCATATTTGTTAATTAACCTTGTGTGATGCCTTTCATAAACAACTCCAACGCTTAAGAAAAGTGCAGCCGATACAAGTCCATGACTAATCATTTGGAAAATACTTCCTTCAATACCTTGTTGGGTCATTGTGAATATGCCTAAAGTTACAAAACCCATATGCGCAACAGACGAGTACGCTATAAGTTTCTTCATATCTTCCTGCATCAAAGCTACAAGAGATGTATAAATAATTGCTATTAAACTTAAAATATAAACTAGCATTGTAAAATTTTCGGAAGCTAAAGGAAATAATCCTATTGAAAATCTAATAAATCCATATCCTGCCATTTTAAGAAGTATTGCTGCTAGTAATACAGACCCAACAGTTGGAGCTTCTACATGGGCATCAGGGAGCCAAGTATGTACTGGCCACATAGGAGTTTTAACTGCAAAAGAACTGAAAAATGCTAACCATAATAAATTTTGATATTCTGCCTTAATGCCAAGTTCATAAAGTTTTTCAACATCAGTGGTTCCTGTGATCCAATAAATTGAAATAATAGCAACCAACATAAGAACTGATCCTAATAAAGTGTATAGAAAAAATTTAAAAGCCGAATATACTCTTCTTTCTCCACCCCAAATACCAATTATTAAAAACATAGGAATAAGTCCTGCCTCAAAAAATAAATAAAAGACTACTAAATCAAGAGAGCAGAAAACACCTATCATAAAAGTTTCCATTATTAATATGGCAATTAAGAAATCTTTAAGTCTATTTGTAATTGTAGCATTTACTGAAATAATGCAAATTGGAGTTATAAAAGTTGTTAATATTATAAATAAAATTGAAATACCATCTATTCCAACTTTGTAATTTACAAATCCTGATAACCATTCCCTATTTTCTACAAACTGAAAGTCTACTGAATTTTTATCAAAAACATACCAAAGATATAAAGATAATAAAAAATTTGCTAAAGATATAAATAAGGCTACGTATTTGGCACTTTGATATTTTCCACTTGATGATTTTGTGAATAATATAAATAAAGCTCCTATTGTCGGCAACAATATTAAAGACGATAAAATTGGAAAGTTCATTAATTTAATATCAGTATTGTTAGTAAAACTGAAAATCCAATCAACATAACAAATGCATATTGATAAATAAATCCAGATTGAAATTTGACTGCTTTTGTTGATAAATTTTTAATTACACTTGAAATACCATCAGGACCGAATTTATCTATTATGGATCCATCAACTTTTTTCCATAAAAACTTTCCAATTCTTTTTGAGGGATTAACAAATAAGTAATCATATAGTTCATCAAAGTACCATTTCTTAACTAAAAATTGATAAATTGGTTCATTCATTTCTTTCAATCCTATAACTATGTTTTTATTTTTTAGATATAAATAATAAGAAAGTGGAATTGCAGCAGTAACAAGTATAGGTGTTAAAAACAAAAACCATGCTGGTGGATGATCTGTACTGAGTGGTTCTAAAAATTTTATAGATTTACCCCAAAATTCATATGCTATTTCATGTCCTATAAATAAACCTTTAAACGCCATACCTGCAAAAATAGCTCCTATTGCTAAGATTACTAATGGGGCAATCATAACAAAAGGGGATTCGTGTATTTTATCAACACTAAGTTTTTTATTATTAAAATTACCATGGAAGGTTTTAAAAATAAGCCTCCAAGAATAAATTGATGTTAATAATGCTGTAACAATACCTACAAAAGCTGCAAGTATTCCAACTCCATTTCCTCTTAGGTAAGCAAATTCTATTATTGCATCTTTAGAATAAAAACCTGATAAAAAAGGAAAACCTGTTAAAGCAAGTGTCCCAATAAGCATTAATACATATGTATATGGGAGTTTCTTTATAACTCCACCCATTTTATTTATATCTTGTTCCTCGTGAAATGAATGAATTACAGCACCAGCTCCTAAAAATAGCAAAGCTTTAAAAAAGGCATGTGTAAATAGATGAAACATTGCAACATTGTAAGCTCCTACTCCAGCAGCAAAAAACATATAGCCTAATTGACTACAAGTTGAATAAGCAATAATTTTTTTTATATCATTTTGAACAAGTGCAACGGTGGCTGCAAAGAAAGCAGTAGTCATTCCAATTATGGTTATAACTGTAAGAGCCAATGGAGAGTATTCATATATAGGCGAGCATCTAACAATCAGAAATACTCCAGCGGTTACCATAGTTGCAGCGTGAATTAATGCAGATACTGGAGTTGGGCCTTCCATAGCATCGGGTAACCATGTGTGTAATAAAAATTGAGCTGATTTACCCATCGCTCCAATTAATAAAAGTAAACAAATCAAATCAATAATTTCTACATTAATACCAATAAAATTAATTTTTTTATCTAAAACATTTGGTATTTGTTCAAAAACCTCATCATAATTTACCGTACCAAAAATATAAAAAATCAGGAAAATTCCAAGGGCTAAACCAAAGTCACCAACTCTATTAACAACAAAGGCTTTTATTGCAGCCTTGTTTGCACTCTCTTTTTTAAACCAAAATCCAATTAAAAAATACGAGCATAAGCCTACACCTTCCCATCCAAAAAATAGTTGAATAAAGTTGTCTGAACTTACTAAAGTTAACATTGCAAAAGTAAATAAGGACAAATATGCCATAAATCTTGTTTTATGAGGATCGTGTGACATGTAACCAATTGAGTAAATATGAACTAAAGCTGAAACAAAATTAACCACAACGAACATTACTGTTGATAAGGTATCAATTTTTATTGACCAATTTACATTTAATGCTCCAGAGCTAATCCAGGTAGCTATAACAAGATTGTTTGAATAATCTGAACTAATAACTTTATACAAAACAAGTAAAGAGAGTATTGCTGAAATACTTACAAACGAACTTGTCAAAATTTGAGAATTTCTGTCACCTATTTTCTTTCCAAAAAAACCACTAATTATAGATCCAAACAGAGGTAGAAATAGAATTAGGTATTCCATTTTATCCTTTTAAATTTTTAATCTCTTCAACTCTTATTGTGTCTGAATTTCTAAAATAAACTACAATTATGGCTAATCCAATAGCGGCCTCAGCAGCAGCAACTGTTAAGATAAATAGCGTAAATATTTGCCCACTTAAATCATTGATAAATATTGAAAAGGCAACAAGGTTTATGTTTACTGCAAGTAAAATTAGCTCAATACTCATTAAAATAACTATTACATTTTTTCTATTAAGGAAAATTCCTACAACACCAATAGTAAATATAATTGCGGCTAATGTTAAATAATGTCCTAAACCTATACTAAACATCTATTTTAACTCCTTTATTTTTCTCAGCCTCAACTAAATCAACACCTTCATCTCTTTCTCTAGAAATTTGCTTAACATAACTTTGTCTTTTAACTCCGGCTCTTTCTCTGTAAGTTAAAACAATTGCTCCTATCATAGCAACTAACAAAATCATTCCTGAAATTTGAAATAGAAGTATATAATCCGTATATAAAACATTTCCAATAGATCTAGTATTAGTGACTTCAGTAGATATATTTATAGAAAGGCTATTTAATAAATCAGGTTTATATTTCCATCCTCCAATTACTATTATAAGTTCAAAAAAAATAATTAAGCTAACTAATAAGCCTACTGGTATATGGGTTCCACCATCCCATCTTGAGCTAAACCATTGACCTTTTTGTTCCGCAACGTTTAACATCATCACAACAAACAAAAACAGAACTGCAACAGCTCCAACGTAAACTATGAGCATTATCATGCCCAAAAATTCTGCACCTATCATAATAAACAAACAGGATATGCTAATGAAATCTAGTATTAAAAAAAAAACAGAGTGAACTGTATTTTTTGAAACTGTTACCATTACTGCAGAAACAATAGCTATTAAGGAGAAAATATAAAAGAAAACTGAGTGTGCAATCATAAGATTACCTGTGAGAACTATCAGCCTTTATATTGGCATCTAAAATGTTTTCCCACCTGTCTCCATTTTCCAAGAGTTTTTCTTTTGTGTAATAAAGCTCTTCTCTAGTTTCTGTTGCAAATTCAAAATTAGGACCTTGGACAATTGCATCTACAGGACATGACTCTTCACAAAGTCCACAATATATACACTTAAGCATATCGATATCGTATCTTACAGTTTTTCTACTACCATCATCTCTTTCCTTTGACTCAATTGTAATAGCTTGGGCCGGACATACAGCTTCACAAAGTTTACATGCTATACATCTTTCTTCACCGTTAGGATATCTTCTAAGAGCGTGTTCCCCTCTAGACCTTGTTCCTAAAGATCCCTTTTCAAAAGGATAATTGATTGTTTTTTTTGCCTTAAAAGTCTCTTTTATTGCAATTAACAAACCAGTCACAAAATCAATCATGAATATAGTTTTTATTAATCTTGAAATTTTCATTTATTTCCCTGGTAACAAATCAAAATATAGTAAAAAACTTGAAGTTAAAACAACATAAAAGAGTGAAAATGGGAGAAATATCTTCCAGCCAAGCTTCATTAATTGGTCGTATCTATATCTAGGCACTGTCGCTTTAACTAAAGCAAATAAAATAAATAAAAATAATATTTTAAAGATTAACCAAAAAGGAGCTGGAATAGCATTAAATGGAAAGATATCTATTGGAGATAACCAGCCACCCAAAAATAAAACTGATCCCATTGCACACATCAACAAAATATTTGCATATTCCCCTAACCAAAACATAGCATACATCATTCCTGAATATTCAGTTTGATATCCTGCCACTAATTCTGCTTCTGCTTCTGGTAAATCAAATGGAGGACGATTTGTTTCTGCTAGTGCAGAAATAAAAAAAATTACAAACATAGGGAACAAAGGAATTACAAACCATAAATTTTGTTGTGCTATAACTATGTCACTTAAGTTTAGAGATCCAACACATAATAGAACGTTGATTATTATAACTCCTATCGAAACTTCATATGATACCATTTGTGCAGCAGATCTGATTGCACCTAAAAAAGGGTATTTAGAGTTGGAAGCCCACCCTCCCATAATTATTCCATATACACCTAATGATGAAACTGCAAAAAGATATAAAATACCAACGTTGATATCAGCTAGAACAAAATCTTTACCAAATGGTATTACAGCCCATGATATTAATGCCAGTGTCATTGTCACAATTGGAGCTAATACAAATACAAGCTTATTTGAGCTTGCAGGTATTATTATTTCTTTAAAGATATATTTTAATGCATCGGCTAATGATTGAAATAATCCAAATGGACCAACAACATTAGGTCCTCTCCTTTTTTGTACAAAGGCCCAAACTCTTCTATCTAGCCAAACTATCATTGCTACAGAAACTAAAACAGGTACTAATAAAATTAAAATTTTATAAACTTCAGTAAATAATATTGAAAAATATGAGTCCATTAACCCTCAGTTCCAGTTTTTTTCAAATTAGCTCTTGCGTATCTACACTCTGACATTGTTTTTGATGCGCGGGCAATCGTATTAGAATAATAATAATCAATATCTTCAACTAATATTTTTTCATCATTCAAATTATATGTAGGAACCTCGAAATTTTTAATATTTTGATTATTTAAATAATTTTGTAAAGATTTTAGTAGTTCATCTTTATTATTAAATAAAGAATTTCCATGGATAGTAGAAGATAATTCATTAATTATTTGCCAATCTTCTTTAGCTTCTCCCGGAGGATATGAAGCTTTATATGCTTTTTGCAATTTACCTTCTAAGTTAGTGAAATAACCATCTTGTTCAGTATATGCAGCACCAGGCAATATAAGATCTGCCATATCTGCACCATTGTCTCCGTGACTTCCAATATAAATTATAAATTCATTTCTTTTTTTGATTTTGAGGTTATCTTGACCTAATAAAAGAATAACTTCTACTTCACCATTCTCAATTTTTTTTAGAGTTTTATTACTTCCATCATTTGAAGAAAAAATGCCTAAATCATAAGAACCAACAGCTGATGCATCAGTTGATAAAATATTTAGAGCATTCCAATTATCATCAATTTTATTAATACTAGTTAAATACTTTTTTAACTCTTCATATATATATGCGCCATTTTTACTATTTAAAATTGATTGACCTAAGATAATTATAGGTCTTTTTGCACTGGCAATTTTGTTTGAAATATCGTGTTCATTACCGATTATTTTATTAATTACTTTTGAATTATTTTCTAAAACTTTATAAGGATAAGTTAAATCACCCACATCTTCTAAAGAAAATATTTCCATTTTATTTTTTAAATAAGTTTTTCTTATTCTTGAGTTTAATATAGTTGCCTCAAATCTGGGGTTTGTGCCTATTAATAATATAAGATCGCTTTCTTCAATCCCTTCTATTTTAGAATTAAATAGGTAATTATTTCTGTTTTCAAAATTTATGTAAGTGTGGTTAGCTCTACAATCTAAATAACTAGAATTTAAAGTTTTTTGAAATAAGTTTTTTGTAGCGAACATGGTTTCCATGTTTGTCATATCGCCAGTTAAACCAACTATTTTATCAGGTGATGATTTTGAAATTTTTTCTTTAATTTTTTTATATGCATCTTGCCAACTTATTTCCTCGAAGTTTCCATTATTTTTTATAAGTGGTGTGTCTAATCGTTGATTTTTTAATCCATCACATGCATATCTTGATTTATCAGAAATCCACTCCTCATTAATTTCCTCATTAATTCTTGGTAAAACCCTTTTAACTTCCCAATCGTAAGTATCCACTCTAATGTTTGACCCAACAGCATCCATAACATCAATTGTTTCAGTCTTTTTAAGTTCCCAAGGTCTTGCTTCGAACACATAAGGTTTAGAAGTTAATGCACCAACTGGACATAAATCTATTACATTTGCTGACATTTCAGACTCCATGGATTTCTCTAAATATGTTGTAATTTCCATATTTTCTCCACGTCCGATCGCACCTAATTCTGGCACTCCCGCTACTTCAGTAGCAAATCTAATACATCTAGTACAATGAATACATCTAGTCATTTGAGTTTTTATTAATGGACCCATGTATTTTTCAGGTACATATCTTTTATTCTCCTTAAATCGTGATTTATCAATTCCATAATACATTGATTGATCCTGTAAATCACATTCACCACCCTGATCACAAACAGGACAATCTAAAGGATGGTTGGCAAGCAAAAACTCCATCACACCTTTTCTTGCTTTTTTAACTTTTTCTGTATTTGTTTTAATAACCATACCTTCAGCTGCAGGCATTGCACATGAAGCTATAGGTTTTGGAGATTTTTCCATTTCAACCAAACACATACGGCAATTTCCAGCTATGGAAAGTTTTTCATGATAACAAAATCTTGGTATTTCAGCTCCAGCTTGTTCACAAGCTTGGAGTACAGTTAGACCATCTTCAACTTCAATATCAATATCGTTTACTTTTAATTTAGGCATTTTCCTTTTCTAATAAATGTTGATCAACAAGGTATGGAATATTTTTATTTTTTTTCACAACAGGGTCAAATTTATTTCTTTCCAGTATCTCATCTTTAAAATGTCTGATTAATCCTTGAACCGGCCAAGAGGAGCCTTCGCCAAATGCACAAATTGTATGACCTTCTATTTGTTTGGTTACATCAAAAAGCATATCCACTTCGTCTGGGGTTGCTTCACCTGCTGCCATTCTTTCCAACATTCTCCACATCCATCCAGATCCTTCCCTACATGGAGTACACTGACCACAACTTTCATGTTTATAAAATCTAGCTATTCTTGCCATACATTTAATAATATCTTGATCATTATTGATCACGACAATACCAGCTGTTCCTAGTCCTGTTTTATTTTCAACACATGCATCAAAATCCATTTTCATATTGTCACAAATTTCTTTAGGTAACATTGGCATTGAGGAACCTCCAGGAATTACAGCTTTAAGATTATCCCAACCACCAACAACACCTCCAGCATGGGTTTCAATTAATTCTTTAAGTGGAACTCCCATTTCTTCTTCAACATTACATGGGTTATTGACATTTCCAGAAATACAATAAATTTTTGTTCCAGTATTTTTAGGTCTTCCAAGTGAACTAAACCATTTTGCACCTCTTCTAAGAATTGTAGGAACAGCCGCAACTGTCTCAACATTATTAATTATAGTTGGACATCCATATAATCCTATTAATGCTGGAAATGGTGGCTTTAATCTTGGTTGACCCTTTTTTCCTTCCAAACTCTCAAGTAGTGCAGTTTCTTCACCACAAATATATGCACCAGCACCATAATGAATATAAATATCTAAATCCCATCCTGAATTTAAAGCATTTTTACCAATTAAATTATTATTGTATGCTTCATCGATAGCATTTTGAAGTTTTTGTCCTTCATTAAAATATTCACCTCTAATATAAATATAGCATTTATGGGCATTAACTGCATATGAAGCAATTAAGCATCCTTCAATTAATTTGTGAGGTTCAAATCTTAATATGTCTCTATCTTTGCATGTTCCAGGTTCTGACTCATCAGCATTAATGACTAAATAGTGAGGTCTAGATCCCACTTCTTTAGGTGCAAATGACCATTTTAGACCAGTTGGAAAACCAGCTCCACCGCGTCCTCTAAGCTCAGAAGATTTAACTTCATTAATAATCCATTCTCTACCTTTATCTAAAATTTCTTTTGTACCACTCCAATCATTTCTTAATTTAGCAGACTCATAATCTGTACCACTGTCATTGTATAAATTTTGAAATATTCTATCTTCGTCTTTAAGCATTTTTGTTACCTAATAAAGTTTTTCTATTGTTAACTGGTTCTGCATTTATTCTTCCGGAATAAGATCCAGGTTTTGGGATTTTATTTTGGTATATCGTCTCAATTATTTCTTCAAGTTTTTTATCATTTAAATCTTCATAATAATCCTCATTAACTTGCATCATTGGAGCATTAACACATGCACCCAAACATTCAACTTCCATCCAAGAAATTTTTCCATCTTCAGATAATACATTTTCTTTTTCAGATATTTTATTTTTACAAACTTTTACTAGATCATACGCTCCTCTAAGCATACAAGGTGTTGTAGTGCAAACTTGAAAAAAATATTTACCAACTGGTGACAGATTATACATTGAATAAAAAGTTGCGACTTCATAAACTTTTATATATGGCATGTCTAAAAATTTAGCTATGTATTTCATTGCTTGTAACGGTATCCAATTATCATTTTGCCTTTGAGCTATATATAACAATGCCATTACTGCACTCTGTTGTTTTCCATTTGGATAATTAGAAACAATTCTATTTGCTGCCTCCATACTTTTATCACTAAATTCAAAGGTTTCAGGCTGTTCTTTGTGAATTTTTTTTACACTCATCTGTCGACCTCTCCAAAAACGATGTCCATTGAACCTAAAACTGCAGGTACATCAGCAAGCATGTGTCCTTTAATTAAATAATCCATAGCTTGAAGATGGGTAAATCCAGGAGCTCTAATCTTACATTTGTATGGTTTACTTGAACCATCTGAAATTAGATAGACACCAAATTCTCCTTTTGGTGCCTCAACTGCTGTGTATATTTCATCTTTTTCAACTCTATATCCCTCTGTAAATAACTTAAAATGATGAATTAAAGCCTCCATAGACTGTTTAAGTTCCTTTTTTGGTGGAGGAGAAATCTTTCCATCCTCTGTTTTAATTGGTCCTTTTGGAATATTTTTTAAACACTGTTTAATAATTTTTACGCTTTCTCTCATTTCTTCAATTCTGCAAAGGTATCTATCATAACAATCTCCATTTTTTCCAACAGGAATTTTAAATTCTAAATCGTCATAACAATCATAAGGTTGACTTCTTCTTAAATCCCAAGCTACACCAGAACCTCTTAACATTACTCCTGAAAAAGAATAATCTAGTGCATCTTGTTTGGATACAATTCCTATATCTACATTTCTCTGTTTAAATATTCTGTTATCGGTAAGTAAAGTTTCTAAATCGTCAATAATTTTTGGGAATTTTTCGCAAAATTCTCCGATATCACTGTCAAGTCCTGTAGGAATATCTTTATGTACACCACCAGCTCTAAAATAATTAGCGTGCAACCTTGATCCGGACACCCTCTCATAAAATCCCATTAATTTTTCTCGTTCCTCAAATCCCCATAAAGTTGGTGTTAATGCCCCAACATCCATTGCTTGAGTAGTTACATTTAATATATGACTTAATATTCGTCCTATTTCACAAAAAATCACCCTAATATATTTTGCTCTAGCAGGAACTTCGATTTTTAGAATTTTTTCTATAGCTATTGCAAATGCATGTTCCTGATTCATTGGTGCTACATAATCTAGACGATCAAAATAAGGAACTGCTTGGATATAGGTTTTGTTTTCTATTAACTTCTCAGTACCTCTATGTAATAATCCTATATGAGGATCAGCTTTTTCAACTACTTCTCCATCTAATTGAAGTATTAATCTTAAAACTCCATGTGCTGCAGGATGCTGTGGTCCAAAATTTAAATTTAGTGTTTTTTTTTCTTTTGCCATTAGCTTTTTTTAATTTCTTTAATATATTTTGTTCCTTCCCAAGGACTTTCATAATCAAAATTTCTATAATTTTGTTCTAATTTTACAGGTTCATAGATCACTTTTTTTTGTTCTTCGCTATAACGAACTTCATTATGTCCAGTAAGAGGAAAATCTTTTCTTAAAGGATGACCCTCAAAACCATAATCAGTTAAAATTCTCCTTAAATCAGGATGGTTTTTGAAGTTTAGTCCGTACATATCAAACACTTCTCTCTCCATCCAATTAGCAGATGGAAATATTGAGGTTAATGATGATATTACGTCACTTTCTTTGATTGAATAATTTATAATAATTCTGTGATTGTATTCATGACTTAGTAATAGATAAACCATCTTAAATCTATTCTCAGAATCTGGATAATCTACAGCTGTAACTTCAATTAATTGTCTAAATTTTGTTTCTTTGTTGGTTTTCAAAAAAGATATAACATCTATTAATTCATCATGATCAATGTTTAAATAGATATTATCGTGCTTTATAAATGAGTTATTTATTTTAGAAGTTAATTCAGAATTTATGAACTTTTCCAAGTCCTCAAGATTTTTCATTATTATCTTTCTAAAGAACCTTTGTTTCTAATTTTTTTCTGTAACTGTAAAATTCCATACAATAATGCTTCAGCCGAGGGAGGACATCCAGGAACATATACATCAACTGGTACTACACGATCGCACCCTCTAACTACTGAATATGAATAATGATAATAACCTCCTCCATTTGCACAGCTTCCCATAGATATTACATACCTGGGTTCAGGCATCTGGTCGTAAACTTTTCTTAATGCAGGAGCCATTTTATTTGTTAGCGTACCTGCTACTATCATGACATCTGATTGACGTGGTGATGCTCTGGGTGCTGCTCCAAATCGTTCAAGATCATATCTTGGCATTGAAGTTTGCATCATTTCAATTGCACAACATGCTAACCCAAATGTCATCCAATGCAATGAACCAGTTCTTGCCCAATTAACAAGATTGTCTAATGATGTTGTTATAAAACCGTTATCACTAAAATCTTGAGCTAATTGTTTAAACTCTTCTGGAATATCTTTTTTTCTATTTTCTAAATTCATTTTATTCCCAGTCTAAAGCACCTTTTTTCCACTCGTAAATAAATCCAACAGTTAGAATAAATAAAAATAACATCATAGAGCAGAATCCATATAAACCAATTTCACCAAGTGAAATCGCCCATGGGAATAAAAAAGCAATTTCTAAATCAAATATTATAAATAATATTGCAACCAAATAAAACCTGACATCAAATTCCATCCTTGAGTCATTGAAAGGTTCAAACCCACACTCATAGGCTGAAAGTTTCTCAGGATCAGGTTTGCTCGGAGCTGCAATATAATTGATTGCAACAAAAGCAAAACTCAACCCGAGGGCTATTATCAAAAATATTATTATCGATAGATAATCTTTTAAAAATTCCGCAAGCATTTGATTCCTATGTAACAATTATTATATCAACTAAAAGAGGAGATATGTCACATTTTTAAGCCTAGTTTTACTATGAATTGTGGCGGGAGTGAAGGGACTCGAACCCTCGGCCCCCTGCGTGACAGGCAGGTGCTCTAACCAACTGAGCTACACCCCCACAGGTGTAAATGGTGGGTAGTAAAGGACTCGAACCTTTGACCCCCTCGGTGTAAACGAGATGCTCTACCAACTGAGCTAACCACCCAAGACTAAGTGTCAGTAAAATTATGTGATTTATACTTTCAAATTAGCTTTAGTCAATAAATAAGAGAGCTGATTAATTAAGAATATCCAATTTTCTTAATAAAATACATTACAAAAATATTAAATTTTTTAATTATTTTGAAATTGAATTTAAAATATTACAATTATTTAAATATAATTAAAATTAAAAAATGAGATTAAAAAAAATATTAAAAAGTCTTTTTAATAAAACTTCAAATTATTCACAGGCAGGTCAAGATTTATTTGCTGTTGAACTATTTGGAAGTTATGGAACATATGTTGATGTAGGTGCTGGCGAGCCAATAAGATTAAATAATACTTATTTGTTAGAAGTTAAAAATAATTGGAAAGGTATTTCTGTTGACTATGGTGATCATGATCAAAAAAAAATAAGAAGACTCAAAAAATTGTGGCATGATTGTAATGAAAGAAAAAATAAAATTTATTGGGCTGATGCACTTACTTTTGATTACAAACTTGCATTAAGAGAAAATAATATTAAATTCGATATAGATTTTTTATCATGTGATATTGATCCACAAGAAAATACATTTTTAGCGCTAAAAAAAATTATCAATGACGGGATACGTCCAAAATATATTGCATTTGAAACAGACTTTTATAGAGAAAAAATTAATTATTCAAAATTAGCTTATGAATTTTTAAAACCTTATGGTTATAAGATTGGAGTCAAAAATGTTTACTCAAATTTAAAAAAAAATAAAATATTTGAAACTTGGTTTATTAGCGATGCTGTAAATTTTAATACTATAGAATATTTTGATTGGGTAAAAAAATAAATATCTTTGAATAATTAATTAAATTCGATATACAATCAAATAGAATTTATTGAATACTCGCTTGAGATTTATCGTCTTTTTTACCCTCTGAAATTTTATCTACCTCTGTCCATTCTACTGGCTTAAGTTCTTTTGTAAGTGCAATTTTCAATACTTCATCTGCAGTTTCAACTGGTATGATCTTAATATCCTCCCTAACTTTTTTAGGTATATCAGCTAAATCTTTTTCATTTTCTTTAGGAATTAACACTTTTTTTACACCAGCTCTATGTGCTGCTAATAATTTTTCCTTTAGACCACCTATTTGTAAAACTTGACCTGTAATTGTTACTTCACCAGTCATAGCTACTTCTCTATTAACAGGTATGTTTGTAATCGACGATACTATAGATGTAACCATTGCTATACCAGCGGAAGGTCCATCTTTTGGTGTTGCTCCCTCAGGGACGTGAATATGAAAATCTTTTTTTTCAAAAAAAGGTGGAATAATTCCATATCCTAAACTTTTAGATCTAACAAAAGATTTAGCAGCTTTCACGGACTCTTGCATTACATCGCCAAGTTTTCCTGTTATTTGCATTCTTCCTTTACCAGGCATATTGACGGTTTCGATTTTAAGAATCTCTCCTCCTACTTCCGTCCATGCTAATCCTATTACTATTCCAGTTTTATTTTTATCCTCTACTTCACCATATTTGAATTTTTTTATTCCTAAAAAGTCTTGGATATTTTTCTCATATACATGAACTTTTTCAACTTCACCGCTCACTACTTTTTTAACAACTTTTCTTGTAACTTTAGAAATTTCTCTTTCTAAATTTCTAACTCCAGATTCTCTTGTGTAGCTTCTGATAATTTCTTTTATTGTCCCTTCCTCCAAATTTAGCTCTCCCTCTTTCACGCCATTCTCTTTTACTTGTTTAGGCAATAAATACTTATTAGCTATATTTATCTTCTCGTCTTCTGTGTAGCCAGGAATTCTAATAACTTCCATTCTATCAAGTAGTGGTGGTAATATATTTAAAGTGTTAGCAGTTGTTACAAACATTACATCAGATAGGTCATAATCAACCTCTAAGTAATGATCATTAAACGCTGTATTTTGTTCAGGATCTAAAGCTTCTAATAAAGCTGATGATGGGTCTCCTCTGTAGTCATTTCCAATTTTATCAACTTCATCTAATAAAAATAACGGATTTTTTGTACCTGCCTTCTTCATCATTTGAATAATTTTTCCAGGTAAGGATCCAATATAAGTTCTTCTATGACCTCTTATTTCAGCTTCGTCTCTCACGCCACCTAATGACATTCTTATAAACTGCCTATTTGTAGCTTTAGCTATAGATTTTCCAAGAGATGTTTTTCCAACTCCAGGAGGTCCAACTAAACATAAAATTGGTCCTTTAATTTTGTCCATTCTTTTTTGAACTGCTAGAAATTCAATAATTCTCTCTTTTACTTTTTCTAGACCAAAGTGATCTTCATCTAAAATCTTCAAACCCTTATTTAAATCAATATCCACATCATTTTTTTTAAACCAAGGTAGGTCTATCATCCAGTCTAAATAATTTCGAACAACAGTTGCTTCTGCAGACATAGGACTCATATTTTTTAATTTCTTAAGCTCCGACATACATTTCTTTTCAACTTCTTTTGGCATTTTAGCTTTTTGAATTGATTTTTTAAGATTAGTTGTTTCGTCCTTACCATCCTCAATTTCACCTAATTCTTTTTGAATAGCTTTTAGTTGTTCATTTAAATAATACTCTCTTTGAGTTTTTTCCATTTGAGTTTTTACTCTTCCTCTAATTCTTTTTTCTACTCCAATAATACTAGTTTCGCTTTCCATCATTTTAATAACTGCGTTTAATCTTTTTTTTACATCCAATGTTTCGAATATTTGTTGTTTTTCAGAAATTGATGCATTTAAATTAGAAACGATATTGTCTACTATTTTAGACGGATCTTTTAATTGTTTTATATTGTTAATGGTTTCCGATGAAATCTTTTTATTTACTGAAGTTAATTTTTCTAATCTTCTTACTGCAGTTAGTGCTAGTGGCAAAAGATCTTCATCTTTTTGTAAAATATCTTTTTGATGTTCATATGTGCAAGTTATAAATTTCTCGTCGTCATTAAAATCAACAATTTTTACTCTTTTAATTCCCTCCACTAAAACCTTAACTGTTCCATCTGGAAGTTTTAAAAGTTGTAATATGTTGCTCTCACATCCATAAGTAAATACATCATTTTTTTTTGGATCATCAACCTCGGAATTTTTTTGTGTAACTAGAATTATCTTCTTGTCAGTTTTCATTACTTCATTTAATGCAGTAATAGATTTATCTCTGCCAACGAATAATGGAATTACCATACTTGGGAACACCACAATATCTCTTAAAGGTAGTAAAGGCTGTGTTAATTTAACTTCCATAAGTATAAATATGGATATTATATTTTATAATGCAATAGGAAACTTTTGTTAATTAACTTTTATTAAGCCGCAGAGGTCTTTTCTGTTTTTGATTTGTTCTTTGTATGAACAATTATAGGCTGTGATGTTCCTTTTGTTGCTCCAGCATCAATAATAACTTCCTCGATATTTTCTTGACCAGGAAGATCAAACATAGTTTTAAGTAATAGATTTTCTAAAATTGATCTCAGTCCTCTTGCTCCAGTTTTCTTACTTATTGCTTTATTTGCAATATCTTTAACTGCTTGATCTTTAAAAGTTAATTTCACACCTTCTAACCTAAATAATTCTTGGTATTGTTTTATCAATGAGTTTTTTGGTTCTTGCAAAATTTTTACTAAAGATTTTTCATCTAAATCTTCAAGTGTAGCTGTTATTGGTAGACGACCAATGAATTCGGGGATAAGCCCATATCTTAATAAATCTTCAGGTTCTAAATTTTTCATCCACTCACCAGTCTTCTTGTCCTCTAATGTTTTTACTTCAGCACCAAATCCAATTGAAGATCCTTTATCTCTTTGAGATATAATCTTATCCAGACCAGCAAATGCTCCTCCACAAATAAATAAAATATTAGTTGTATCTACTTGTAAGAATTCCTGTTGTGGATGCTTTCTTCCTCCTTGAGGTGGAACACTTGCTACTGTTCCCTCCATAATTTTTAATAAAGCTTGCTGAACACCTTCTCCAGAAACATCTCTAGTAATAGATGGATTTTCAGACTTTCTGCTAATTTTATCTACTTCATCTATATAAACAATTCCTCTTTGAGCTTTTTCAACATTGTAATCTGCAGCTTGTAATAATTTTAAAATAATATTCTCAACATCTTCACCCACATATCCTGCTTCAGTCAAAGTAGTAGCATCAGCCATAGTGAAAGGTACATCGAGAATTCTTGCAAGAGTTTGGGCTAGTAATGTTTTTCCACAACCAGTAGGTCCAACTAACAATATATTTGATTTTGAAAGTTCAACTGTTTTGGTTGTTTTGTTTTCGTAGTTTAATCTTTTGTAATGATTATGAACTGCAACTGATAAAACTTTTTTAGCATGAGATTGTCCAATTACATAATCGTCGAGGACTTTACATATTTCTTTTGGTAGAGGTAAGCCATCGTGGTGTTTAACAAAATTATCTTTACTTTCCTCTTTGATGATATCCATGCAAAGTTCTACACACTCATCACAAATGAAAACCGTTGGTCCTGCTATTAACTTTCTAACTTCATGTTGGCTTTTGCCACAAAAAGAACAGTAAAGAATATTTTTGTTGTTGCTCATAATATTTAATTCGAATCAATTTTTGTATATTAATACAAATAATGCAAAGTAATCAAGTATAGGTTGTGGACAAACTATATATTGTTACTTATTCTCTCTTTTCAACTACTTTATCTATCAAGCCAAATCCTTTTGCATTATCTGGAGTCATAAAATTATCTCTTTCTAATGCTGATTTAATTTCGTCGACAGATTTTCCAGTATGTTTTGAATAAATTTCATTTAATCTTTTCTTTAAAGATAAAACTTCGTTAGCATGAATTTCAATATCCGTTGCTTGTCCTTGAAAACCAGCCGATGGTTGATGAACCATTATTCTAGAATTAGGTAACGAAAATCTTTTTCCCTTAGCACCAGCTGCTAATAAAAATGAACCCATACTTGCAGCTTGTCCAATACATAGAGTACTTATTTCAGGTTTGATATATTGCATCGTATCGTAAATACCAAGTCCAGCGGTTACAAGTCCACCAGGACTATTAATATATAAAGAAATTTCTTTCTTAGGATCTTCAGATTCTAAAAATAATAGTTGTGCAGTAACCAAAGATGCAACTGTATCATTTATGGGGCCAACCACAAATACAATTCTCTCTTTGAGTAGTCTTGAGTAAATGTCATATGCCCTTTCTCCTCTACTTGATTGTTCTACAACCATAGGGATAAGTGTATTTAATTGTTCTGGTATTTTAATAGACATAATCGATTCGATTAATCTTATACAACTTGTGATTACTTTTTGCTAACCTTTTTTGCTTTTTTAGATTTTACTATGGAAGTTTTAGTTTTTTTGGTTTCTTTAGATTTTACTTTTACTTCTTTTTTTCTTGGTTCTATTTTTTTTTTATTTTTCTCATCTTTATCTTTTTTAGCAATTTTAACTTGCTCTTTAATGTTCTTTTCATTTTCCTCTTTTATAATTTTTTCAGCCTCTTCTTTAGTAATTTCTTTTTTGGTAGTTTTTGCTTTTTTCTTAATTTCTTCAATTATTTTTTCCTCATATATTTGTCCCCTTAAACTATCTATGGCTGCAGGATTTTGTTCGTAATAATCTTTAACAATCTTTTCTTGACCAGGCATCATTCTAAACTGTTTTTGTATTTCTATATTTATTTCTTCCTGAGATACATTTATCTTATTTTCTTCTCCAAAGGCATTTAAGATCAATCCAGTTTTAATTCTTTTTTTAGCTTGCTCTTTTAATGATTTTTCATTTTTTTTAAGTTCATCTTCTTTCATACCTTGAGATAATATTTTAACTTCTTGCTCAATTAAGTTTTGAGGTAGATGGTCTAATTTTTGTTTTTCAATTTGCTCAAGTATATTTTTCTTAGTAATCATAGCTAATGAATTTTTATATTCATCCTTGATTTGTTTTGAAATAAGTTCTTTTAAATTTACTAAATCTTTTGCACCCATATTTTTAGCAAAATCATCATTAATTTTTACTTCTTCTGGAATTTTAACTGCTGTAACTTTACATTCAAACACAGCCCTTTTATTAATAAGGTCTTTTTCAGGAAAATTTTCAGGCAGATTTACTTCTACATTTTTTACATCACCTGATTTAACGCCTTCTAATTTTTTATCAAAACCTTTTATAAATAAATCTTTTCCAAGAACTAATTGAGTATTTTTTCCCTCATTACCTTTAAATTCTTTTCCGTCAATAGTTCCTTTATAATCAAAAATCACAAGATCGTTCATTTTTGAGCTATAATTTGCTTCTGCATCTTTAAAATTGTTTTGATTTTTTGCAATTTCACTAATTCTTTTATCTGTTTCTTTTGGATCAATTTTTACAAAATACTCATCTACATTAATTGAGCTTAGTCCTCTGGCAGAAACCTCAGGTAGTTCAGTAACTGAAATAATGTATTCTAAATCTTTGCCTTCACCAAAAGACTTTAAATCTATTTTAGGCTGTCCTGCCGGTTTGATTTTATTTTCCTCTAAAGCTTTTGCTGTTGTATCTTTTAGCAATTTATCAATTACTTCCCCATAAACAGCTTTACCAAATTGTCTTTTTAGTATTTCGGTAGGCACCTTACCAGGTCTGAAACCTTTTATTACAACATCTTTTCTTATTTCTTCATATTTCTCATCCATAAAACCTGAGATAGTTTTTTTATCTATAAATACTTTAAGATCTTTTTCTAAACCTTTTTTATTTTCTATTGTTACTCTCATAATCTGCTTATGGTAGGCGAGAAAGGACTCGAACCTTCACAGCTTACACTATTGGTTCCTAAGACCAACGCGTCTACCAATTCCGCCACTCGCCCAATTTTATGCTGTTTTATATAGTATTGATCTAATTTGTCCAATCAGAATAATAGTGTAAAAGGATATAAATATATAAAAAATGATAGTTTCACCCTGTATAAGCATTTGCAAAATGGATCCTGTAACTGGATATTGTTATGGATGTGGAAGAAATAATGATGAAAAGAAGATTTGGAAAGATCAGAGTACAAAAGATGAGTGGAAAAAACAAAATTTAGAAGATATTCAGAAGAGAATGCAAGGATGGCAGCTAGAAAGTTTCGAAGAGTCTTATGAACATAAAAAAAATAATGGAATGTCGTTATTTAAAAAGAAGCAGCTAAATGACTCAGACTAGATTAGTAGTAATAATTTATATAATTGGAATTCTTATTGGAGCATTTATTTTTGATTTGTGGGGTGCTGAAACAAGTGCTATCAAAAGTTTAGCGGCGATGTTTTGGACAGCATTATTGCTTATAGCTATTGTATTTGCTGATAAAAAAAAGGATAATTAATCTTTTTGTATCAGTTCACTTATGAAAAGATCTCCATTACCCTCATCAACAGCTTTTTTATAAAAAGATTTTTTTACATCTGCTAATTTTTCGGCATTACCCAAATCTTTCAGCATTTCATGGATATAGGTAAGATCTTTTAAAGTGTTGGAAGTTGAAAATTTAAATCCAGTATAATCATCCTTAAGTACATTATCAAAAATTCTATTTAAAGCTGTTGAATTTCCAGATCCTAATTTTGCAACAGCAAAAAGTTTTTCTAAATCAATATCTAGCTTTTTTGCACTTTTAATGAATTCTATAACATTAGTTGCAGTTCCAAGCGACAAAAAATTGTTTAGCAACTTTGACTTTGCTCCCTTACCCACTTCTCCAAAATGAAAATAATCTTTACAAAAAGTTTTTAAATAAACTTCAGATTTTTTAAAATTTTCCTGCGATGCTCCGACAATACCTCCACAAACACCTTCTTCTGCTTGAACAGGACCTCCCATCACAGGGCATTCAACGTAATTAATTTTTTGTTTTGAAAAAATTTGTTCCATTTGAATAGATCCATTTTGGTTGTGCGTTGTAACATCAATAATTAATGTATTATCTTTTAGTAAATTTAAGACTTTTTCAGCAATACTTAGAGCTATTGGTGTATTAGTTACACAAAGAAATAGTGCATCTAAATCTTTTTTACACAATTCATCATAAGAATTTACTTCAATAGCACCATCATTTACAATTTTGTCTATAGGTGCTCTTTTTTTGTTTGCAATAACAAATAAGTTATTTCCTTTTTTTAAAATATTTTTGGCTATCCCATAACCCATATAGCCAACACCAATAAAACCTACATTCATAATCTAAATTAATTATAGTATAAGACATTAAGATTAAAAATTAATATTTATGACTAATGATTTTGAAAAACTTGAAAATTCAATAGTGAGCTGTAGAAAATGCCCTAGGTTAGTTAGTTTTAGAAAAAAGATTGCAAAAAATAAAAGAAAACAATACATAAATGAAAAATATTGGGGAAAACCAATAACAGGATTTGGTGATCCAAATGCAAGAATTTTATTTGTTGGTTTAGCGCCAGCAGCACATGGGGGCAATAGAACTGGAAGAGTTTTTACAGGAGATAGGTCGTCTGATTTTTTATACAAATGTCTTTATAAAGCTAAACTATCTAACCAACCAAATTCAGACCATCTAAATGATGGACTTAATTTAAAAGATATATTTATAACCACTGCTTTAAAATGTGTACCACCTGGAGATATGCCAACAAAAAAAGAGCTAAATACTTGCTTTAAATATTTCAATGAAGAGATAGAATACTTGAAAAATTTAAAGATTGTTGTTGCGCTTGGAAAAATAGCTTTTGACGCTTGTGTAGAGTTTTACAAAAAACATTACAAAATTGAGTCAGATGTTAAATTTGGACATAGTAAATTCTTTAAACTCCCAAATAATATTTTATTAGTAGGCTCTTATCATCCAAGTCCTAGAAATGTTAATACTGGAAGAATCAATGTAAATAAAATGACAAATCTATTTATTAAGATTACAAAAGCTATTTAATCAATTGATTTTTAAATTGGTCTGGTAGTTTTGATGGTTTGCCTTCTTTATTGACTGATGCCAATAATATTTCTGCATCAACAATCATATTATTATTAACAAAAATATTTTGTTTCATTTTAATTGATACATTTTTAACTTCTAAAATCTTTGAAATAATATTTAAATAGTCTTCAAGTTTTGCTGGTTTATGAAAGTTTATGTTGCAGGATTTTACTATTATATATATGCCGTATTCATTTATAAGTTTATTATTACTAAAATCTAAAGACGTAATTGCATCAGTTCTGGCACGTTCTAAAAATTTTAAGTAATTAGCATAATAAACTAGTCCACCGCTATCGGTATCTTCATAGTAAATTTTAAAATTTGATTTAAATTCCATATTAAAAATATATTACCAAAGACAAAGAATATATATACTTCTTAATATTTGTTTATGAAAATATATGTAATTTGGCTTGTTGGAGTTATACTATGGAATTTTAGCTACCCTGAAGCAACACCATTTCTTGATGTTGTTGCTGCAATTTTGCTATCGTTATTTAGCTTAGTGCTTAAAAAATACCTACAATAAATTACTCAGATGAAAAAAAAATATTTTGGTAGTAGCTAATCGCTTTCATTTTAGAATTGTCAGTGTCAGCCATAATTGCAACTCCATCTAAATCTTTAACATCTAAATCATGAAGTTTTTTAAAATCTTCTTTTACATTTGCTTTTACTGTAACCCATTCATCAAAATTACTTTTTGTTGAGGATAAGACGTAGTCAATAGATTTTTTTGTGTACGGGCTTGGTTTATATTCACCAATATTCAAATTACTTGAATATACGTAATTAATAGCTCTATTTGATAGTGGTGTTGCACCTGTTTTTTTAATAACGAAAACTCTAGCGGCAAAGTCATGCCCCTTTTTTGTGTTTTCTTTAATACCTTTTAAATCTTTTTCAACTTTCCATGTAATGTTAATAAAAGGAGTATCATCTAAATCTATTATTATCTCTTTTCCTAGACCTGAAGCTGCGTTATCTGCTACTGCTTTTAAATAATTTCCATTTTCATTCTTTCCAGTTGTATAAATAGTTTTTGCGTCAGCACCTCTGACTTTTCTCACTTCTAGTTCAGATAGTTCGTTTTTGGTAAAATCAAAAACAAATTTTTCTTCAGCACTAGACACTGAAAATAGAAAAATTGAAGATATAATTAATGATAAGATTCTTTTCACTGATATTTCTATAGACAATTATATTATTTTTTCAATATAACCTATTTACTCTGGCAATAAGACGATTTTTGGAGCAGAGCAACTACCATCATGAATTTGTTGAAAAGCCTCTGCTCCTTTACTTAACTCTCGATATTCTATCCAAGATAGATCCCCTATTTCTTTATCAGCTAAAATCTTAATAGTATTTTCAAAATCTTTATTTGTGTAGCAATAAGTGCCTATGAATGTAACTTCTTGAAGAGTTGCTTTTCTAAAATTAAATTGGCCAGATGGTTGGGTAAGACCTATGTGAATAATGCTACCACCAGGTTTAATCACCAATATAGCTTGTTGTCTAGATACCTCTAATCCTACCGTATCAAACACAATATCAAAACTATTATCTTTTACCTCTTTGTCATTTGGATCAACAAATTTTCCATCAAAATATTTTGAGCAAACATCTAGTCTTAGTTTGTTTGGATCAGACATAACTATATTTTTGTTTCCTTTAATTTTAGATAAGATTAATGAACACAATAATCCGATTGCTCCCGCACCTTGCACCAATGTCCGACACTCGGAAAGAGGTTTTTTTAATGATATCTCTCCCATTAATACAGCATGCAAAGATACTGCTGTGGGTTCAGCAATTGTAGCTTCGCTTAAATCCAGACGTTCAGGTATTTCATAAATATTTTGATTTGGGGTGGAAACAAGCTCAGCAAACACTCCGCTTCTCTCATAAGGTCTATTCATACCTAACAAAACTCTGTTAGGACATAAATGCTCACGTCCATTCATGCAGTACTCACATTTTCCGCAGGTTATTAAAGGGTTTAAAACAACTTTTTTGTCTTTGAATGTGCCATTTTGTATTTTTCCACTTACTTCATGACCTAGTATTAAAGGTGGGATTCTTCTCTCATCTTTACCATGATATGCATGCATATCAGAACCACAAATTCCCGAGGCATGAACTTTTAAAATACTTTCACCACTTACTTCTGTAGGATCTTTTTCATCTCTATAAGTAAGCTCTTCAACACCTGTATAAACTAAAGCTTTCATAATTATTTTTCATTTAAAAGATAATACATAATATATGAAACGACAAATCCTATAATCCATGAAAATGTTTTAAAATCTACAAAATTTATATTCCATATAAATGAAAAAGAAAAAACAAAACCTATTAGTGTTGCATATAATCCCTTGTAATTCCAACCTATAGAGTAGATGTATTCATTTTCTGGTCTAATAAAAAAAAGATCTTTATGGTTAATTTTTTCTTTCCTCACAAAATAATAGTCAGCAACAATAACTCCAAAAATTGGTCCAAAGAATGCTGCTAAACTATCAATTAATTTTATAATTTCTATTTGGCTTAATATTGAAGGCCACAAACCACCTGTTATTAGTCCAAATATTAAAATTAATATTCCTGCACTTTTAAGGTCTAAGTTTTTAGGCAAAAAATTTATTATACTATTTTGTGTTGGAACATAGTTAGTTATTAAGTTTGTCGAAAGTGATGAGAATATTATAAAAATTAATGTGTATACTGTGAGATATATATTGTCAATTTTACCTATTATATCCATCGGCTTTGTAATTATTTGATCAACCACAATAAGTTTTTGATTTAACAACACATCAACACCTATTACAATAGTAGTTGCAAGAAAGGAGAAGGCAATCATATTTAAAAATAAAAATAAATTTCCAATTTTAAGATCTCTGCTAGTTTTCACATATCTTGAAAAATCTCCAAAATTTAGAAGCACAATCGAAAAGTAGGAAAAAATTGTTCCTGTAAGTATAACAAAAGGCACTATATTTGATTTAGAAATTAGATTTGTGCTTGTTGTATTAGATTTTAAAGATTGAAATATTTGAGTATTATTTTCAGCAACAAGCATAACAAAAAAGAAAATTAAACCGAAGTAAACAAATATTGCAGAAAATTTTAAAAATCCTTGATTATATCTTTGACCATTTGTAAACAAAAAATATTGAATAAAAAAAGTTACTATTAATGAAAACCACTCTATTATATTTAAGCCAAGAAAAAATTCTAAAACAAATTCATTTTCTAAGATTTGTGGATCGAATAAGTAATAAATAATAATCCTTGCTAGGTAAGTTATAGATTTAGATATAAAGTATGTTTGTATTCCAAACATAAATATCCCAACAATTGATCTTAACAAACTTAAATATCTGGCACCATTTAGACCCATAGACATTCTCAACATAACTGGAAAAGGTAACCCATGTTTTTGGGATGGGTGGCCAATAAGAGAAATAAAAAAATACACAAGTATTGATGCGGCTATTGAAGAGGATAAAACTAAATAAGAGCTTAAATTATATACTAAATACAAAGAGGCAATAAGAGCAAATCCAGCGATAGTTTGAATACAATTTGCCCAAAAACAGAATAAATCTGCCGAAGTCCATGTTTTGTTACTTGGATTTACTGTTGCTAATTCAAAATTTTTTAATTCTATATTTTGGATCACTCGCAAGATTCTAAACTAATATTTTTATATGTCTATAAAAGTGATAACAGTTAGTTATTATAAAATGAGTTTTCTAAAACGTAATATTGGTTACATTTCTATGTTCATGGCCGTTATAGGCTTTGGTTCTGGTCCTCCATTTGTAAAATTAGCATTACAAGAGTTTTATGTTATGGATTTAATGGCTGTTCGATTCTCTTTAGCATTTGTCTTAATGTTTATATTTGCTCTTTTAATGAGAGTAGATTTATCTATTAAAAAAATTGGTTTAACTCCTTTTTTAATGGGTTTACTTAATCCTTTTTTGGTAACTCTTAGTTTTCACATAGGTCTATTGCTAACCTCTCCAGTAAGTGGTGTAGCTTTAATAAGCACAATTCCAATTTGGCAACCTTTTGTAGCAAGAATTTTTTTAAAAGAAAAAATTGAAATTAAAGTAATAATTGGTGCATTTATTACAATTATTGGAACTTTGATTTTATTGTCAACTCAAAAAAAAATAGGAGGAGGGAATTATTTAGGGGATTTTATTATATTTTTAGGGATGATGTGTGTTTCTATTAACGAAGTTCTTGGAAGACGTTTTATGCAAACTAAAGTAAATCAATTAGGTGTTAATACTTTTCAGTATATGATTGGAGCAATCTTATCTGTTTTAATACTTTTTATGTTATGGCCTGATAGTAGTTTTAAATATAACAATTACTTAAATTTTAGTCCTCCGGTTCTTGCAGCTATAACTTTATCTTTTATAACTTTTGGGGCTTATTTATTCTATAACTTTGCATTGAGAAGAGCGCCAATTGGAAGAATTAGTTTGATGTATCCATTAACGGGTCCTATTGGTGCTACAATGTCATGGATAGTTTTAGGTTCAACTATGTCTATAAATATATTTGTATCATTAATAATAATTTTAGTGGGGACTATTATTCCTCAAATCAATTTAAGAGCTAAGGGCTAGGATACATTATACTTGGCAACCATAATGCTATTTGAGGAAATATAATAATTAATATTAAACCAATTAATTGAATGACCATAAATTGCATCATGCCAAAATATATATCTTTTAAATCCCATTGGGGAACTACACCTTTTAAGAAATAAGCTGATAAAGCTACAGGTGGGGATAGCCAGGCGGTTTGTAAATTGACAGCTACAAGAATAGCAAACCAAGTTAAGTTAAAACCTAATTCTAAAATTAAAGGTAAAACTATTGGTAAAACTATTAATACTATTGGAACCCATTCCAAGGGCCAACCTAGAAGAAATATTGCGGCCATTATAATTGCTAAAATTACGTACTTGTTTACATCAAGATTTAATAAAAAGTCTGTTAATAAAGAAGGAGTTCCTAATTTTGAAAATACTGCACCAAAGAAATTGGAGGCTGCAACTAAAAACATTATTAATGCTGTTATTTCTAAAGTTTTTAAAAGAGCTTCTTTAAGACCATGGTAAGTAAGTTTTTTATAAGCTAATGCTAAAAGTATTGCTCCAAAAGCTCCCATTCCCGCACCCTCAGTTGGTGTTGCAAGACCAAATAAGATACTCCCTAAGGCAAAGAAAACTAAACCTGCAGGAGGTATCAATCCCATCAAAAACTCATACCAAACCTTAGCCATATTTTTTGGGCGTTCTGAGGCTGGTAATACAGGACCAAGTTTAGGATTTAAAAAACATCTTAACGTTGTGTAAGCGGCATACAAAAATGCTAAAAGAATTCCTGGGATAATTGCTGCTGCGAATAAATCTGTAACTGGTATTTCTAATACAGGACCCATAACAACTAACATAATACTTGGAGGAATTAAAATTCCTAAAGTGCCTCCAGCACAAATTAGACCTGCTGAAAGTCTTGTATCATATCCAGTCCTGATCATAGTTTTTCCAGCCATAATTCCTAAAATTGTCACTGACGCTCCAACAATCCCAGTTGCTGCAGCAAAAATAGTTGAAACAAACATAACAGCATAGAATAATGCTCCTCTGGTTTTTGAAAGCATTAATTGTACCGCATTAAATAATCTTTCCATCAGTCCAGCTTGCTCCATTAAGATTCCCATGAAGATAAATAGTGGAACGGCGGCCAGGGTATTCTCGGTCATTATCATATTGAATTGCAAAGTCATTAAATAGAAAACTAACTTTCCAAATCCCCAATAACCAAAAACAAGACCTAAAAAAATTAATGTAAATGAAATAGGAAAACCAACAAAGATTGCAAACAACATGCAACCAATCATTATTGCGCCGATTATTTCTGGTGAAAAGAATTCCATTAAGGCCATCTTCCTTTCACAAAAGCATAATATGTTTTAAGGATTTCAGAAAAACCTTGGACTAAAAGTAAAAAAGCTCCAATTGGCATGCAGCTTTTTAATGGCCACATTATTGGCATCCATGTAGTGTCCATCGCCCTTTGAATTCTTACTTTTCCACCTAAACATTCCTCAAGATTTGATCTTCCACAAATTGATGTATAAGCATAATCAAAACTTACATAAAAAAATACTAAGAAACCTGGTATAAAAAACAAAAGATATAAAATTAAGTCCACTCTAGCTTGATTTTTAATTGTCCAATTTCTGTAGAGGAAATCAGCTCTTATATGAATTCCTTTTGACAATGTGTATGCTGCACCAAGCATAAACAACGCACCTGCTAACATTCTGCTAATATCAAATGACCAAAGAGTAGGTCTATTAAAAAAATGTCTTCCAATTACTTCATGTATCATTGCATATATCAGGGGGATTGTAATCCACATTATAATTTTGCCTGATAAAAGCATTTTTGCGTCAATAAATTCGATTGTTTTTGCCATCCAAGGAATCATGTCCTCAGGCATTTTTGTGCTTGTTCTTCTTTCAGCAATTAATTCGTCAGTAATATCCAGATTTTCTTTAACTTTAGGTTCTGAGTCTTTATCAACCATTGAATAAGTATATTATTTAAAATTAAATTTTTAAAAAAACGGGGATTAGTAAAATCCCCGTTTTTATATGGTTACTTATTGTTGTGCTGCAAATGCAGATCCAATTGATGCATCAGATGTCTCCATTTGTGCAATAAAAGGTACTACAACTTTTGCATGCTCAGTCATGTGCTCGTAAACTTGTTTAAAGAAAGCATTTTCTGCTGCATTCTTTTTAAGAGTTGCTTGAGCAGCGTTCATATACTCAGTGAAGTAATCAGCAGGCGTATCCCATAGTTTTACACCATGATTTTGAGTAAGATCAATTAACGCTTTTCCGTTTTCTACAGCTCTGTTTGTAATATTTCTTGTGATCATAGCTTCAGATGCAACTTCCATTGCATATTTTTGATGATCAGTTAGAGAATTATAAACATCACCATTTATGTAAATGTCTCCATTTACAACGTTTTGGTGAAGACCTTGTAGATAGTAGTTTTTAAGAACTTTTTGGAAACCAAATACTGAGTCTGGTTTTGGACAACACCATTCTGCAGCATCAATCGTTCCTTTTTCAAGTGCTGGCAAAATATCACCACCTGATAAAGATACTGATGCAATTCCGATATCTTTGTATGTTTGTCCTGGAATTCCTGGAGGAGTTCTGAATCTGTATTTTCTGAAATCATCCATGTTCTTGATTGGCTCTTTAAACCAACCTAATGCTTCTGGCCCGGATGACGCCATTACGAAACCTTTGACATTCATTCCCATTTCGCTCCATAATTGGTCGTATAACTCTTTACCGCCATTATCGAAATACCATGCTAACCAAGATTTAGTACTTAGACCAATTCCTCCACCTGCAACTGGCGATCCAAATAACATCGCAGCTGGGTGATAGTTTGACCAATAGTGAGTCCATGCTGCACCACCGTCTACCAGACCTTTATCAACAGCTTCTAGTGTTTCTTTCATACCAACAACTTCACCTTTTGAAAGAAGCTCAAATTTTAACTCACCACGAGTTAACTTTGTTACTCTGTCAGTCCACATTTTTACGATTTGTCCATCGTATGATGTTTTAGGAAAAGTAAGTTGGATTTTTAATGTTTTAGCAGAAGTAGATCCAATTATTGAAACTGCAAATACTAAAGCCAAAATCATTGAAGTGATTTTTTTCATTATTTATCCCTCTCTTTATTGTTATTAAGTCTTAATAATGAGTGAAGTTAAACTCATTGAGTGACAAATGTAAAACGATTAATTGTTCCAGCTTTAATTAATACAACCTAAAGTTTAATTATCTCTATTTATTACCCTTGGGATCAAAGGGATAGTCCCAAGCATCCCCACCAATTTTTTTGGATATTCCTGAGTAATCTGTTTCACTATCACCCCCTTCACAAAACTCATTAAATATTTCCAAAGCATGTTTTCCTAAAGGTGTTGATGCATTTACTGACTTTGCAGCGTCATTTGCTAGTTTTAAATCTTTAGTCATCATAGCTGCAGAAAACCCTGGTCTATATTTGTTATTAGAGGGAACACCATCTGTTAAATTTGGCAATGGTGTATAAGTTGATAGAGCCCAATTATTTCCGGAGGCATTTTTCATAATTTCATGAACTTTTTTTAAATTCATATTTAGTCGTTTCGCTAACATAAGTGCTTCTGATGCAGCAATCATTGAAATTCCTAAAGACATATTATTACAAATCTTCACTCCAACTCCACTTCCTTGTGGTCCCGCATGTAAAATTTTTTGACCCATTATATCCATTAATGGTCTACCTAAATTTACAGCTTCATCATCTCCACCAACTAAAAAATTTAATTTACCTACTCGTGCCCCCATAACACCTCCAGTAACAGGTGCATCTATCATTTTAATTCCTCTTTTTTTTGCTTCTTCACCGAGCAATAAAGAAGTTTCAATATCAATGGTTGAACAGTCTATTATTAAAGCATCTTTTGAAATTTTATCAATTATGCCCTTATCCCCTAAGAAAAGTGATTTTACATGTTTGCCCTCAGGCAACATTGAGATTATAAAATTTGCATTCTCAAGTACTTCATCTAAAGTTTCCACTATGTCTAAATTTGTATCTTTTGCTTTTTTTATCATTTCTGGTGAAACATCGTAGGCTTTTACTTTTTTCCCAGCTTTAACTAATTGTTCTGCCATTGGATTACCCATGTTTCCTACACCAATAAAAGCAATTTGATCTGTCATATTTAACTATCTATATTTGATTTTCCTCGATTAATCAAAACCGTTTTACTTTGAGTAAAATGATTAACCATACTATCAAAAGCATACTCTTTTCCTAATCCACTCATTTTTAAACCACCATAAGAAACATTTGCTCTAGGAGGTACACATTGGTTCACTTGAACGAAACCTGCCTCAATTTCTTCAACAAACTGTAAAGCTCTAGATAAATTTTGTGTCCACAATACTGCTGACAATCCAAATGGTGTATCATTTGCGCTGCTCATTACTTCATCAAATGTTTTAAATGAAATCGCACAAGCAACAGGACCAAATATTTCTTCTTGGCAAACTGGAGAGCTCACTGGAACACCTGACATCAATGTAGGTTCATAAAAGAAACCGTTTTTATAATCCCCACCTGTTGGTTGATTACCACCATGTAAAACTTTGGTAGTAGAATTTTTTTTTGCAATATTCATATAATGTAATGTTCGTTTAAGTTGTTCTTCAGAAATAATTGCTCCTATATCAGAATTTTCATCTAAAGCATTTCCCATGTTTAATTTACTTAATTTTTCAACAGCTCCATCCAAGACTTTATCATAAATTTTTTCCTGAATATAAACTCTTGATCCAGCAGTACATGCTTGTCCTTGTCGCGTATATCTCATTCCATCGATAACCCCTTGAATTGCAATATCTAAATCTGCATCACTCATTATTATATTTGGATTTTTTCCTCCAAGCTCTAAAGTAACTGGACATAATTTAGGAGCAGCTTTTTGTGCTATAATCTTTCCTACCGTAAAAGAGCCTGTAAAAGTTACTTTTCTGACTTTTTCATGAGTTACCAAAGGTTCACCACACTCTTCTCCGTAGCCTGAAATTACATTTAAAACACCTGGAGGAAGTTCTTGTTGAAATATCTCAGATAGTAGAAGAACACAAAATGGAGCCTGTTCAGCTGTTTTTAAAACAACGCTGTTTCCTGCTACAATAGCTGGAGCAATTTTTGCTACAGTTAAAAATAATGGCGCATTCCAAGGGACGATTGCACAAACAACCCCAATTGGATCTCTAGTGGTATAATGAATACTATTTGGAATATTGGTTGGATAATTTTCCCCTTTTAACTCTCCAGACAAACCAGCAAACATATTTGTAAGTTCAATTGAAGCACCTGTTTCTGGTATGGCCTGCGTTCTTAAGGCATTACCTGTATCTAATGATAATAAAGTTTCAATTTCAGACTTTCTTTTCTCTAATCTTTTTGCGCCAGCAGCAACCATTTTTCCTCTTTCCCTTGCTGGTATTTTTTTCCATTTTTGAAAAGCTTTGTTTGCTGACTCAACTGCAATATTAACATCATCTTTATTACATTGAGGAGCAGAACCGATAATGTCTCCTGTACTTGGATTTAATACTGGTATCTTATTATTTGTTTGAGCAGATATTAGTTTGCCATCAATTAAAATTTTATCTGTTAATCTTTTTGCATTATTAAGTGCTTGTTCAAGATTTTTTTCAAAGTTACTCATTATCTAATTCTCCTCTTCTAACTTTAGAAGAGAGCCATCCACCATCTATTTTTATTTCAGAGCCATTAATGAAATCAGAGTCATCGCTTGATAAAAATACTGCTGCTCCAACTATATCTTTTGGTTCTCCCCATCTACCTACTACAGTTTCTTTCCCCCAGGCTTTGCCATGTTTTGGATCTTCAGCATATTTTTGATTAAATGAGGTAGATATTAAACCTGGACAAATAGTATTTACATTTATATTTTTTCCGGTCAGATCGACAGATAAAGCTCTTGTTAAACCTAAGACACCACTCTTTGCAGCTACATATCCTACCCTATCTGGTCTTCCCATAAAACTTGCTATTGACCCAAAATTAATAATTTTACCTTTTCCATTTTTAATCATATGAGGAATTACAGCCTGACTAGCAAGGAAAGGTGCTGTAAGATTTACAGAAATCATCTCATCCCAATCTTGTTTTGTATGATCTAAAAGTTTCTTAACATGCCTAATCCCCGCATTGTTTATTAGAATATCAATTTTGCCGTAGTGTTTGATAGTTTGCTCCACCATCTCGTTAATGCTCTTTTGATTTGAAACATCAGTTTTAATAATTATTGCTTCACTGCCTGCCTCTATAATTCTTTTTTTAGTTTTTTCTGAATTTTCAATATCTATTTCTGCAATAACAATCTTTGCTCCTTCTTTTACAAGACCAAGACAAATTTCTCGCCCTATTCCTTTTCCGCCACCTGTAACTATTGCTACCCTATCTTTAAGCTTCATTTTCTAAATGATTTGACGTTATTTTAAGAAGGAAACTAATGCTTTTTCCTCACTAATCCAAGCTTTAATTCCTCCATCTAGAACATAAACATTTTTAAAACCAAGGTCTTCAGCAAAAGCATTGCCTAAAATTGATGCTGTTTCACCATCGTGACTAACAAAAATAATTTCAATATTTTGAGACTCTGCTCCAGCTAAAGCTCTTATTCTATCCATTAGATAAACATTGAATTTTCCATTTTTATCAAAAGCTGTTTCTTGAAACGACTCTTTAATTACACCAGTTTTAATCCATTGATCCTCTGTTCTGATATCTAAAACTACTGCATTTTTTTCCAATAATTTGTTTAATTCATCAGATGTGATTAAATTATAATTTGGATCTAGAACATCAATAATCTTGAACTCAAAAATAAGATCAGAATTTGGTGGTATTATATTACCAGCGCCTGTTGCTCCATATGCTAATTCTGCAGGTATTTTAATTTTTCTAATAGTTCCTTTATTGGCTCCAACTATACCCATTTCAAAACCAGGTATAACTTCTTTCATTCCTATTTGAACAACTAAAGGTCTGTCTTTTCCAACATTGGTATCAAAAACTTTTCCATCAACAAAAGATCCTGTGTATTCAATTTGAACCCATGAGTGATTAATAATTTTTTTCCCCTCACCTGGCTTATCAACAATAATTTCTATCTCTGCTGCAAAAATATTACAAATCAAAAAAAAATATATAATTAAGAACTTAATTTTATTCATTTAGATTATTTTCAACTCTTTATAATTATTCATCTCAACATTTAAACAAGCTTTTCTATATTTTGGCATTCCCCCAGGATAGGGTAAAAAAGACTTCGACTTACCAGGTATATTGTCGCCTTTATACCACGAGCTTTTTGCTTTCATAAACAATGTTTTTTTAACTGAGCTCATAATTTCTTTTTGCCATTTATTTGCTGCTTCATTTGTGCTTTCTATGCTTTGTTTTTTATTATTTTCTAAAAACTTAATACATTTAGTAATCCATTCAACATGCTGTTCTATTTGTACTGGTACATTTGTTAATACTGAAGGACTTCCTGGACCACTGACTATAAACAAATTTGGAAAATTAGGAACAAGAAGTCCTAAAAAACTTTTAGGTCCACTTTTCCAATATTTAGACAATTTAATTCCTTTTTTTCCGGTTATATTTAATTTTTCAATTGAACCTGTCAAAGCATCAAAACCTGTTGCGAATATAATGTCATCTAGAGTGAATTCATTTTTTTTTGTCTTAATCCCTTTTTTAGTAATTTTTATTATTGGATTTTCTTTTAAATCAACTAATTCCACATTTTTTTTATTAAACATCTCATAGTAATTTGTATTTAAGGTAGGTCTTTTAGCGGTAAATGGGTGGTCAAAATTAGTAAGAATTTTTGCATAATCTCTATTTTTGACTGTTGAGTATATTTTGTTTTTAATAAATTTAATTGCTGTTTTATTTGCTTTGATGGATTTTACTATATCATTAAAAGTTGCTCTAAAGGATAAAGTTCCATACTGCCAAGATTTTTCATACATCAGATTTCTCTTAGCTTCGCTAAAATCGAATGCAGATTTTTTTGGAAATTCAAAAGGATGGCCACCTGGTGTTCTTTTTAAATAACTTCTTAATTTATCAAATTCTTTTTTGTAGTTCTTAATGTTTGTAGCGGATAATTTTCTATTTCTTGCTGGAATACTAAAATTTGGAGATCTTTGAAATAAAATTAATTTTTTTGCTTTTTTAGCAATTTCAGGTGCAATTTGTATACCTGTAGAACCTGTTCCTACCTGTCCAACAATTTTATTTTTAAAATTAATTTTTTTTTTAGGCCATCTTCCACTGTGGTATAGTTGACCTTTAAATTGATTTATTCCTTTTATTTTAGGTAAATTAATTGAAGAAAGAGATCCAACTGCACAAATTAAATATTTTGCAAAATAAATTTTATTATTATTAGTTTTTATTTTCCATAAGTTTTCTTTTTCAAAGTATTTTATGGATATTACTTTTTGTTTAAAAACTATGTTTTTTTTTAAATTAAATTCTTTTGAAAAATATTTGAGATATTTTAAAATTACGTTTTGTTTTGGATATCTTTCTTTCCATGTCCAGTTTTTAAAAATTTTTTTCGAAAAAGTAAAGCCATAAGTAAAACTCTCTGAGTCACATCTTGCGCCTGGATATCTATTCCAGTACCATGTGCCTCCTAGATCATCTCCTTCTTCTAGGACCAAAGTATTTAATTTTAATTTATCTCTCAAACAATGAAGTTGATATAATCCTGAAAATCCAGCACCTATAATTAATGCGTCTAAATATTTCATATAAAACTACTCAATGTTATTATTTATTTTATAAAGTATATGTTAAAAGATTTTTAAAAAAATTTAATTATTAAAATATAATGGAAAACTTTGATTATATTATTTTAGGTGCTGGATCTGCTGGATGTGTATTAGCAAATAGATTAAGCGCTAATCCAAATCATAAAGTTTTATTGATTGAGGCTGGGAGCAGAGACACTAACCCTTGGATCCATATTCCAGGTGGATATTTTAAAACAATGTTGAACCCAAAAACGGATTGGTGTTTTCAAACAGAAAAAGAAGAGTTTTGTGACAATAGAGAAATGGTTTACCCAAGAGGTAAAACACTTGGGGGAAGTTCCTCAATTAATGGCATGCTATATATTAGAGGTCAATCTAACGATTTTGACTATTGGAGACAACTTGGTAATGTTGGATGGTCATGGGAAGATGTACTTCCATACTTTAAAAAATCTGAAGATTTTCAATTTGGTGAAAATGAATTTCATGGATCTGGTGGACCTTTGGCTGTTCAGCAAATAAGAGGAACTTTTAAGGTATGCGATTTATTTATGGATGCAGCAGAAGAGTTTGGTCACAAAAGAACTGATGACTTTAATAATGGTGACAATGAGGGAATGGGTTATTTTCCTTTTACCGTAAGAAATGGTCTAAGATGTAGTACTGCAGTAGGCTATCTCAATCCAGTTAAAAAAAGAAAAAATTTAAAAGTTGTTACGAATGCTCATGTTAAAAACATTGAGTTTGATAATAAAAAAGCAGACAAAGTGAATTATTGGATTGGTGAGAATGTAATTACTGTAAAAGCAAATAAAGAAGTAATTTTAAGTTCTGGTACTATAGGTTCACCTCATATTCTTCAAGCTTCAGGTATTGGTCCAGGTGAACTTTTAAAAAAAAATAATGTAAATGTAGTTAAGGATCATCCTGGGGTTGGCATGAACTTAACAGATCATTTAATGTTAAGACCAGTTTATAAAGTTAAAAATTTAGAAAGCTTAAATGACATCTATTATAGTATGACTAAAAAGCTTATGACTGGAATAAAATATTTATTATTCAGAAAAGGTCCACTCACAGTCGGGGCTAGTTATTTATGTGGGTTTGTAAAAAGTGATGATCATTTATCAACTCCTAATTTACAATTCCATGTATCTCCGGCCAGCACAGACGTATTAGGTAAAGGCTCTCTTCATAAATTCACAGCTTTCACGCCAAGTATCACAAATGTAAGACCAACTAGTAGAGGTTCGATTAAATTAAAATCATCTGATACAAGAGTATCTCCAGAAATTAAGATGAATTATTTATCTACAGATGAAGACAGAGAAATTGCAGGTAAAGCATTAAAAATCACAAGAAATATTGTTATGAATTCAAAAGCTTATAAAGAGTATGAGCCTGAAGAATATAGACCTGGGATTCATATTACGGATAATGAGGAACTGGCTAAAGAAGCTGGAAAATTTTGTAGTACTATTTTTCATCCTGTGAGCACATGTAGAATGGGAACAGATGATAATGCTGTTGTATCTGATCGATTAGTCGCTCATGGCTTAGAAAATTTAAGAATTGTTGATGCATCTGTCATGCCATCAATAACCTCAGGAAATACTAATGCACCTACTATTATGATTGCTGAAAAAGCAGCAGATATGATAATAGAAGATGCTAGATGACCGAAGAAATAACAATTTTTTTTCAAATAATATTTATAGATTTAATTTTAGCTGGAGATAATGCCATTATCATAGGAATGGTTGCCTCAAAGTTTCCTCCTGATCAAAGAAAGAAAATTATATTTTGGGGAATTGGTGGAGCAGTATTACTAAGAATTTTATTAACACTTTTAACCGCTTATCTTTTACAAATCACAGGTTTAAGACTTATAGGTGGTCTTTTGCTTCTTTACATAGTTTATAAACTTTATGTAGATGTAATTAAGAATTCAGGTGGTGGTGAGGAAAGTATTAAAGTTGATAGCTCATCAATGTTGAAAGCAATTTGGACCGTTTTACTTGCTGACTTTACGATGAGTTTAGACAATGTGCTCGGTGTTGCAGGTGCTGCAAAAGATCATTATTATCTTTTAATATTTGGTCTTGTTTTATCTATTATATTGATGGCTACAGCTGCAACCTTAATTTCCAAATGGATAAAAGATTACAAATGGATAGCATGGGTTGGTTTATTTGCTATATTATTAGTAGCAGTTGAATTAATTTATACTGACATCAAGTTATTTATTTAAATGTATTTAAAAAAAATTAATCTTAAGGGAAAATATGCTCTTGTAACGGGGGCAGGCAAAGGTTTAGGACGAGCTTGTTCGATTGCATTAGCTGAAGCCGGTGCAACAATAATTGGTTTAAGTAGAACATCGTCTGATCTCGATAAATTAGAAAAAAACATAAAAAAAGTAAAAAGCAAATTAATCAAAATTAATTGTGATGTAATGAACTATAGCGAATTACAGGAAAAATTAAAAAAAATAAATATTATTGATATTCTTGTAAATAACGCAGGTACCAATATTCCAGAACCGTTTGAGAGGATAAAACAACAAAGCATGAATTATTTGGTAGATCTTAATTTAAAAGCTGCCTTTAATGTTGCACAGTTGGTTGTAAAAAAAATGATTAAAAATAAAAAAAGAGGTGGATCAATTATAAATATGTCATCTCAGCTTGGTCATGTAGGCATGTCAGGTAGAAATATTTACAATATGACTAAATTTGGAATTGAAGGTTTAACAAAGGGCATGGGTGTTGAGTTAGCAACAAAAAATATCAGAGTAAATACAGTTGCTCCAACATTTGTTGAAACGCCTATGGTTAAAAAATTTTTTAAAAATAAAAAGTTCAAAAATTTGGCTTTAGGCAATATTCCTATGGGCAAAGCAGCCAAAGAGAGTGATGTGGCTACAGCTGTATGTTTTTTAGCATCAGATGCTGCTGCAATGATAACTGGATCATCTATTCTGATAGATGGAGGTTGGACAGCAAAATAATGAAAAAACTGTTGCTATTACTAGCAATTTTTTTTCCAACAAATATTTTAGCAATAGAATTTGATGGTAAATTTATTCAAGGTCATTTTATTTTGGGAAAAACAGATCCTAACTCAAAAATAATTATTGATAAAAAGGATGTCAAAATATCAGATGATGGTTATTTTGTTTTTGGAATTGATCGAGATAGAAAATTTGATGTTTTGATAACAAAAATAACTAACGGTAAATCAGAAAAGATAATAAAAAAAGTTTTTAAGCGTAAGTATAACATTCAAAGAATTGATGGTTTGCCTGAAAATAAAGTAACACCACCTGAATCTGTTTACAAAAGAATTAAAAAAGAAAATGGAAGAATAGGAGAAGCTAGAGCAATCAACTCTAATTTAACTTTTTTTTCTGAAAAATTTATTATGCCTGTTGAAGGTATAATTAGTGGAGTTTATGGTAGCCAAAGAATTCTTAATGGAAAACCAAGATGGCCTCATTATGGTATAGATATTGCAGCAAAAAAAGGAACAGTGATTAAATCCTCCGGTACCGGAGTGGTTACAATGGCAGAAAATGACCTTTATTACACTGGAGGCACAATTATTATGGATCATGGTCATGGTATATCAACAATTTATTCTCATCTTGAAAAAATTATGGTTGAAGTAGGAGATTTGATTAAAAAAGGAGATATAATAGGAACTGTTGGTTCAACAGGTAGATCAACTGGTCCGCACTTAGATTTTAGAATAAACTGGTTTCAAACAAGGCTTGATCCAATGACAGTTCTTCAATAGGCTATAGATATGAAAAATGATATTCAATCAGTGTCAAATAAATTAGTTAAGGCTTATAATAGTAATAAACTTATAAATCCGATTCCTGAAAAATTCTGTAAGAATATAAAATTAGCACATAAACTAAGACTATTGTGTGAAAGCAAAATCAAAGATACAAAAATTGGTTTTAAAGCTGGAGGGACGATAATCACTCTTTTAAAAAAGTTAAAAGAAAAAGAACCATTTCATTCGACTGTATTTAGAAAAAATTTAATTAAGTCTGGAGGAAAAGTAAAAATTAATAAATATGCCTTAGGTACCGAAGTAGAGGTATACTATATAATTAAAAAAAAATTTTTTGATTTTAAAGGCAAATTGAATTCAAAAAATATTACAAAATTTATTACTCATATGGGTTCATGTATTGAGGTTGTTGGATTTAGACAGAAAAAAAAAGGTATTAAATATTTAGGTGATTTATGTAGTGATTTTGGTGTGAATATTAAATTTGTTGTTGGTCCTAAGAAAAAATTTAAAAGAATAAATTTTGGTAATTTAAAAACAAGTTTAAAAAATAAAAAAGGATTAATCATAAATGGCAATACTAATACTGTTTATGTAAACCCACTTAATTCTTTAAAATTTGTTCTTAACAAAATAAGAAAAGAGAAAGTTTCTCTTGATAAAGATTTTTATGTATTTACTGGCTCAACAGTTGGTGTAGTGCCAATTAAAAATAAAGGCGAATATGTAGGAAAAGTTGACAAACTTGGTACGGTTAGAACAACTATCAATTAATGGGTCTTCATTTTTTTACAGAAGATTTTAGAAATAGAAAAGACAAAGTAATTAAACTTAATATTAGGTTAATTCTTTTTTCAAGATCTAAAGTTCTTGATTAAAAAAACATATTGTAGTTTTTTACATCCCCCATCTCATCGCTGCTGTATGAACTGGAGCATCCCAATGTTTTAGTATTTCATCATCACATTTGAGAAGAGTAATTGAAGCTCCTTGCATCTCAAGTGAAGTACAATAATTTCCAACTAAACTTTTTGTTACTTCAACTCCTTTAGATTGTAAAATTTGACATGCATCCTCATAAACTAAATATAATTCTGTCAAAGGAGTGCCACCCATTCCATTTACGAAAAGTAAATTCTTTTCATTTTTTCCTGGTTTTAAATTGTCTAAAATAGCTTCTAAAATGTTTCCAACTATAGTTTTTGATTGTTGAATTTTTTCTCTTTTTCTACCTGGCTCACCGTGAATACCTACGCCAAATTCCATTTCATCATCGCCTATATCAAAAGTAGGTTTTCCAGCAGCAGGAACGGTACAACTTGTAAATGCTACACCCATCGTACCAGCGTTTTTGTTAACTTTTTCACCAAGTTTTTTACACTCTTCAAGGGATCCACTATGTTCGGCTAAGGATCCAACTATTTTTTCTACCAATACAGTTGCCGCAACACCTCTTCTTCCGGTAGTAAATGTAGAATCTTCAACTGCAACATCATCGTTGGTAATAATACTATCGTTTTTACCAGAATACATTTCAGCACCCATTTCAAAGTTCATTATATCCCCAGAATAATTTTTAACTATAAATAGAACTCCTGCACCACTATCTACATGTTCTGCTGCTGCTTGCATCTGATCTGGTGTTGGTGCTGAAAATACAAAACCTGGACACGCTGCATCTAACATTCCATGACCAACAAAACCTCCGTGCATTGGCTCATGTCCACTTCCACCACCTGAAATTAAAGAAACTTTTCCATCTTTAGTTTTATTTTTTCTAGATATAAAACTTGGATCTAAATTAACATTTATAATATCACTATGTGCCTTACCAAAACCTGTAAGGCTCTCTTTTAGAAAATCATCGTTATTATTTATAAATTTTTTCATTTTCCCTCCTAATTATTTATTACTGATTTACAAATTGCATCGATCATAAGTTGAGAAGAACGAGCTCCAGGATCTATATATCCTTTTGCACGTTCACCTAAAAAAGAAGCTCTACCTTTTGTGGCTAACATATCTTTTGTAGATAACATTCTTTCTTCTGCAATTTTTATTACTTCATTTAAACCTGATTTAAATTCACTTTCATTTTTTAATTCGTTTAGTTTTTCTGAAACTGGTAATAGAACATCCATCATAGTTTTTTCTCCAACATCAGCTTTTCCTCTTTCTTTCATGGCTTTAATTCCACAAATAATCATTTCACATGCTTTATTAAAATCAATATCTTTATCTAGATCAGAAGATTTAGCCATAGTCATAAAAAAAGTTCCAAACAAAGCACCTGATGATCCACCAATACCTGACAGAACTTTCATTGCTATCATATTTAAAGCTTTGGCTAATGGTAAATCTTTAATGCTATCTTCAAGTTCAACAACTAACTTCAACCCTCTTTGAATGTTAAAAATATGGTCTCCATCTCCAATTTTTTGATCAAGATCCTCTATTTCTGCAGAATTTTCATCTATAACTTTTTGGACATTTTTTGCTTGAGAAATTAAAAAACTAACGCTCATAAATCCTGTTTCCTTCTTGATCAAATCTTAAAACTTTTTCATTATTGATGTCAAAATTAATTGTCTCATTTATTGATGATTTATAGTTACCTTGAATTGAAACAAGTATTTCTTCGTCTTTAAAATTTAAAGCAACTACGGTTTCTGAACCTAGATTTTCGATTGAAATAATTTTGGCTGAGTAGTTACCATTTCCTATTGTAATGTTTTCAGGTCTTATACCAAATTTAGGCACATCGTTCATTCCAAATAATGTTCCTGGAAGAATATTGATTTTTGGTGATCCTAATCTTTGCGATACGTATATAGAATTTGGATTTTCATATATCTCTTCGGGAGTTCCTATTTGCACTAAATGACCCTCTTTTAAAACTCCAATTTTATCTGCTAAAGTGGTTGCTTCTGCTTGGTCATGTGTAACATAAAGTATTGTAGAATTTAGATTAGTTTGAATATTTTTTAATTCAACCCTTAAACTCTCTCTTAATTTAGCATCTAAAGATGACAGAGGTTCATCCATCAAGTATAAATTTGGGTCACGAACTAACGCGCGTCCTATTGCAACTCTTTGCATCTCCCCACCAGATAATTGCGTAGCTTTATTATTTAGTTTATTTGAAATCTTTAACATGCTCGCAATACTTTCAACCTTAGTTTTAATTTCTTCTTCAGGTAATTTTCTCATAGGAGATCTTAAGGGGAAAGCTAAATTTTCATAAACACTATAGTGAGGATATAAAGAGTATTGTTGAAATACAAAACAAACATCTCTTGAAGCTGGTTGATCTTGAGTTACAGGTTCATCGTTAAATAAAATACTTCCATTATCTATTTTCTCTAATCCAGCAATACATCTTAATGTAGTAGTTTTTCCAGCACCTGACGGACCTAATAAAACAAAAAACTGTCCATCCTCAATAGTTAAGTTTATATCGTGTAAAGCCTCAATTTTTTTATTGTAGGTTTTAGATAAGTTTTTTAATTCTATTTTTGCCATTAATTCATAAACTCACTTTTAAGAGATCTGTCAGTCTCACCATCAAAAATAATTATGTTATTATTAGAGGGTTTTACTTGAACGTTTTCATTGATTTTAACACTTGTTGAAATATTAGTTTTTACTTTGATTTCTCCAAAATTAGTTTTAACCGTTACAATTTTTCTTGAACCTAAGTATTCAACTCCAAATACCGAACCTTTAAGACCACCCTCATTAGTAAGAGATAAATTTTCAGGACGAATACCAAATGAGTTTTTTTTACTTTTTGATATCTCATACTGTTTGGGTATATTAAAATCTGTTCCCTCTATATTTAAAGTCGATTGTTCATTAGAAATACCTTGATCAATATTTATAAAATTCATTCCAGGGGATCCAATAAATGATGCTACAAATTTAGTTGCTGGTTTATTGTAGATGACTGCAGGTTCATCAGCTTGTAAGATTTCACCACCATCCATTACAGCAATACGATCAGCTAAAGACATTGCCTCTAATTGATCATGTGTTACGTAAACAGTCGTAGCTCCAATATCGATATGCAATTTCTTGAGTTCTAAACACATTAATTCTCTAAATTCAGCATCCAAAGTACCTAAAGGCTCATCCATTAAAAATGCTTTTGGCCTTCTTACTAAAGCTCTACCAAGGGCTACACGTTGTCTATCTCCACCAGATAAAGATGAAATACTAGAGTTTAAAATATGATCAATTCTTAAAAGTTTTGCTGCCTCCTCAACTCTAGTTTTAATTTCACTTCTGCTATAACCCTGCATTTTTAGGGGGAAAGATAAGTTATTTTTTACGTTCATATGTGGATAAAGTGCGAACAATTGAAAAACGAATGCAATATCTCTCTCAGATGCTCTTAACATTCCAACTTCTTCTTCGCCTAAGTAAATTTCTCCTGATGTTGGTAACTCTAATCCAGCAATCATTCTAAGAGTTGTTGTTTTTCCACAACCAGATGGGCCTAGCAAAACAAAAAACTCTTTATCATTAATTGTTAAATTTGAGTTTTTGACTGCAGTAAAATCTCCAAATGATTTTTGTAAATTTGCTATTTTAATTTGAGACATATTAATCCGGAAAGTGACTTGTGATTACGAAACCTATAGTTCCAACTAAAATTACAATAAATGAGTAAGTATACATCCACATTGCGAATGGCTGTAACAGCATGAAAACTCCAAGTAAAATTAATACTGTAGACAAATTCTCCCAGTAAACTCTTCTAAATATTTTTCTCATTAATGACCTCTCTTCTTGCATTATTTCCTCACTGCTCCAAAAGTAATCCCTCTTAAAAGATGTTTTCTTAAAATAATTGTAAAAATCATTACTGGTAATAAAAATAAAGTTGTACCAGCACCAATTGCAGGCCAATCCAAACCACCTTCTCCTATAATTGTAGGTATAAATGGTGGAGCTGTTTGTGCATTAAATTGGGTAAGTAAAACTGCAAATGCATATTCATTCCATGAAAAAATCATACAAAAGATTGCTGTTGCGGCTATACCAGTCATCGCTTGTGGAAGAACAACTTTAAAGAATGCTTGAAGTCTAGAATATCCATCAATCATAGCTGCTTCTTCATATTCTTTAGGAATTTCATCCATAAATCCTTTTAACAGCCACACAGCTAAACTTAAATTTACGACTGTATATAATATAATCATTCCAAGGTGAGTATCCCCTAGTCCCAATTTTCTATACATAATGAATATTGGAACAGCCACAGCAATTGGTGGGAACATCCTTGTAGAGAGAATAAAAAATAATAAATCATCTTTTAATGGTACCCTAAACCTTGAAAAGGCATATGCTGCTAAGGCACCCAAAAATACAGATGCAAAAGTTGAACCAAATCCAATTATCATTGAATTTGAATACCTTCCTAAAAATTTTGATGGTCCTGTAATAACCATCTCTCTACTTCTAACCAGTTCTTCATACCAATTTTCTGGCGGTGGCAGTGAGTCAAGATATTCCTGAGATTGTCTTGATCTATTAGTAAACAAATTAACATATCCTTCTAATGATGGTTCAAAAAATACTTCAGGTGGATAAGAAATTGCACTATTTACATTCTTGAAGCTAGTCATCACCATCCAAGAAATAGGAATTAACGTTATTACTGTATAAACAATAATAATTGTAGCAGCGAGTTTCTTTGAAAACGACGAAGGTTCTAAATATGATCTAGATGTATCCATCAGCGTTCCTTTATCTTATTCATTACTTTCACATAAACATTTCCAAAACCAAAAATGGTTACAAAAAGAATTACTGCAAAAGCCGAACTGTAACCGGTTTTCCATTTTTCAAATGCTTCTCTTTTTAAATTGATTGAGGCGAGCTCTGTAGCTGAGCCAGGTCCACCAGATGTAAGTTCGACGACCATATCAAACATTTTAAAATTCTCAATTCCCCTAAATAATAATGCCAGCAGTAAAAATGGTAATACAGATGGTAGTGTGATGTAAATAAATTGTTGCCATTTACTAGCTCTATCGACTTCTGCTGCTTCATATAAATAATTTGGAACAGATCTTAGACCGGCCAAACAAATTAACATTGTAAAGGGTGTCCACATCCAAGTATCAACAATAACTATTGACCATGGCGCTAATACACTTGATCCAATCATATCAAAACTTCCAAAATCGTGAAAAAAATTAATAACATAATTAAACAAACCTACTTGGGGATTATAAAGATAAGTCCAAAATACACCCACAACAGCAGGAGATAACATCATTGGCAATACTATTAAGGTTGTTAATAATTCATTACCTTTAAATTTCCTATTTAATAATAAAGCTAAACCTAGACCTATTACTGCCTGAAGTAACAAAGTCCAAAACATAAAGTTTGCAGTAACCTGCATTTTTTCCCATATGGCTTCTTTATTAAGAACTTTTATATAATTTTTTAAACCGACAAATTGTGGTTCTCTTCCAATTTTATTTGCGTAAAAATTTGTGAATGACATTCTGATGGCATAAATTAAAGGGTAAATATTTATTGCTAATAAAAGAAATACAGAAGGACCAATAAAAAGCCAAGCTACAGCTTTATCAGATAGACCTTTAAATTTTTTTTTAACGCTCATATGATTTTTTTAACAAAAAAAGGGGAGATGATATCCCCCCTCTTTTTTTTATCTCTTCAAATAGTATTGTTAAAGTTTTCCGTCTGCTTCGAATACTTCAACCCACTCTTCAATGATTTTATCTAAAGCACCTTTAGCAGTACCTTTTCCATTAACAACATAGTCATGAATAGCTTCCTGCATTGGTAACATTAACTCAACAAATGTTGGTTCTTGCCAAAAATCTTTGACTATCCCCATTGAGTCTAAGAAACCTTGCGCATAAACTGTAGACGTTGGAAAAGATGGAGAATTTAAAACATCATTATGACATGAATATCCCCCTAAATCCCACCATTTTTGCTGTATATCTGGTCTTGCAAACCATTTAATATATTCTAATGCAAGATCTTGTTTATCTGAATATTTAACAACAGATATACCTTGACCACCTAATGTTGCAGCAGCTACATTTTGTTTTGGATTTGCAAAGAAGCCACTAACTCTTCCGTCGCTATCTTCTTTAGAAACACCTGGCCAAAAAGCATACCAGTTCATTTGGAATGCAACTTGTCCTGATTTGTATGCATCTAGGTTTGCTACCATATAAGCATCAGAGTGTCCTGGAGGTGCACAGTCTTCATATAATTTTCTGTAAAACTCTACAGCCTCTACTGCTTGAGGAGAATTGAAAAATCCTTCCATGTCATATGGTTTATTTGGATTTTCATATTCCATACCCCATGCATACATTGCAGCTGTTACACCCATTGTAATACCTTCAGATCCACGTTCTGTATTTATGGCTGCACCATATCTTTTCTGACCATCAATTTCTCTTCCTTGAAAGAAAGAACACATGTCATGTAATTGATTCCAATTTGCAGGAACTCCTAGATCATAACCATGTTTCTTTTTGAACTCAGAATTAAGCTCTGGTCTATCAAACCAGTCTTTTCTATAAGCCCAAGCTAATGCATCTCCCATTGCTGGTAATGCGTAATAGTTTTCACTTCCTTTAGGCCAAGTTGAATATGCATAAACTGTTGCAGGTGAGAAATCATTCATTGAAATACCTTCTTTATCAAAGAAGTCATTCAATTTTACATAGTGTCCATACACTGCACCAGCACCAATCCATTGTGAGTCTCCAATTAACAAGTCAAAAGTTTTACCTTTGTTGTTAAGTTCATTCAACATTCGATCAGCAAAATTTGGCCATGGTACGAATTCGAAGTTGACATCTATCCCTGTCTCTGCAGTAAACTCTTTAGTAAGTTCTTGTAAAGCATTGGCAGGGTCCCAAGCGGCCCATCCTAATGTGATTGACTTAGCATTTGAATTTGCAGAAAAAGTAAATAGAGAAACAAACAATAAAATCATTATTTTTTTCATTTTATCTCCTATTAGTTTAATTATTCTTAAGAATAGTCTATCCAAGAAGACTTGTGCCTGCTAGTATTTTTTTTGTAAAAAATAGTTGATGTAAAAAATTAAAAAGAAAGGGGAATTATGAACAAAATAAAAGGTCCTGCAATTTTCCTAGCACAATTTGTAGGCGAAGATGCACCGTTTAATTCTTTAGATAATATTTGTAAATGGGCATCATCTCTCGGTTACAAAGGTATACAAATTCCTAGTTGGGACGGTAGATTAATTGATTTAAAAAAAGCATCTGAAAGTAAAGATTATTGTGATGAGGTTAAAGGTATTGCTAAATCAAACAATTTAGAAATTACAGAATTATCAACTCACCTTCAAGGTCAACTTGTTGCAGTGCATCCTGCGTATGATTCTGCTTTTGATGGTTTTGCTGCACCTGAAGTAAGAGGAAATCCTAAAGCAAGACAAGAATGGGCTGTAAATCAATTGATGATGGCTGCAAAGGCATCAAACAGTTTAGGAATAGATAAACATGTGACTTTTTCAGGAGCACTTGCTTGGCCTTATGTTTATCCTTGGCCACAAAGACCTGAAGGTTTAATTGAAAATGCATTTGATGAATTATCAAAAAGATGGAAGCCTATTCTTGATCATTTTGATCATAATGGAGTTGATTTATGTTATGAAATACATCCAGGTGAAGATCTTCATGATGGCGTAACTTTTGAAATGTTCTTAGAAAGAGTTGGTAATCATAAGCGATGTAATATGCTTTTTGATCCAAGTCATTATGTTCTACAACATCTGGATTATTTAGCTCATATCGATATTTATCATGAGAAGATAAAAATGTTTCACGTTAAAGATGCTGAGTTAAACCCATCTGGAAAACAAGGTGTCTATGGTGGTTTTCAGTCTTGGGTTAATAGAGCTGGCAGGTTTCGGTCACTTGGGGATGGACAGGTTGATTTTAAATCCATATTTTCAAAACTTACCTCATATGATTACGATGGTTGGGCAGTTCTTGAATGGGAATGCTGTCTTAAACATCCAGAAGATGGAGCAAGAGAGGGAGCGGAATTCATAAAAAATCACATTATTAATACAACAGAAAAAGCTTTCGATGATTTTGCAGGTAATGGTGCTGACCATGAAGCTAATAAAAAAATGCTTGGTATTAATTAATGAATAGAAAAATACGCATCGGGATGGTTGGCGGTGGAAAAGATGCTTTTATTGGAAGTGTCCATAGAATAGCTTTAAGACTTGATGGGTATTATGAATTAGTTGCGGGATCATTTTCATCTGACTTTGAAAATTCAAAAGAAACTGGAAAAAATCTTAGTCTAGAAAATGATAGGATCTATAAAACCTATCAAGAGATGGCTGAAAAAGAATCTGCTAGACCAGACGGTATTGATGTAGTTTCAATAGTAACACCAAATCATTTACATGTACCTATTGCAAAACTCTTTGCAGATAAAGGGATACATATTATTTGCGATAAGCCAATTGGTATGTCTAGTGAGGAGGCAATAGATCTTAAAAAAATTATTGAAAGAAAAAAATTAATATTTGCTCTGACACATAATTATACAGGGTATCCCATGGTTCGACATGCAAGATCTTTAGTTCAAAAAGGAGTCTTAGGTTCTTTGAGAGTTATTCAAGCTGAATATCCTCAAGACTGGTTAACCACAAAGGCAGAGGATAGTGGATTAAAGCAAGCCGAATGGAGAACTGATCCCAATAGATCAGGAGCAGGTGGTTGTATAGGCGATATTGGAACTCATGCCTATAATTTGATTAGGTTTATCACTGGATTAGAGGTAGATGAAATTTCGGCCGATATTCATACATTTGTTGAAGGGAGACAAGTAGATGATAACGCTCAAATAATGCTGAGATTTATAGGGGGTGCGAAGGGATCAATATGGTCAAGTCAGGTAGCAGTTGGAAATGAAAATAATCTTAAAATACGAGTATATGGAGAAAATGCAGGAATTGAGTGGAGGCAAGAAGATCCAAATTACCTGAGTTACACAAAATTTGGTAACCCTACTCAAAACATTACAAGGGGGAGCAATATCACGAGTGAAGAAGCTAAAAATGTAACAAGAATTCCTCAGGGTCATCCAGAAGGTTATTTAGAAGGTTTTGCTAATATTTATAATGATGTTTACAAAGAGCTTTCAGCTAATATTAATAAACAAGCATATGATAAATCAAATAATTGTTACCCCACTATTGATGATGGAATTGAAGGAATGAAATTTATAGAAAACGTCATTAAATCTAGTAAGAATAATAGTAAATGGACTGCATTTAATTCTAATTAAATTTTTTTTTAAAAATATAATCAATAAAACCCATTTTGAAACTTTAGTTTATATAATGATTTGAAATCAATATGTAATCTATTTACTCCACTCAACTTTAAACATAGCTTCGTTGCGTCTCATCATAGGAAGCGTAAAAGGCCCATTATAGGTTGCTCTTATTGGGGGTCCTTTAATGATTACTTTATCCTCTAAGAGTTTTTTATTAAGAATTTCCTTATGTTTGAAGAAATTATTATCTGAGGCTCTTCCAGAATATTCTATTACAGCAAAAAAACCTTCTTCTATTGTTGAGATTTTAACATCTGAATTTGTGGGTATAGGCGCATTCTCTTTTGTAAATTTTGATGGAAGATAAAATTGCATATAGTATCCATTATCTTTCTCACCCTGTGTTACTGGCACAGTCATTTTAATTTCTTGAGATTTATTATTCTGACCCGAGATATATTTAAAAAGTTTTCTAAAACTACTTTCATCATTTCTACTTACAACTTCGACAACTAGACGGTCTTTATAATGTCTCACTTCGTATATTTCAGATTTATATACTACATCATATTGAGATTCCTCATAAGCCATTGAAGTAGAGTAAGGTAAAATACAGAATATATAAATCAAAAAAGATATTGATATTATTGATTTTCTCATTTAGTTAGATCCTAACTCTTGCAACCTATCAGACAAATAAGTTTGCTCACTATTATTTTCTGAGGCAAGTTTGATCATTGCATTCACAACTATCTCAACTTTTATTGGAGTGTATTTTTTAAGTCCACCAAAAAAAAATAAGGATAGAAATTTCATCACTGGAATTCCTAAAACCTCAACAATTCTAAAGTCTTTTCTGTTTCCAACTAAAAATGAGGGTTGAATAATGCTTAGGTTAGAAAACCCAATTTTTTTTAGCTCCTCCTCTACTTGACCTTTATTTTTTAAATATGTACTTGAGGCTTTTGGGTTTGCTCCAATTGAGGAGACGTAAATAAAATTACTAATTGAATTAAATTTTGCAATTTTTGCTAATTGTACAGGTAATTCATATTCTATTCTTCTATATTCGTTTTTATCAGGTGTGTCTTTGTGAGTTGTACCAATGCAAAAAAAACAATCATCACCTGTTAATTTTTCTTTTAAAGTGTCTAAATCTAAAAAATCTGTATTGATCACTTCAACTTTTGAATTATCAATAGAAGGTAATTTTCTAACAAATATTTTTATTTTGTTGTAAGTATTATTGTTGATTAAATTATCTAGTAAATTAGATCCAATTAACCCAGATGAGCCAAATAATACAGCGGTTTTCATTATTATTTTAAATACTCTTCTTTCATAAATTTTTTTATTCTATTTGCTCCTTCAATAATATCCTCAGTGCTTCTTGCGTATGAAAACCTTATTGTAGAATTTCCTCTTTTTTGATCGAAATCAAGTCCAGGAGTTATTGCTACTCCTGCTTTATCAAGCACTTCTTTACAAAAGTTAAGACTATCTTTCGAATACTCTGAAATATCAATGTAGATATAAAAAGCACCATCTGGGGGAGAAAATTTATTTAAACCAGCCTTAGGTAACTCTTCTAACAAAATTGATCTATTTTTTTTGTAAGCATCTAAGTTTTGGTTTAATTCATCTTTTGCATCCATTGCTGATAAAGCAGTTAATTGACTGACATGTGGTGGGCAAATAAAAAGATTTTGAGATAATCTTTCTACTTGTCTCACATGATCTTCAGGAACAATCATCCAGCCGACTCTCCAACCAGTCATAGAAAAATATTTAGAAAATGAGTTTATAACATAACATTCATTTGAAATTTCTAATGCAGATGTAGGATTATTTTCATATTGAATTCCGTGATAAATCTCATCACTAATAAAACTCACTTTATTCTCATGGGCTGTATTGATAAGTTCTTCTAGTTTTTTTTTATCAAGCATTGAGCCAGTGGGATTTGCAGGAGAAGCTACTAATAAACCATTTAAATTATTGTCTTTAATATCTTTAGGTATGGGCTGAAATTTATTTTGCAACTCTGTAAAAATATCAACTGGAATTAAATCTTGTGACTTTAAAATTTGTCTATAGCTAGGATAGCCTGGAGCGGCAATGCCTACTCTATCTCCAACATCAAATAATGCTGCAAAAGAAAGTATAAATGCCCCTGAAGATCCAGTTGTTATAATTATTCTGTCTGAGTTTAAATCAATATTGTACCAATCTCCATACAATTTAGAAATTCTATTTCTTAATTCTGGTAAACCTAAAGTAACTGTATAGCCTAGATCATTATTTGAAATTTCATCTGAAATAAATTGTTTGGCAAGTTTTGGTGCTGGGGTTCCTGGTTGACCTACTTCCATATGAATCACATGCTTGCCATTAGCTTCTGCTTTTCTAGCAGACTCCATTACATCCATTACAATAAATGGGTCAACATTACTTCTTTTAGATTTCTTCATTTAGTCTCTATTTCTGGATTAAATATTATAAACTGATCTTAAATACTCTTGCTGTTTTTTCGTCTGAAATGTTTAGAATTTTAAACTTAGATGTTTTTTCTAACTTTTGACCTTTATTAGTCACAAAAGATTTCATTTTTTTTACTTCGCCCTCAGGCATTTTTCTAGTGTATTTTAAAGTATGCTTTTTTGATCCTATAATAAATATTGTTTTCATAAATCTTAGGTTAATATATTACAAAGTATCAATTGATCCAATAATATTTAAGTTCTTATCAGTTATAACTATTTCTCCTGAAGAAGTCCCTATATTTAGCATTGAGGATATAACAACAAAATGAGTGACAAAAATTATATTTTCTTTACCATTCCATTGATTAATAAACTCTTTTAGTTGAGTTATTTGCCTCTCTTCATTTGCTTCAAATCTAATATCATAAAAAGAATTTAGAGCGCTAAATGTTTGATAATTTTTAAAAGCAAATTTAGCCGTATCTATACATCTGCACCATTCACTTGAATAGACATTTTCAATTTTAATCTGGTTTTTATTAAATATATTTCCAATAAATTTTGACTGTTCAATTCCTCTTTGATCTAAATTTCTTTGGGTAGAACAATCGTTTAAATCAAAATTTTCTGGATCTCCATTCCCTGGTGCAAGCGCATGCCTAATAAAAATTATTTTTCCTCCCTCTTTTAAAGAAGTAAGGACTTCTTCTGCAGAATAAGCAGAATTAATTGCAAAAATATTAATAAAAAATATTATTAGTATTTTTTTCATTTACACAGATTGATTTTTAATCAACTCTTTAATCTGTGGTATCATTATTTGTGGTGATCTCATGGATGGATAAATCTCTTTTACTTTTTCATAACTCTTTAAAGCCTTTTCATAATTTTTTAACTTAATTTGAACGAGACCCTGTCCTGATAATGCCCCAAAATGTCTTTTCTCCAGTTTTAATACCTTGTCTATATCATTTTGAGAATCTTGATATTTGCCCATTAAATAAAAGACAGTTGCTCTTTTATTCCAAGCTTCTGCCCAAGCAGGATCCTTTTTAATCACTGTTGTGAATATATCTACAGCAATTGAATATTGCTCCTGGTTCATAAATTTTGTTCCTCTTGATAGCAAAGAAGTTAAATTTTGATTAGTTGGATGTTTCGTCCAAATATCCCAGATTTTCATCTCTGTATCAATTGCAATTGAGTGGTTTTGAATTTTTAACTTTTCAAATAAGTTATTTAATCTTATTTCATTTTCATTAGAGTTTACTGAGGTACTAATAAAAAAAATAACGAGAAAAATGGTAATTATTTTTTTCATTTAGAAATTATTTTCCACCAACAACCATGCCTTCAACCATCATTGTCGGTGAATTTGTTGCATAGTTAAATTCTAAATCGTCGGCTAAAGTTATATTTTTAAAAATATTGTTTAAGTTTCCAGCAATTGTAATTTCACTTACTGGATATGAAAACTCTCCATTCTCAATCATCATACCAGATGCTCCTACAGAGTAATCACCATTAATAAGATTCGTACCATGACCGATAGTTTCTTTGATATACAAGATTTTATTTTCTGATTTGATTAGATCTTCAAATGTTTTTGATCCATTTTGAAAATACAAATTTGTTGTACCACTTGCCCTACCATTAGACTTTCTGTTTATTTTTTTCCCATTATAAGTATCAATTAAATAGTCTTGAAGAATACCGTTTTTTATCAAATCAAGGTTAACTACTTCTATACCTTCGCTATCAAAGTAACGAGATCCATTGGCTTTTCTTATATTACCGTGATCTAATATATTTATTTCAGAGTTAAAAACTTGTTGATTTAATTTATCTTTTAAAAATGTTGTTCCTTTTGCTATTGCGCTTGATGATATTGCACTTGCAAAAATAGATAGAAAGTTTTTCGAAATTCTTTTATCAAATATTAGGCTAATTTTTTCACTTTTTATTTTTTTTGGATTTAATTTCTTCACTGCATGTTCCGCCGCAATAGATCCAAGTTGTTTAGGTTTTAAAATATCACTATAAAACCTTTTGCTTGTATATTCATAATCTCTTTCCATGCTCCCATTGCTTTTTGAAACAACTTCACAATATGCAGTAAATTGTGAGGTTTTATATCCATCAGCAAATCCATTTGAATTGGCTAACAAAAAATTTGATTTATTCTCACCAAATCCAGATCCATTGGTATTTATTATTTTATCATTTGAAAAAGCTTCCTCTTCTGCCTCTTTTATATAATTAATCTTGTCTTCATTGCTTAAATGAGTTTCATCATACAACTCTAAGTCTTTTAATCCTTTAAAATGGAGGTCTTTATCTGGTAATGAATTATATTCATCCTCAGGAGTAATTTTCATTGTTTCAATACATCTATTTACTAACTCATCTAAATTACTTTCTTTAAGATTTGATGAGGCTATTGAGGACTTTTTTTTACCTAAATAAGTTGTAAGGACTACTCCAAGATTTTCAGACCTTTCAGATCCATCAAGTTTTTTATTCCTTACATTTACATTTTCAGAAACAGAACTTTGCACTAATATATTTGCATCAGATGAACCTAATTTTTTTGATTTACTTAGGCATATATCTGCAATTTTTTTTAGATACTGTTGATCTTTAATCATTTTACTATAGTTGGGTTCCGCCAACAGTCATATTATTGATAAGCAAAGATGGTTGTCCAACACCAACTGGTACACCTTGTCCAGCTTTACCACACGTTCCAATGCCAGGATCTAACATCATATCGTTTCCAACCATTAAAATTTCTTTTAATGAAGATGGTCCATCACCAATTAAAGTAGCTCCTTTAATTGGAGATCCGATTTTTCCGTTTATAATCTCATAAGCTTCTGTACAGTTAAAAACGAATTTACCAGAGGTAATGTCAACTTGACCACCTCCAAAACTTACAGCAAAAATACCTTTATCTACTGACTTAATCATTTCTTCTTGAGTGTTTGATCCACCTAACATTATCGTATTTCTCATTCTAGGCATGACGACATGTTTATAGCTTTCTCTTCTTCCATTTCCTGTTGATTTTGTATTCATAAGTCTTGCATTAAGCCTATCTTGCATGAAATTTTTTAAAATACCATTTTCAATTAAAACTGTTCTTTCTGTTGGCGTTCCTTCATCATCAATATTTAAACTACCTCTTCTATTATCTAATGTTCCGTCGTCGATTATTGTAACTCCATCACTCGCAACTTTTTTGCCAACTAAATCATGAAAAGCTGAAGTTTTTTTTCTATTAAAATCTCCTTCTAGTCCATGACCTACAGCTTCATGAATTAAAATTGCAGGCCAACCAGGTCCTAGAACAACTTTCATTTCTCCTGCAAGAGAAGGTTTGCTTTCTATATTTGTGCTTGCAATTCTAAAAGCTTCATCGCAAACTTTTTTCCAATTATCATTTTTTAGATATGCATCATAATCTTGTCTCCCACCAATACCAAAAACTCCTGTTTCTTTTCTACCATTCTTTTCAACCATTACTGACATATTTATTCTAACTAATGGTCTATTATCTGATAATAATTCTCCTCCAGATCTAACGATCTCAATGTTTTTCTTTTCTGCCAGAAGACTTGCTGTTACTTGTTTAACTGAACTATCTTTTGATCTTGCATACTCATTCATATTGTTCAGCAATTCTATTTTTGATTTCATTGACTTGCTCTCAATTGGATCAACGTCTTTATAAAGTTTCTGATTAGTTCTTTTAATTTCTGAATTATATGTGCCACTATTATTTTTTAAAGTTGACTTAAGATTTTCGCTAGAATTTTTTAATGATTTTTCTGAAATTTCATTTGAATGAGAATAAGCGACTGTATCACCTGTTACAGCTCTAAAACCATAACCTAAGTCAGAAGTATAATTTGAGCTTTTAATTTTGTTATCATCTAATACAATTGTCTCAGATTTTGTATCCTCTATATAAAGCTCACCATCATCACAATTATTTAAAGTTTCAGAAACAATACTATCTGCTTTTTCTGAAGTTAATTCTGAATTTTTAAGTAAAGATGACATTAGCTATATTTAAAGGTGAATTTAATATTATCAAGAATGATATGCGCGATTATTGATCACATCAACTAAGACTAATTACTTAATTTCCTCAAAAAAAAATCACTTAGATGTTTAATAGTTGCCTTTGGATTTTGCTCTGGGATGAAGTGACCTGAATTTATAGGATAACCTATAACTTTTCTTTTAGTATATTTTTGCCAAATTTTTAGTGGTTTGAACTGCTTTCCAATTACTCCCTTACTTCCCCATAACACTTGGACTGGAATATTTAGTTTTTTTTTTCTATCTTGTTTGTCATGATCTAAATCAATAGTTGCAGAAGCTCTATAATCTTCACAAGATCCATGAATTCTTTTTGGTTGTTTAAAACATTTTAAATAGTTTTCTTCAACTTTTCCAAATTTGTGATTTCCTGACCATTTATCTAAACAACTTTTCATCCATTTACGTGGATCACTCATTATCATTCTTTCAGGCAACCATTTTGGCTGTATTAAAAAAAACCAATGAAAGTATGCTTTTGCGAAATCTTTTGTCGTTAATTCATACATATCTAATGTTGGACAAATATCTAAAACACTTAAAGCTATTATATTGTTTCTATAGTCTCTTGCTAGCCTGTGAGCAACTCTTCCACCTCTATCATGTCCTGCAACAAAAAATTTGTTAAAACCTAATTTTATCATCATCTGTTTCATGTCACTTGCCATTTCTCTTTTTGAATAATTATAATGTTTGCTATCTGATGGTGGGGCTAGACTATTTCCATATCCTCTTAAATCTGCAGCAACCACAGTAAATCTTTTAGATAACTTAGGGGCTGTTTTGTGCCACATTAAATGTGTTTGTGGATATCCATGCAGTAAAAGTAATGGTGGACCTTCACCACCAACTCTACAAAAAACCTTACCTTTTTTTACGTTTACGTACTTTGATTTAAAACCATTAAACATGCTTAATAATATGAATTTTTCAAAGTATAGCTAATGAAAGCTTAGTATCAATATTAATAATATTTAATTTGAATTTACTTAGTGCACCTGTATAAATTTGGATTTGTGAGAATTGAAGAAGAATTAAAACTAGATTATTCAGACGTCCTTTTTAGACCTAAAAGAAGTACGCTACAAAGTCGTAAAGATGTAAATCTTTTAAGAACATACAGATTTAAATATAGTAAAAATGAGTGGTCGGGCATTCCAATAATGGCTGCAAATATGGATGGGGTCGGAGAACTTGGAGTAGCTGAGAAATTATCTGAATATGGCATGATTACATGTTTAACTAAACAACATGATGTAAAAAAAATAAAGCAATTTAAAAAAATTAAATCTATTTATAAAAATATAGCTATTAGCATTGGTACTAAAAAAGAAGATTTTGAAAATTTAAACAAAGTTTTAAGAGAATTTGGATTTATAAAGTTCATTTGTATTGATGTTGCTAATGGTTATTCTGAATACTTTAGTAAATTTTTAAAATCTGTAAGAGATAAATATCCTACTAAAACTATTATTGCTGGAAATGTGGTTACTGCAGACATGACGCAAGAACTTATTTTATCTGGTGCAGATATTGTAAAAGTAGGGATTGGTCCAGGAAGTGTTTGTACAACAAGAATTCAAACAGGAGTTGGCTACCCTCAATTAAGTGCTGTAATTGAATGTGCTGATGCAGCCCATGGTTTAGGAGCTCATATAATTGCAGATGGCGGATGTACATGTCCTGGAGATGTTTCAAAAGGTTTTGGGGGTGGTGCAGATTTTGTAATGTTAGGCGGAATGTTTGCAGGTCACGACGAAGGCAAAGGGAAAATAGTTAAATCAAACGGCTCAAAATATATTGAATTCTATGGCTCAAGTTCTGAAACAGCAAATAAAAAGCATTATGGAGGATTATCAAATTACAGAAGCAGTGAAGGAAGAACTGTAAGAGTTAAATATAGAGGAAAAATAAAAGATACAATTCAAGATATTCTAGGTGGTGTTAGAAGCAGTTGCACTTATGTAGGTGCTCCTTCATTAAAACAATTAAGTAAATGTACTACTTTTGTAAGAGTTGCAAAACAATTTAACGATACTTTCACAAAATAAAAATGAAAGAGTATAAGATTGCATCTATTGCAGGAGATGGAATTGGAAAAGAAGTTGTTCCAGAAGCTTTAAAAATACTTAAAGAAGTAGCTAATCAACATCAATTTAAATTAAAGATAGATGAATTTGATTTTTCGTCATGTGATTACTATGAAAAGCATGGAAAAATGCTTCCTGATGATTGGAAACAACAAATTGGTAATCATGATGCAATATTTTTTGGTGCAGTAGGAATGCCAGATAAATACCCAGATCATATTACTTTATGGGGTTCCCTGCTCCAGTTTAGAAGAGAGTTTGATCAATTTATAAATTTAAGACCAGTAAAATTATTTGAAGGAGTAAATGCACCCTTGGCAAATAAAAAACCTGGTGACATAGATATGATGATAGTGCGTGAAAATACTGAGGGTGAATATTCTTCGGTAGGTGGAAAAATGTATCAAAATACTGAAAGAGAAATTGTTATACAAGAAACTATAATGTCTAAACATGGAATAGATAGAGTTCAAAAATTTGCATTTGAATTAGCGAAAACAAGAGATAGAAAAAAATTAACTAATGCCACAAAATCAAATGGTATTTCTATAACTATGCCATACTGGGACCAAAGATTTTATGAAAATAAAAAAGATTTTCCTGAGATAAAAACAGATCAATTTCATATCGATATTTTAGCTGCAAGATTTGTTTTAACACCAGAGTGGTTTGATGTTGTCGTAGCATCAAATTTATTTGGAGATATTTTATCCGATTTGGGTCCAGCATGTACAGGAACAATTGGTATTGCTCCATCAGGAAATATTAATCCAACAAATAAACATCCTTCTCTATTCGAACCTGTTCATGGATCAGCGCCTGATATTACTGGAAAAGGTATTGCAAATCCCATAGGTCAAATTTGGTCTGGTGCTATGATGTTAGATTATTTAGGTGAAAAAGAAGCTGCTGCACGAATAGTAAGTTCAATAGAAAAAACTTTGCTAGAAAAACAAAATAGAACAAAAGATCTAGATGGTGATAGCAATACAAAAGAATGTGCTAATAAAATCTTAGATAATATTAGTTAACTTAAGTTGTTAAATATTTAATAGCAAAAAATATAGTAGCAAAAGATGCAAAAGTTGAAATAAATAGAGCTTTTATTATATTTTCAGGACTTACGTTATAAGCAGAACATAGTACTATAGCTGAATGTCCGCATGGTGCAACACTTACAAAAAAAGCACCAGGAATTTTTTCAGGTTGCCCAGCATCAAATAAAATAAAACCAATTATAAGTAGAATGATTGGTGAAATAACTAATTTTAATAAAGAGATAGAGACAGTTAATTTATTGATAACTTTTTTTGTATAAAAAGATAATGTTATTCCAATCGCAAAAAGTCCAATAGGAGAAACACAAGCTGCCAATACAGAGAGAACATAGTCTATTGGTGTATCATCAATATTAATTTTAAACACAAATAGTAAAAGACCAATTATGATTGAAAATATCATTGGATTAAGAACTACGTTCTTTATAAATGTAGACAATTGAATATTTTTTTTAGTAGTAAGTTCTAAAAAAAAAGCAATTACAGATAACAAAATAACGCCATCCATTAATATTATACTTGTTACTTGAGTAATTACTTCAGTTCCAAAATAGATTTTTGTAATAGGTAATAATAATGTTACATGATTTGATAGTGCTACCATCAATGCCCATATAATAGATTCTGGAATAGATCTTTTAAATAACTTAGATGTAAATAAAAATGTTAGAAATCCAAGACTTCCTTGCATTAAAAAATAAGAAACGATTTGTTTTAAATCAACTTGATCTATTTCACTTTGAGCAACAAATTTTATAATTAAAGCAGGGACCGCTACATAGAATAGAAACAGGTTTAACACTTTTGCATGACCTAAATCAAAGGTTTTAAGTTTTCCAAAAACGAAGCCAAATAGTGTGATAAAGATAAAAGGTGTTAACCCAAGAAAGATTGAATACATTAAATTAAAGTATTGTTATTCTATGAAGTATTCTATTACCTTTAAATGGTGTAGCCTGATGGAGCATGGCTCTATTATCCCAAATAGCAAGCTGATCTTTTTCCCATTCTAATGAATATTGAAAGGTTTTTTTTGTCTGATGATTAAATAAGAATTTCTTTAGTTCTTTTTTTTGTTTAGTCATATGTGTATTAAATTTTAAAAAGTGCCCTGGGCTACAGTATATAGTTTTTTTATTTTTAATAGTTCTAATTATTTTATGTCTGGAAATCAGTTCTTTAGATATTTTTCCTTTTTCTTTTTCTCTCTCAATTGTTGTAATTGATATTGGTCCATTTGAAGAGTAGATGCCTTTTAATTTTTTTAGCTTATTCTTATAATTTTTTGATAATTTTTCATAAGCTAAGTACTGCGAAGAAAAGTCAGTATTAGCAACACCTTTTTTAGGTACTAGTTTTGAAAGTAACATCGTGTATCTAGGAGGTTTTTTTGTATAAGAGGAGTCTGTGTGAAATTGTTCACCAAAGCTAGGTCCTTTGTCAGTAGATTTACGTTGTACAACAGTTATTTGAGGATATTTTTTATTTAAACCTTTCAATCTTGGATAATTAGCTGGTTTACCAAATTTTTTTGCGAAATTAAGATAATTCTTGGAAGTAAGTTTTTGATTTGGAAAATAAATCATTCCATACTTATCCAGTGTTGATTTAATTTCTTTTAATTGCTTATTATCAATTTTATTAAGGTTACAAATAATTTCTGCGGCCCTATTTTTTTTTGAAATTATCTTTAACATTAAATATTTTTTATATTTTTTTGATTTAAAGGTTTTTTGATTATTATTACAGGGTATTTTTTCTTTTCAACTTCAATAGATAAATTTTTATTGATCAAGTCTCCAATAGAATTTCCAGAGTTGACATAACCAAATGAAATATTTTTTTTAAAATTAAATGAGTAATTTCCTGATGTTGTTCTGCCAATTATTTTATCATCCAAGTAAATTGGCTCTTCATGAAGTAACAAAGGTTCTCCAGGTATGTTATCTTTCAATACCATCATAGCTAATGATTTTGTAGGCTTTTGTTCTTTAATTTTTAATAATGCTCCTTTTCCAACAAAATTTACATTTTTCTTATAACTAATTGCAAAATTAAGTCCTGCTTGATATTGATTTTCTTCAGGTGATATATCATGTCCCCAATGTAAGAAACCACTTTCCATTCTCATAATATCCATAGCATGAGCACCACACAGTGATAAGCCATGATTTTTACCCTCTTCAACAATTGCTAAAAATAATTTTTTGCTTTCATCTATTTTTGTATACAATTCGAATCCTATTTCACCTACATAAGATAATCTTTGAGCCCAGACTTTAACTCCTTCAATAGTAACAAATTTTCCATGACTAAACTTTATACCTTCATTTGAAAAATCATCATTACTGATATTAGATAGTAATTTTCTTGAATTGGGTCCGTATAATCCTAGGCATGTTAAATCTTCTGTCACATCTTTAAAATTAATCTCTTCTGAAATATGTTTTTTTATATGAAATTTATCATGTTCTCTTGTTGCTGCTGGACCTATCACTCTAAAATGGTTTTTTTCAAGACAAGTAACAGTAACATCTGTCTCTATTCCTCCATCTTCATTAAGCATCTGGGTATAAGTTGCTCTACCCTCAACATCTTTTATGTTTGCAGTACATATTTTTTGTAATTCTTCGTGAACATTTTGCCCTTCAAGTTCAAATTTTGAAAAAGGAGATAATTCAAATAATCCAACATTTTCTGTAGTATTTTTAGTCTCATATTCAGCTGATGGATACCAATTTTGATAACCAAAACTATACTTATAATCTGCTTTTTCCCCTCTCATAGCATACCACATAGGTCTCTCATAACCACCTGAGGTTCCAAAGCATGCTCCTAATTTTTTAAGCTCCTCTTGGTAGGGTAATACAATTTGATTTCTTGATGTTTTATGTTGTTTAAATGGCCAATGCATTCCATATAAATCACCAAGTGTTTCTGTCACTCTCTCCATTATAAATTTTTTAGATGAATGAAATTTTTGAAATCTTTTAATATCTAATGAAAATAAATCTTCATTAATGTGTCCATTAATCATCCATTCAGCAGTAACTCTTCCAGCACCTCCTGAACTTGCAATTCCAATGCTATTGAAACCACAACATGTAAAAAGTTTTTTAATCTCAGGAGTTTCACCTAAAAGATACTGAGTATCAGGAGTAAATGATTCAGGGCCAGAGAAAAATTTTCTAATTCCTGCATTTTCCAACATAGGCAACCTGTGAAATGATTTTTGTAAATAAGGTTCGAAATGATCAAAATCATCTGGTAATTCACCAAATGAAAAATCATCCGGAACAATACCAGTATTTTTAAAGGCTGGTTTTGCATTTGGTTCAAAAATTCCAACTAACATTTTTCCTGCGTCTTCTTTAAGATAGAGACAATTATTATAATCTCTTAAAACAGGTAAGTTTTTTGGTAAATCTTTCATTGGTTCCGTGATCACATAAAAATGTTCATTGGGATACAATGGAATACTAACATTCATTTTTTCACCTATTTGTCTAGACCACATACCTGTTGCTAAAACGACATACTCACAATCAATTTTCCCTTTATCGGTTTCAACTCCAACTATAGAATTATTTTTAACAAGTATTTTTGTTACAGGCATTTTTTCAAAAATTTGTGCTCCTTCCATTTTAGCAGCTTTTGCTAAAACGTTGGTTACACCTACTGGATCAGCTTGACCATCTTTAGGCATAAAAACACTTCCAATAATGTCTTCATTATTTACAACAGGATATAAATCTTTTGTTTGTTTTTTATCCAAAACATGAACTTCAACGTCTGATAGTTGAGCAGTAGTGGCTTGTCTCAACAATTCTTGCATTCTCTCTTTCGTGGTAGCTACTGTAATTGCTCCGTTCTGTTTTAATCCTATTGATATTTCAGTCTTTTTTTCTAATTCTTGATACAGATCTAATGTATATTTTCTTAATTTTGTAATAGTAGATGAAGGACCTAATTGACCCATAAGGCCTGCTGCATGCCATGTAGTTCCTGAGGTCAATTGATCTCTTTCTAATAAAACGACATCTTTCCAACCAAATTTAGCAAGATGGTATGCGCATGATGTACCAGCTACTCCACCTCCAATGACAACTACTTTAGTACTTTTAGGTAACACTTTCATATGTAGTTAATTTATACAACTATATTTAAAAGCAAACAATATGATCAATATGGATAGGTCTTTTTATACCGAATTTTTCATCAACCTCGTGTTGATGAATGTGATGTGAATGAACAAAAACTGGTATTAATTTATTACTTAATGTCTTCAAGGTATAAATAAAATTTGAACCTCTAAATTTTCTATCAACTACTTCAAATTTGAGATTACTTCCATCATCATGTTTTAAGTCTTCAGGCTGTATCAAAAGTTTCACTTTAGATCCTATTGGGAATGGTCTAGCAAAATTTCCAGTGATTGTACCTAAATCCTCATTTTCAAGACTTTTGGGACTAGTAACCTCAGCTGGTATTAAAATTCCTCTGTTTAAAAAATTAACTACTTCAACTGAATTTGGTAAATGATAAACATTATATGGATTGTCATATTGCTTCAATTCACCATCTAAAATTATTCCACATTTGCTGCCCAAGTAAAAAGCCTCATATGAATCGTGGGTTACAATTATTGTTGTGATTTTTGAATTTTTTAAAAGTTGCTTTAGCTCAACTTGAATTTCCTCTTTAAAACTTTGATCTACGTTTGATAATGGCTCATCAAGCATTAATAAATCTGGTTGAGAAACTAAAGATCTTGCTAAAGATGCTCTTTGAGCTTCACCAGCACTTATCTCATGGGGAAATTTATTTAATATTTTGTTTAAGTTTAAAAAATTGATTACTTCTTTAGTTTGTATTTTCTTATCGTCTTTCACTCTATCAGAACCAAGATTAATATTTTTTTCTATATTATAATGAGGAAATAAACTGTTCTCTTGAAATGATAATGCAATATTACGGTTTTCGGGTTCGATATTAATACTTTCTGAAGAAATTGTCCTGCCCTTTAGATCAATTTTGCCTTTATTAATTTTTTCTAGACCAGCAATAGTTCTTAAAATTGTAGTTTTTCCTATTCCTGATGGTCCTAAAAGACAAGTAATATCACCTTCGTTTTCTATTGAAAAAGACACATTTTTTACTTTGGTTTTTCCAGCCACTTCGAAATCAACATTTTTAATTTCTAAGAATTTTTTATTCATTGCCGTGTTTTAAAATATATTTTGATGATATTGTAATAAAAAAAGCTGCAATTAATATTAAAAATAAAGATGGTACTGCTGCAGCTTCTAACATATCCTCAGATGCAGAAATATATGCTGTTGTTGCAAAAGTTTCAAAGTTAAAAGGCCTTAAAACCAAAGTGATTGGCAACTCCCTCACTATCTCAAGTGATACCAAAATAACTACAAAAAGAAGGGAGTTTCTTAAATAAGGGATATGAATGTTTAAAAATGTCCTTGTTTTTGAATATCCAAGAAGATATGCACTTTCATCGACAGAAAGATTTATTTTTTCATACCCGGATTTAATTCCGTTGAAAGCTAATGAATAAAAACGAATAAAATATACAATTACCAATCCTAAAATTGATCCAATAAAGACTTTTTTAATGGATAATAAACCAAGTGATTTGATAATTGTATTATCAAACCAAGCTATAAAACTTATAAAGGCTACAGCTAATATTACTCCTGGTATTGCATATCCTGAAATTGATAATGTTGATAATACATTAAGAGTTTTATTTTTTGAAACACGATTTCCGTAATTTGAGATTAGAGCAAATAATATTAGAACAAAACTTGATAAACTAACCAAATATAAAGTATTTAAAAAAAGATTGATAACATTTATATCAAAAAAATTTTCAGGAAATTTGATTGTCCAATAAAGCATCTGTCCTAATGGAAATAGAAAACTCAAAAAAAATAAAAGGAAACAAAATAGAAAAGCAAAAAAAGATTTGTATCCAGAAAGTTTTATTTTTTCCTTTTTTTTAAAGTTACCTCTTGAATCTAAGTGATACTTTGCTTTTTTTCTAGATATGTTTTCAGTAATAAATAAAATAAATATAAATAATAGTAAAAAAAAAGATATTCTATTTGCAAAGGCCAAGTCATCAAAGGTGATCCAAGCATTATAAATTCCTGTTGTTAATGTATTAACTGAAAAGAAATCCACAGCACCAAACTCTGCCAAGGTTTCCATTGCCACTAATGATAAACCAGCAACAATTGCTGGTCGTGCAGCAGGTAAAATTATTGAATAAAAAGATTTTAATTTTGAAAAACCTAAATTTTTTCCAAGTTCAATTAAATTTTGTGATTGATAAAGAAATGACGATCTTGCTAAAATATAAACATATGCAAAAAGTGAGAAAGAAATTGATAATATTAAACCAAACATTCCATCAAATTTTGGAATGTGTTGGTTATATTCTCCCTCTCCAAATAAGTTTATCAAAATTGTAAATGCTGTTCCATAATTGTCGAAAAAAGCAAATAAAGAATATGCATAAATATAAGGAGGAATTGCAAAAGATAATATTAAGGCCCATTTAAAAAAATTAACACCTGGAAATATAAAAAAAGAAACTGTATATGCTGAACCAACTCCTAGTATAAAAGTTAAAATTAAAACTCCAATTAAGAGAGATAAAGAATTAAAAATATACTCAAATAAAAAAGTATCTTTAAGAATCTCAAAATATCTAGAAGTTTCCTCAAAAAAACTAAAAGATACTGTCAAAATTGGAATAATAACAAGTAAAGATATTAAAATAGAACTTAAAAACCATAAATTAAATTTAATCGAAAACATTTTGTTAATTTAGGATAATTTGTGTGATTTTAAAAGTGCCTACGAAGGATGCATAGGCACTTTTATTAAGAAAATGTCAGATATTGAATACTTTTAGAATGTGCGGAAAATCTTTAGTATTTATTTCTGATAACTTTCTTTTATTTATTCTGCTGTTAATTTTTTTACACTCCTCAGCACATGGGACACATGGCTTGGCTGATTTATTATAATTTACATCAGACATAAATTTTTTTTTTTCCGTCAATGTTACTTCCAACCTGCAGCTGTCATTACTTCTAATGCATCTGCTTGTTTATCTCCATAGCTAGCAACACTTGTAGTTAGATCTTGTTTGAAATCTAAACCTAAGTTATTTACTACTAATGGATTTGGTGAAACACCTGAAATCATCGGGAACTCAAAAGTATTATTAGTGAAATGTTCTTGAGCTTCTGGAGATAACAAATAATCTACAAGTGCAATTGCATTAGCTTTATTTGGAGCACCTTTAACAAGAGCAGCACAACTAATATTCATATGTGTTCCTCTATCGTTTTGATTAGGGAAAAATGCTTTTACTTTTTTTGCAGCTGCTTGTTGTTCTGCACCTTTGTTGCCAGATAGCATCAAAGCTAAATAGTATGTGTTTGCAACTGCAATATCTGCTTCTCCTGCTGCAACTGCCATAATTTGAGCTCTGTCATTACCTTTTGGATCTCTCGCCATATTAGCTACAACACCTTTTGCCCACTCTCCAGCAGCTTTTTTTCCATTATTTTTTACTAATGATGCTACTAAAGATTTGTTATAAATATTACTAGATGCTCTTATTGCAATTCTACCTTTCCATTTAGGATCAGCTAGACTTTCATAAGTTAATCCGGATAATTCTGCTCCACTTACTCTTTCTGGAGCATAATAAACTATTCTAGCTCTCTTAGCTACACCAACCCAGTGAGTTGTTCTAAAGCTTTTTGGAACTGAAGATTTAATTGTAGGTGAAACTAGTCCTGCTTGTGTCATTCCTTTTGCTTTAAAAGCACCACATCTTCCAGCATCAGCTGTAATATAAAGATCGGCTGCAGAATCAGCGCCTTCTTCGATCATTCTTTTTTCTAAAGCCCCAGATTTACCATTAATTAAATTAACTTTTATTCCTGTCGCTTTTTCAAATTTACCATAAAGCTCTGCGTCAGCTTTATAGTGTCTAGCATTAAATATATTTACCTCATTAGCGATAGCAAAAGTTGAAACGACTAAGGATAAAATTAATGCTGAAATAGATATTTTCTTCATTATTTTCTCTCTCTATTGGTTATTTTTGTTTTTAATGATATTGAGAACTATTCGCATTGATAATGATTATCAATCTCAATAATGTCGCAGATATTTATACTAATTTTAGCGATTTTAAGACTTAAACTCTGAAATTTTACTATAAAGAAAGTTTCTAAAGGTTGTAACTCTTGCCACATTTTTTAATGATTCTGGAAAAACAAAGTGAGCCTCTGTTATAGGACCTTCAACGCTAGGTAGAACTTTAATAACATTTCTAGATAATGAAACTAAATAATCTGGCAGGGCCGCTAGGCCTACCCCACTTTCGACTGCTAAAAGTAAACCCATAACGCTATTTACTTTCATAACAGGTTTTCTTTTTTTATTATCTTTTATACCAAGTTTTAATGCCCAATCTGGGTTAAATACTGGTGATGGGGCTCCTCTACCAAATGATATGAAGTTATGCTTACTTAAATCATTGATTGTTTTGGGCATACCATATTTTTCAAGATACTTATTAGAGCCATATATATGGTAGTTTATATCCATTAGTTTTCTTTGAATATAATTAAGTTGTTTTGGTCTTCTCATAAAGATTCCAATATCGGCTTGTCTTGTACTTAAATCTAACTCTTTATCATCAAAAATTAATTCTATTTCTATTTCTGGATTTAATTGCATAAACTCTTGAATTCTTGGGGTAAGCCAGTGAGTCCCAAAACTTCTGACTGTTGTAATTGTTAGTTTTCCAGTTGGTTTGTGTTTTTGATCACCTAAAGTAGTTTCAACTTCTTTAAGCTTACTTATTACCTCATGAGCAGTTTTGTAAACATATTCTCCATTTTCAGTTAAAGTTAAACCTCTAGCATGTCTTTCAAATAACTTTACTTTTAAATCTTCTTCCAAAGATTGAATTTGTCTACTTATTGCGGATTGGCTAAGATTTAGAATAACGGTAGCGCTAGTAAAACTACCAGCTTCAGCTACAGCATGAAAAATTTTTAATTTATCCCAATCCATTATTTATTTACATCAACTAATATTCTATTTTTTAATTTTCCCTCTATCATCTCAGGAAAAATATTTAACAGTTCATCTAAACCAACAGTTTTGATTGATTTTTCTAAAATATCAAAATCTATATATTTGGAAACTTCGCCCCAAACAAATTCTTTTCTTTTATTACTAATATTTACAGAGTCGATTCCCCATAATTTGACTGCTCTTAAAAAAAAAGGAACAACAGAAGTATTTAATTTGTTACTACTTGCATTCCCACAGACAGCTATAATTCCTTTTAATCTTGTTTGAGATATTGCATTTGCTAAAATATTTCCACCGACAGTATCTACAACACCATCCCAAGTACCTTTTCCTATTAAACTAGCTTCACCTTCGAATTCTTTACGATTTATAACGTTTTTAGCGCCTAATTCCTTTAAATACTCTGCTTTATCTGGTTTACCTGTCAATGCAGTTACGTTGCAACCCATTTTTGACAATACCATCACAGCGACCATTCCAACGCCCCCAGTAGATCCAGTTACAAGAACGTCATTAACTTTGCTTTGTAAAAATAACTCTTCTTTAGCTTTAACGGCATAGGCGCATAGCATTGCTGTTAAACCTGCAGTTCCCATCATCATCGCATGCTTGCTATTTAAATTTGATGGTCTTTTTATTAAATGTTCTGCTTTTACTCTTGCGTATTGTGAAAATCCACCATGAAATAATTCGCCTACTCTACAACCGGTCAGTATAACTTCATCTCCAACTTTAAATTCATCTGATTTACTCTCACTAACTGATCCAGAAAAGTCGATACCTGGAATTCTTGGAAACTCTTTAACTAACTTTGCACCATTTTTTAAAATCAAAGCATCTTTATAATTTAAATCAGAGTAATCAACTTTTACTAAAACATCACCGTCTTTTAAAAAATTAATATTTAGGTCACTTATAGTTCTAGTGAACTTTTCTCCCTCTTGGTTAATAACCAAGGCTTTAAAAGTATCAGACATTTCTTAATTAAACTCTATTTTGCTATAAATCTCAAATATCTATTTTGATAGCTAAGATCGTCTTTGAATTGACCTAAATAAAAATTAGTAACAGTTGTTGCTTGTTCTTTTTTTATACCACGCATAGTCATACACTGGTGAGTTGAGTCAATCGTTACAGCAACACCTTTTGCATCTAAAGACTCCATTAATGTATTAGCGATTTGAACTGTTAATCTTTCCTGTGTTTGTAGTCTTTTTGAAAAGACCTCCACAACTCTTGCAATTTTACTTAATCCAACAACTCTCTCATTAGGAATATAAGCAACATGTGCAATCCCAATAATAGGTGCCATATGGTGTTCGCAGTGACTTTGAACAGAAATATTTTTTTGAACAACCATATCGCTGTAGCCTTCAACATCTCCAAAAGTTTTACTTAAAATTTCCTTTGGATTCTCTTTGTAACCTTTAAAATATTCTTTGAATGCTTTTGTTACTCTCTTTGGAGTTTCTAACAATCCTTCTCTTGATGGATCCTCACCTAACCATTTTAAAATTTTAACAAAAGCTTCTCGTGCTTCCTCATCAGTAACAATTTCTGTATTTTTGTTATTTTCGTTTTTTACTAATTTCATGGAGAGTTTTTATATATATAAATCATCAAATTTAAAATATTTAATATATTCAGTAATATGTTAGATAATGCACTTTATATATGTTTAAAAAAAGAGAAAATGTCGCTGATATAGAGGAAGGCAAAATATTATCACCAAAATTTGACAATGATGGTTTAATTCCAGTAGTTACCACATGCTCAGAAACTAAAGAAATTCTTATGCATGGCTATATGAACGTTGAGGCATTAAAACTAACAATAGAAACTAAAGAAGCTCACTACTGGAGCAGATCTAGAAAAGAAATATGGCACAAAGGAAAAACAAGTGGCTTTACACAAAAAGTAAAAGAAATCAGAATTGATGATGACCAAGACTCAGTTTGGATTACTGTAGACATTGGTGATGGAGCGAGTTGCCATGTTGGTTACAGATCTTGTTTTTATAGATCAGTGCCCATGGGTAAAATTGAAAATGGAAGAAAAATCGAGATGAAATTTGAAGAAGATAAGAAAAAATTTGACCCAGAAATTGTTTATAAAGGACAACCAAATCCAACCAAAATATAAATTATATGAAATTTTTAAGTCCTTTTGGACCAAGAATTGCTATTGTAAAGATTCCATTAAGTCTTTTAGAAAAAATAAACCATGAAGTAGAAAGTATAATCCTAGATAAAAAAAAATCAATTTCATATGATTATTCTAAAAAGCTAGTTGGTCAAGTTCAGCAAGAAATTGAATTAAAAAACAAGTTCATAAAAAAAAATTTAAAAAATTTTATATCAAAATCTATAAATCAATACTTAAAAAAAAATCTTAATAAAAAATCAAAAAATATTAAAATTAAAAACTTATGGGTTGTTAGACAATTTAAAAATGAATATAACCCTGTGCATTTTCATGATGGTGACGTATCTGGAGTAGGTTATCTTAAAATTCCAAGTAATTTGACTAAAAGTAATAAAAAAATTAAAACTAATGGTACAATTGACTTCATCTATGGATCTAAATCATTTCTTAGTGATAGTATTTTCAATCATAAACCAAAAGTCGGAGATCTAATTCTTTTTCCAAATTATTTAATGCATACCGCTTATCCATTTAAATCAAAAGGAGAAAGAAGATCATTTTCATTCAACATTGAAATTGATAAAAAATTAACAGGAATATTGCATGTCAAATAATCAGAAAAATGTTCTAGGTGAAGATTTAGAAGAATGTTCAAAAAACCCACTTACTGGATGGTTTAGAGACGGCTGTTGTAACACAGATGAAAACGACAGAGGTTTACACACAGTTTGTGTAAAAGTTAATGATGGATTTTTAGAATGGTGTAAAGATGCTGGTAACGATTTAATAACTCCTCACCCAGAATTCGGTTTTCCAGGGCTAGTAGATGGGGATAACTGGTGTGTATGCGCCAGTTGGGTTGCAAGAGCCTTAGAAGCAGGTGTTGGATGTTCAATATATTTGAAAAAAACTCATGTTAATACTCTAAAGTTAGTGCCAATTGAAACTTTAAAAAAATATGCAATAGATCTTTCTTAACTACATATTTCCGTATTTAGGTCCTCCCCCACCTTCTGGCGTGACCCACGTAATATTTTGTGATGGCTCTTTTATATCGCAAGTTTTACAATGAATACAATTTTGAGAATTAATCACAAATTTCTCAACATCATTTTCTTTTTGAATTTCATAAACTCCAACTGGACAGTATCTTTGCGCAGGCTCATCGTATTTACCTAAAGTATATTTTATTGGTAAATCTTTATCTTTAAGTTGAAGATGTACTGGTTGATTTTCAGTATGGTTAGTTCCTGTTAGATAAACTGAACTTGTTTTGTCAAATGTAATAACATTATCTGGTTTTGGATAATCTATTTTTGGCATTTCACTTGCTGGTTTTAAAGTTTCGTGATCAGCATGTTTATGTCTAAGTGTAAATGGCAATCTTCCTTTAAATAAAATTTGATCAATCCCTGTAAATATTATTCCAAGAATTAAACCCCAGCTAAAGCTAGGTTTAACATTTCTAGCCTCATATAACTCATTATAAACCCAACTTTTTTTAAATTTTTCCTCATAAATAGATAATTCATTACTTGAATTAATATGATCAATAATAGTTTCCGCTGCAATCATTCCACTTTTCATTGCAGTATGTGATCCTTTAATTTTCGGCATGTTTAACGTCCCTGCATCACAGCCAACTAATAATGCGCCTGGCATGAACATTTTAGGTAAACTCTGAAAACCTCCCTCTATAAGTGCTCTCGCTCCATATGATATTCTTTTACCACCTTCTAATATTGATCTAATCGAAGGATGAGTTTTAAATTTTTGAAACTCATCAAATGGTGAAAGATGAGGATTTTTATAATCTAGACCGATGACATATCCTAAGAATATTTGTTTATTTTCAGCATGATAAATAAAACTTCCACCGTAGGTACTATTATCTAAAGGCCAGCCTGCCGTATGCATCACTAAGCCTTCCTCGTGATTTTCATCTTTTAATTCCCAAATTTCTTTAAATCCAATTCCGTATTGTTGTGGATCTTTTCCTTTATCTAAATTAAATTTTTTAATTAATTCTTTTCCTAAGTGTCCCCTACATCCTTCAGCAAAAACTGTAACTTTCGCGTGAAGTTCCATGCCTGGTTCATAACTATCTTTTTTATTTCCTTCTTTATCTAAACCCATATCTTGAGTTGCTACACCCTTAACAGAACCGTCTTTATTATATAAAACTTCACTTGCCGGAAAACCTGGGAATATTTCAATTCCAAGTTTCTCAGCCTGTTCTGCTAACCATCTACATAAATTGGCAAGACTAATAATATAATTATTATGATTTTGTTGCACTTTAGGTAATAACCAAGTTGGCCAACTAATTTTTTTTGTCTTACCTAGAAATAGAAACTTTTCTTTATTAACTTTTGTTTTAATTGGTGGATTAAGATCTTTCCAATTTGGCAATAGTTCATCTAGGGCTCGTGTTTCAAACACGTTCCCGGACAAAATATGTGCACCTATTTCAGATGCTTTTTCTAAAAGGCAGACATTTATATCTGGATTTAACTGCTTTAATTTTATTGCAGTTGAAAGTCCCGATGGTCCGCCTCCTACGATTACAACATCGTATTCCATCACTTCTCTGGACATGCTAATTTCTTACAATATTTGTTATTTTTGTATAGTGTTTAATTTGTTCAGTTCCTCTAAGAATTGAGGAAGTGCTTCGAATAAATCAGCTTCCAAGCCATAATCTGCGACACTAAAAATAGGTGCTTCACCATCTTTATTTATAGCAACAATCACTTTGCTTTCTTTCATTCCTGCTAAATGTTGAATGGCTCCAGAAATTCCAACTGCTATATATAGATCAGGAACAACAACTTTTCCTGTTTGTCCCACTTGATGTTCGTTTGTAATATATCCAGCATCAACTGCAGCTCTTGAAGCTCCAATAGCAGCATTTAATTTATCTGCTACATCAGTTATTAGTTTGAAATTTTCTCCACTTTGTAAGCCTCTGCCACCAGATATTACTATTCTGGCTGTGCCTAATTCAGGTCTATCTGATTTAATTTCTTCTCTATTTATAAATTTCGTATTTTCAGTCTGATCTGCTGCATCGATTTTTTCTATTTCAGCAGATCCACCAGTTGTTTCAGCTGCTTCAAATGATGTTGGTCTAATGGTAACACATTTTTTTTCATCTTTGCTTTTAACTGTAGCAAATGCATTTCCAGCATAAATTGGTCTTAAAAAAGTATCAGGAGATATAACTTTTATAATATCGCTTACTTGTGAAATATCCAATAATGCTGCTACTCTTGGCATAAGGTTTTTTCCAAAAGTATTTGCTGAGCAAATAATATGTGAATATTTATCAGCGTGTTTTAAAATTACAGTAGTATAATTCTCAGCAATATAATTTTCATAAATTTCATGATCTATATGCAGAACTTTTTTTACTAAAGGAACTTCAGATAAAGATTTTGCAACATTATCTGCCTTACTTCCAATTAACATTACATGAAGATCTTGATCAATTTGTGATGCAGCTGTAATTGCATTTAAAGTAAATGATTTTACCTCTTTGTTATTATGCTCTGCTATTAATAAAACTGACATTAAATTACCTTAGCCTCATTTTTTAATTTTTGTACTAATTCTTCAACACTTGCAACTTTTACACCCGCTTTTCTTTTAGGTGGTTCTTCTATTTTAATATGTTCTATTCTGGGGCTTGTATCAACTCCTAGATCTGACGCATTAATCTGTTCAATAGGTTTTTTCTTAGCCTTCATAATATTTGGAAGGGACGCATATCTTGGCTCATTTAATCTTAAATCACACGTAACAATAGCTGGTGTATTAACTTCTATAGTTTCCAGACCTTCATCTACCTCTCTAGTAACTTGTAATGATTTATCGTTTACATCAATTTTTGAAGCAAAAGTTGCTTGTGGCCAATTTAAATGCGCCGCTAACATTTGACCTGTTTGATTGCAGTCATCATCAATTGCTTGTTTGCCCATAAATACTAAATCTGGATTTTCTTTTTCAACAATTTTTTTTAATATTTTAGATACAGCAAGAGGTTCGATGATACCATCAACCTTTACATGAATTCCTCTATCCGCTCCTACTGCTAAAGCTTTTCTAACTGTCTCTTGAGCTTTCTCTTCACCAACAGTAACTGCTATTATTTCTGTTGCTTTACCTGACTCTTTTATTTTTACAGCTTCCTCAATAGCATTGTCATCTGGTGGGTTCGTTGACATTTTTACGTTATCAGTAACTACCCCACTACCATCTCCTTTAACTCTAATCTGAACGTTATAATCAATAACTCTTTTTACAGCGACTAAAATTTTCATTAAGCTCTCAATAACTTATTTTCTGCATCGTAAGGACTTTCCTCTAAAATTGTTGCCTCATGCATTTTACCAAGTATATCAATCCTTAGTTTTTGTCCAACATTTGCTAACTCAGGTTTTACCATTCCTAGTGCGATAGATTTTCCTAGTCTAAATCCAAAGTCACCACCAGTTGCACGTCCTACAACACTACCATTTTCATAAATTGGGTTATTTCCTAATACATCTGCATCACTTGTTTCGTGAACCTCAAGAGTTACAAGCTTATTATCAAATCCTTTTTCTCTCCACTTATTTAAAGCATCAAGTCCAATAAAACTTCCTTTGTTTGGATGAATAAATCTATCTAAACCACTTTCGTAAGGTGAATATTCGATTGATAATTCAGTTCCTACTAGTTTATAGGATTTTTCAACTCTTAAACTGTTCATTGCTCTAATACCATAAGGTTTTAAACCTAAGTCTTGACCTGCATCCATAAGTTTATCAAAAATATGATTTTGATATTCAATAGGATGATGAAGTTCCCACCCAAGCTCTCCAACAAAATTAACTCTCATTGCATTTACTGGTGCAAAGCCAACGTCAACTTGTTTTGAACTTAGCCATTTAAAATTTTCATTTGAAAAATCGTCATTTGACACCCTTTGCATTAATTCTCTTGCTTTCGGTCCTGATACCACAAGTACACCTTTACTATTTGTTAAGTTCTCAAATTGAACTGATCCATCTTTTGGCATCCAACCAAATATCCAATCGTGATCCAATCTTTGGTAAGCCCCGGCAGAAACAAGATAAAAACTATTTTCTGACTCTCTCATAATTGTAAATTCTGAGTGAACACCACCTTTAGTATTCAATGCGTGACATAAATTAATTCTACCAACTTTTTTTGGTAATTTATTAGCTACCAACTTATCTAAAAATTCTTCTGCTCCAGGTCCTTTAATTCTGCATTTAGCAAATGCGGTCATATCTAGTAGTCCAACATTTTCTTTTACATTTTTGCACTCTTTTTCAACTGCTTTGAACCAATTTGATCTTCTAAATGACCAATCATCCTTTTGTTCCATCCCATCAGTTGCAAAAAAGTTTGGTCTTTCCCATCCAAATTTTTGACCAAAAACTGCACCAAGATTTTTCATTCTGTCATAACATGGTGCTGTTCTTAAAGGTCTTGCGGCTGGTCTTTCTTCATCTGGAAAGTGGGTTATAAATACATGACTGTAAGCTTCTTCATTCTTTTCTTTAAGATATGATTTTGAGCAATAGTCGCCATATCTCCTTGGCTCAACACCAAGCATATCTATTGTTGGTTCACCATCAACAATCCACTCTGCTAATTGCCATCCAGCTCCACCAGCTGCTGTAATGCCAAAACTATGACCCTCATTAATCCAAAAGTTCTTTAATCCCCATGCTGGGCCAACTATCGGATTTCCATCTGGAGTATAGCAAATAGCACCGTTGTAAACTTTTTTAACACCTACTTCTCCAAATGCTGGAACTCTATGAATAGCTCCTTCAATATGAGGAGCAAGTCTATCTAAATCTTCTTGAAAAAGTTCATACTCAGATTCCTTTGACGGACCATCCACATAACAAGCCGGAGCACCATCTTCGTATGGGCCTAAAATTAAACCACCTGCTTCTTCTCGCATATACCATCTGCTATCGCTATCTCTTAAAACCCCCATTTCTGGAAGACCTTCTTTTTTCCTTTTTTGGATTTCTGGATGTGGTTCTGTTACAATATATTGATGTTCAACTGGTATTACTGGAATATCTAAACCGACCATTTTACCAGTTTGTCTAGCAAAATTTCCTGAACATGAAATTACGTGTTCGCATTCTATGGATCCCTTATCTGTTTCAACAACCCATCCATTTTTATTTTGTTTCATTGCAAGAACTGTTGTATTTCTATAAATCTCAGCCCCTCTATTTCTTGCGCCCGTAGCTAATGCTTGCGTTAAATCAGCTGGTTGAATGTATCCATCTTCAGGATGTTGTATTGCGCCAATTAAATCATTTGTATTACACAAAGGCCAAATTTCTTTTACTTGGTCTGGTGTTAGAAATTTTACATCTACTCCAATAGTTTTTGCAACTCCAGCGTATTGATGATACTCATCCATTCTATCTTTGTTGTTTGCTAATCTAATATTTGAAACAACACTGAAACCAACGTTCTTGCCTGTTTCTTCCTCTAAACTTTTATAAAGATTAACTGCATATTTATGTAACTGGCCAACTGAGTAACTCATATTAAATAATGGAAGTAGCCCAGCTGCATGCCATGTTGAACCTGAGGTTAATTCCTTTCTTTCAATCAAAACAACATCAGACCAGCCCTTTTTAGCTAAATGATAAAGAGCACTAACACCAACAACCCCACCACCTACTATTACAACTTTAGCTTTTAATTTCATCATGCGATTTTTACTAAATTTTTCTTATAAACTAAACATAATTCTAATAGTCATAATCATCATCATCGTCATCTCTCCAACCCATTTGGTACATTAAATATGCGGCAGTTATTACACTCACCACTCCTGCAGCCATACCAAAATTCACTCCCATAGTTTGTCCAAAATAATACCAACCTATTTGTGTAGCACTGATTGGTGGAATACAAAGAATTGCCATAAGTATTGCAATTCGTACTGGAAAACTTGGTTTTTTCATCAAATAGAAGAGCCCATTGGCATTGGTTGAGATACAGCAGTAGTTAGCCAACAATTTTTTAAAAATCCATCAACTTCATATTTTTCAACTTGCCATTTAAATTTGTAATATTTTTTATCCTTGTCCATAATGGTCACTTCAAATGTGGAAACACCTTTTGATTTATAAACTTCTACAATTTCGTAATTTTCATGATTTAAAAGCATTGAATAAGAATCGGTCTTAATCATATTTTTAAATCTTTCAATTGGTCCAGTAACTCTTTGATTGTTTGGGTGAGCAAAAAACCAGGTTTGAATTATACCGCTGTCTTTTTCAGGATTATCGTTCTTCATTAATGCATTGAGTTGTATCTCAATTACTTCTCTAGGCATTATCTCTGGGTTTGGTTTTCTTACCTCGGCAGATAAATCGTTTAAGGAAAAAAATAGAAAAAAGAGACTAAAGATTGCTGGCTGTATTTTTAACATCTTCCAAAAATTCAATTCTTTTTTCATTTGAGACAAATGGTACAGCAAAATATCGTTTATAGGCAATGTCATAAATACCACACTTATTAAAAATACCTTTTTTTATTCTTCTAAGGGGTAAATTTAAAAAAAAATCTGTAATTGAAAATCTTGGTGAGCCATATGTGCAGAAAATTATAGCTTTTTTACTTTTTAATTTTCCTACAGCATATCCATGGTTACCGATTAGTTTCTTAAAAGAAAAAGCCCAAGGTGGTGCTAATACTTTATCTATCCAACCCTCTAATATTGCTGGCATTCTATAGTTCCAAATAGGTGCTACAAGGACAATTAAATCAGATTCATCTATTTTTTTTCTGTGATCTAAAACTACCTCGTCTGCTTTTTCGCCAGCATATACTGGGTTAAACTTTTCTTTATATAAGTCTATACATTCTACTAAATGACCTTTTTCTTCAGCTGATTTTATAAAAGCATCTTTGATTGCTGAATTGAAAGATTTTTCGTTATAATGACCATAAACCAAAAATACTTTTTTCATTAATCTTTCAGAACTGGAAAAACTGGATTAGATTTTTGAAAAAGTTTTTGATATTCCTGCTTTATGCACCTGTTAGAAATAAATTCAATATTTTCTTTGTCAGCGATCGCTTGAGCCTTGTCACTATGAATTCCATATTGTAACCATAACACTTTAGTTCCTTTTTTTATTGCTTCTTTTGCAATACCTTCTGCTTCATTTGAAGGTCTAAAAACATCAACTATATCGATTTCCTGTTTGACTTTATCTAAGTTTTTAACGATTGGTTCACCATTTACAGTTTCACCAACTGCAAAAGGGTTTATGGGAATCACTTTATAACCAAAGTTTTGCATATACTTCATGACTACATTTGCTGGTTTTCTTTTAAGATTTTTTTTATCTTCCCCCTTTTTCTCAGAACTAACACCAATCATTGCAATGACTTTTGACTTTCTTAAAATAGATTTAATTTGATTATCATTCATAATTTAATTTTAAAATATTTATTATTTATTTTTCCAATTAGGCTTTCTTTTTTGTAAGAAAGCCGATATTCCTTCTTTTGCATCTTGTGAAGCCATATTTAAGGTCATCATTTTACTAGTAAATTTGTATGCATCTCCTAATGGCATTTCTAATTGTTTGTAAAAAGCTTGCTTACCAATTTTAATTGTTAAATTTGATTTAGAAGATATTTTTTTTGCAATTTTTAAAACTTCTACATTAAGTTTTTTGTTTGAGAAGTAATCATTAATTAAACCAATTTCCTTTGCATATTTTGCATTTATTGGGTCTCCAGTTAAAAGCATCTTCATCATTATTTTTCTAGTTACTTTTCTACTAACAGCAACCATTGGTGTACTGCAGAAAAGTCCAATATTTACGCCGGGCGTTGCAAATGTAGCTGTTGTTGTGCTGTACGCTAGGTCACAACTTGCAGCTAATTGGCATCCAGCCGCATAAGCTGCACCATGAACTTTTGCTATTACTGGTTTTTTTCCTTCAACAATTTTAATCATCAGTTTTGAGCAAAGATTAAATAGTTTTAAATGATTCGATCTATTTTTAATTCCACCAACTTCTTTAAGATTGTGCCCAGCACTAAAACCTTTGCCTGATCCCTCTAGTATTATCACTTTTGTATTATCATCTTTATCTAATCTAATAAAAGTATTTAACAGATCTCTTAAAGTTCTAAATGATAGTGAATTATAAGTTTTAGGATCATTAATTATAACTTTTGTAATTCCGTTAACTAATTTTTTTGTTTTTACATTCATATTGATGTTACTTTAATTCACCATCTTCACGCATTTTAGCTCTAATTTTTGTAGCTGAAATTTTTTGTATTTCATCAGATAATACTATCTCCTCAATTTTGTAGCCTACTCCTCTCCCATAACAAATATTTGTAATATTTGGGACCATCATTATTTTAAATCTTCCTTCAAATTCATAATTTAATTTATCTTCAATATTTTTTTTTACAGTTTCAAAGTCGAATGGATTGTCATCAACACCTTGAACATCTCTTATTTGAATACATACTTGGCCGGTTTTTTTAATAATCTCTTTAAATAAAGTATAGTGACCTTCATGAAACGGTTGCCATCTTCCAAGCATTTGTGCTGTTGGTTTTTTGTTATCCCATTCATAACTCATTATGATATCTCCTTAATAATTTTATCTGCCCAAACCTTAGCATCTTGGGTAGTTACATGAAAATCATATTTTTCAGGTTTGACAAACATTTGATTGGTGTCTTTAAATCTTCCTTCTTTAATAGTATCTACCCAAATAACGAAATCTGCAGGAAATAAACTTCTTGCTTCTGGAGTTGGACAAATAAAATCGGCTACAACATAATTTCCTTGATTTTTCAATTTCAAGGCAAAATCTGCCATTCTTTTTGCTTGCCTTTTTCTACCTTCCTCAGAAAAATCCCAATCATTTGCTGCTTTTCTAACTTCATCAGCATTTAATCTTTTTGCTTTAAGTTTAGGAGCAATTTCCTCTGCCAATGTTGTCTTGCCAGCTCCAGGCAATCCCATGACTAATATAATTTTCATTAAATTTTTTTTTTTTTTTTGATTATTAAATATCTTCTAAAGGATGATGAGACATCAATTCAAGTCCATTTTCTCCAACTAAATATTGTTGTTCGAGTTTCACGCCTTCTTTACCTCCAACTTTTCCAATGTAACTTTCAACAGTAATGGTCATATTTTTTTGGAATCTACCACTATTATCTCCACCGTCAGTTGGATACCTTATAGAAGGCCATTCATCACACAATCCTATTCCATGCACCATGACGGAGTATCTATTGCCGTAATATTCGTTAGGCAATTTCCATGATTTTTCTCTAAACTCTCTGAAAGACATATCAGCTTTGATAAGTCCAGAATTATGATTAATTTGTTCTAAGGACATCGAATAAAGCTCTTTTTGATAATGATTAAAAACATTTCCACATACAAATGTTCTAGATATATCGGCACAATACCCGTAAGGCCCAACCATATCTGTATCAAAGGAAACAATCTCTCCATTTTGTATTATCTTGTTGCTACTTTCTTGCATCCAAGGATTAGTTCTCTCTCCTGACGATAAAATCCTACACTCAATCCATTCACCACCGTTTTCTATGTTTGTTTTATGAAGTATTGACCATAATTCGTCCTCTGTCATACCTGCTCTAAGCTCTTCTTTCATTTTACATATACCAATTTCTGCAACTTCTATTGCTGCGCTCATACATTTTAATTCCTCTGATGATTTAATAACTCTTGCTTGCTCTAATATTGATTTTGCATCTACTACCTCTATGCCATATTTATTTAATTCGGCAACTGCCGGGCCGTTTAAAACATCGATTGCGATTTTTTTTGATTTAAAAAACTTATTCGAAAGATCTTTGATCTCTGAAATCCATTTTTTTAATTGTAAATTGGCCTGATCTCCATGAGCAAAGTAATCCCAGGTAATTGCAGGTCTAATTTCATCAATTAAATTTAAATGCTCAGATAATTTTTCGCAATTGAAATATTCATATAGAATTGTTGGTCCATCCACTGGAATAAAACAATATCTAGAAAGATTGTGCATATTGAATACACTCATATTTACAGTATCTAATGCATAACGAACATTTACAGGGTCAAATAAAATACATGCCTCTAAATTATTTTTAATTAATTCTTTCTTAACTCTCTTAAGTCGATAACTTCTTAATTCTTCAAAGTTAATTTCATCCTCTCTAATCCTTTTTCTTGTGAGAAAATTTGTAAAAGTTTTATATTCTGGATTTATTTTTCTGCTAAATTTCATTCTTATAACATCTGTACACCAACTCCTGTCTTTGGATAGGTGTATAAATCATAATTTGCACAAAGCTCATCTCCCGGTTTTAGATCTTTTATTGAAACCATAAAAAAATATTTTGCGTCTGGTTTTTCTCTTAAATTATAATACATGTTTTCTAAGTTATCATCATTTTCATTAAATTTTTTTGCTTTTACAGTAGGATCTATTGGGTCACCAAATTTTAAAAAGGGTAAAATATTAGAAACCATTCTTTGAACTGTAGGATTATCAGAGTGGTTGTAAAAACCACCTAGTGGAGTTCTAATATATTTATTTTCAAACTGCTCATCTCTTATATGAGTAATACCAATAAAAGTATTAACTTTAATCTCTTTTGTTGCAAATAATCCTAAGCCTTCAATTGGTGAATTCTTGATTGTTAATTCTTCTGGCAAAGGTCTATACATAAAATTCGCACTTTCTACACAATGTTAGTTGCTACCCATTTGTGAAACTGATGGGTTGGATTATCCATATCAGGAGAAAAATTTCCACCATTATATGCATGGGAGTTGCGGCCAAGTTGCATTCTTTGAATTATATCTACGTCTTCTTTTTGAATATCTTCCCACAATTTAAAATTTTGTTTTCTTAGTGATTTAAATTCTAAAGATTTTGAAGCTTTTTCACCCACATAATAAATTTCCATATGCTCTAATGTTTTTTTATGGTCAATAGGCTCTAACCAATACGCATAGAAATGGTCTTTGTGTATGCCTAGCATAACATTTGGAAATAAAGCTACATATTCTGCAATATTTTCTTTGTCTTTGGGCCAGTTCGGAAAACAAGGAAATTTTTTCTTTCCTTTAAGTTTTGGATTATAAACAACTGTACCTTGGCCTGCAAAACGATTTGGTAATCCTTGAATATGATAATGATCTTCTATTTTTGAATAAGAATTAAGACCAGGATGAACCCATGGCAAATGATAACTTTCACAGTAATTTTCAATCGCAAATTTCCAATTACATTTTGCGTTTAACTTAAAATATCCAAAATCATTCGCATGATTAATTAATTTTCTGTCATTTGTTTTCCAAAATTTTGCCCATCTATCACTCAATGGTTTAATATATTTCTCAAATGGAATTTCATTTTTGCTAATGTTAACAAAAATGAGGTCTAACCAAACATACGATCTTATTTCTTTTAAATTATTTTTTTCTTTATTGAACTTTGAGCTAGTATGCTTATTCATCCCTCCTATGTGGGGTGTTGCAATTAACTCTCCATCTGATGTGTATGACCACGAATGATAGGGGCACCTTATTACATTTCTAATATTAGATTTTTTGTCAATCAGCTTTACTCCTCGGTGGCTACAAACATTATGAAAAACTTTTATCTGGTTTTTTTTATTTCTTATTAAAAATAAAGGAAGTCCTAACAAATTAAAAGGTTTCACATCACCAATATTCGGTAAAGAGCTAGCTACCCCCACAACTGTCCATTTATTTTCAAAAATTTTTTCTCTTTCTATTAATGTATAATCTTTATTCGTATAACACTCATTAGGTAATCCATGTGCTTTTGAGATTGGTCTGTTGACAATATCTAATTTTTTTTTTTCTATAATTTTATAAATTGCTGACATTTTTATTTTATCACTTCATATAGACCTAGCCATGCATTTACATCCTTGCTGGCAATATAGTCTGATTTAAAAAATTCTAATTCTTTCCATTTGTTACTTTCAAGTAATTCTTTAATTTTTAAGTCAAATCCATATTCCTCATGAATTCCCTCATTTATTGTGAAACAAATCAAACCACCTTTTTTTGTTATTCTTAAAAATTCATCCAATGCATGAGGTTTTACATGTCCGAACGTAAATGTTCCTACACACATAACAACATCGTAGATATTTTCATCTTCTAAAATAGGTTTATTAAGATCAGATTTAACAAGTTTTTTATACAGACCATTTGGTACAAGATCTAAAAGTCTCTGAGATAAATCTGCCCCATAAAAATCTTTAAAACCATATTTTTTTAGTTCAACTCCTACTAAACCAGTTCCACATCCTGCATCATAAATTTTAATATTTTTCTTTTTTTGATATTTATTTAAAACTTCTACTGTTTCTTTTGGACCCGTATAATTCCAATCAATCATGTCCCTATCGTATTTGTTTCCCTCACCCCATTCATCGTAATAATTCATTACTTCATCAGTTTTTTTTAATTTATAAATTGGTATTTTATTTCCTACATCTTTTTGTGACATATCTTTTAAAAATATAAATTATTGTTTAGGAAAATAATCTTCAAGTTCACCTTCTCTATAAACATCAGTCGTACTACAATGCAAGCTTCCACCAAATGCATAAACTTCTCTAAAATCAACAGGAATAACTTCCATTCCTAATTTATCAAGTTGATCAGCTTGGTAAACCTCGCTCTTTTCCACACATACCGTTTTAGGGTCCAATACAAGGACATTCATTGACAACCAAACCGAATAATAGCTTAGCGATGGTGGAGAGTTATGAGCTGGTTGAGCAGCATAAACAATTTCCCATCCATTTTTTTCAAAAAGTTTTCTTTGCTCTTTTGGCAATTTTCTTTGAGGATTGTTAAGAATTAATCCTGGCTTTATTGGAGTAAAAGTAGCATCAATATGAATTGGATATGGATCACCAGGAAAGTTTACAGTATGAATTCGTTGATCTGGAAAATGTCTTTGTAACCAATCAATTCCCTTTAGATTTGTTGTGAAACCGTGCTGCACAATTAGATCTTTACCGAACCTTAATATATCTGCAGCATCAAATAATGGTTCCTCTTCTGTTGTCACAAAATATTTTTTTTCGGCCCATTCAAGTCTTTGCTCTATACTTACCTCATCAGACAAATAGTTATGATGATAGGCATTATCTCTTAATCTAGGTTTTGGAGCAGTTTCATGCCTCATCTTTGGATCGTCCATAAAATATTGTTGAATTAATGGTCTATAAGCAAGATACTCAAACCATCTACAACGAAAGCTCATAGTAGCCTCTAGCATTTCTTTACCGACAGTTATAATCACATCTCTGGAAGGCATACATCCAAACATGTGTTCAGCAGTCCAGTCAGGTGTGCTTATACTTTCATCAAATTTTAGAGGAGTTGGTCTGTCAACTCTTATACCTCTAGCTTCTAAGGTCTTAACAAATTTTTCCAAAAGCTCATTTGCTCTATCAATTGTATCCTGAGTTCTTCTTCCATGTTTACCTTTCATAACCGAGTCAGGTGGAATCTTAACATCCACTGCAGGTTCTGGTGCTGGAATACAACAATTATCTGCTCTACCTACTATTACATGTTTGAGAGGATCCCATTCATTCCAACTTTTGACTATGGTTTTGTTCATTTTATCAGCTTCTCATTTTTGAACCACTTGGATCATACAATGGCTCTTTTATTAAATTACAATTAAAAAGATCACCATTAATTTCAACTTGAATATCAGATCCAGAGTTGAGTTCATTTTCATCTATATAACTAAAAGCTATACTTTTATTTACGTAATGTGCAAAACCACCTGAAGTGACATATCCAATTGCTTTATCTCTTTTTAGAACTGCTTCATTAAATGTGACATCTATTTCATTTGTTTCGACTATCATTGGAGTTAGTTTGTTATTACTTTTATCATTCATTGCAAATTTTTTACCAATAAAATCTTTATCCCAATTAATAAACGCATCTAAACCAGTTTCCTTAGCTGTGAAATCTGGACGATAATCTAGTGTCCAGGCGCCCCAATTTTTTTCAAGTCTCATAGACATAAGAGCTCTTAATCCAAATGGTTTAATATTAAATTCTTTCCCAGCTTCACTAAGCTCTTCATACAATTTTATCTGATAATGAGGCGCAACGTAAATTTCAAAACCCAACTCACCGGTGAAAGATATTCTATTAACTATTGCTGGTACTCCAGCCACAAATATTCTTCTTGAATCTCTAAATTTAAATTTGTCATTAGATAAATCATCTCTTACTACTTTTTGAAGCACTTCTCTCGATTTTGGCCCTGATATTGATAACCCATGGAAATCATCAGATCGATTTTTATAAAACAAATCAAATTTATTAATATGACTTTCAAACCATCTTCTATGCATTTCTTGAGCTGCTCCAGACCCAAAAATTATAAATTCATTTTCATCAATACAAGAAATTGTAAGATCTCCATAAAGTTTACCATTATTTGTCAACATAGGACTTAACGAAATTCTACCTGGTCTAGGAATTTTACCAGCCATCACAAAATCTAAAAATTTCTTTGCATCAGGTCCTTTAAATTCATGCTTCGAAAAATTTGCCAGTTCCATTAGACCTACATTTTCTCTTACATTAATTACTTCCTTTGATACATAATTATGAGATCTAGATCTTTTTATAGTTGGTTCCTCGTAAGCATCCTCTTTATTATTAGCAAACCATAAGACACTTTCTAAACCAAAACCATCTCCCATTACAGCTCCTTGATTTATAAATCTATCGTATAAAGCAGTAGTCTTTTGTCTTCTGCCTTTTGGTAGAGTTTCATTTGGAAAAGTCATAATAAATCTCCTTTCATAATTTTCAGAAGATTTTATTGTTCCATATTGTGGAGTTGCATACTCTCCAAATCTTGCAACATCCATCGCCCAAACATCAATTGATGGTTCTCCATCAATTATCCATTCTGCAATACATTTTCCTACACCTCCACCTTGGCAAAATCCTGCCATTACTCCAACAGCTACCCAGTAATTTTTCATACCAGGCACAGGACCAATTAAAGGACTACCATCAGGTCCAAATGTAAACGGACCATTTACGATATTTTTTATTCCAGCTTTTTGTAAAGATGGCATTCTTTCAAAACCAATCGCTAACCTGTCTTGTATATTTTCTAATTTAGGCTCTAATAATTCATGGCCAAAATCCATAGGCGTGCCCTCGACTTTCCAAGGTGTAGATTTTGGTTCATAAGTTCCTAGCAACATTCCTTTCCCTTCCTGTCTAAAATAAATATTGCCTTCAAAGTCTGTACCAATAGGTATTCTTTTGTCTCCCATTGCTTCGATTTCTGGAATTGCTTCAGTTATTAAATAATGATGCTCCATCGGTTGAACTGGGAGATTAATTCCTGCTAGATGGCCAACTTCCCTTGCCCATAAACCTCCAGCATTGATGACAATTTCTGCATTAATATTACCCTTGTCTGTGAATACTTCCCATGAACCATTTTTTTTTTGTTTTGTGTCTTTTACAATTGTATGAGTGTAATATTTACCACCATAAACTTTAGCAGCTTTTGCAAAAGCATATGTTACTCCAGATGGATCAACTTCTCCATCTATCGGATCCCATAAAGCTAAAAGATATCTTGAGGGATCTATTAAAGGATTTTTCTTTTTTACTTCTTCTAAAGATATAAATTCTTGGTCAAGACCCATATATCTTGCTTTTGATCTTTCTCTTTTAAGATATTCAGCCCAAACATCGTTGGATGCTAAATAAAAACCTCCGCTTGGTTTAAAGCCAACAGAATGACCTGATTCTTTTTCAATCTCTTTATAAAGGCCAATTGTATATGCCATCATTCTAGAAATATTTGGATCTGATGAAATAACATGAACATTTCCTGCTGCATGCCAAGAGGATCCAGATGTAAGTTCGTTTCTTTCAAGAAGAATACAATCTTTTAAGCCAAACTTTGATAAATGATAGAGAATAGAACAACCTACGACACCACCGCCTATGATGACTACTTTTGCATGATTTTGCATATTAATATTTTATTTCTTTATTAACATCTTTCAATGTCTTGTCTGTCCCATGGTGAAAATGTTTACTCATATCTGGCATATATTTCATAGCTATTGGTTTTTTTCCAACTGCTACTGCCATTTCTCTTACATGATGAGCTTCAGCACCACAACATATACCAATCAAATTAATTTTTTCTCTAAGACATTCTTTGGCAAATTCTGCCATTTCAAATCTGTTGCAATACAAATTATCTAAAGCAACTGGAAATGCATTTCCTCCAGGAATACAATCACATCCGTGATCGGTCTGATTTAGAAATCCTGGCTCCTTCTCTGTTGTTCGGTATGGAACGGGTAAACCCGCAACATGACATGAAACTTTTTTTCTTATCTTTTTTAAAAGTTTCATTGTCATTTCTGGACCCCTATAACAATTTAAGCCTACAACATCTGCTCCAAGATCTTCTATTAATTTACATGCATCTTCAGAGGTATATCCATCTCTTGTTAAATCTCCACGAGGTATTGCATAATTTGCAACCGCAATTAACCCCTCGTCTTTGATAGCTTTCAAGGCAATTTTCATTTCATCTACCCAGTTAATTGTCTCTGCAACTACGAAGTCAACTCCAGCTTCTTTTGCCCAAAGCACTTGCTCTTCATACATCTTTTGACATTCCTTAAATGAATTTTTATCATTTGGATCAAAAATATTTGTATTTGCAACATCTCCACAAACCATTAAGTCTAAATCTTTAAATTCATTTGCAGCATCTTTTGCTATTTGGAGAGCATTTTTTTGCATTGGTTCAAGCAAATGTTCCTTTCCAATGATTCTTAATTTTTCTCTATGTCCGTAATAAGTAAAAGCCTGAACGACATCAGAACCAGCTCTTATGAATTCTCTATGTAATTGAGTAACTACATCGGGATGTTCTAAAACTACCTCTGGTACAAATGGACCAGCAGATAGATATCCTCTTCTTTCCATAGCAAATAAATAACCCTCAGCAAATATGATTGGACCTGCATCCAGTCTTGATATTAAGTTTTTTTTCATATTTCTCCTTTTAAAATTAACTTAAAATTATATTTGATAAAAATTTTTAAAAACTGTCTCTGATAATCGATTGTTGAAAAACTGTTTTACAGTTTAAATTGAAATTAAATCCTACAAAAAAAATTTTACTAATTACTTTCATTGTTTTAAGGAATTTTATTTAAAATACTAAATTATTAAAGACATTTTTACTACAACCTTTAGTTGAATCCTGTTTGCAATTTTTAGTTCTATATGTTTTTATAAGACTTAATTAATTAATTAGGAGATAATAATGAAAATTAAAAAACTCATCTTAACATTGCTAGTTTCGTTAGGAATAGCTTCATTTGGAAGTATTGCTAATGCTGCATGTGGGAAGTTAGTTATTGCTGAGCAAAACTGGGCTTCAGCTGAACTTATGGCTAACGTAGATAAATTTATTTTAGAAGAGGGGTATGGGTGTGAAGTGGAATTAATTCCAGGTTCAACAATGCCTACTTTTACGTCAATGAATGACAAAGGTGCTCCAGATATGAACCCGGAACAATGGGCAAATGCTGTTTACACTCCTTTATTAAAAGCTGTTGACGAAGGTAGATTGGTTCAAGCTAACAAAACGCCTATCACTGGTTTAGGTGAAGGTTGGTGGATTACTCCAGGCACAATTAAAAATCACCCTGAAATAGCAAATATGACTGCTTTGGAAATATTAGAACACCCTGAATGGTTTCCAGATAAAGAAGATCCATCTAAAGGAGCATTTGTTGGATGTCCAGCAGGTTGGGGATGTCAAATAGCAAACGCTAATCTTTTTAGAGCTTATGATATGGAAGCAAAGGGTTGGAAATTAGTTGACCCAGGTTCTGCTGCAGGATTAGATGGTACAATTTCGAAAGCTGCAGACTCAGGTGATAGTTGGATAGGTTATTATTGGAGCCCAACATCAATGGTAGGTAAATATGGATTAAAAGCCGTAAATTTTGGAGTTGATTTTGCAGGTAGAGATAATTGGGACAACTGCATAATGCTACCTGATGAACAGTGTGCATCACCTAAAAAAACATCTTGGACAAAATCTGAGGTAAATTCAATAATAACTAGTGGTTTTGTTGAAAAAGGTGGAAAAGATGCAGTGGCTTATGTTGAGAAAAGAACATACCCAGGAGATATAATGAACTCTATGCTTGTGTATATGTCAGATAATCAAGCTAAAGGATCAGACGCAGCTATTGAATTTTTGAAATCGCATGAAGATGTTTGGGGCTCATGGGTAAGCTCCTCAGCTAAGGCGAAAATCAAATCTGCTTTATAATCATTGAAATAAAGTATTACGAGCCTATAATATATAGGCTCGTAACAAAATATGGAATTATTAACGAAATTTCCTGTAATGGAAAGGTCAGCTTTAGCTGAACTTAGAAAAGGTATTGACTTTGCTTTTAGAGATTTTTCAAGAGCTTATGGGGATGCTATAGAGGCTTTTTTTGATCCACTCTTGTTTTTTTTAGTAAGATTAGAAAAATTATTAATTGAAGCACCTTGGCCAATCACTATTGCTGTAATTTGTGGTTTAGCATGGATTGGATCTAGAAATTGGAAACTAGTTCTGGGAACAGCAATTTCATTCTTTCTCATTGGTTATTTTGGCATGTGGAAGGATTGCATGGCAACAGTGGCTATTATTACAGTTTGTGTAATTATTTGTATGTCAGTTGGTATTCCTGTGGGTGTGCTGATGGCAAGGTCAGAAAGAGTTGAGAAAATAGTTTTACCTATTTTAGATATGATGCAGACCATTCCAAGTTTTGTATATCTAATTCCAATATTAATGTTGATGGGTATAGGAAAAGTTCCAGGCTTAATTGCAATTTGCATTTATGCAGTTCCTCCAATTATAAGATTAACAAACTTAGGAATTAGAGAAGTAGATAAAGAAACAATAGAGGCATCTGAAGCATTTGGTGCGACTAGAATTCAAAAATTAAGATCTGTACAAATTCCACTTGCATTGCCAACTATTTTTGCTGGAGTTAATCAAACAATAATGATGGCTTTGGCAATGGTTGTTATTGCATCAATGATTGGAGTAAAAGGATTAGGAGTACCTATATTAAGAGCAGTGATGAACCAATATTTAGCTCTTGGTTTGTTTAACGGTTTAGCAATTGTAGCCCTTGCAATCATATTTGACAGAGTTGCGCAACAGTACGGTCAAAGAATGCAAAAACACAGAGGCTTAAAAAAATAAATTTTATTTTCCTTAATCAAATAATTTTATAGACACAGTAAACAAAATAACTAAAAATATTTAAATGTATTTTTCTTTGGAAATAAGTCCGCAAGCGGATGTAAACACTTTACCAGAAGTCAAAGATGTTTATATTACAATGCTTCCAGGTGGAGATTATAAAGATACTGCTAGAAAAGCAATAGAACTAGTGAAAAGTGGTTATAATCCGGTTCCCCATTTCCCAGCGAGATCTATCGGTGATGAAAAAGATTTAAAAGATTACATTTTAAGATGCAAAGATGGAGGTGTGAAGCAGGCTCTAGTGATAGGTGGTGGAAGAGAACCATTGGGAAAATTTGATAGCTCTTATCAGATTTTAGAGACAGGATTATTCGATGGAATTAAGATTGGAATTGCTGGACATCCTGAAGGGAGTCCTGATATATCCAATAAAGATTTAGAAAAAGCTATGATAGATAAAAAGCCTTACGCTGATTATATAGTAACTCAATGGTTACTGGACTCTCAGCCTATCGTTGATTTTATATCTAAACAAACGATACCAGTTCATGTTGGAATAACTGGGCCCATGAAAATTTCAAGCTTAATTAAGTTTGCAAACATTGTTGGAGCAAAAAATTCCATTAATTTTCTTAAATCTAATTTTAGTAAGGCATTAGATTTATTGAAACCTAAAGACCCTAATGATCTAATTGGGAAAGTTAAATCGTATACTGATTATTTTCACATTTATACATTCGGCGGCTTGAAGGAAACTAACAAGTGGTTGAAGGAGAATAACTATGTCTAATGAATTTGACTATAGTAAGTTAAGACACGTAACATCAGTAGATCAATCTGATAGAAAAGTGCCTTATAATTTAAGACAAAGTGGACCAACAAAGGTTGAAATGTTAATTTCAACTCGTGTAAGAAAATCACCCTACTGGCATTTATCTATGAAAGCAGGTTGTTGGAGAGCTACTGTATATAATCGTATTTATCACCCAAGAGGATATGTAAAACCTGAAGATGGTGGCGCAATGGTAGAATATGATGCAATCGTTAATCATGTAACAATGTGGAATGTAGCTGTTGAAAGACAAATTAGAGTAAAGGGTCCAGATGCAGAAAAATTTGTTGACTATGTGATTACAAGAGATGCTGCAAAAATTTCTCCAATGAGAGCGAGATATGTAATTCTTTGTAATGCATATGGTGGAGTATTAAATGATCCTATTCTTTTAAGATTATCTAAAGATGAATTTTGGTTTAGTTTGTCTGATAGTGATATAGGTCTTTATTTACAAGGCGTAAACGCTGACGAGCGATTTGATGTAGAAATTGATGAAATAGATGTAAGTCCTGTTCAAATACAAGGACCAAAATCTAAAGGATTAATGAAAGATTTATGCGGTGACCAAGTTGATTTTGATAACATGCCATTCTATGGTTTAGCTGAAGCCAAGATCGGTGGAAGAAGTTGTGTAATATCTCAATCAGGGTTTTCTGGGGAAGCTGGTTATGAAATTTATTTAAGAGAGTGCACTTTATATGCTGAAGATATGTGGAATGCTGTACTTGATGCAGGAAAAAAACACAGTCTAATGGTCATTGCACCTGCACACCATAGAAGAATCCAAGCTGGAATTCTTTCTTGGGGTCAAGATATGGATAATCAACATAACCCCTTTCAATGTAATTTAGGTTATCAAGTTTCATTATCTGGTAAAGGAGAATGGGATAAGAAAGCAGATTACGTGGGAAAGAAAGCTCTTGAAAAAATGAAAGCTGATTTAAAAGCAGGACATAAACCATATAAACTTCAATTAGTTGGTTTAGAGTTAGGAGGAAAGCCAATTGACGAATATGCACCTGATTTTTGGTTAATTTCAGATGAGGGTGGTGGAGAACCAATAGGTTTTATTACTTCTCCTTGGTATCATCCTGAAAAAAAACAAAATATAGCCATGGGTTATGTTCCTTTTGATGGGACATTAAACGCAAATGGATTTCCAAAAGGAAAAGTAGGATCTAAATTTAAGGTACACTTACCTGAAAAATATTCTGAAACTCCAGGCAAACCTGTTGATGCTGTAGTTGTAGATATACCTTTTAAAGAGTCTTACAACGCCAATACAAGAGAAGTTGTAAAAGGTTAAACAATTGAAGGGAGGAGTTCAGCTTCTCCCTAATTAAAATGTTCGCACAATTTTTAGAAATTTTTTTTAAATCTTTAAAATTAGATAAAAGCTTATACAGAGATAATAAATACTTTAGCGAGGCTGCAATCTATTTTGCTGGTCTTGTAATGATTCTTGATGGTGTGGCGGGAGCAGTAGCGGCAAATTCAATCGTGAGAACATCAATTGGCATCTCAGGCTTGACAGCTCTTTTAACATGGTTTGTTTGGGCTATATTCATTTTTGTAATTGGAGTAAAAATTTTCCCAGATAAAGGAAGCAAAGTCCCTTTTAAAAAAGTTTTAATAGCAGTGGGATATGCTCATGCGCCAGGTTTAATCAGGTTCTTCGCAGTAACACCTGACTTGGTGTTACCAATTATTTTTCTTACCCAATTTTGGATTTTTGCATCTCTTATAATATCAACTAAACAAATTTTAAATTTAAAATCTAATTTGAAATCTTTTGGTATAGTATTTTTATCTTTTCTTATAATAGCTTTTCTATCAATTACATTCATTATTAATAGAATGAATTCAATTCCAATTAGTAATATTAGCTAAAAAGGGAAAACAGTTTTAGATGTTCTGCAAGATTCGCATATTTTAAAACCAGTGAGGAATAAATTTTGAGTTACGCTTTTATCTTCTTTTTTACACTCCTCACAAACATCATTTAAATCTGTTTCTAAATTCGTATTTAATTCCCTATCATATTCTTTAGTCATTATCTGTTAATCCAGCCCCTGCTGTTCTTTCCCTCGATTTGTCACTTTCATCAACATATGTTCTTAGGGATAAGTTATAAATTTCCGACCAATCATCTTCAGTAAAACTATTTTTATTATCTAAAAATTTTAAATTAATTTTATCTGATTTTTCCAATATATCTTCTGTCAGATAATTAGAATAAATAGACTCATTAAAATTAAATAAAAATTCTTTATCATCCATCTTTAAAAAAATTCTCTTACCAATAATTTCAGAAGTTCTGCTTACAAATGATAAAAATATAAGTGGAAAAGCAATTTTACTGATTTCAATTTCATTAAATTTAGATATTGCTGAAGATTGATCAAAAAAATTTATTCCAGATAAGATTGGACAATAAAAGGTTTTTGGGGTATTTGAGGCTGATATTTCATTTATATTTTCAAAATTACTGATTTTATAAATTTTATAATATTGATTTAAATTCTTTAGACCTGGTAAACCAAACATTTCGAGTAATCGAATATTTTTTCCCACTTCCTCTGATATTCCCCAAGCAAAACCAATTGCTTTAGATGCTTTTTTTGTAGTTACTTCTATTTCACTAAAGCTTCTCATTTATTTATGATTTATAAATCCATTTATCGTCAAAATTATCTAATTCAGATGGTAAAGGAGCGCCTTGGAACATACAGATACGCAACCATTTATCTGATCTTGGGTCAAATTTTATAGCCCCAAAAAAAGATAATTTTAATCTTAACATATCAATTGGAACTAGTTTGGACCCAATGGTGTTGTCTTGAATTTCTGAATAGGGAAACTTTTCAGCAATAAATGCTCTTCTTACAACATGTCTCAAGTGATTATTATCTTTAAGAAATTTACCGATTTTCGAACTATTTTTTTTTGTAAAAATAGCATCATAAAGTTTATTTATGTCTCTTGCTATTGCCAAAGGTTGTTCTAATTCAGATCCATCATCGATATATCTGTCGCCTATTCTAGGTTCTTCTTTATTTTTTGATATAAACCAAAAGTTTTGATTATTTTCACCTTTTGAAAAATCAATTTTAAGTATTTCTGAGTATTTATTTTCTAATATATTTCTTAAATCCTCTATTGTTCTATCAACAGGAATGTTAAAATGCTCTTCCTCATCAGAACTCATTTGCGTAATCAATGGATTAACTATGTCATCAAATGGCTCCATCATCATTGACACAATATATTCTATACATTCATCATTTAAATTTTCTTCTGACCAATTGTAAATTTGATTAAATTGATATGAATTTTGATATTTAAAATCTTCTTTCATAAATTTTATAAACTTTTTCAAATCCTCAATTAAGCTTTTGATTTTATTATTTTGAAAATCGCTATCTGTGTGCCAACTAGTTATATTTTTTAATGATTTAATCAGGCAATTATAAAAAATATCAATCTCATTTTTTGAAACATTTTCTATTTCTCTTATTTTTTTTAAAGCTGTTTCTCTTGCATATATCCAATTATTTAGCAATATAGGGTGATTAACAATAAAAGGGGCCATGCCTAGACCCGTGGAATTTCCTATTCCTAAGTTTCTGCTAAGAGCAGGATCTAATTCAACTGCTAACTTTGGATTTCTATTTTTTGCAATATGATTAACCTGATCAAATGTAAACTGTCTAACGAGATAAACTAACATCATTTCTAATCTAAAAGGTCCTCTGATTTCTTCCCTATTTTTAATTCTGAACCTATCAGCCAAACCAAACTTTCCAGATCCGTAAACTGCTGTTGTTCTATATAAATAACCAACCTTCGATAAAATATCTTTATTAGGTTGCTTTCCATTTGATAGATTTTCAATAACGTGGTCAAAAACTCTAACTGATTTATTTGCTCTTGATAACGTTAATTCCTTGTATGACAACCTTCCAACTTCTTGTTTAGGAACATTATTATTAAGTCTATCTATGTCTTCTTTGGAAGGAATTCCGTCAAACAAAGTAAAAGCAGCATCCCACTTTGTTGCTATAACTCTATCTGATCTTTCATCATCTTTAATTTCATTAGCAAAACAAATGAGAGAATAAGTTCTTTTATTTTTTGTAAATGAATAAACTACTCTACCATGTCCTTTATCATTAAGTTGAAATAAATCACGGCTATATTTCCAATCTTTGAATTCATTTAAAAAGGATCTTAGAAAAGACAATTTTGATTGATGAAAAGAACCCAATTTGGATAGTTTCATCAAAAATTTTGGATCCCTTAATCTTATTTCCATTAATTAATTCCTTTATAAAAATTAAACCAATTGTTTCCTAAAATTCCATCTATTTCTTCTTGATTAAAACCAACTTTTTTTAATCCACTTTCTAAGTTATAAAATCCTCTAGCGTCCAAAAACCACTCGGGTTGCTTTGGAAATCCAGGTTTTTTTTTACTTCCCTCTCCATAATTTGTACTTTTAGACCATGTTCCATTTCTCATCCATTCAACAACACTGTCAGGTTGGTTCAAACATAGATCTGATCCAATACCAATATTTTTTACATCCATTATTTCTGCAGTTTTAGCAACCATTTCACAAAAGTTTTCTAATTTACAATTTGTTCCATTTTTTAAATGATGAGAATATAATGATAAACCTAAGATACCTCCACTTTCAGAAAGTTTTTTTAACAAAAAATCTGACTTGTTTCTTAAAGCTTCATGCCAAAATGAAGGATTTGCATGAGTAATTGCAATCGGCTTTTCACTTATATCAATTGCATCCAAAGTACTTTTCTCTGCTGAATGGGACATGTCCACAACTATACCAACCCTATTCATCTCTTTAATTACTTCTCTTCCAAAATTTGTTACACCAGAGTCATTTTTTTCATAACATCCTGTGGCTAGAAGAGATTGATTGTTATAAGTAAGTTGCATAAATCTACAACCGTGCTCATGAACTTTCTCTATTAGATTTATATCATCCTCTATTGGCGAACAATTTTGAAAACCAAAAAAAATTGCTGTTTTATCATCCGATTGAGCTTTTGTAATATCCTCAAATGTTTTTCCTAAAAATATTAAGTCTGAATTTTCTTCAAAAAATTTATCCCATTCTTTAACTCTTTGTAAGAATTCATCATAATCTTCATGATACACTAAAGTAACATGTACAGCATTAAGTCCAGCTTCCCTGTTGATAAGAAAAATATCTCTTGACCAGTTACAATATTGAAGATTATCTATTCGATAGTTCATATTTAAAGACAATATAAGTATAATATAATTTGTCGACTAGTTAAAATTTAAAGATTATGGTAATCTATATTAATTCAAATTCGTATCGTGAAAAACAAAAAATATAGTCACAAGGTATCAATAGTAATGGGAAGTACTTCCGATTACTCTACCATGAAATTTTGTGAAAAAATTCTTAAATTGCTTAAAATCAATTATGAAACCAAAATAGTTTCAGCTCATAGAACACCAGTACGTATGTTTAAGTATGCAAAATCTGCAGAAAAAAACGATATTTCTGTGATAATTGCTGGAGCTGGAGGATCAGCCCATTTGCCAGGAATGATTGCATCTCTAACAAGAATTCCGGTAATCGGAGTGCCAATAGAAAGTAAAAAGTTAAAAGGTCTAGATAGTTTACTTTCAATTGCTCAAATGCCAAAAGGTATACCTGTTGGGACTGTCGCAATAGGTTCAGATGGAGCAATAAATGCAGCATTATATGCAGCATCAATTATCTCTACCTTTGATGTGGGTATTAAGAATAATCTCAAAAAGTGGCGGTCTAAACAATCAAAATCTGTTAAAAAAAAACCTAAATAAATGAAACAGCCAGTTTTAGGAATAATTGGAGGTGGTCAACTAGGTAGTATGCTTTCTGAAGCTGCTAAAAAGGTAAATATAAAAACTGTAGTACTCAGCGATGATCCAGATGCGCCTGCTAAAAATTTTACAAATAAGTTCATATACGGGAACTATGGAGACACAAAAATTAGAACAGAATTTGTTGATAGCGTTGATTTAGTCACCTATGAATTTGAAAATATTCCCTTTGATATATTAAATGAAATAAACAGATCAAAGAGTGTTTTACCCAAACCAGAAATAAATAGTTTAATCCAAAATAGATTAACTGAAAAAGATTTTTTAAATAATAACAATATTAGAACAACTAACTATGCTTTAATAAAAAATAAGGATGAAATAAAAGATTATGAAAACCTATTACCTGGATTACTTAAAACTACTACTCTTGGATATGATGGTAAAGGTCAATATAAATTAAATAGTTTAAGTGACATAAATGAAGACATTGATTTTACTAAAGAATATATTTTAGAGAAGTTCATTAATTTAAAAAAAGAAATTTCAATTGTCATATGTAGATTTGGTAATCAAAAATATGAAATATATGAACCAATTGAGAATGTTCACGAAGATCAAATTTTGAAACATTCAAAAATTCCAGCTGAAATTTCAGATTCAATAAAAGTAAAATCGCGAGAATGGGCAAAACAAATTGTTGAAGAACTGGATTATATTGGAACCTTATGTGTAGAGTTTTTTATTGATAAAAATGAAAACCTACTTGTTAATGAAATTGCACCTAGGGTTCATAATTCTGGTCATCTAACAATAAATTCGCACAATGTTAGTCAATTTGAAAATCATATAAGAGCTGTTTGTGGTTTAAAAAAAATAGAAACTAGAAAAATATATAATGCTCAAATGATAAATCTAATCGGTGATGACATAACAATTTATAGAAATAAAACTTTTACAGATAACGAGTTTTTTTATGACTATTTAAAAAAAAAAGTAAAAGCTAAAAGAAAAATGGGACATCTAACAATAATTGAAAAATAATTTTATATAGGTTGAATTAGAGAAATATTGTTATTTGTTGGCTTATTTACATCTTTAGAAATTTCATAAAATGAAAGTTGTGGTTTTGGTGATTGTTTTAAAAAATTTGAACCTGAAATTTCAATATTCAAATATTTATTAACATCACCTTCATTTAAGATAACTGGCTGTCTATGATGAATTTCTTTTACATTCGAAATTGCTTCCTCAGTAATCATGCAAAATTGATCCTCTTCGTAAATACCTGCGATAAAAATTAGCTTCTTATCTTCTCTTAAAAAATAATGAGGAATCTTCTCATTTTCTATTCTCTTCCATTCATAAAATCCATCAACTACAACAACACATCTTTGAAGCTTTATTAACTTTTTAAAAGAGACCTTTTCATCAATCGTCTCTAATCTTGCATTAATTAGTGGTTTGAAGTCTTTTTTTTTAGCCCAACTAGGTACAATCCCCCACTTTAAATTTTCAAGAGTATTTCCATTGTTATATTTCTTAATTACTGGAAGATTTTGATAAGGATGTGCATTATAATTTTCTGAGTCTCCTACGTTAATTGCAGTTTTAACCATTTTACTTGTTTTTGAAACCGCATTGGTAATCACGTATCTTCCACACATGTATTTTCGTATTGGTTTAATTATTTTTTAGATTATATGTTCATGCTAATGATTAAATCAATAGAAAATAACTTTGATCACCCAAAAGTAAATCATCTTTTAATAAAACATTTTATTGAATTAAGATCTGTTTCTTCTAAAGGTAGTACTCATGTTTTAGATATTCCTGGACTTAAAGATCCAAGTATAAAATTTTGGAGTTTGTGGGATAATAATCATTTAATTGGATGTGGAGCTTTAAAGTTTATTGGACAAAATCATGGAGAATTTAAATCTATTAGAGTATCGGATGATTTTAGAAATAGCGGTATCGGTAATAAAATAATCTCGCATTTAATTATTCAGGCAAAAAAATTAGGTATAAAAAAGCTAAGCATTGAAACGGGATCTGGAAAATTCTTTTTACCTGCTAGAAAACTTTTTGAACATTTTAAATTTAGTAAGTGTAAACCATTTGCTCACTATAAAGAGGACCCTAATTCTCGTTATTACACTTTAGATTTATAATTTTATGGGAGTAGAAAATAAAAAACCCTACATACTATATGTTGCTGAGGCAATCTATTTAGAAATATTTCAAATTAAAAAAAAGAATATTGATATTTCCAATATAGATGCGATTGAAAGATTTATGGGTTCAAAATTGTATGAAAAAGTAAGTAGTGGTCAATTTCATGATGAATGGTTTGAGAAACTAAAAGAAAACGATTTTGTTGATGATACCTCGGGAGAAAAAATTTCAAAAGAGGTTTTAAGGCTTTTGAATTTACAAAAAGAAGCAATGATAAAACAATTGATTAAATTTCCTGATTTGTACTATGCAAAAAGTCATTTTCCCTTGGAAATATCGCAAAGAGCTACAAATCATTTGTGGAGAGTGTGCGAAAGTTATGAATTGTGGTGCAAAGAAACAAAAAATAATAGTCTAATCAAATTAAACCTATTAGATTAAGAATTTATGAATAAAATCATTCAATTTATAGACTCAACTCTGTTTGATTTAGGAAGACAATTTAAATTGTCTTATTTGCCTCCCTTAATGATTTATGTGGCAGCAGGAATATCTGGCCTAACAGGGATAGTAGGTACTTTTTTTGTAAAAGATTATTTGAATTTATCTGCAGCATTTCTTGCAGGTTTAGGTTTCTGGGCAGGAATACCTTGGGCTTTAAAAATGCCACTAGGGCATTTGGTAGATTTAATCTGGAATAAAAAAAATTATATGGTTTACGTAGGAGCTTCATTAATTGGAATAAGTTTATTAATAATGTATGGACTAATAATTCATACAGAACAAATGTCATCTTATTTAAAAGTTGAAACTTGGTTTGTAATTAGCGTTCTTTTAGCTCCCATTGGTTATGTAGTTCAAGATGTCGTTGCTGATGCAATGACAGTTGAAGCTGTACCTTTAATTGATGAAAATGGTGAAAAATTTACAAGAGATCAAGTTAAGATTATGCATACAACAATGCAAACACTTGGAAGATTTGCAATAATAGGTGGAACGGTGTTGGTTGCTCTTGCCAATGTAATATTATTTAAAGGAGTAGATAATCTTGAACAGACTGAAAAAATACAATTATACGGTTCCATATATCTTTATGCATTAATAATACCAATGGTTTCAATTTTAGGTGTTATTTTCGCAGCTTATTTAAAAAATAAAAAGAAAAACATTTTAATTAGACAAGGTTTATCTGGAGAAGAAGGTAATTTTAATCATGAAAAAACAAAAGTTAATTGGTGGATACTAGGTGGTAGTTTAATTTTTGTAATTTTTACTTTGAGTGTTGGCTCGTTAGGATTGCCTTTTGCACAAGAGATTGTTTTCTTTGGTTCTATGTTAATAATTTTATTCCTTATGAATAAACTTATTAAAGAGTTACCTGAAAAGTTAAGATTTACAATAGTTGGAACTGCTATAATTATTTTTATATTTAGAGCCATGCCTGGACCTGGACCAGGTTTATCTTGGTTTGAAATTGATGAACTTCAATTCAATGAACAATTTTTTTCAGTACTATCTTTACTGGCTTCTATACTTACATTAGTTGGAATAATAATGCTTAGACCATTTATGGCAAAAAATTCTATTGCTAAAATAATTGTAATTTTATCAATTGCAGGGTCAATCTTATTTTTACCAAGTGTTGGGATGTATTATGGATTTCATAACTGGACCTCTTCGTTAACAAACGGAATTGTTGATGCAAAATTTATAGCAATAATTAATACAGCATTAGAATCTCCATTAGGTCAAATATCTATGATTCCACTTTTGGCTTGGATTGCTAAGAATGCACCTTCACATTTAAAAGCAACTTTTTTTGCGGTTTTTGCCTCATTCACTAATTTAGCTTTGTCTGCAAGTGCTTTATTAACCAAATATCTTAATGAAATTTTTACAATTACAAGAGAAGTAAAAGATAAAGTTACAAACGCAATTTTAACGACAGCAGACTATTCTGAGCTAGGATTGTTATTGATAACAGTTACAATTATTACCTTAATTATACCAGTGTTATTTGTTTTATTTATTCAGAAATCTAGATTTAAAACTGAGGAATAATAACTAATTACACTTATAGCCAAATTCTAAACAAGCATCAGTGATAGAATGGTATAGAGATTCCCCAAAACTTCTTAGTGAAAAAATTCTTACTTTTTCTGGTTCATTCTCAATCATATCAACTATAAAAGAAATTCCATTATAAGCTGAGTTAATGCTCATATTTTTTGTTAAAATATTAAAATTAAAAGGACATCCTTTTTTTAAAACTTCTTTAACGTAAGGTCCTTCTAATTCTATTATCGCTTTAGAATGAGAAAGGTCTGTAACAGCAAAATCATTTTCATTAAAAGTGGTGTAAATTTCTTTAAACAATTCTTTTTTATTAGAAACTAAAAGCCAATTATTTGGTGAATTCCACAGCACCCTTATATTTTCATTTGAAACAACTGTTTGTGACTGATTTACAAATTTTAAATTGTTAAAATTTATTTCGTCAATTTTAATAGAAGAATTTCTATACTGAACAACTTGAATAATTAATAAATTTTTTAATTCTTTAATTTTTAATAATTCATTTTCAGATTTATTTTCAAAATTTCCAAATGATCCATTGACATGAACATTTTGTAATGCAGAAATTACTGTCATGCTCTTACTCTCTTTCCTTCAGGATCAACATAATGAGATGAAACAATTTCCACAGGAATAGTTTTGTTTTGTAAAGGTGACATAGCAAATAGCTTTTGACCTATCATATTTTTACCGTCTTTAATTATCGCAAGTGAGAATGGATTATCATACTCAACACTCCAACATGATGCTGATACATGACCTAATTTAGGGTTTGGAAGTTTTGCTTTAGGGTCTTTAACAATATATGAACCTTCAGGAATACTTGTTGTTTTGTCTAATGGAACAACACCTACTATTTTTTCTCTATCTGGTTTTGTAAAAGCTGATCTGCTTAAAGATCTTTTACCAATAAAGTCTTTTTTCTTACTTACTAAACCTTCAAGCGATGCATCGTGAGGAATTGTTCTCCCATCAAGCTCAGAGCCAGCAACGTGACCCATTTCTATCCTTAAAGTAGATAGGGCTTCAGTTCCATATGGCTGTATTTGAAATTCTTTACCAACTTCGATAATTTTTTCCCACATGAAATTACCATAGTCTGATTCCACGTTGACTTCATAAGCAAGTTCTCCCGAAAATGAAATTCTATAAATTTTTGCAGGAATGCTAAATAAATCGGCCTCTTTGTATCCCATAAATGGTAGACCCTCATTAGATACATCGGTATTAGGAAATAATTTCATTAGTAATGCTCTTGAATTTGGGCCTGCTATTGCAGCGCCAGCCCACTGCTCTGTTGTTGAGACTACATTAACATTTAATTCTGGCCAAACTAGCTGCAAATAATATTCTAAATGAGACAAAACATTTGCTGCTTGAGCTGTTGTAGTTGTCATGTGGTAATGATTTTCGGAAATTCTTGTTGTTGTTCCATCATCCATTACAATTCCATCTTCTCTTAGCATTACTCCATATCTTGCTTTACCGACTGGTAGCTTAAGCCATGCATTAGTATAAACTCTATTTAAAAATTCCGCAGCATCTGGACCTTTAACATCTATTTTTCCTAAGGTAGTTACATCACATACACCTACATTTTTTCTTACATTTTTTGCTTCTCTTTTTGAAGCTTCAAATAATGTTTCATTTCCTTGCTTGTAGTATCTTGGTCTTAACCAAACTCCGGCATCAACAAATACTGCGTTATTTTTTTTATGCCATTCGTGCATTGGTGATTTTCTTGTTGGTTTAGAATGTTTGCCAACTTCTCTTCCAACAATTGCTCCTATTGTAACAGGTGTATAAGGTGGCCTAAATGTTGTGTGGCCAACTTGTGGTACAACTTTATTTTCAATGTCTGAAACTAATTGTAAACCATTAAGATTACTTGTCTTCCCTTGATCTGTCGCCATTCCAAGGGTGGTATATCTTTTTACATGTTCGATTGATCTAAAACCTTCTCTTAATGCCAACTCTATATCTGTTACAGCCACATCGTTTTGAAAATCTAAAAATCTTTTGTAAGATTTACCTTTTGGTAATGGAACACACCAAAACTTGTCGTGCTCTGAAGATTTTTTTTCAACTACAGTTGGAATAGAAACTTTATTATTATTTTCTGTTATTTTGTTTGAGACTTCATATCCTTTATCAAATGCTTCATTTATAGTTTCTTCTAAAGTAAATTTACCGTTTGCTGAACCAATTGTATTTTCATTCTGTTTAGATTTTTTTGGAATGAATGCATCTATTTTTTCATTAAATTCAGATTTATTTCCAGATTGAGATGCTAAGTGAATTGATGGCGTCCAAAACCCTGAAACACAAATACAATCACATTCAATATTTTCTATATTTGATAATTCTTTTTTATTATCAGATATTTTTGCAATATCTGCTGATTTGACTTTTTTGTATCCCTTAGCAGCTACCACTACATGAGAAAATTTAATTTCAATTCCTAAATTTTTGGCTTCACTAATAATGTCTGAAGATGGTTCTTTTCTAGTATCTAAAATTAATGGATTTACGCCATTTTTTTTGAATTCTATAGCGGTTTCATATCCACTGTCATTATTTGTAAATATCAAAGGTTTTTTTCCAACTAAAACTCCATAAACCTTCATATATTCTTTAGCTGCTGAAGATAACATTACACCTGGGGTATCATTGTTCCCAAATACTAATGGCCTTTCAATTGAACCTGATGAAATTAGAACTTCTTTTGCTCTTATGTACCATAAACGTTGTTTAGGTAAATATTTTTGGGTTTTGGGCAAGTGATCGCTTATTCGTTCCGACATTACCAACATATTATGATCATAATAACCAAATACTTGTGATCTATTTTTTACAATCACATTTGACATTGACTTTAACTCTGTAATTATTTTTTCTGACCATTCAGTGCCGGTTTGATTACCAATATTTACATCGCTAGTTAACAAGCTACCTCCATACCTTGGTTTGTCTTCAGCTAAAATTACACGCGCACCATTTTTTGCTGCTGCATATGCGCTAGCTAAACCTGAGGGCCCTGATCCAGTAATCAATAAATCACAATATTCATATTTATGTTCATATCTTTCTTTATCGTGCTTGGTTGATGCTTCTCCAAAACCTGCTGCCATTCTAATAAAAGGTTCATAAATTTTATACCAAAAGCTTGGTGGCCACATAAAAGTTTTATAATAAAACCCAGCTGGAAAAAACATTTTTAAGAAATTATTAATTGCACCAATATCAAAGTTTACACTAGGCCAACAGTTTACACTTTTAACTTCTAAACCTTCAAAAATCTCCTGTTCTGTAGCTCTAATATTGGGATCTCTCTCATTATTTCTTTCTAACTGTAAAATTGCATAAGGTTCATCAACGCCAACTCCAAAGAAACCTCTAGGTCTATGATATTTAAAACTCCTCCCTACAAGATGCACTCCATTTGCTATTAAAGCAGAAGCAATAGTATCTCCTTCATAACCAAAATATTTTTTACCATTAAATGTAAAAGAAATTTTTTTATTTCTATTTACCATTCCAATCTTATCTAATCTAAAATCTTGTGACATTATTCAATTAATTCATCTGCTTTATAGGTTTTAAAAATTTCGTGAGTAGAAGTATCTCTTTCAACTTTAATCCATTGTCTGCAGCCAGATATATGGTGCCATAACTCTAGATGTTTTCCTCTAGGACTTTTTCTTAAATAAACAAAATTATTCCACTCTTGGTCACTAATTTCATTATTAAGGTCTGGTCGTTTTACTGTTGCATCTCCGCCATAAGCAAACTCATTCTGTGATCTTGATCCACAATGTGGACAGAATATATAGAGCATTTAGGATATCCAAGTTTTGGTACCAAGACCTTTTTCATCAATTAAATCGCCAGTATTAAATCTATTTAAACTGTAACCTGCATTTAATTCATGAACTCTATTCTGTGCAATAGTGTGTGCGAAAGTCCACCCTGAAGCAGGAGTAGCTTTAAATCCACCATAACACCAGCCACAATTTAAGTATAGGCCATCAATATGTGTTTTATCAATAATTGGTGAACCGTCCATGGACATATCCATAATTCCACCCCAAGTTCTTAGCATTTTCAATTTGCTTAGAAACGGAAACATTGCAATACCTTCTGTTAGAACATGTTGGAGTGTTGGTAAATTTCCTCTTTGAGAGTAACTATTATATCCGTCCAAGTCTCCACCCATAACCATCTCTCCTTTATCTGATTGACTACAATAAAAGTGACCTGCACCAAATGTAACAACATGGTCAAGTAAAGGTTTAACAGGTTCTGAAACACATGCTTGAAGAAGATGAGTTTCAATTGGTAATGTCATGTTTAACATTTCTGCCAAAATATTTGTGCTACCTGCTACACACAATCCAACTTTTTTTGCTTTAATATCTCCTCTAGATGTTCTTACACCAACTATTTTTCCATTGGTAACATCGAATCCTGTTACTTCACAATTTTGAATTATATCAACACCCATAGAGTCTGCTTGTCTTGCATACCCCCAAGCTACGGCATCATGCCTGGCAGTCCCAGCGCTTGGTTGCATCAAACCTCCAAAAATTGGAAATCGAACATTGTCAGAAAAATCTGCCATTGGAATTAGTTTTTGAACCTCTTCCCTATTTAATAAAACTGCATCAATTCCATTTAAGCGCATTGAATTTCCTCTTCTAGAATATGCATTCATTTGTGCATCTGAATGGGCAAGATTAATTATTCCTCTTGGAGAAAACATAACATTGTAATTCAAATCCTGACTCATCTTTCTCCATAAATTCATGCCAAACTCACTGAACAAAGCATTGTCATCATGCAAATAGTTTGATCTAATTATTGTAGTGTTCCTTCCAACATTACCACCGCCTATCCAACCTTTTTCAATGATAGCTACATTTGTAATATTATGCTCCTTAGCTAAGTAATAAGCAGTTGCTAAGCCATGACCCCCACCACCTATGATGATCACATCATATTCCTTTTTAGGGGTTGGATCTTTCCAAGCTACTTCCCAATTCTGATGATCTGAGAATGCATTTTTAATTAGGCTAAAAACTGAGTATTTTTGCATTTTATAATTTTATTCAATTAATATAAATTTTTTCTTATTTTTTATATATATATTTTTTAGATGTTTAAAATCCAATCAAAAAAGTATAGACATTTTGCACATTAAACAATTAAAAATATTAAACTAAATGATAAAATCAGATATTCAAATAGCAAGAGAAGCAAAAATGAAACCTATCCAAGAAATTTTGGATGGAGTTGGAGTACCTGATAAAGCTGAGGCATATAGTCCAATAAGCAGATATATTGCTAAAATTAAACTTGAATACCTTGATAAATTTAAAGAAAAAGAAGATGGAAAATTAATACTAGTAACAGCTATTACACCAACACCAGCAGGTGAAGGTAAGACCACAACTTCTGTCGGGTTGTCAGATGGAATAAATAAATTAGGTAAAAAATCTATTGTTTGTTTGAGAGAGCCTAGTCTTGGTCCTTCATTTGGAATGAAAGGTGGAGCTGCTGGTGGTGGATATGCTCAAGTAGTTCCGATGGAACAAATTAATTTACACTTCACTGGAGATTTCCATGCAATCACGTCTGCACATAATCTTTTATCTGCATTAATTGATAACCATATATATTGGGGAAATAAATTAAATATAGATGTTAGGAGAATAGTTTGGAATAGAGTTCTCGATATGAATGACCGGGCTTTAAGATCTATAAATATTAATCTTGGTGGTGTTGCGAATGGATTTCCAAGAGAAGATGGTTTTGATATTACTGTTGCATCAGAAATAATGGCAATCTTTTGTTTATCAAATGATTTGCATGATCTTGAAAATAGAATTGGTAATATTACGGTTGCTTATACTAGGGATAAAAAACCAATATATGCAAAAGATTTAAACGCGCAGGGTCCAATGACTGTATTGTTAAAAGAAGCTATTAGACCAAACATAACACAAACTTTGGAAAATAATCCTGCTATAATTCATGGTGGACCATTTGCAAATATTGCTCATGGATGTAATTCTGTTTTAGCAACTAAGACAGCATTAAAACTCTCAGATTATGTTGTAACAGAAGCAGGGTTTGGAGCTGACCTTGGTGCAGAAAAATTCTTTGATATTAAATGCAGAAAATCAGGATTAAAACCAAGTTGTGTTGTGATTGTTGCAACTATAAGAGCTTTGAAAATGCATGGTGGAGTTAAAAAAGATGAATTAAAAAATGAAAATGTAGATGCAGTAAAAAAGGGATTGGTTAACTTGGAAAGACATATAGAAAATATTCAAAAATTTAACTTACCTATAACAGTAGCTATAAACCACTTTGTTTTAGATACTGATAAAGAAGTTAATGAAGTTATCAAGTTTTGTGAACAAAAAAGTATTAAAGCCTCAATATCAAAGCATTGGGAAAAAGGAGGAGAAGGTGCAATTGATTTAGCAAATGATGTAGTTGAGTTATGTGAAAAAGATAATGATTTTAAATTTTTATACGATGATAAAAATTCATTATTTAAAAAAATAGAAACAATTGCTAAGGAACTTTATAGAGCAAGCGAAGTAGTTGCAGATACTAAAATTAGAGACCAATTAAAAGCATTTGAAGAAAGAGGTTACCAATCATTACCAATTTGTATTGCAAAAACGCAATATAGTTTTTCTACTGACCCAAATCTTAAAGGAGCACCTTCAGGTCATGTATTACCAATAAGAGAGATAAGACTATCATCAGGAGCAGAATTTGTCGTAGTTGTGTGTGGTGCAATAATGACGATGCCAGGATTACCAAAAATGCCAGCTGCGGACTCGATTCGTATTAATGAAAAAGGTGAAACAGAAGGCCTATTTTAATAGATAATTAAGCCAGTTTTCAAGTTCACGCATTCTAAGATCTTTATTTGTAATCATATTTTCTTCTGCAATCATTCTTACATGATTATTTATCTCTTGCTCATCAACAAAAGCATTATTGTTTAAAAGACGTTCTTTTCTAAAATGTATAAGGCTTATCATTTTATCGTAAGTAATCTCAGGGTGATATTGAATACCCCATATATCGCTTGCTGCAGAATGAAAATTTACTCCCATAACTTTATTTATAGGATTTGAGGCGAGCAATTTTGAATTTTTTGGTAATTTTGTAACCTCATCAAAATTAAAAGCGGGTGTATTAAAAATTTTACTTTTATTTTTATATATTTGATGTTGTAATCCCTCATCATTTATTTCAATATTTAGTGCTATACCTCTGTGAGATCCGTTTGTACATCTTTTTACTTCCCCTCCTGCTACCGTAACAGCAACCTGAAGTCCCCAGCAAATAGCTAATATTTTTTTAATTTTTTTTTGACATTCTCTCATAAACTCGATCTGTCTTCTTATTTCAATGGTGTCATTATAAATATTTAGACTACTTCCTCCCCATATTAGTCCATCATATTTTTCGAGATCTGTTACTTTGTCAGAAATATTTTTATCAGATGAAGGGTTTACAACATCTATTTCGATTTTATCAGTGAAATAAGCTATGCTATCTTTTAGACTTTCAGTATGTGTTTTAATTCCACCATCAGTAAAACTCTGATTCTCTTCTCTTAAATTTCCCTCAACAATTAATATTTTTTTCATTAAAATAATTCTCCCGAAATACTATGTTCATAAATAACTTTCATATCATTTATAGTCAATTTTTTTGGGTTTGAGGATGTTGATGGATCATCAAGAGCCATTTTTGATAGATCATTTAAGTTCATTTTATTTGTATCTATTACATCTGATAGTTTATGTGGAATATTTAATTCTTTTCTTAGCTCTAGTATCCATTCAAGAAAAGAGTCAAAACTTTTTCCTAAGTTAAGGTAATCACAAATAGAAATAATTCTTTCCTCTATATTTTCTTTATTAAAACTTAAGACATATGGCATAAATATTGCATTAGACAATCCATGATGAAGATTAAATTGAGCATTTAGAGGATGACTTAGTGAATGAATGGCTCCTAAGCCTTTTTGAAATGCAGTAGATCCCATACAAGCTGCAGCTAACAAATCAGATCTAGCATTCAAATCACCTCCATTCTTTACCGCTTTTAAAAGAGATTTTTTTATCAACTTCATTCCTTCAATTGCTATTCCATCAGCCATGGGGTGAAAACCAGGAGCACAAAATGCCTCTAAATTGTGTGCTAATGCATCCATTCCGGTAGCTCCTGTTAAGCGAGGAGAAAGTTCTTTAGAAAAAACTGGGTCTAATATGACAATAGATGGTAAAAATTTTGGGTGGAAAATTATTTTTTTTATTCCAGTTTTTGAATTAATTATTGCTGATGCTCTGCCAGTTTCTGAGCCAGTTCCAGCAGTTGTTGGAATTGCAATTATTGGAGAGATATTTTTTTCATCTGCTCTTTTCCAATAATCACCAATATCCTCAAAATCCCAAATAGGTCTTGATTGTCCAGACATAAAAGCTATGGCTTTGCCGACGTCTAATGCACTTCCACCTCCAATAGCCACTACACTATCACAACTATTTTTTTTGAATACTTCAACACCTTCATCGACATTCTCTCCTGTTGGGTTTCCTGAGAAATTAGAAAAAGTAGATAATTTAAATTTCTTTTCTAAATCATTTATTAAATCTTTTATAAATTTTAAATTGATTAAGTCTTTATCTGTTACTAATAATGGTTTTAAAGTTTTAATTTCAACACAAGCCTTTTCTAAATCCTTAGCTCTATCTTTGCCTACCCAAACGGTTGTAGGGTAATTCCAATTACAATTATTCATTTTTATTTTCTAATATTAAGTCTAAAAATAATGCGGCGGTCCAAGAAAAATTGGTTGCACCAAACCCTTTACCGGTTTTGCAACTAAAGTATTCATTAAACCCTTTTTGCTTTACTAAATTAATAGTTTTTCTTTTTATTTGTTTAGCAAATTTAATATTCTTATTTTTTAATCCTTGATATATTATCCAATTACAATTAATCCATACTGGACCTCTCCAATATCTTTTCTCTTCAAATTTTTGGTGATTAGATTTTACACTTGATAATAAATATTTTTCTTTAAAACTGTGTTTTTTTAAGTTTTTAATGATTTGGTTATTTAATACTTTGTTTTTTAAATCTGCAAATAAAATAAAATAATGAGTAATTGATGGAATGTTTATTTTTTTTTTATTTCTTAAATCGAGGTTGAAAAATATATTTTTTTTCTGATTATATAATTTTACAATTTTATTTTCAGATCTTGATATATAAGACTCTAATTCAGTACTTTCCAAATTGAATATATTTAACAATTTAAGTAGATCTTTATTTGCACGTAAAAATATAGAGTTAAAACCTACATCAACCACATTGAATAACGACGCTTTATAAAGTTTTTTTGGATTATAATTATTTTTTCTCAAATGATTTTTGATAGTCACGTATCTATCATAATCAATATCTAATGGTCTATATTCAGGATTAACAACTTTGTTATCTCCCCTTTTGTATTTAAGATTTTTTGGGACCTTTACTTTACTCAAAGGGTGATCCCACAATGGTGAATTATCGTAGCCACTTTCCCAAGGGTGCAAAATTGAGACTAATCCTGTATTATTTGGGTCTCTAAATTTAATAATCCATTTGTGGTATTTAAATATTCCCTTAATTATTTTTTTAATTTCGGCTTTATCTTTTTTATTAATTCTTTTTTTATCTAAAATTATTTTTAAAATTATTGCAAGAATTGGTGGTTGAGTAATACCAGATGAATGTATTTTATTTCCACAAGCCCATACAGAATGATTTGGATAATAATTGGTATTTAAATCGTGAAACAAAATATGGGGTATCATTCCATCTTTCCATTGACCTCTTATTAATGTCTTTATTTCTTCTAGAGCGTATTTAAATTTAAAATGCGAATATCCTAAAGCAATGAAACCTGAGTCCCAATTCCACTGTGCTGGGTACAATTTGTTATTGGTTGGTAATGTATAACCTTTTTTTTTATTCCCTAATAAGACTTTCTTAGCTAATTTGATATAATCTTCCACTAACCTTTTACACTTCCTGCGGTAAGACCACTAACTAAATATTTTTCAAAGTATACAAAAATTAATAATACTGGTATTGTTACAACCACCGACCCAGCCATTAGATATTGTCTTGGTGTTTCGGCATCTCCACTAAGATATTGTATTGCCCTTGATAGGGTAAATGAGTTTGGATTATCCAAGAACATCAAAGAAAATAAAAACTCATTCCAAGCGATCATAAAGACGTATAAAGCAACTGAAGAGATTGCAGGTATGCTTAACGGTAAAATTATTTTTATAATTATACCAAACCAATTTAATTTGTCCATGATTGCTGCTTCTTCTAATTCTTTAGGAATACTTCTAAAATAACCTTGTAACATGTAAATTGCGACTGGCAAAGTAGTTGCTGTGTAAACAATTAATAATCCACCTACCGAGTTCCTTAAACCTAGTTGACTAAAAACAGTATATAAAGGAATAACTAATACAATAGCAGGAAACATATAAATAATTAAAATTGAAGTCGACAGAAAGTTTTTTCCAAAGAAATTTAACCTTGCTACAGCATAAGCAGCTGGTATTGCAAATAATAATGTAACTATCACTGTACCGACCGAAACAAATGTACTTATTAGTATGTATCTGCCAAATTTGTAAGTATCAAATATCACAAAATATGATTTAAATAATTCCTTAAAGTCTTGGTTAAAATTAATACTAAAATCTAAAGGGTTTATTAGCAAAGCAGCTTGAGTTTTAAAGCTTGTTATCAACATCATATAAAATGGAAATAAAATTACAAATGAGAATAAAACAATTCCAAAAAGAGTTAAAAAATCAAATACTACTATTTGTGATGAATGCTCAGATGCTAAATATTTTTGATTGTACTTATTAATTTTTAATGAAAAAAATATCAAAATTGCAAATATTCCAATATTATACCAAAAGGGCATTACCTGAACGATATATCCATCAACAAAAGTAAATATAAGTGCAAAAAAAGTAGATTTTATTAAATAATATAACTTTTCTCCTATAATTAAATTTAAAAGACTAATAGTGATACCTAAAGATATAATTATTGCAAAATTAAAATTTTTTAACTCAACTCCTTGCAACGTTACTAAAATTTTCCAAATAGAAACCAAAGAAAACAAAAATATAGATGAGATTAATGCGTAGTATATTAGATTTTTAGTTTTCATCAGCCCTCTTACCTATTAATTTAAAGTAAACGAACATAAATATTAGCAGCAAAGCAACTATTACAATTGATACTGCTGACCCCATACCAATATCGGAAATAGTAAATCCTTGCTCATAAACGTTTATTGGCAAAGTTCTAGTACCGGAGGCACCTCCCGTTAATAAAAAAATATCCTCAAATTTATTAAAGTTCCAAATAAACCTAATCATAAAGAGAATGGATATGACAGCAGTTATTTGAGGAAGAGTGATATTAATAAATTTTTGTAAAGGACCAGCGCCATCAACTTCAGCTGCTTCATATAATTCTTTAGGCACTGCTTGAAGTCGAGCTAATATAAATAAAAAAGCTAAAGGGAAGTATCTCCAAATTTCAAAAATTATTACAGTTGTTAATGCTAACCTTAATTTAAGGTCAAAACCAAAAAAATTTATTGTTAAATATTTTTGACCTAGTAAATTTAATGGTTCCTGTATAACTTGAAAATTTATCAGAAGATTGTTTAAAGTTCCACTGTAAGGATCTAGTAATAACTCCCATGTATATGCTAGGGCAACAACTGGGCCCACATACGGAAATAGTAAGACACTTCTCATAAATGTTCTTCCAAAAAACTTCTGGTTTACAAGTTGTGCTGTAAGTATTCCAAATACAATTGAACCGATTGTGCCAAAAAAGGTATAGTAAAAAGTAGTTGATAATAAATCAAAAAATTCATTTTGAAAAAATACCTTTTTAAAATTCTTTAATGTAAAATTAGTATTTAATAGAATATTGTCTGATTTACCTGTTAATTTTGGTTTAATAGTTTTTAAATCTTTTTTATTTATTGGTTTGCCATCAGAACTCTTTATTAATATTTGAAAATTTTCCCGGTATTTTGCTTTCCAATTACCAAATTCACAATAAATTTTATTTGATTTGACCTTGCATCTTTCATCTAAATTTACAGGCTTAATATTCTTAGGTAATTTATCTTGGAATTTGACTTCCCTTATTTCTAAAATTAATGAACTATTTCTAAGTTTATAAATAAGCTTTAATTGATCTGGATTATCTTTAATGGATTTAACAATTTTTTTTGCTCTAGGTTCAGGGATTCTGATATCCTTTAATCCAACCTCTTTAAAACTTATCCAAACATTTGCAAATATTGGAAATAAAATAATTGAAAAAACAAGGAAAACTGCAGGTAATATTAGAATATATGCAGTTCTTTTTTCTATTTTTGAAAGTGTATCACTCATAAAAAAAGCGGATAATACATATTATCCGCTTTTTATTAAAATTTAAATTACTAGATTAAAATTGAGAAAGTTTTTGATTGATCATGTCTACTGCTTGATCGATATCAATCTGTCCATCAACATAAAGTCTAGTTATTCTATTAATAAACTTGTTATTAATAATTTTAGATGCTCTTGAAAGTTCACCTTCTTTTACACCCCATCTTTGAGCCTTATCTAATCCAGCAACGATATTATTAATAACATCTTCTGAATATAAGTCCGATAAAGGTGCTTTTCTATCAACTCCAACAGGTAGTTTGCTCCATGCTTTTGTAAATGCCTCAGGATCACTTGAGTTTCCTCTTCTCACTGGAAATTTACCCTCTGGAGCGATTGAAAGCGTCTTTGTATAACCATCATCCATTGAATATTTGATAAATGCACTTGCTTCCTCTGTATCAGCATCTGCTGTTATACCAAAGTATCTTACATCAGCCCATGCAGCCCCCTTTTTATTATTAGGACCACTTAAGTTTGTAATAAAACCAGTTTTTGAAGCTAACTCACCAGATGTTGGGTCGCTATTAATTGTTGGTGGTGCTGAGTCTCTTAAACCAGCTAATTCATCCATAATAAATGGTGACCAAATTATCATTGGAGTTTTTCCAGCAAAGTACAATTCTCTTGATTGCTTCCAATATAATTCTCCTGGAGGACTTGCATTCGCAATAACTTTATAAAACTCTAAAGAAGCTTTCAGCTTCTTACCTTGTTTTTTTATTGCACCTTTTTTTACAACATTTACTCCATTTGCTAAAAGAACATGTTCTAAAACCTGGCTCATAAAGTTTTCGTCAGTTTTTGTTGCAGCAACAAATCCAAACATTCCATCACTAGAAAGTGCCTCAACTGCTTTAGTAATATTTTCGTAGCTTGTTGGTGGTGCAAGACCTGCCTCTTCAAATAAGTCTTTTCTGTATACTACCATTTGCGTCCAACCATCAACTGGCACAGCAGCTATTTTTGATCCCTTTTTAGCCATGTTTAAAGCACCTGGTGCAAAAGTTTTTTTGCCAAGTTCTTTTACAACCGCATTATTAGCATCTACATCTAATATTCCAGCTTCAGCCCAAGGTAAAACATATTGCAAAGTATGATATATTACATCAGGAAGATCTCCAGCTGCAGCTGCGGCTGTTGCT
>QBZW01000005.1 GCA_003282205.1 Pelagibacteraceae bacterium AG-337-G04
AAGATTAATGAGAAAAAGTGGAATTAAACATAACCACATTATTTTAGATCCTGGTATAGGATTTGGTAAAAATATGAAACATAATATTACTCTAATTAAAAATGTTTCTATTTTTCATTCTTTAGGATTACCAGTAATGTTGGGAATTTCTAGAAAGAGATTTATTAAAGATATATCTGGAAATAATGATAGTATAGAAAGATTAGGCGGGACTGTGTCTTCAAGTATTTTTAGCATGTTACAAGGAGTACAAATTCTTAGGATCCATGACGTTAATGAAGTAAACCAAGGTATAAAAGTTTTTAAAAAATTGAATTTTAACTAATGATAAAAAAGTATTTTGGAACAGATGGAATAAGAGGAAAGGTAAATGGAGATAAAATAAATGGTGATATGTTTTTTAAGTTTGGTTTAGCTGCAGGTACATATTTTAAAAACCAAAAAAAAACTAAACAGACTGCAATAATTGCAAAAGATACAAGGTTATCAGGATATACACTAGAGCCAGCATTAGTATCTGGTTTAACATCAGCAGGAATGCATGTTTTCACTTTTGGACCATTACCAACAAACGGTTTAGCAATGCTTACGAAAATAATGAGAGCTAACATGGGTATCATGATCACTGCATCTCATAATCCTTATTATGATAATGGTTTAAAATTATTTGGACCTGATGGATTGAAATTATCTGATAAAATAGAAAAAAAAATAGAAAAATTTATTGACTCCAAAATATCAAAAAAATTATCAAATCCTGAAATATTGGGCAGAGTTAAAAGATTAGAGAACGGATCAAACAAATATATTGAAATATTAAAATCAAATTTTCCTAAACAATTTAATTTAAAAGGTATAAGAATTACGATAGATTGTGCTAATGGGGCTGCGTATAAAGTAGGACCTCAATTATTAAAATCATTAGGTGCTGTAGTTCATGAAATTGGTACCTCTCCCAATGGATTTAATATAAATAAAAAATGTGGTTCTACATTTCCATATAAAATAAAACACTATACAAAAAAAAATAAATCTCATATTGGAATTTCTTTAGATGGCGATGCGGATAGAATAATAATCTGTGATGAAAAGGGCAAAATTATTGATGGTGATAAAATAATAGCTATGTTGGCAACAAGATGGAAAAGAAAAAAAATTTTAAAAGGTGGTGTTGTAGGTACCTTAATGTCAAACTATGGATTGCAAAAATATTTTTCTCAAAAAAAGATAAAATTTATAAGAGCTAAAGTTGGTGATAGATACGTGAAAGAAACAATGCAGAAAAGTAAATTTAATTTAGGAGGAGAGCAATCTGGCCATATTATTCTTGGTAAATTTGCAACTACTGGTGATGGTTTATTGGTAGCATTAGAAATTCTCTTTTCTATGAGGAAAGGTAAAAAAGCTAGTGAAATATTTGAAAATTTTACACCAACTCCTCAATTATTAGAAAATATTGAAGTAAAAAATAAATCAATAATTAATAATTCTAAATGTAAAAATGCCATAAAGAATGCAAATAGTCTAATAAAAGGAAGGGGTAGAATGTTAGTAAGAAAGTCTGGAACAGAACCTGTAGTGAGAATAATGTGTGAAACTGAAGATAAAACTTTGCTTTCAAAATGTGTTAATATTGTAAAAAAATCAATTATCTAACTTGAGAATAAAATCTAAAATTTTAATTATTGCTGGTTCAGACTCCTCTGGAGGCGCAGGTATACAAGCAGATATTAAAACCATCACATCACTTGGTTCATATGCCATGACTGCTATAACTGCTATTACGTCACAAAACACAACAGGTGTTAAATCAATTATTCCGTTAAATAGTAAAGAAATTTCAAATCAAATTGAATTTACAGCAAAAGATATAAAACCAGACGCTATCAAAATAGGAATGCTTCATTCAAAAGAAGTTATAAATTCAGTAATCAAATCATTAAAAAAAATAAAAGCAAAAAAAATAATATTAGATCCTGTGATGGTTGCAAAGGGTGGAAAAAAATTAATTAATGAACCAGCTATTAAAATTTTAAAAAATAAACTTTTGTGTAAAGTAGATTTAATTACACCAAACATACCTGAAGCTGAAGTTTTGGCCAATTCAAAAATATCAAATATCGAAGATGTAATTTTAGCGGGTAAATATTTAATAAAATTGGGTGCAAAAAATGTCCTCATTAAAGGAGGTCATTTAAATTATAAAAATATTCAAGACGTATTCATTAATAAAAAAGAAATCTCAATATTTAAAAATAAGAAAATAAATACAAAAAATAGCCATGGCACTGGTTGCACACTTTCTAGCGCTATAACTACTTACTTTTCATGTGGAAAAACTTTAAAGAAATCTTGTGAAATGGCTATTAAATATGTAAATCATTCAATAAGAACACAACCAAACTTAGGGAAAGGTCACGGTCCTGTAAATCATTTAAATAGTATAAAAATTAAAAAAAATTATAGATGAAAAATGTAGTTGTAGTCGGTTCACAATGGGGAGATGAAGGAAAAGGTAAAATTGTTGATTGGCTTTCTAGCGAGGCTGACGTAATAGTAAGATTTCAAGGTGGGCATAACGCTGGTCATACTCTTGTTATAGACGGTGAAGTTTATAAATTAAGACTGTTACCATCAGGAATAGTTAGAAAAAATAAGGTATCTATAATTGGAAATGGTGTAGTGGTTGATCCATGGGCACTTCTAGAAGAAATTGACGAAATAAAATCTAAAAGCGTAGAAGTTAACTCTGACAATTTAATTTTGTCTGAGGCAGCCACACTTATTTTGCCTTTTCATAAAGAAATGGACGAGATCAGGGAAGATGCAGCAGGAAAATCCAAAATAGGTACTACAAGAAGAGGAATAGGACCTGCGTATGAAGATAAGATTGGCAGAAGATCAATAAGAGTAATGGATCTTGCATCAGAAAGTAATTTGGATAAAAGATTAGATGTAGTATTAAGTCATCATAATGCCATAAGAAATGGTTTTAAAAAAACTAAATTTAAAAAAGAGCAATTAAAAAAAGATTTGCTAAATATCGCTCCACAAATACTCAAATTTTCACAGCCAGTATGGAAAAAATTAGATGAATTTAAATCTCAAAATAAAAAAATATTATTTGAAGGTGCTCAAGGAGTACTCTTAGACGTTGACCATGGGACATATCCATTTGTGACTTCTTCTAATACTGTCGCTTCATCAGCGGCAACCGGCTCAGGCTGTGGTATAAACTCAATTAATTATGTTTTAGGCATTACAAAAGCATATACCACAAGAGTTGGAGAGGGTCCTTTTCCGACAGAACTAACAGATGAGATTGGGAAGTCACTCGGAACAAGGGGAAAAGAATTTGGAACTGTCACTAGTCGAAAAAGAAGATGTGGTTGGTTTGACGGGGTTCTTGTAAGACAAACTCTAAAAATTTCAGGAATTGATGGAATCGCCTTGACTAAACTAGATGTGCTAGATCAACTAGATGAAATTAAAATGTGTATCGCTTATGAGATAAATGGTAAAAAATATGATTACCTCCCAGCTTCAGTGGATGACCAATTTATGGCTAAACCAATATATAAATCTTTTAATGGTTGGAAATCTTCAACTGTTGGTATAAAAAATTTTGAAGAACTACCAGAAAATGCAAAAAATTATGTTAAAGAATTGGAAAAGTTTGTGGAGACAAAAGTTTCAAGTATTTCTACTAGTCCAGAGAGAAATGATACAATCTTAATTCAAGATCCTTTTAATCTTTAATTTGCTGGCAATAAGTTTTTTGATTTAGCAGAGTTAAGCATGTGCTTTTGAAGCTTTTCAAAAGCTTTATTTTCTATTTGTCTTACTCTTTCTCTACTTATCTTATATTTTTTACTTAAGTCATCTAAAGTTGTAGGATCATCAGTTAATCTTCTTGAGTATAAAATTTTTTTTTCTCTTTCATTTAAAATTTTAATTGAATCTTGAAGTAAATCTTTTCTTTGTTCCATTTCATCATTTTGTGCAATTTTTAATTCATGATCCATTTCATTATCAACTACCCAGTCTTGCCACTCGTCTCCATCCTCACCTATTGGTGCATTTAGAGATTGTTCTTTTCCTGAAAGTCTTCTATTCATTGAAATAACTTCACTTTCACTTACTGAAAGTCTCTTAGCTATATCCTGGACATGTTCTTTTCTCAGATCACCTTCTGTACGAGGAGCTATTTGGTTTTTAATTTTTTTTAAGTTAAAAAAAAGTTTTTTCTGTGCTGTTGTTGTTCCTATTTTTACTAAACTCCATGATCTTAGTATATATTCTTGTATTGAAGCTTTGATCCACCACATTGCATAAGTTGCAAGTCTAAAACCTTTTTCTGGCTCAAATTTTTTTACTGCTTGCATTAATCCCACATTACCTTCAGATATCATTTCGTTAAGAGGTAAACCGTAACCTTTGTATCCCATTGCTATCTTTGCAACTAGTCTCAAATGACTAGTTACAAGTTTTTCTGCTGATTTAACATTTCCAGTTGATTGCCAATTTTTAGCTAACATATACTCTTCTTCAGCTGCAAGCATTGGAAATTTCTTAATCTGAGCAAGATAAGCAGCTAATCCACCTTCATTTGAAAGTGCTGGTAAATTGTATGTATTTTTATTCATTCGAAGTATTTATTTAATAAAAAAAAAATTTTTTACAATGCTTTTATTACTTGATTTTTCTTAGTTTTTTTAAAATCTGATCTAATTCTGATGGTAATCTTGATGTAAATTCAAGTCTTTCATTATTTTTAGGATGATTAAAGCCAATAGTTTTAGCATGTAAAAATTGTCTATTAAGTCCAGTTATACTTTCTTCAAGCTCCTTATTAATATTTACAAATTTTTTATACTTTTTTTTATATTTTTTATCACCTAAAATATTATTACCTTTGTATGATAAATGAACTCTTATTTGATGTGTTCTCCCTGTTTCTAATTTACATTCAACAAGACTAAATGTTGGAATTTTTTCATCCTCAAAAATTTCCAAAGTTTTATAATTTGTCACAGCTCTTTTACCTTTCTTAGATGAAACTTCCATCATCTGTCTATTTCTTGAACTGCGAGTAATAAAAGTCTCTATTTTTCCATTTTGAGGTCTTATTTTACCCCAGATTAATGCTTGGTAAACTCTAGTAATTGAATGATCAGAAAATTGTTTAGATAAATTTTCGTGTGAAATATTATTTTTAGCAATAACTATTAATCCAGAAGTATCCTTATCTATTCTGTGTACAATTCCAGGTCTGAGTTCGTTTCCAATATTTGATAAATATCTACTATCATAATTTATCAATGCATTTACAATTGTGTTGTCATAATTTCCTGGTCCAGGATGTATAGAAATTCCTGCAGACTTATTGATAACTATTAAATCTTTATCTTCGTGGACAATATCAAGAGGATATTCAAATGGCTCAAGAGTCTCTTTTTTTGGTTCTGAAATATCAAAATAAATTTCATCATTCAATTTAATTTTCTTAGAGGGATCATTAATAATAATATTATTAATTTTTAATTTATTTTCTAAAATTAAACTTTTTACCCTCGATCTACTTAATTTACTATCTTGATTGGATAATAGAATATCTATTCTTAAATTATTTTCTTTATTTTTGACTTTTATATTTATAATACTTTTCATATTGATATAAATATACAATATGCGCTTGTAGCTCAACTGGATAGAGCGCCAGATTTCGGCTCTGGAGGTTCAGGGTTCGACTCCTTGCAGGCGCACCACTATTCACCCATATTAATTAAAGTCCCCTTATTTTTTGCTGCATTGAAAGAATAATAAAACAAAGCAATTGAAAGAGAAAAATAAAAAGCGTTCCACATAAATGCATAGTAAACATTTTCAATATTGACTGTTTGATTAATCAAAATATTTCTAGCTTCTTCAAATATGTAAACTAATGGAAGTACATAAGCAATTTTTTGAAATATTTCTGGAAGAGTTTCTATTGGATAATAAATACAACCAAAAGGTGCAAGTAAAAACATTGTTGACCACGCTATATTTTCAAATGACGGACCAAATCTGAGTAAACCAGATGAAACTAAAATACCAAGTGTAATTCCAAAAATATAAAGACTTAAAAAAAGAAAAAATAAATATATTCCTAAATCTAAAATTGAAATTCCAAACAACGGGGAAGTTAGCAAGATTGCTGGAACCAGGCCAATTAGCGATCTAATTAAAGCAGTTATAACGAGTGAAGTTAAAATTTCACCAATTCTCATTGGTGCTATGAAAAGATTAGTGAAATTTCTACTCCAAATTTCCTCTAAAAAAAGCATATTGAAACCAATACTTGTTCTAAACAAAAAATCATAAAGTATCGCACAGGTAAGGATTACTCCAACTGCATTATTGTAATAAGTTGTATGAGTAGCAAAAAAATTAGATATAAATCCCCATAATGTAATTTGAATAGATGGCCAGTAAACTAAATCTAATATTCTGGGAAATGATCTGGTGATTAGATAAAAATGCCTTAAAAATAAACCATATATTCTAGTTAAACTCATTTGTACTCCTTGATAGTTTTAAAAAAACTTCTTCTAGATTTGTTCTTCCATGTTTTGCAATTAAATCTTCAGGTTTGCCTTGGTCTATTATTTCACCATTTTTCATCATTAATACAGATTTACATAAACGTGTGACTTCATTCATATTATGAGAAGCTAAAAGTATCGAAATTTTTTTTTCTTTTTTATAATCTTCTAAAAATGTTCTTATAAAATCTCCTACTTCTGGGTCTAAAGAAGCAGTCGGTTCGTCAAGTAGCAGCACTTTTGGTTCATTAACTAGCGCTTTGGCCAAACTTACTCTATTCTTTTGACCTGATGAAAGCTCCCCGGTAATACTGCTTAATAATTCACCTATTCTAAGTTTTTCCGACAAATACTCAATTCGTTCCTTAATATTTTGAACTTTATAAAGTTTAGAATAAACATATAAATTTTGTTTCACTGTAAGTTTTTTGGGCAGTTCAATATATGGGGATATAAAATTAATCATTTCAAGAATTTGAATTCTATTTTCTTCAAGTTTAAGATTATTAATAAATATTTGACCACTTGTAGGTTTAAGCAAGCCTAGCAACATTCCAATAGTTGTTGTTTTTCCAGATCCGTTAGGACCAAGCAAACCTAAAATTTCATCTTCCTCAACATTAAATGATATTCCTTTTACAGCTTCTTTTTTACCATAATTTTTTTTTATGTTTTGAACCTCAATTAAATTTTTCATTTTTTTGATGCTCTTAAAATTCTATCATTAATGGCTTCACCAATATTAATATTTGGTATTTTTTCAATAGCAATTTTTTTATACCCATTCTTTTTAATTATTCTTAATGTCTTATATAAATTTTTTGCAGCTTGCTTTAAATTACTTGTCTTACTTATATAAAAATAGTTTTTGTTAAATTTTTTTCTTTTTTTTATCAATATATATGCTTCATTTTGATAATTTTTTTTGGCATTTAGTCTCACAGGTATTCCAGGTGAATAATGCAATTTACTAGTACCAGGAACTTTGATTTTAATCTTTTTTTTACTCTTATTTTTTAATGGGTTTATTATTTTATAGATTAATTTACTATTTATTCCTCCTAATCTTAAAATATGCGGTTTGCCGATAAGATTTATAATTGTTGATTCTAAACCTATTTTCGAAGATCCACCATCTAAGATAAACTTTAATTTGGGACCAAATTCATCAAGTACATCCTGTTTTGAAACTGGACTTATACTTGTTGAAATATTTGCGCTAGGTGCTGCAAGTGGATAATTAATTTTTTTTAATAGTTTTCTAGTTAAAGGATGGTTTGGAAATCTTACTGCTACTGAATTTGAATTATTTGTAATGATTTTTGAAACTCTACTTTTCTTTTTTAATTTTAAAACAAATGATATCGGTCCTGGACAAAATTTTTTATAAAGTTTAATAAAAGTATTATCAATTTCACAATCTTTTTTTAAGTTATTAATGCTATAATAGTGGGCAATTAAAGGATTGCTTCTAGGTCTTTTTTTTAATTTATATACCCTTGAAACTGCTTTATCCGAATACGCATTTCCTGCCAGTCCATAGACTGTCTCGGTAGGGATCGCTATACATTCATTATTATTTAAGAATTTTATTGCTTTTTTAATATTTGAATCATTCTTTTTCATATAATATTACCAACTAATATATGAATGAAAAAAATTTGCCAGATGATATTGCGTCAAAATCTTTAAATGAGCTTACTGATTTAGCAGACCAAATTATTAAAAATTTGGAAAATGAAAATAATCTAGAAAATACATCTGAAGACTATGCAAATTTATTAAAAATTAATAGATTAATAGAAAAAAAATTCCAAAAAAATTTTAAAGAAATATCAGATAAAACAAATTTTAAAATTAAAGTCATAAAATCAAATAAAAATGCAAAAAAAGTTAAATAAAATAGTTAATACAACTAACAACTATCTTTATAAATATTTTTCCAAACAAAAAAAAACTGAGCTTATCAAACCAATGCTTTATGGACTTTTACCTGGAGGTAAAAAAGTAAGATCAAAAATACTCTTTGATATTGGGTCTATATTCAACTTAGATAAAAAAAATATTTTGCAAGTTGCAGCAGCGGTTGAGTGTATACATGCATATTCATTAATACATGATGATTTACCATGCATGGACAACGATAATTTAAGAAGAGGAAAATTGACTACACACAAAAAATTTAGCGAATCAACAGCGATTCTTGCTGGTAATTCTCTACTTACTATTGCATTTCAAATTCTTAGCGAAAAAAGATTAAGTTTAAATGAAAAAAAAAAAATAAAACTAATAAACTTGCTTTCTGAAAGTTCGGGACATACGGGAATTGCTGGGGGGCAGTTTTTAGACTTAAGTTATGAAAAAATAAAAAAAACTAAAAAACAAATTATAGATATGCAAATTAAAAAAACTGGAAAACTATTTAGTTTCTGTTGTGTTGCTCCTATTATAATGTCTGGGAAAACAAAATATTTAAAAAAGTTTAACAAAATAGGCAACGAAATTGGATTATTATTTCAAATTGCTGATGACTTGATAGATTTAAGAGGTAAAACATCTAGTGCAGGAAAAAAAACAAAAAAAGATTTAAAAATGGGAAAAGCTACTTTAATAAGTTTACTAGGCACTAATAATACTATTAAATATGCAAATAACTTAAAATTAAAAATATTTAATAGTTTAAAAATTTTTGGAAAAAAAGGCGAGGATTTAAGAGAAACAATAAATTATATTTTAAATAGAACAAAGTGAGTAATAATTATAAATTTCTAGAAGATATCAATTTCCCTGATGATATAAGAAAATTATCACAATCTGATATTAAAATTTTGGCAGACGAGGTTCGACAAGAGTTAATTGATGTTGTTTCTGAAACAGGAGGACACTTAGGTGCTGGACTAGGAGTTGTAGAATTGACCGTTGTCTTACACTATATATTTAACACTCCTCATGATAAATTAATTTGGGATGTGGGGCATCAAACTTATCCGCATAAAATATTAACTGGTAGAAAAAAACAAATAAGAACTCTTAGAAAAGGTAAAGGATTATCAGGTTTTACAAAAAGATCAGAAAGTGAGTATGATCCATTTGGTGCCGCTCATAGTTCAACTTCTATTTCATCTGCATTAGGAATAGCAGTAGCTAATAAGTTATCAAATAAATCAGGTAATGTAATTGCAGTCATAGGCGATGGAGCTATAAGTGCAGGTATGGCTTATGAGGCTATGAATAATGCAGGTGGAAGCAAAACAAAGATGATTGTTGTTTTAAATGATAACGATATGTCAATTTCAAAACCTGTTGGTGCTATGAGAAAATATTTAGCAAAAATTTTATCTGGAAAAGTTTACTTTAGTTTTAGAGAAACATTAAAATTAATTATATCTGCTTTTTCAAAAAGATTTAAAAATCAAGCGGGAAAAGCTGAAGATTTTTTAAGATCTGCAGTAACAGGTGGAACATTATTTAATTCTATGGGATTTTACTATGTTGGACCTATAGATGGACACGATATTGACTCAATGATTTCAGTATTTAATAATGTAAAAGATATTAATTATGATGGACCAATTTTAATCCATGTTAAAACTGAAAAAGGAAAAGGTTATTCCTTTGCAGAAAAATCAGAGGATAAATTTCATGGAGTTTCAAAATTTAATATAAAAACAGGTGAACAGGAAAAGTCAAAATCTAATACTCCGTCTTATACAAAAGTATTCGCCAATTCATTAATCAAACATGCAGAAAAAGATAGCAAGGTTGTTGGTATAACTGCAGCTATGCCATCAGGAACAGGAATGGATTTATTTGGAAAAAAATTTCCAGAAAGAATGTTTGATGTAGGGATAGCTGAGCAACATGCGGTTACTTTTGCTGCGGGTATGGCTACCGAAGGGTATAAACCTTACGCTGCAATATACTCAACATTTCTTCAAAGAGCTTACGACCAGGTCGTCCACGATGTTGCCATACAATCTTTGCCTGTTAGATTTGCAATCGACAGAGCGGGGTTAGTTGGTGCTGATGGCCCAACACATGCTGGATCTTTTGATATAACATACCTTTCAACATTGCCAAATTTTGTAGTAATGGCTGCAAGTGATGAAGCCGAGCTTGTAAGAATGATAAATACATCAATGGATATAAACGATAGACCATCAGCTTTTAGATATCCAAGAGGCAATGGCGTGGGAGTTCAATTACCTGAAATAACTGAGAAAATTGAGTTGGGTAAAGCAAAAATAATTAAAGAAGGAAAAAAAGTTGCAATCCTAAATTTTGGAGCAAGATTACAGGAGTGTATTTTGGCTTCTGAAAATTTAATAAAAAAAGGAATTGATATCTCTATTATTGATGCAAGATTTGCAAAACCGTTAGATGAAAACCTAATATGGCAAATCGCTACAGAACATGAGGTTTTGATTACAATAGAAGAAGGTTCAATTGGGGGATTTGGATCTCATGTGAGCCAATTTTTAAGTGAAAAAAATTTATTAGACAGTAATCTTAAATTTAGATCAATGATATTACCTGATAGATTTATTGATCATGATAAACCTGAGCTAATGTATAAGTTTGCTAATTTAGACTCTATTGGTATTGAAAATAAAATATTAGATACTTTAAATTCAAAAGTTTTAATTAAAAAATCTAATTAAATTTTATTTTGTGCGGTATTCATTAAATAGTGATCAAGAATTACACAATGCATCATAGCTTCTCCTATTGGAACCGCTCTAATTCCAACACATGGGTCGTGTCTTCCTTTTACTGATATTGTTGTATTCTTGCCAAATCTATCGATTGTTTTTCTCGATGATAAAATAGATGATGTTGGTTTTACCGCAAATGAAACATTTATTTCTTGTCCAGTAGAAATTCCTCCCAGAATTCCTCCAGCATTATTTGATTTAAAACTAGTTTTGCCTTTTTTTTTCAAAATTTCATCAGAGTTTTCCTCTCCAGTTAACATTGCCGAGTTCATTCCTGATCCAATATTTACTCCCTTTACAGCATTAATACTCATCATTGCTGCTGCAAGATCCATATCTAATTTTGAATATATTGGTGCTCCAAGTCCCAAAGGAACTCCTCTTGCTCTAACCTCAACAATTGCTCCACAAGATGATCCAGCTTTTCTAATCCCAAGTAGATATTTTTCCCAAAGTTTAATCACAGTTTTATCAGGACAAAAGAATGGGTTACTAGAAATTGTTTTGTCTTTCCACTTCTTTAAGTCACATCCTAATATACCTAATTGTGTAACAGCACCAACAGCTTGATACTTTTTACCAATTTTATTTTTCAAAACAACTTTTGCTATAGCACCAGCCGCAACTCTAGCAGCTGTCTCTCGAGCAGATTGTCTTCCTCCACCTCTATAATCCCGGATTCCATATTTTTTAAAATAAGTATAATCTGCATGTCCTGGCCTAAATTTATTCTTTATTGTTTCGTAATCTCTTGATCTCATATCATTATTATAAATAATAAGAGAAATTGGAGTTCCAGTTGTTCTACCCTCAAAAACACCTGATAAAATGTTTATTTTATCATCCTCTTTTCTTTGAGTTGTAAATTTAGATTGTCCTGGTTTTCTTTTATTAAGTTCTTTTTGTATATCGCTGTCTTTTATGGGAATATTTGGAGGGCAGCCATCAACAACACATCCAATAGCTGGACCATGCGACTCTCCCCAAGTGGTAAATCTAAATAACTTTCCAAAAGTATTAAATGACATTATTTTAATGTATAAATTATTTTTTTAAATTTATGAACGAAAAAAACTCACTTGGACTAAATCTTTGCTTTAAAGATCATAATAACCCAATAAAGCTTTTTGAAGAATGGTTCAATGCAGCAAAAAAAACTGAAATTAATGATCCAAACGCATTTGCGGTTGGAACTGTAAACAAAAATGGGTTTCCAACAGTTAGAATGGTCCTTCTTAAAGATTTTGATAAAAATGGATTTGTTTTCTATACAAATCTTAATAGTGATAAAAGCAAGGCTATCAAAAATTCCTCAAAAATTTCTATGTGTTTCCACTGGAAAAGTTTACAAAGACAAATTAGAATAATAGGTATTGCTACCAAGGTAAAAAAAAAAGAAGCTGATGCTTATTACAATACAAGAGCTTATGGAAGCAGAATTGGCGCTTGGGCCTCAAAGCAAAGTTCTATTTTGAAAAAAAGACAGGATTTATATAATTCCATTGAGAAATTTAAGAAAAAATTCCCTAACAAAAATAAGATACCTCGACCCGAATATTGGTCTGGTTGGAAAATCAAACCTAAAGAAATTGAATTTTGGTTAGATGGAGAGAATCGAATTCATGAAAGATTAAAATATATTAGAATAACCAAAAACTGGAAAAAAGTATTGTTAAGCCCCTAGAAATTTCTTTCAATACTAAAAGATGTTAAGTTTTTTAATATATTTTTTTCATCAGATTCTTCAAATACACTTAAAGAATTAGAAGCTAAATTAATATAATGTTCTGCTTTTTTAGAACACTCATTTATAATATTATTTTTTTTTATTAAATCTAGGACATATTCAAATTCTTGCTTTTCTCGAATTTCTTTTTCAAAAAAAGATTTTAGTTTTTCTTTTTCAAACTTGTCAACTCTTTGATATAGTAAAATTATAGGCAAAGTCACTTTACCCTCGTAAAAGTCATTGCCAATATTTTTTCCAAACAATTTTAATTCAGAATTGTAATCTAATGTGTCATCTGCTATTTGAAATGTAAGGCCTAAGTTTTTTCCGTAAAACCCTAATGCATTTTTATATTTTAAATCTTTTTCAGCTATTATTGCTCCAACTTTAGTTGCTGCCGCAAACAAAGACGCAGTTTTTGATGAAATAATATTTAGATAAGTTTCCTCTAAGATATCTATTTCTTTATTGTGTTGTAACTGTAGAACTTCACCTTGTGCGATTTCAGAAGATGTAGTTGCTAAAAGTTTTAATAGTTCTAAATTCCCGTCCTCCACCATCATTTCAAAACATTTACTTAGTAAATAATCACCTACCAAAATTGAAGAATGATTTCCCCAAATTGTATTAAGAGTTTTTTTTCCTCTTCTTATGTCAGCACTATCTATTACATCGTCATGCATTAAAGTTGCTGCATGGATAAGTTCTACACAAGCGGCAAGATTTACATCTCTTAATCCTTTTTGATATTTGCAAATCTTAGCACTTTGTAAGGTCAAGAGTGCTCTTAGTCTTTTTCCACCTGTTTTTAAATGATACTTGGTCATCTTTTGAACCAAGTCCACCTTACTTGCTAGTCTAGAATTAATTTTTTCTTCAACTAGAATCAACTTTTCGTCAACAGAGTTTTTTAAATCTTCATAAGAATTATTAATTTGTTTTTTTAGCTGTATTACAGTTCCCATATTTTAAAAGTATTATATCCAATTTATTAATATACTTATCAATTGACGCACCTTATTCTTTAATTATAACTAGGGTTTATAATATATTAAAAAAACTTATAACAATTCTAATGTTTTCATTTTTTAAAAAAAAAAAGATAATAAGTCACCTCAAATTATCAGGAGTTATAGGAAATGTTGGAAGATTCAGACAAGGAATAGAATATTCAAGTGAGGAAGAAATAATAAAAAAGGCTTTTTCAGTAAAGAAAGCTCTAGCCGTTGCAATTACAATTAATTCACCAGGAGGATCTCCAGTACAGTCACATTTAATTTACAAACTAATAAAAGAGCAATCTAAGAAAACAAAAAAAAAAGTAATTGTTTTTGCTGAAGATGTGGCGGCATCTGGTGGTTATCTAATAGCATGTGCTGGTGATGAAATATACGCTAACTCAAGTTCTATCATAGGATCTATTGGAGTTATTTCTGCATCATTTGGTTTTAAAAATTTGATTGAAAAAATTGGGATTGAAAGAAGAGTTTACACTGCTGGGAAAAATAAAAGTACCTTAGATCCTTTTTTGGATGAAAAAGAAGAAGATATTAATCGTTTGAAAAATATTCAACTAGAAATACATCAAGATTTTATAGATGTTGTTGAAGAGAGTAGAAAAGAAAAACTAAAAAAAAACTCTGGTATTGAACTTTTCTCTGGGGAATTTTGGGCAGGAAAAAAAGCAAAAGAACTAGGACTTATCGATGGGTTAGGAAATGCAGAGCAAATATTAAGAGAGAAATATGGTGAAGATATAGAAATTAAGAAATTTGGAAAAAGTAAAGGGTGGTTGTCAAAAAAGCTATCTTCTTCTGAAAATTATATTGATAAAGTAATCAGTTTATTAGAAGAGAGATCAATTTGGCAAAGGTATGGTCTCTAAAATAAAGAAAAAAACATTGTCTTTTCAAGATACAATCTTTAACTTACAAAAGTATTGGTCTAAAAAAGGTTGTGTAATATTACAACCGTATGATCTAGAAGTAGGAGCTGGAACATTCCATCCAGCAACCACTTTACGATCGCTTGGCCCAAAACCATGGAAAACTGCATATGTTCAACCATCACGCAGACCTACTGATGGAAGATATGGCGACAACCCCAATAGATTACATCATTACTATCAATTCCAGGTTTTAATTAAACCTTCACCAAAAGAAATAAAAAAGATGTATTTAAATAGCTTGTCATCAATAGGTATTAATTATGAGGAACACGATATAAGGTTTGTTGAAGATGACTGGGAAAGTCCTACATTAGGAGCGACAGGTCTTGGATGGGAAGTTTGGTGTGATGGTATGGAAGTTACACAATTTACCTATTTTCAACAAATGGCTGGAGTTGAATGTAAACCTGTATCTGTTGAAATTACATACGGATTAGAGAGACTGTGCATGTTTATTCAAAACAAAAAAAATGTTTTTGAATTAATTTGGAATGATGAAGGAATTACTTACAAAGATGTTTTTCATCAGTCAGAGAAAGAATTTTCAGCATATAATTTTGAATATGCCAATACTGATAATTTATTTAAAATATTTGAAATGCTAGAACAGGAAACAAAATTATTAGTAGAAAAAAAGATTTCTCTTCCAGCTTATGATCAATGTTTAAAATGTAGTCATCTATTCAATATTTTAGATGCAAGAGGGGTGATTAGTGTAGCACAAAGGGCTGAATATATTGCAAGAATAAGGGAACTAACTAAATCAATTGGGAAAGTTTGGATTGAAAGCCAAAGTTAATGTCAGAATTATTTATAGAGTTATTTAGTGAGGAAATTCCTGCAAGACTTCAAATAAACGCAAGGAATGAATTAAAAAAAAATATTAAAAATTTTTTCTTTGATAACCAAATTAAATTCAACGAAAATTTCAATGTTTATTCAACACCAAATAGACTAGTTCTACATGTTGATAAAATCCCTAATGAAATCAAATTAAACTCAGAGGAAATTAAAGGCCCAAATGTTAATGCTCCTGAAAAAGCATTAGAGGGATTTATTAGATCTAACAATACAACATTAGAAAAAATCTTTAAAAAAAATACTGAGAAAGGTGAATTCTATTTTTTTAAAAAAGATTCTAGAAAAATAAAAGTTTCAGACTTGTTAGAAAAAAATTTAAGTGAAATCTTTGCAAAGATAGCTTGGAACAAATCAATGAAATGGGCAAATTATGATCTTTATTGGGGAAGACCTCTTAAATCCATTTTAGCAATATTTAATAAAAAACCTCTAAATTTTGATTTTAATCATATTAATAGCTCTAATAAAACTTTTATAGATAAGTCACTAGAAGAAGGTATGAAAATTTTTAATGACTTTAATTCGTATTTAAAATTTTTTAAACAAAAAGGTATTTTAATTGATCAAGATCTAAGAAAAAAAATAATACAGAATAAGATTAACGAAATAATTAATAAAAAAAATTTAAAAATCGAACAGAATGATAGACTTATTGATGAAATAGTAAATATAGTTGAAAAGCCAGTGGTAATTGTTTGTGATTTTGACAAAAAATTTTTGAATGTACCCGGTGAAATATTGATTACTAGTATGCAAACTCATCAAAAATATATACCAACTTTTGATAAAAAAAATATTCTTACAACTAATTTTTTTGTAGTTTCAGATATTAAAGACACTAAAGGTTTTGTTAAATTAGGAAATGAAAGAGTGATTGAAGCAAGATTAAGTGATGCTGAGTTTTTTTGGGAGAAAAATAAAACCCAAAATTTAGTTAAACAAGTAGATAAATTAAAAAATATAAATTATTTTAAAGGCCTAGGATCCTACTTTGATAAAATTCAGCGTATGAGAAAGTTATCATCGTTAATTTCTGATAATTTTTTAATTAGTAAAGATAAAATTGAAATAGCCTCATCAATTTGTAAAGTTGATTTAATGTCTGATCTTGTTGGAGAGTTTCCAGAACTTCAGGGTATTGTTGGAGGTCATTTTGCAAAGTTTCAAGGGTTCGATAAAGAAGTTTGTCTTGCTGTATCTGAGCAATACTTGCCTAACGGGATGGAAAGCAAATTACCAAAAAAAATGTATAGTGTTGCTTTATCTTTAAGTGATAAACTAGACTCATTAGTAGGTTTTTTTGGAATTAATCTGAAACCTACTAGTTCAAAAGACCCATATGCCATAAGGAGAATGGCTATAAGTCTTGTCAGATTAATTGTTGAAAATGAAACAAAAATCAAACTAAAAGATTTAATTGTTTACGCCTGTTCAGTATATAGAGATCAGGGCTATGAATTTGATACCAAAAAAATACAAAACGATTTAAGTGATTTCATAATTGAAAGATTAAAAAATTATTTAAAAGAAAAAAAAATAAGACAAGATATAATTGAAAGCTCAACATTTTTACTTGGATTGGATGATTTATTAAAAGCTTATAAAAAATCTTTATGTTTAAATAAAAATATTAAAAAAGATATCGGCTTTGAAACTATTGCAGCATACAAAAGATCTTCAAATATATTAAATACTGAAAAAAAAATAAATATCGAATCCCTTGGTTTTGCAGATCCAGGTTTATTTAAAAATGATTACGAGAAAAAATTATATAAAAAAATAAATGATATTAGAAAATATTTTTTGAGTATTGGAAAAGATGAAAATTACGAAGAAAGTCTAAAAATTTTATCAAGCATTAAAAACGAGATCAACGATTTTTTTGATAATGTTATTGTAAATGATGAAGATATAATAATTAAAAAAAATAGATTAGAATTATTAAATATGTTGTGTAAAACTTTTGATAACTATTTTAATTTTTCAAAAATAAATGCCTAATATGAAAAAATTTATATTTAATTTCAAATCAAATAAAATTAAAAAAATTAAACTGCCAAAAAATATTCTTGGTGGCAAAGGTGCAAATCTTTCTGAGATGGGAAGAATGGGGCTACCTGTACCTCCTGGTTTTACAATATCTACAGAGGTATGTGACTTGTTTTATAAGAATAAAAAAAAATTAAATAAAAAAATACTTAATGAAATAAGTAAAGAATTAAAATTTATTGAAAAAGATTCAGGAAAGAAATTTGGAGATATAAAAAATCCTCTTCTAGTTTCTGTAAGATCTGGAGCTAGGGTTTCTATGCCTGGTATGATGGATACAATTTTAAATCTAGGTCTTAATGATAATACAGTAATAGCACTTGCAAAAAAAACTTCAAATTTAAGATTTGCAAATGATAGTTATAGGCGTTTTATTCAAATGTATTCTAATGTTGTATTGGGAATAGAAAGTTATCATTTTGAGGATATTATTGAGAACTATAAGTTAACAAAAGGGGTGTTACTAGATACAGAATTAGATGAGTATGACTGGGAAGCTTTAATTAAAGATTTTAAAAATATCGTAAAGGAAAAAACAAAAAAAGATTTTCCTCAAAATGTCAAAGAACAATTGGTGGGAGCTATAAGTGCTGTTTTTTTATCTTGGGAAAGTCATAGAGCAAAAGTCTATAGAAAATTAAATCAAATACCATCTAATTGGGGTACAGCAGTTAATATACAATCAATGGTTTTTGGGAATATGGGTAATGACTGTGCAACTGGTGTAGTTTTTACTAGAAATCCATCAGATGGAGACAAAAATATTTACGGAGAATATCTAATAAATGCGCAAGGAGAGGATGTTGTTGCTGGAACTAGAACTCCACAACATATTACAAAAAAAGCTAGAGTTGAGTCAAAAGAAACTCTTAAGTCAATGGAAGAAGCAATGCCAGCGACTTACAAGCAACTAAAGAATATTTTAACTAAATTAGAAAAACATTACAAAGATATGCAGGATGTTGAGTTTACTGTTGAAAATAAAAAACTTTGGATGCTTCAAACTCGCTCTGGAAAACGAACAGCCAATTCTGCAGTAAAAATAGCTGTAGATATGGTTAAAGAAAAATTGATTTCTAAAAAAGATGCAATATTGCGAATAGAACCAAGTTCTTTAGATACTTTACTTCATCCAACTTTAGATGAGAAAGCGAACTTGGAAGTAATTGGGTCAGGCTTACCCGCATCACCTGGTGCTGCAAGTGGAAAAGTTGTTTTCACATCAGAAGAGGCTGAAAGACTAAATAGTTTGATGCAAAGTACAATATTAGTTCGTGTAGAAACTTCACCAGAAGATATACATGGTATGCATGCAGCAAAAGGAATACTTACATCAAGAGGAGGTATGACAAGTCATGCCGCAGTGGTCGCCAGAGGAATGGGAAGACCATGTGTTTCTGGATCTAGTGAAATAGAAATTGATTATGAAAATAAATTATTTAAAACAAATAACAGAGTAATTAAAGAGGGAGAAATAATTACAATTGATGGTTCAACAGGCAGAATAATTATTGGTGAGGTAAAAACAGTTAAACCAAAAATATCAGGTGATTTCTCAAAAATAATGAGTTGGTCTGATGATTTTAGAAAATTAAAAATTAGAACTAATTCGGAGACCCCGTTAGATAGTAAAACTGCTAGAGAATTTGGTGCAGAAGGTATTGGTTTGTGTAGAACTGAACATATGTTTTTTGACGAAGAAAGAATTTTATCAGTAAGAGAAATGATATTATCAAAAACAATTGTAGACCGATCTAATGCTCTCAAAAAGCTATTACCACATCAAAAAAAGGATTTTATTGAAATATTTAAGATAATGAAAGGTTTGCCAGTAACAGTAAGGTTACTTGACCCACCTCTACATGAATTTTTACCAAAAAGTAACAATGAAATTAATGATGTTGCAGTTTCTCTAAATATTCCTGTTAAAGAACTTGAAGTTAGAATTTCAGAACTTCATGAACATAATCCCATGCTGGGTCATAGAGGTTGTAGATTAGCAATTTCATTCCCTGAAATTTATGAGATGCAGTGTACTGCAATTTTTGAGGCTTTGGTGGAATGTAAAAAACAAAAAATTCAATCAACAATACCTGAAATCATGATACCTTTAGTTTCAACAGAAGAAGAAATAAAAATCATGAAAGATTTAGTCATTAGGGTTGCAAAAAAAGTTCAAGATGCGAATAAAATCAAAATCGATTTTTTAATAGGAACAATGATTGAATTGCCAAGAGCAGCAATAAAGGCAAAAGATATCGCTAGACACGCTGAATTTTTTAGTTTTGGAACTAATGATTTAACTCAAACTACATTTGGAATTAGTAGAGATGATAGTGGTAAATTTCTAAACGATTATATTGAGAACAAAATTTTTGACATTGATCCTTTTGTATCAATTGATGATGGAGTTGGAGACTTAATAAAAATAGCTACTGACAAAGGAAGAAAACAAAACAAAAATATTAAACTTGGAATTTGTGGTGAGCATGGTGGAGATCCTAAAAGTATAGAATTTTGTGCAAAAACTGGATTAGATTATGTGTCTTGTTCTCCTTACAGAGTTCCAGTTGCAAGATTAGCAGCAGCTCAAGCTCAAATAAAAAAAAATTAAATCTCTAATTTTAAATCCAAAGCTTGAATACTATGTGTTAACTCTCCTACTGATATTCTATCAACGTTTGTTGCAGCTATTTTTTTTACATTTTTTAAAGTTATTCCTCCAGAGGCTTCAGTCTCATATTTCCCTTTTGCATATTTAATAGCTACTTCAAGATTTTTTGGACTCATATTATCAAATAGAACTGTATTAAAATTAAGTCCATAAATTTTCTTAAATTGTTTCAATGTTTCAACTTCGACAGTAATTTTTCTTTTTTTTTTATTTTTAATTGCTTTTTTCACTATTTCTTCGAATTTCTTTGATGAGGCTAGATGATTATCTTTAATTAAAAATTCATCACTTAAATTAAATCTGTGGTTTGTCCCACCTCCTAGTTTTATAGCATATTTTTGAATAACTCTTAGATTGGGAATTGTTTTTCTAGTGCAACAAATTTTTGTTTTCTTACCTACCTTTTTTACAAATTTATTGGTTTTAGTTGCAATACCTGAGATATGTGAGAGAAAATTCAGAGCAACTCTTTCCCCAATTAAAATGCTTTTAATTTTACCTTCAATTTCTGCAACTATAGAACCTTTATTTATTTTAGATCCTTCTTTTTTCTTTGTATGAAATTTAATATTTCGATCTAATAAATTAAAAGTTTGTTTAGCAAATTCTAATCCACCAATAATACCTTTTTCATTGCTAATTAGTTTAACTTTTGAAATTAAATTATTATTTAATAGATTTGTTGTAATATCTCCTGAAGGATATAGATCTTCATTAAGAGCTAACTTACAAGTTGATCGGATAAAATCTTTACTTAATTGTATTTTTGGCACAGAATTTATCTGCCTATTTCAACCATTCTCTCTACTGATTTCCTTGCTTTCTCAATTGTTTTGTGGTCCATTATTAATTCATTTGTTTCATTTTCTAAACAATCAAGTATTTTTGGCAGTGTAATCCTTTTCATGTGAGGACATAAGTTACAGGGCCTAATAAATTCTACATTAGGATTGTCAATTTGAACATTATCACTCATTGAGCATTCTGTAACCATCATAACTTTTTCGGGCTGATTATCTTTCACATATTTGATCATACCACTTGTTGAGCCTGCAAAATCACTGGCCTTTATGACGTCAGGGGGACATTCAGGATGAGCAATAATTTTGATTCCAGGATTATTTTTTCTTATTTCATTAATCTCTTCATCATTAAATTGTTCATGAACTTCACAAGTACCTTTCCATGAAATAATTTCTACATCAGTCTGAGATGCAACATATTTTGCCAAATAATCATCTGGTAAGAAAATTACTTTTTTTACACCTAAAGAGTTTACAATTTTAACTGCATTTGCTGATGTACAACAAACGTCAGTTTCAGCCTTAACATCTGCAGAAGTGTTAACGTATGAAACAACAGGAACACCAGGATATTGTTTTTTTAAGTTTCTTACATCTTCACCAGTTATAGATGAGGATAAAGAGCAACCAGCATTCATATCTGGCAGTAAAACTTTTTTATCTGGACTCATTAGTTTGGCAGTCTCCGCCATAAAATGTACACCACACATAATAATTATATTGGCCTTTGTTTTTGCAGCTTCAATTGCTAGGGCTAACGAGTCTGCTGAAAAATCAGATATACCATGATATATTTCAGGAGTTTGGTAATTATGAGCAAGAATTACTGCGTTCTTCTCTTTTTTAAGTTTATTTATTTTATAAATGTAAGGTGCATGAGTGGCCCACTCTATTTCAGGAATAGATTTAGAAACCTTTTGATAAATAGGATCTGTTGCAATTTTAACCTCAGTTGTGAATTCCATAATAAAAACTTATCAACTTGAAATAGAATTGTCATTCATTTAATCTGACGCATGATTTGCGGCCATGCTGAAATCGGTAGACAGGCACGGTTGAGGGCCGTGTGAGCCTAGCTCATGAGAGTTCGATTCTCTCTGGCCGCACCATTAATTAATATAATATATAAAAAAAGGGGCGTTCTGTTGCCAGGTGCCCCAAACCCCGTAACTTAGTTAGTAAACTAATTAAGCTGCAAGTGCGTAACTTTCGTTAGCATTTATAAATTAGCCCATCACGGCGGAACAATACCGAACGAAAGAACAACTTTTAGACACCCGTCGATCCTAATTCACCCCCTTAAGTTGTAAATGGTGGAGGTGGTGGGTACTGCCCCCACGTCCGTAATGGTTATTACGAAATTCGTTTATCGTCATAGTTGGAAAACCAACACTATTAATATAAAACCAATTTAAAGAGATTCAATAATTTATTCATGAAACTTACAAAAGAACAAATAAACGACATAAAAGATCAACAATCCCAAGAAAATGTAACTAAAAGAGTTACTGCTCCTGAATTAGAAAAAATATTATATGAAGCGATTCCAGCTTTAGATCACGGCTTTATAAGAGTTATTGATTATATGGGAGATGATAGCTCAATTGTTCAGTCTGCTAGAGTTTCATATGGCAAAGGAACTAAACAAGTTTCAACAGATAGCGGTCTAATAAAATATCTAATGCGTCATTGGCATAGTACTCCATTCGAAATGTGTGAAATTAAATATCATGTAAAATTACCAATATTTATAGCAAGACAATGGATTAGACATCGTACAGCAAACGTCAATGAATACTCTGCAAGATATTCAATTTTAGATAAAGAATTTTATTTACCTGATCCAAAAAATTTAGCAGCTCAATCAATTGCAAACAGACAAGGTAGAGGTGATGTGATTGAAGGAGAGCAGGCAAAGGAAGTTTTAGAACTTTTAAAAAATGATGCTGAAAGAACATATGATAGTTATGAAACAATGCTTAATCAAAAATTTGACGGGTCTACAATTGATGAAAATAAAAAAGGATTAGCTAGGGAATTAGCAAGAATGAATTTAACTTTAAATACTTATACTCAGTGGTATTGGAAAACAGACTTATTAAATCTAATGAATTTTTTAAGATTACGTGCTGACCATCATGCTCAATATGAAATTAGAGTTTATGCGGACATAATGTTAGATACATTAAAAAGATGGGTTCCAATTACATATGATGCCTTTATGGACTATAGAGTAGGTGGTACAGAAGTCTCTGCTAAAGGAAAAATAATTATACAAAAATTGTTGAAAGGTGAGGAAATAAATTTAGAACAATCTGGACTTTCAAAAAGAGAGTGGAAAGAGCTTATGGAAGCTTTTGAAATTACAAATAAGATTGTTTAATTTCCTCAGCAAATTTTAAATAAATTTTTGTAATTTCATGATCTGGGTCTTTTTCGACAATAGGAATTCCCATATCACCATATTTTCCAATGTCAGGATTTATTGGTATTTGTCCTAAAAATTTTTTCTCAAATTCTTTTGCTGTTCTTTCAACACCATCCTCTCCAAAAATTGCGTATTTTTTTCCATCATCACCAATAAAATGACTCATATTGTCAATTAATCCAATAATATTTACTTTTAATTTTTCAAACATTCTAATTCCTCTTTTTACATCTTGAAGCGCTATTTCCTGAGGAGTTGATACTATAATTGCGCCATCTACACTAATTTCTTGAGCAAATGTTAGTTGAGTGTCTCCTGTACCAGGAGGCATATCAACAATAATGAAGTCTAATTCTTTCCAACCAACTTTTTGGGTAAAAGTTTTAATAGCACTTGTTACCATTGGTCCTCTCCAGATCATTGGTGTTTGCTCGTCTGTCAGGAAACCAATAGACATACATTGAATGTCATACTTTATAATTGGTTTCAATGTTTGCCCATCGCTGTCAGGCTTCGCGTTTATAGAGAATAGTTTAGGCAAAGATGGACCATAAATATCAGCATCTAAAATTCCAACTTTGCATCCAACTTTTTTTAAGGCTAAAGCTAAATTTGTTGCAAAAGTTGATTTTCCAACTCCACCTTTTGCACTAGATATCGCAATTGTAAATTTAGTTCCTGGAATTGGGTTTCTTTTGAAGGATTTTGGCTCAGTTTTTGCCCTCATTGTGTCACTAAGACCTACTTTTTTATCACTCATAAAATACACTTATCTTGTTTTTGAACATAAAGACACTATATAGAGTGTCATAATGACAATTTACAAAAATCAAAGTCCATGGGGCAGTCCTCCAGGTGGAGGAGGTAGCGGAAATGGTGGAGGTTTCAGAAGAGGCCCAACACCTCCTAATTTAGATGAGGCAATAAAAAAATTACAGGATACTATAAATAAATTTACTGGAAGTGGCACAGGCGGCAAAAAACCAATTATACTTGGCTTGATCATCTTAGTTGTAATTTGGGCATTAAGTGGTTTGTATAGAGTTTTACCTGATGAACAGGGTGTGGTCTTAAGATTTGGAAAGTTTGTAAATACTACTCAACCAGGATTAAATTATCATTTTCCATTCCCAATAGAAAGCGTGTTAACTCCGAAAGTCACAAAAGTAAACAGAATGGACATCGGTTTTAGATCAGAGAGAGATAGTGGATTTGGTCAAGGTGGTGGTGTTGCGGATGTTCCAGAAGAAAGCTTGATGCTAACTGGTGATGAAAATATAGTTAACATAGATTTTTCAGTATTTTGGGTTATAAAAGATGCAGGTAACTTTCTTTTTAAAATCCAAGATCCAGAAGGAACAGTAAAAGCTGCAGCAGAAACTGCTATGAGAGAAGTTATAGCAAGATCTGATATTCAACCAATTTTGACAGAGGGAAGAGCGGTCATTGAGAGAGATACTCAAGATATAATTCAAGGAATACTTGATGAATATGAAAGTGGTGTACAAATAACACAAGTACAAACTCAAAAAGCTGACCCACCAGACCAAGTAATTGATGCTTTTAGAGATGTACAAGCTGCAAGAGCTGATATGGAAAGGTCAAAGAACGAGGCAGAAGCTTATGCAAATGATGTAATACCAAGAGCTCGAGGAGAAGCTGCAAAAATTTTACAAGCTGCTGAAGCTTATAAAAAAGAAGTTGTTGCAAAGGCTGAAGGTGAAGCTAGTAGATTTTTATCAATTTACACTGAGTATGCTAAAGCTAAAGAGGTGACTCAAGAAAGAATGTATTTAGAGACGATGGAGCAGGTTCTTGCTGATATTAATAAAATTATAATTGATAAAGACTCAGGATCTGGCGTTGTACCATATCTTCCATTACAAGAATTAAAATCAGGGACAAATTAATGAAAGCTGGAAAATTTATATTACCGATAATAATTTTAATAGGGGCAACTCTATTCTTCTCAATATTTATAGTGAAAGAGGTTAACCAAGCGATAGTTTTACAATTTGGTGATCCAAAAAGAATAATTTTGAAGCCAGGTTTAAACTTTAAGCTACCTTTCATTCAAAATGTGGTGTTTTTAGATAAAAGAGTTTTAAATTTAGATACTCCTCCAGAGGAAGTCATTGCATCTGATCAAAAACGTCTAATAGTTGATGCATTTGCAAGATTTCAAATTATTGATCCATTAAAATTTTATATTTCTGTAGGAAACGAAAGAGTTGCGAGATCAAGATTAGCAACAATTATTAATTCAAGAATAAGAAATGTATTAGGACAACAAAAACTTCAAACATTATTATCTGAAGATAGATCAAAGCAAATGTCTTTAATTCAACAAGGTGTTAACAATGAAGCTGAAAATTTTGGTATTAAGATAGTTGATGTAAGAATTAAAAGAGCTGATTTACCTCAAGCAAACAGTGATGCAATTTTTAGAAGAATGCAAACTGAAAGGGAGAGAGAAGCTAAAGAGTTTAGAGCAAAAGGTGCAGAAATGGCTGTAACAATTACATCAACAGCCGATAAGGAAGTCACAGTTATCTTAGCCGACGCGCAAAAAAAATCTGAAATTATGAAAGGGGAAGGTGATGGTCAAAAAAATAAAATTTTTGCAAATGCATTCGGACAGGACCCTGAATTTTTCGGATTTTATAGAGCAATGCAAGCTTACCAAAAATCTTTAATCGGTGGAGAAACGTCAATGATATTATCTCCAGACAGTGAATTTTTTAAATTTTTTGGTAATAAAGAAAAATAACAATTTAAGTTAAAATGAAAGAATTGATCATAGCATTTGGTCTTTTCTTATTTATTGAAGGTTTTTTATATGCCTTATTTCCATCAAAAATGAAAAATATGTTAAAAAAGCTTGACGCTGTAGCTGATAAACAACTAAGAGCAGGTGGATTAGTATTTACAATTATAGGATTTATAATTATTTGGTATTTTAAGTCATGAAAAATATTTACAAAATTTTATCAATATTAATAATTTCAGTAAGTTATTTTTCAATTTCTAAAGCTCAGGAAATTCCATCATCATTTGCAGATTTGGCAGAGAAATTAATGCCATCAGTTGTGAATATTTCAACGACTACAACTGTTACAACCAGATCAAACCCTTTGCCATTTGAATTTCCTCCGGGCTCACCATTTGAAGATATGTTTGGTTCTCCTCAACAAAGACAAACTAACGCGTTAGGATCAGGTTTTATAATTAGTGAAGAGGGAATTGTAATAACAAACAATCATGTTATTCAAGGAGCTTCAGATATATTTGTTAGAGTAAACGGAGATCAAGATTATAAAGCTGAGGTGCTTGGTGCTGATGCAGGTATGGATATCGCAGTATTAAAAATAGAGTCTGACAAAAGTTTCAAGCCAGTAAAATTTGGTAACTCAGATAAGGCCAGAATCGGAGATTGGGTTATTGCAATAGGCAATCCATTTGGTCTTGGAGGTACTGTAACTGCAGGGATAATTTCTGCTAGAAACAGAAGCATAGGACTTTCAAGATATGAAGATTATATTCAAACTGACGCTTCAATAAACCAAGGAAATTCTGGAGGACCATTATTTAATATGAATGGAGATGTCATTGGAATTAATACAGCTATACTTGGCCAGTCTGGATCAATTGGAATAGGCTTTGCAATACCATCTAATAGCGCTCAGAAAGTTATTGATCAATTAATTGAATTTGGAGAAACAAAAAGAGGATGGCTTGGTGTAAGAATTCAAGTAGTTGATCAAGGAATAGCAGATGCAGAAAAGCTTGACAAACCTAGAGGTGCTTTGGTTGCTAGTGTTGCTGATAATAGTCCATCGGATAAAGGAGGAATTAAACCGGGCGATATAATTTTAGAGTTTGATGGAAAACCAATTAATGAAATGAAGGAACTTCCAAAAATTGTAGCTGAAACAGATGTTGGAAAAAAAGTAATTGTTAAAGTTTGGAGAAATAAACGAGAAATTACAAAAGAAATAATTCTTGGCAGATTAGAAACATCCGAGGACTTTAAAGCACAAAAACCTGTAATTGAAAAACCAAAGGTCAAGAGAATTGAAGGTCTAAAAATTGATGTTCGTTTATTAAGTAAAGATGATATTGAGTCTAGAAATCTTCCAAAGAGCACAAGTGGAGTAGTGATTACAAAAATAGATAAAGATAGTCCCATTAATTATCTACAAGTAAATAATGTTATCGTAGAGGCGAACAGAAAAAAAATTAATACAATAGGTGATCTTGATAATGTGGTAAAATTGAAATTACGAAGTGATGAAAATAACTTACTAATTGCAATATATAATAACCAAAACCAAAGAACATATATTGGTGTTAAATTAAAATAAATAAATGGACCTTAAGTCCAAAATAATATTAATTTCAGGTCCCACAGCATCAGACAAATCAAAATTTGCATTAAAAATTGCTAAAAAATTAAACGGGGAAATAATTAATGCGGATAGTATGCAGGTTTATAAAGAGCTAAAGATATTGACTGCTCGACCTTCAAAAATTGATTTAAAAAAAATAGAACATCATTTATATGGTTTTAGATCTGTTAAAAAAGATTTTTCTTCTGGAGAATGGTTAAAGTTAGCAAAAAAAAATATAAAAAAAATTAGAGATAAAAATAAAATACCAGTTTTAGTTGGTGGTACTGGTCTTTATTTCAAAGCCCTGACGGATGGCTTGGTTAAAATCCCAAATATACCAATTCCTATTCGTAATAAAGTAAGACGAATGCAAAATAGTTTAGGTCAAAAAAAATTTTACTTAAAACTTTTAAAAAATGACTCATCAGTAAAAAATAGGATTGATCCCACTGATGTTCAAAGATCTATTAGAGCTTATGAAGTTATTTCATTTACAAAGAAATCAATTTTTGAATGGTATAAAAAAACAAAACCATCTTTTCGAAATGATCAATTTATTAAAATTTATATTGATTATCCAAAAGATAAACTAATTAGTAAAATTTCTAAAAGAGTAGATCAAATGATGAAAAATGGAGCTATTCAAGAAGTTAAGGATTTTTTAAAGCTAAACTTGAAGAGTGATAGTAACATTTTCAAAGTTATTGGAATAAGTGAGATTAGAGATTTTATTGATAAAAAATCTTCAATAAATGACTTAAAACAAAATATTGTTATAAAAACCAGACAATACGCTAAAAGACAAAGAACTTGGTCTAGAGGTCAAATGAGAGATTGGCAAAAGTTTAATGCCGAAGCTCTTTCAAAATTCATAAAAAAATTATAATTTATCTTCACAATAGCTTGACCAATGAGTACAACTTCAGCTAGATTGTCTGGATGTCAAAATTATATTCAGGCGCTGAAATAGTATTCAAATGTTTGGAAGATCAAAATGTTAGTCACATATTTGGTTATCCTGGCGGAGCAGTTCTTCCGATTTATGATGAATTAAAAAAATTTAATTCTGTAAAACATATTCTTGTAAGACATGAACAGGGCGCAGGACATGCAGCCGAAGGTTATGCGAGATCAACTGGAAAACCAGGTGTTTTATTAGTAACCTCAGGTCCTGGAGCTACAAACGCTGTCACAGCCTTAACAGATGCTTATATGGATTCTGTACCATTAGTTTGTATTACAGGACAAGTTCCAACACACTTAATTGGTACAGATGCGTTTCAAGAATGTGATACAACAGGGATAACTAGACCTTGCACTAAACATAACTGGTTAGTAAAAGATGTTAAAGATTTAGCTGAAATTATGCATAAAGCTTTTGAGGTTGCAACAACAGGAAGACCTGGACCAGTTTTAGTTGATATACCTAAAGACATTCAATTTCAAAAAGCAAAATACAAATTTTATAAAAAAGCAAAAAAATTAAACGGTAAATCTCATGATAATTTTTCACAAAAAAATATCGACGACTTAATTGAATTAATTAGTAAATCAAAAAGACCAATTTTTTATACTGGAGGTGGAGTAATTAATTCAGGAACAAAGGCAAGTGAACTTTTAAGAGAACTCGTTAATGCAACAGGTTTTCCAATAACCTCAACTTTACAAGGTCTTGGTTGTTTTCCCGCTGATGATCATCAATTTTTAGGAATGTTAGGCATGCATGGCACCTATGAAGCAAATAATGCAATGTATAGTTGCGATCTTATGATTAATGTAGGTGCTAGATTTGACGATAGAATTACTGGAAAAATTGACGAGTTCTCTCCTAAATCTAAAAAAGTTCACATTGATATAGATCCATCATCTATAAATAAAAATGTAAAAGTAGACTTAGCCATTGTTGGAGATATTAAATCAGTTTTAACCTCAACACTTAAAACGTTTAAAAAAACGAAAAAAAATTTTTCTCAGTCAAATAAACATCAAATATCTAAATGGTGGGAACAAATTCAGAAATGGAGATCTAAAAGATCATTAGACTATATTGGTAGCGAGGAAACAATAAAACCTCAATATGCAATCGAAAGGTTATATGAGCTAACAAAAGATAAAGACACATATATCACGACCGAGGTAGGCCAACATCAAATGTGGGCTGCCCAACACTACAAGTTCAATAAACCAAATAGATGGATGACTTCTGGAGGTCTTGGTACTATGGGATATGGCTTGCCAGCAGCAGTTGGAGTTCAGATAGCACATCCAAAAAAATTAGTGATAGATATCGCAGGAGAAGCTTCGGTTTTGATGACTATGCAGGAAATGTCAACTGCAGTTCAATATAATTTACCAATAAAGATTTTTATTTTGAATAATGAATATATGGGAATGGTAAGACAATGGCAGGAATTGCTTCACGATAAAAATTATTCAGAGAGTTACACAGCTGCATTACCAGATTTTGTTAAAATGGCAGAGGCTTACGGTTGTGTTGGCATAAGAGCTAAAACTCCTGAAGAATTAGATGATAAAATCATTGAAATGTTAAATATAAATAGACCAGTTATATTTGATTGCCTTGTAGACAAACAAGAAAATTGCTTTCCGATGATACCTTCAGGAAAACCTCATAATCAAATGTTGCTTGGTCCTAAAGATCAAAAAGAGAAAAAGATTTCAGGAAAAGGTCGAACACTAGTTTAATGGTAAACTCAAAATCAGCTTATAGTTTCGCAGGAAAAAAACAAAAGCCTGATACTCATATTATAGTTGTATGGGTAGATAACGAGGCTGGAGTTTTAGCCCGCGTGGTTGGTTTATTTTCTGGAAGAGGCTACAATATTGAGTCTTTGGCAGTTGCTGAGGTTGACCAGAAAAAAAACATTTCAAGAATAACAATTGTCACTACCGGGACACCCCAAGTTGTTGACCAAATTAAACTTCAGTTAAAAAAATTAGTTCCAGTGCATAAAGTAGCAGATTTTAAAAGAGAAGATAAAAACGTAATTTTTAAAGAAATGGCATTATTTAAGTTTGTTGCAAATAATGTCAAATTAAATAAAGCTTTTCAAGCTTGTAAAAATTTTAATCCAGTAATATTAGATAAAACAAATAAATCAAATGTCATACAAATTACAGCTTTAAGAAGAGAGATTGATAAAATGTCAAAAAATTTAAAAAAATTTGGACTGGTAAGCGTTTCAAGGACAGGGGCAGTTGCTATGACAAGAGGATCAGAAATATTTAGATAAATTACAAATAAAATAAAAGGAGAAATATTATGAAAATGTTTTATGAAAAAGATACTAACGTAAATCTAATTAAAGATAAAAAAATTGCGATTTTTGGATATGGAAGCCAGGGACATGCTCACGCTCTAAATTTAAGAGATAGTGGTGTTAAAGAAGTTGTTGTTGCTTTAAGAGAAGGGTCCTCAAGTATTGAAAAAGCTGAGTCTAAAGGTTTAAAAGTTATGAATTTATCTGATGCTGCAGAATGGGCAGATGTTGTAATGATATTAACTCCTGATGAATTACAAGCTTCAATATATAAAAACCATATAGAACAACGTGTTAAAGAAGGAACATCAATTGCATTTGCTCATGGTCTAAATGTTCATTATGATCTTATTAAAGCTAGGAAAGATCTAGATGTATTTATGGTAGCACCAAAAGGACCAGGTCACTTGGTGAGAAGTGAGTACGAAAAAGGTGGTGGCGTACCTTGTTTATTTGCTGTTCATCAAGATGGTTCTGGTAAAGCAAGAGATTTGGCAATGTCATATGCATCTGCTGTTGGAGGAGGAAGATCTGGAATTATTGAAACCACTTTTAAAGATGAGGTAGAGACTGATCTATTTGGAGAACAGACAGTATTGTGTGGTGGACTTGTTGAATTAATTAAAAACGGATATGAAACTCTAGTTGAAGCTGGATATGAACCTGAAATGGCTTATTTTGAAACTGTTCACGAAGTTAAATTAATTGTTGATTTAATTTACGAAGGTGGAATTGCAAATATGAATTATTCTATTTCAAATACTGCTGAATATGGCGAGTACCAATCAGGCCCAAGAATAATTAAAAAAGATGAAACTAAGCAAAGAATGAAAGAAGTTTTAGCAGAAATTCAGTCAGGTAAATTTACAAAAGAATGGATGGATGAATGCAAAAATGGTCAAAAGAATTTTCTTGCAACAAGAGCAAAACTAGCTGAGCACTCAGTTGAAAAAGTAGGCGCAGAACTTCGAGCCATGATGCCTTGGATTTCAAAAAAGAAACTAGTAGATAGCGATAAGAAATAGATTAATTGTTGTTTTATTAGGCTTAAACTAAGCATTTTATTTTGCAATCTGAGCGTGAGCATGTATGATACTTAAACCTATAATATTTAAATGACTGATAGTAATAGAGTATATATTTTTGATACTACAATGCGTGATGGAGAGCAATCTCCCGGTGCATCAATGAGCTTGGAAGAAAAAATCCAAATAGCAAGAGTATTTGATGAACTTGGAATTGACATTATTGAAGCTGGATTTCCAATTGCATCTCCAGGAGATTTTGAAGCTGTAAGCGAAGTCAGTAAAATATTAAAAAAATCAATACCTGCCGGTTTAGCTAGACATTCAAAGAAAGATATTGATAGATGTTACGAAGCGCTTAAACACGCTAAAAGATTTAGAATTCATACTTTTATTTCTACAAGTCCTTTACACATGAAGCATAAGCTTAATAAATCACCAGAAGAAGTTTATGAGGCAATAAAACAAAATGTAACTTATGCAAGAAACTTTACCGATGATGTGGAATGGTCATGCGAGGATGGAACTAGAACTGATATGGATTATATGTGTAAGACAGTTGAACTTGCAATTAAGTGTGGAGCCAAAACAGTTAATATTCCAGACACTGTCGGTTATACTATACCCTCAGAATTTACAAAAATTATTGAAACTTTATTAAATAAAGTTCCAAATATCGATAAAGCAATTCTTTCAACTCATTGTCATAATGATCTAGGTTTGGCAGTAGCCAACTCTTTGGCAGGTGTCCAAGCAGGAGCTAGACAAATCGAATGTACAATTAATGGATTAGGAGAAAGAGCTGGTAATGCAGCACTTGAAGAAGTTGTTATGGCTATGAAAACAAGACCTGACTTAATGCCTTTTGAGACAGGAATTGAAACTACCCTTTTAAATAAAGCATCTAAAATTGTATCAAATGCTACAGGATTTCCTGTTCAATACAATAAGGCTATTGTTGGAAAAAATGCTTTTGCTCATGAGGCAGGAATTCATCAAGATGGTATGTTAAAAAATAGACAAACCTACGAAATCATGACGCCGGAAAGTGTGGGAGTTCAACAAACTTCACTAGTAATGGGAAAACACTCAGGAAGACATGCCTTTAAAGATAAATTAATTAGTTTAGGTTATCCAGATCTTACAGATGATGTCATCGATAATGCATTTGCTAAATTTAAAATCTTAGCTGACAAAAAGAAACATGTTTATGATGAAGATATAATTGCTCTAATTGATGATAGTTTAATTATCGACAATAAGGTAAACGCAATTAATTTAAAATCTTTAAAAGTTTTTGCTGGCACAGGTGAACCTCAAAGGGCACAAATGACACTAGATGTTTTTGGCGAGGTTAAACAAGCCTCTGAAATTGGTGATGGACCTGTAGATGCAATTTTTAAATGTATAAAAAAACTTTATCCTCATGATGTAAATTTACAACTTTATCAAGTACATGCTGTTACAGAGGGAACAGATGCTCAAGCGACAGTAAGCGTGAAAATAGAGGAAAATGGAAAAACAACAGTTGGACAAGCCGCAGATACTGACACTTTAGTTGCGTCGGCAAATGCTTATATTAATTCATTAAATAAAATGATTATTAAAAGAGATAAAACAGCACCAGGAGAAAATTTAGAAAATCAAAATTATGAAAATCAAAAGATGAGAGGTATATAGAAATGGCAATGTTTAGCAACCTAAAGAAATTATGGAGTCAAGATATGGCGATTGATCTTGGAACTGCAAATACCCTTGTAGTTTTAAAAGGTAAGGGAGTAGTCCTAAACGAACCATCAGTAGTTGCAGTAGTTGAAAATAAGGGAAAAAAGTCAGTCCTAGCAGTAGGCGACGAAGCAAAAACTATGCTCGGAAGAACACCAGGTAATATTCAGGCAATTCGACCATTAAGAGATGGAGTTATTGCAGATTTTGTTGTTACAGAAGAAATGATTAAACACTTTATAAAAAAAGTTCATAAAAAAACTTTAGCGAATCCAAGAATATTAATTTGTGTGCCTACTGGCTCAACTCCAGTCGAAAGAAAAGCAATTCAAGATAGTGCCCTTGCAGCAGGTGCTCGTAAAGTTAATTTAATAGAAGAACCAATAGCAGCAGCAGTTGGGGCAGGACTTCCAATATCAGAGGCAACAGGCTCAATGGTTGTAGATATAGGTGGTGGTACAACAGAGATTGCGGTTTTGTCTTTGGGTGGTGTTGTATACTCAGAATCACTAAGAGTAGCAGGAGATGCAATGGATAATTCTTTGAAAGAATATATGAGAGAAGAATACAACCTAATGATAGGTGATAGTACAGCAGAAAAAATTAAAAAAGATATTGGGACAGCAATACCAACAAATAATAATACATACGCTGTAAAAGGAAGAGATTTAAGATCTGGAACACCTAAGGAAGTAAATATTTCAGAAGAAGATACTGCTGAAGCATTAAACCCGATTTTAAAAGATATTGTTTCTGCAATTAAAAAAGCATTAGAAAATACTCCACCAGAACTGTCTGCTGATTTAGTTGATATGGGATTAACTTTGACAGGTGGTGGATCTCTTTTAAATAATATTGATAAAAGGTTTTCTAAGGAAACAGGTTTGCCCGTAAATGTTGCTGATGACCCTTTATCTTGTGTTGCAATTGGAACTGGTAAAGCATTAGAACAACAGGAAACTTTTTCATCAGTCTTATCTGAGTATTAACCAAAATGTCTAAAGAAATGGGCAGAGATGATTTTGTTATATCTGCTCGATCTGTTTTTTTAAATAAAAGTAACAGACAAAAATTTTCTTTATTAACACTTGTATTAATATCAATTTTAATTCTCTGTTTAGAGTATTTTAAAGCTGGTCCCGTAAATCAGATAAGGATGATTACTAAAGACATCATTATAAAGTCTTCCTATGTCGTATCTGTTCCTTTCAAATCAATTTCAAAAACATATTCCTTATTAACAGATCATTTTAATATGTATGATGAATATGAAAAGTTAAAATTATCAGAAATAAAAAATAAAAACTTAATATTAGAAAATAATTTTTTTAAACAAGAAAATCAAAGATTAAAAAAACTTATAGATGAAAAAAATCTTTATTATGAAGAATTCTATGTTACTAAAGTGTTGTTAGACCAGAGAAGTCCGTATTTAAGATCTTTGCTTATAAATAAGGGTTTTAAACATGGAATAAAATTAGGAGCTGCAGTCAGAAGCAATTCTTACTTTATAGGTAAAGTTGTAGACTCAAACTATCTTACCTCAAGAATTTTACTTATAAGTGATTTAAACAGTAAAATTCCCATCATAATTGAGCCTGGTTCTGTAAGTGCAATTTTATCAGGAACTGGAAATAATGAATTTGGTGAAATTGAATATTTGCCTGAAAAAAATAATGTTGAAGAAGGTGGTATAGTATATACGTCTGGATCAGATGGTGTAATTTCATCAGGTATACCTATTGGAAAAATTGTTTTAGACAACAATCAACCTAAAGTAGATTACTTTACAGATTTCACTCAAATTAATTTTGTAAAAGTTTATTACAAAAAGTGAGCATTATAAATAAAACCTACTCATCGTTTCTTACAATTTTTCCAATTATAATTTTATTCATATCTGTTCTTTCAAATTCAATATATAATTTTACTTATGATGAAAATTATTTAAGTTTTAACATAAGTTATATAATTATTTTTTTTTGGACCTTAAAAAGACCTAAATATTTTGGATATGGATTTATTTTTTTAGCAGGTATATTAAATGACGTAATTCAAAATAATCCTTTAGGTATCTCTTCAATTGAGTATTTGTCAATTTGTGTGTTAACAGGTTTCGTTAGAACAAGGATAATATTACAAAATTTAATTTATGACTGGATATTTTTTTTAATTTCAATTTTAATTGTAGGATCGATAAATTATATTATACTAGTATACGTATTTAATATTCCAATCGTATATAAGAGCTTGATATTAGGATTATTTGCAACCTTTCTGATATATCCTATAATTGCTAAAATACTGAGTTGGATTGATAATATCGTTCAAGTAAGCATTAATGATAAAAAGAGCAAGTAATTCAGATAAAAATAAAATTATTAACAGAAGGCTTTTTATTCTTGGCTCAGCTAAAGTTGGGTTATTAGGATTAATAACTTCAAGATTATATAATCTTCAGATATCTGAAAAAAAAAAATATGAAATTTTATCTGATAAAAATAGGTTTAGAGAATGGAAGACACCTCCAAAACGTGGTGTAATTACAGACTTTTATAATAATATAATTGCAGATAATAAAAGAGTTTATCAAGTATATCTCTCTTTAGATGAAGCAAAAGATTTTCATAGTTCTATATTTAAATTAAAAAATATAATTGGTTTGAGTGATGATGAATTAAGTAAAATTTATGAAAAAAGACAAAAAATTAAACCCTGGGATACTATTATGGTATCAGAAAACTTATCTTGGGAAAAATTTTCAAAATTAAATTTATATCTACATGAAATTGATGGAGTTAAGCCAGTTTTATCTACTTCTAGATACTATCCATATTCAAACGATTTAGTTCATATTGTTGGATATGTTGGAGAGGCGAATGCAGATGATATTTTGAAGAATAAAAAAATTGAGGAAAATTTTGTTCCAGGTTTAAAGGTTGGAAAAATTGGAATTGAAAATTCTACTGATCAAATACTAATTGGAAAATATGGTATAAAAAGATATGAAGTAAACTCTTCGGGAAAAAAAATTAAAGAAATTAGTTATAAAAAGGAAACACAAGGAGAAAATCTTAGAACAACTATTGATATAGAGGTTCAAAGACTTGCACAAAAACTCCTTGATAATAAAGCAGGCTCTATATGTGCTATGGATATTTACAGTGGTGAAATAATTGCATTGGCATCTTCGCCTACATATGATCCAAATAAATTTATACACGGCATAAAAAAAAAAGATTGGAATGAAATTAAAAATAACGAACTAAGACCATTAGTCAATAAATCAATAGCTGGTTTGTACTCTCCGGGATCAACGATAAAACCGTTGGTGGCTCTCGCAGCTTTAGAGTACGGTATTATAAATCCAAAACTAAAAGTCAAATGCAAGGGACATGAACATCCATATGAATTATATGGGCAAAAATATCATTGTTGGAAAAAAGAAGGACATGGAATAATGAGTTTGAGAAATGCTATCAAGCAATCATGTGATATTTATTTCTACGAAGTTGCTAGATTGCTCGGAGTTGATAAATTGTCAATTATTGCTAAAAGATATGGTTTAGGTTCAAAAGTATTAGAAAATATATTCCCAGAGGAAAAAAAAGGACTTGTGCCATCTACAAAATGGAAAAAACAAGTTCTTGAGCAATCCTGGTACCTTGGAGAGACTGTTATAACAGGAATTGGTCAAGGATATATACAAACAACTCCTCTACAACTTTGTTTGATGACTGCACAATTAGCAAATGGTGGTTTTAAAATAAAACCAAGTATAATTTATAACAACAACTTTAATTACGAAGAAATTTTATCAAAAATTCAATCTGAGAAAAATAAACCTATTGAAGCTAATATATTACAAGATCGAAATATAAATCTTTATGAGAAATTATATAAAAATTCAAACAATATAGAGTTTGTTCTTGAAGCAATGTATGGATCAACAAATGAACAATTTGGAACTTCATTCAGATCGAGACATAAAGATAAAAAGTATAGATATGCTGGAAAAACAGGTACCTCTCAGGTAAGAAGGATAACAGAAAAGGAGAGAGAGCTAGATCTAGATACATCTGAAATTGAGTATAAAAACAGAGATCATGCATTATTTGTAGCATTTGCTCCTTATGCTAAACCAAAATATGCAATAAGTGTATTAGTTGAACACGGTGGATCTGGAAGTAAAGTTGCAGCACCTTTGGCTAACAAGTTGATAAAAAAAATAATTGATAGAGATAAAGAAAGAGAAATAAAAAGAAAGGAACTAAAAAATATCTAATGATATCCTCATCTTTAAACTCCTCAAATTACTCTTTTTTTGATAAATTAAAATCTGTTGATTATTTTCTAATTTTACTAGTTTTGTTAATTGGAGCTATTAGTGTTTTTGCAATTTATTCAACAGAAAGCGGAGACTTTTCATTTTATACAAAAAATCATTTAGTAAGATTAGTTGCTTTTTTTTTATTGTTCTTAGTCTTGTCATTTGTAAGAGTTTCAACTTGGTATAGGTATGCATATATTTTTTATTTCTTAGGACTTTTACTTTTATTACTAGTTATTTTTTTTGGAATTTCAGCTTCTGGCTCAAAACGTTGGATTAATTTATTTGTATTTAATCTACAACCATCCGAGCTAATGAAAATTGCTGTTATTGTCTGTTTTGCAAGATATTACCATAGGATACAAAGTGTAGATATCGAAAGTTACAAATATTTAATGCTACCTATTATGCTTTTATTAATACCTTGTTATTTAGTAATCACACAACCAGATTTAGGAACAGCTATTTTAATAGCAGGGAGTGGAATAGCTATTATTTGGTTAGCAGGTTTAAATATTAAATATTTTATTTACTCTGGTCTAATGGTTATTGTGTCTTTACCATTTGTAGTTTCGATACTAAAACCATACCAAAAATCTAGAATTTTGACTTTTTTTAATCCTGAAAGAGATCCTTTGGGTGCAGGCTACCAAATTATTCAATCAAAAATAGCAATTGGTTCTGGTGGCATGTATGGAAAGGGTTTCTTGCAAGGAACTCAGAGTTATCTTGAGTTTTTACCAGAAAAGCACACAGATTTCATATTTACTCTTTTCTCAGAGGAGTTTGGTTTTCTAGGATCAATATTACTAATATTTTTATATGTATTGTTAATTTATAGGATTATCAAAATAGGATTTTCTTGTAGAAGTTTTTTTGCAAAACTGTACTGTTTTGGCTTTTCATCAGCCCTATTCTTATATGTGTTTGTTAATATAGCGATGGTTGTAGGATTACTACCTATTGTAGGTGCACCTCTACCAATTATGTCTTATGGAGGTTCATCAATGCTTTCTATTATGATTGGTTTAAGTATTGTAATGAGTTGTAAAATTTATAGTCAAGAAATAGTATCAAATTAAACTTATTACAATTTCTAATATCAGCCGCGATCAAATATCATATATAATTAAATTCATCTCCATCTATATTTGAATGATGTCTGATAAAAATTTAAAAATTGGTATCGTTGGTGCAGGCATACAGGGAGTTTGTAATGCTCTTTTTCTTCAAAAAAAAGGATATCAAGTAATACTATTTGATAGGGATGAACCTGGTAATGCTGCATCATATGGAAATGCAGGACATTTCTCGCCTTACGCTTCAGTACCCTTAAATAGGCCAGATATTTTATCTGATGTTCCATCAATGTTGATGAGCTCAAGAGGGCCACTTGCTTTAAAATGGAATTATGTTCCAAAGATGATCCCATGGTTCTCAAAGTTTATGGTTAATTGTACAAAAGATAAAATGATGCATACAGCAAAATATATGCATCAAATTTTAGACAAATCATTGATTGCATATGACGAACTTTTTGATGAAATAGATTTGGAAGGTTTAGTCGAAAATAATGGAATACTTTATATTTGGAACGAAAAAAATTTAAAAAGTAGACAATTAGAAATAAAAATAAGAGATGAATTAGGTGTTAAACAGAAAATTGTAAATAAAATGGAAGTACATGATTTAGAACCAAACCTAAAACCTATTTATTCGGGTGGTGTGTTTTACGATTATGCTAGGCACGCTAGAAACCCAAAAAAAATTTTAGTAAAACTATTTGAAAACTTTGTGAAAAAAGGTGGTAAATTTCTTAAATTAAATATTCAAGATATTGACTTTGACGAAGGTAAACCAGTATTAAGATCTGAAACACAAAGATTTATATTTGATAAATTAGTAATTGCTTGTGGAGCCTTTTCCAAGAGACTCACTGATAAATTACATGAAAGTATTCCTCTTGATACTGAAAGAGGATATCATGTTCATTTCAAAGACCTAGATCATTTAATTTCAAGACCAGTGGTAAACTCTAATAGAGGCTTTGGGATGTCTCCAATGGATCAAGGTTTAAGAGTAGTGGGGACTGTTGAATTTGGAGGTTTAGAAAATCCATTATCTAAAAATAGAGTAAAAAACTTAATTTTAAATGCAAAAGAAATGTTAGATGGATTACCAGAGCACAAAGATGAATGGCTTGGTTTTAGGCCAACTTTACCAGACTTTTTACCAGTGATTGGACCATCAAAAAATTATGAAAACGTATATTATTCATTTGGTCATCACCATTTAGGATGGACTTTAGGAGCAATATCTGGAAAAATAGTTTCAGGGATGATTGCAAATGAAAACACTAATTTGGACTTAAAGCCTTATAGCTCAGTCAGATTTGCATAGTAAAGTTATATAGTGTGGATATTAAACTTGAGGATAAATATAAATTAAGTGAGGGAACTAGGTTTTTAACTGGTTCCCAAGCGCTTGTAAGAGTTCCAATTGTTCAAGCTAGAAGAGATAAAAGCAAAAATATAAATACTGCATGCTATATTTCTGGATATAGAGGATCACCCTTAGGTGGTTATGATCAGCAAATATTAAAAAACAAAAAATACTTAAATGAAAATAATATTTTTTTTCAGCCTGGAATTAATGAAGAACTTGCAGCAACTTCTTTATGGGGAACACAGCAGATTAATTTAAGAAAAAAAGATAGATACGACGGAGTGTTTGGTATTTGGTACGGCAAGGGACCAGGCGTTGATAGAGCAGGAGATGCTTTAAAACATGTAAATTTAGCTGGTACATCAAAATTTGGTGGCGTTATTGCACTGATGGGGGATGACCATATATGTGAGTCCTCTACAACATCACATCAAAGCGAATTTGCCATGATTGACGCAATGATACCTTTTTTTAACCCAAGTGGAGTTCAAGAAATATTAGATTATGGAATAATAGGAATTGAACTATCAAGGAAAAGTGGCTGTTGGGTAGGTATTAAATGTGTTCATGATAACGTTAGTTCTGGAGCGACAATTGACTTAGATGAAAATAGGATAAAACTCTTTGACATTTCAAGTGATAACTATCCAACCGAAGGTTTAAATATAAGACTCAAAGACACTGCACAAGAAAAAGAATATCGGCTACACCACTATAAAATTAAATATGTAAAAGAATTTTGTAAAATAAACAATTTGAATAAAATTATTTTCGATTCAGAAAATCCAAAAGTTGGAATAATAAGCACTGGAAAGTCTTTTTTAGATACAAAATTAGGGCTAGAAAAAATAGGAATATATGAAGATATTGCCAATCAAGTAGGAATTAAATTTCTTAAAATTGCTATGCCTTGGCCATTAGAGGAAACAGTAATTGAAAAATTTTCTGAAAATTTGGAAAAAATTATTGTTGTTGAAGAAAAAAGATCAATTATTGAAACACAAGTTAAAGAAATATTATTTAATAAAAATTTAAATATAAAAGTAGTTGGAAAAAATGACGAAAATAATAATGATTTATTTGTTTCTTCTGGAGCTTTAGATCCAGGAGAAATCGGTTTAAAAATCTTTGAAATAATTAATTACCTTAAACTACCGGATGAAGTACATTATCTTTCAAAAAAATTAAAGTCTTTGAAAGAAAAAACTAATTCAAATATTTCTTTAAAAAGAGTCCCACATTTCTGCTCTGGGTGCCCTCATAATACTTCAACTAGAATACCAGAGGGTAGCAGAGCAATCACAGGCATCAGTTGTGCATACCTTGTTGAACATATGGAAAGAGATAATGAAGGCTTTTCACAAATGGGATCAGAAGGTGCAACTTGGGTTGGTGAGTCTGTATTTAGTAATACAGATCATGTTTTTCAAAATATGGGAGATGGTACTTATATTCACTCAGGAATTCTCTCTATTAGACATGCAATTGCAGCAAAAACTAAAATGACATTTAAGATTTTATATAATGATGCTGTTGCTCTGACAGGAGGTCAAGAATTAGATGGTTTACCAACTGTTGCTCGTGTGTCTAAACAACTTGAAGCAGAAGGTGTTGAAGAAATTGCAATAATCACAGATGAAATTGAAAAATATAGTGATAGACGAGGTTTTGCAGGAAATTCTAAAGTTTATGATAGAAAAGATATTATAGATGTTCAGATTGAATTGAGCAAAATAAGTGGAACAACTGTAATAATTTATGACCAAACCTGTGCAGCCGAGAAAAGAAGGAGAAGAAAAAAAGGCATATTAGAAGAGCCTAAGAAAAAAATATTTATTAATAAAGACCTATGTGAAGGTTGTGGAGATTGTGGAATACAATCTAATTGTGTTTCTATTGCACCTGTCGAAACTGAATATGGAAGAAAAAGACAAATTGACCAATCCTCTTGTAACAAAGATTACACATGTGTAGACGGTTTTTGTCCCAGTTTTGTAAGTCTCGAGGGAGATATTAGACTTAAGAAAAATTATGATGATAATTTAATTAATAAAATAAACTCTAAGATAGATGATCCAATATTACCTCAAATTAATAAATCTTTTGGGATAATGATTGCTGGAATTGGCGGTACAGGAGTTGTTACTATTGGAGCTGTGCTTGCAACAGCCGCTCAAATAGATGGAAAAGGATCAGGGGTTTTAGATATGACTGGATTAGCTCAAAAAGGCGGAGCTGTTAAAAGTTTCTTGAGAATTTTTGAAAAACCAAAAGATGTTGGAGCAATAAGATTATCTTATGGGGACACTAACTTACTTCTCGGATTTGATTTACTTGTATCAAATGATTTAGAAATAATAAAAACTTTAGATAAAAAAATTTCAAAGTTAATAATTAATACAGATGAGGTTATGCCTGGAGATTTTACTAGGGATAAAAATTTTTACTTACCTTTTGATGAAATGAGAAACAATTTAATTAATACAGCAGGTCAAGAAAATATAAAGTTTATATCATCAAATAAAATTACATCTAAGATTTTAGGAAATTCAATTTTATCAAATATGTTCAATGTTGGAGTTGCTTATCAAGCAGGCTTAATACCAATTTCAGCTTCATCAATTGAAAAAGCAATTGAATTAAACGGTGCCAGTGTAAAAGATAATATTGATGCATTTAGATTTGGTAGACACTATGAAAATTTAAAAGATGAAGTTACACATATAATCAAAGATGAGCCTGAACTATTAGAAAGTTTTGAGGCCAAATATCAAAATAGATTTAAATTTTTAGAAAATTATCAAAATATAAAATATGCAAAAAAATTTGAAAATCTTGTAAGCTATGCAAGAAAGATAGATAAAAACATAGGAAATGGAAGTCAATTCTCAACAGCTGTCTTAAAAAATTATTTCAAATTGATGGCATACAAAGATGAGTATGAAGTATCAAGATTAATGACAAATAAAAAATTTGTAGATGATATAAACAAAAACTTTGAAGGTGACTTTAATTACAACTTTTATTTAGCTCCACCAATATTCAGCAAAAAAAGCAAAGTAGATGGTAAATTACTCAAAATAAAATTTGGTGGTTGGTTATTTACTGTATTCAAATTACTTTCAAAATTTAAATTTTTGAGAGGTACAAAGCTTGATCCATTTGGTTATTTAAAAGAGAGAAAAAAAGAGAGAGAATTGATAAGAGACTACAAGCAAATTATTAATAATATAGGAGCAAAAATAAACAAATCAAACTATGAAACGGCAGTTAAAATAGCATCGATACCTGATCAAATTAGAGGTTTTGGACATGTTAAGGAAAAGAATATAAAAGAAGCTATAACCTACAGAACTGATTTACTAAATTCTTTTCATGAAAACACTTAGTCCACTATATTTAGCCTCTTTCTATTTGATTCTGGCATGTTTATTCTGGGCTGGTAATTTTATTGTGGGTAAAGCTGCAAGTATTATAGATATTCCTCCGATATCTTTAAATTTTTATAGATGGTTTTTGGCTTGGTTAGTTTTACTGCCATTTACTTATAAAGAGTTATTAAATAGCAGAAAAATTATATTTGATAATATATTTTTATTTTCACTGTTAGGAATTTTAGCTGTAACAGTTTTTAATTCAGCTCTTTTTTACTCACTGAGACACACACAAGTTATTACTGGATTGCTTATGATCTCAACAGTTCCAGTTATGATTATATTATTTTCATCTTTACTTAGAATAGAGAAAACAAATTCATTTCAAATTATAGGTGTAATTCTTTCTCTTACAGGTGTCTTGTTTATTATAACTAAAGCAAATTTAAATAATTTATTAAATTTATCATTTAACAAAGGAGACATTTTTGCATTAATTGCAATGTTTGCATGGTCACTTTATTCAGCGCTTTTGAAAAAAAAGGATTTTAATCTATCTCCAATTTCTCTATTGCATGTCGTTATAACTTTTGGAGTAATTTTTCTTATTCCAATGTATTTTATAGATTATAGTTTGGGTAGTGTAATTAAATTACAATCCTCTTTTTATTTAGTTTTATTTTATGTTGTTTTTTTTCCTGGTCTGATCTCATTTTTGTTTTGGATAAAAGGCGTGAAACTCATTGGAGCAAATAGATCTGGTGTTTTTCTTCATTTGATGCCAATTCTAGGTGCAATTATGGCTATGATAATTTTCAATGAAAATATTTTATTTTATCATTTCTTAGGTGCAATTTTCATAATTGCTGGTATTACAATCTCGAACAAAAAAACTCAAAATGCTTAAGGTAGCCATTTTAGACGATTATCAAAACGTTGCTCAAGAATTTATAGATTTAAAAAATCTCTCATCAAAGTTTGATATTGAGATTTATAGTGAACCTTTTGAAAATGAAGATGACGCTATTGAAAAATTAGAACAATTCGAAGCCTTACTTATTATGAGAGAAAGAACTTTAATAAGTTCAAATCTCATTAAAAATTTAAAAAAACTTAAATATATTTCAACAAGTGGAATGAGAAATAAAGCAATAGATCTAGACGCAGCTAAAAAAGCAAAAATTATTGTTACTGGAACTGAGATAAATTCAAATCCAACTTGTGAGTTAACATGGGCTTTAATCTTAGGTCTAGCAAGGAATATTAAAGTTGAGGTTGATAATATGTATCAAGGGTATTGGCAGACAACGGTAGGCATTGAATTAAAAGGTAAAATTTTAGGACTTATTGGCCTAGGAAAAGTTGGATTTCAGGTTGCTAAAATAGGAAAAGCTTTTGGCATGCAAGTTATGGCATGGAGTGAAAACTTAAGTTTAGATAAATGTAAAGAACTTGATGTTTTGCCATCTAGTAAAGAGGATCTTATTCAAAACTCTGACTTTATATCAATTCATGTTCAAGGAGGAGAAAGATACAAGGATTGTATAAAGCTTGCAGAATTTGATAAAATGAAAAAAACTTCTTTTTTAATTAATACTTCTAGAGGTCCAATTGTAAACGAAGACGATTTAATAATAGCCCTATCAACTAACTTAATCGCTGGTGCTGGTATCGATGTTTATGATAAAGAACCTCTACCAAGTGGTCACAAATTAAGATTTGTCCCTAACGCACTTTTGCTTCCACATGTAGGATATGTTACAGCTGAAAATTATTCTATTTTCTATACCCAAATGATTGAAAATTTAGAAGCTTGTGTTGCTGGTAAGCCCATTCGAGAAATAAAGTAAAGTGGAATTCCCAGTTGTAAATCACCCTGATTATGAAGCTAAAATTGGAGATGATCATAAGTTTCCAATTAAAAAATTTGGTGAATTGGCAAAATATCTAAAAAAACAAAAAATTGTTAAAGAATTTCACATTCCTAAAGAATGTTCAGTAGATACTTTAACTCAAGTACATTCAATAAATTATGTAAATAAAATTAAAAATAAAACTTTAGAAAAAGAAAAAGTTAAAAAAATTGGATTTCCATTAGTTGATAGTGTTGTTAGAAGATCTTTAGTTGCAACTGGAGGAACTGTGCTTGCTTCAAAACTTGCATTAAATTTTGGCATTGCTTGTAATACTGCAGGCGGCAGTCACCATGCAAGTTATGACGAAGGTGCAGGTTTTTGTGTTTTTAATGATGTGGCAGTTGGTGCAAAATATTTAACATCAAGAGGCTTAGCGCAAAAAATTTTAATTGTTGATTTAGATGTACATCAAGGAAATGGAAACTCAGATATATTTAAAAATGATAGTAATGTTTTTACTTTTAGTATGCATTCTAAGGTTAATTATCCACCAATAAAATCCTCAAGTGATCTTGATGTTGAGCTTGAGCAAAATATGGAGGATAACGAATATTTAGATATTCTTGAATTTAATCTAAAAAATTTAATTAATTATGAGTTTGACTTTGTATTTTATATAGCTGGAGTTGATATTCACAAAAATGATAGATTGGGCAAACTAAACATAACAGAGGAAGGTATAGAAAAAAGAGATCAATTAGTTATTAGAAGTTTTTATCAAAAAAAAATACCAGTTTGCGGTGTCCTAGGAGGCGGATATAATAAAGATTTTGATAAACTTGTTGAATTACACTCAAGTTTACATAAAAATTGCAGAAAAATTCTTAATGAAAAAAATTAATCCTAATTTATCAAATACGCAGAACAAAATTTTATTTGAGGAGGGTACGGAACCACCAGGCTCCAGTGAATTAAATTATGAAAAAAGAGATGGTACTTATCATTGTGCTAATTGTGGAGTAAAATTGTTTGACTCTAATACTAAATACGAAAGTGGATCTGGTTGGCCTTCGTTCTACGAGTCTTTACCTGAGGCGTTTGAAACTACTACTGACTATCACATCGGTTATGCTAGAACAGAGTATCATTGTAAGAACTGTGGAGGTCATCATGGCCATATATTTGATGATGGCCCAAAACCTACAGGCAAAAGATATTGCAATAATGGTGTATGCTTGGTTTTTAAACCAAGTGAATAATTAATTAAAAAAACTATATTTTATAAAAAAAATATGTTCATATTAGGTTTTTTTAATAACTAAAATAAAATACTTTATATATTTTAAAAATCTTTATGAATAAAATAATTATAGTTCTTTTATCATTACTGTTTAGCACTTTTGTATGGGCAGATGAGAATGTCAAAAGTATGAAAAGTTTAGCTCTTAACTATGGTTCTGGTGGAGCTGAAAATTTTATTTCAAACCTTATTGAAGGTGAGGGTGATACAGAGGTAAGCCTAGAATTAAGAGAAAATTATAAACCAGATTTTAGTATACTGGCTGTTAGAGAAATTGAAAAAACAAATAATGGAAACTACTTTGTACAATTTTCCCTTTTTAATACAGAAAAGAATAATGATGAGAGACTAGGAACTAATTTAGGATTCGGAAAAAGATCTTTAAGTGATGATAAAACTTTAATGACAGGTTTTAATTTTTTTTTTGATTATGATAACGAAGGTAATGCAAGATCAAGTTTGGGATTTGAGGCTAGAAGTGCTGCTTTAGAATTTATATTTAATCAATATTTTGGTATTGATGATGCCTCAAATGAAAAAGTACTTGATGGATATGATATTAATCTAGCATCTCAAGTTCCTTATATGCATTGGGCAGATATTTTCATAAATAAATATGAATGGGAGGGCCGAGATAGAGATGATATTAAAGGAACAAAGATTGGGTCAGATTTACTTTTAAGTCCCACTTTTAACTTAGAATTAGCATATGACGATAAAGATAAGGCAGGATTAGAAGATGAATGGTATGTGAATTTGATATTTGTTCATCCACCACGTAATGGAAGTTCACTTCAAGATGGTTTCATAAGTAAAATTGCCTTTAGCGATAAAAAAGATATGACTGATCAACTTTTAAGAAAAGTAAAGAGACAAAATAAAATCATGGTTGAATTTGATAGTTCAGTAACAATATCAAGGTTAAATTAAATGAAAAAAATAATTTATTTTATTTTTTTATATTTAATTTCATTTCAAAGTTACAGTAATGCAGCTTCAGGAACAGGAAATGCAGAAGTTTTAAAAGTAACCATGAAAAAAATAGAGCTTTGTACCGGATATCAAGGTGGAGATTTTGCTGATGTATTAACTGATGCCTTCTGTAATAATCCAGTTGTTATTGGTAGTGGAGACCAGGTGGTTGATATAGCAGGAGTAAATGCAGGTGCAGCTGCTGCATCATATGGTAATCCGGCTGTACTGCCGTTAGGTGAAACTTACACTCATCTGAGAGTAACAATCGATAAAAAATTTACTATTAAAAGTGGAACCATAGATACCGGAGGTACAAACAAAACCGATCAATGTATGACAAAAGCAATAGATGATAGTTTTTATCCAAACAATGAAAGTCAAGATAAATATACTCACAGAATAGTTGTTGCAGAAGAAGGGAACAGTGGAACTGCAGAGGAGATGAATGTATATTTTACAAATGGTGCCCCTACGTCTACTCATGATAACACTGGAACTTATACACAATGTTTTAACGAGGATGCTTGCTCTCAGAAAAATCCTAATTGGTGGAGAACCTGGCTTGATACAGAAGCTGGGCTTGTAAATAATGGAGATTCACAAATTGCGCAATCAATTCATCAAGCATCAATTGCTACTGATGATTTTATTTTAGTTTATGAGTTAACAAACCCCTATACTGTTACTATGACACCCCCAGAAATTGATATAGCTTTTGGAACCCAAAACGCCATAGGTGCCGAAGAAGTTTGTAATAGTAATGGAAGTAATTGCACAGGTCAAACCGATGGTATGTGTTCTTTTTACGTAGCTGATGTTGCAGTTCAGATTACAATAAGATAATCTCTTGATGATTGGTGATGAGTCTCATCAAATTAAATTAAACAAAGAAAATCTTAGAAAAAAATCAAAAAATTATAACGATAACTTTTAAAATAAAGAAAATTTTATAAGAGAAGAAGTTTATGAAATTACAAAATTAAAACAAAATTCAGAGAGCATTATCCCCGAAATTAGTTTTAATAAACTATCCAAATTTATCTAATTCACAGAACAAAATTTTATTAGAAGAGAGAACTGAACCCCCAGGTTCAAGTAAATTAAATAATGAAAAAAGAGAAAGTGCCTATCACTGCGCTAACTGTGGAGTATAATTTTTGAATCTAATACTAAATACGAAAGTGGATCAGGCAGGCCTTTATTCTATGAATCTTTGCCCGATGCATTTGAAACTATGACAGATTATCACATTAGTTGTGACAGAACAGAGTATCATTGTGAGAACTGTGGAGGTCATCATGGCCATATATTTGATGATGGCCCAAAACCTACAGGCAAAAGATATTGCAACAATGGAGTATGTTTAATTTTCAAGCCAAAACATGTAAAGGGGTAATAAAAAACTTGTTCTTAATGGGTTTATTTTGTAAGTATTTATTATGAGAAAAATTTTATTTTTTTTGACACTTATGCTTTTTGCTACTGGATTAAAAGCTGATGTTTCAGAAAATATTTCAGCGTATTTATCCAATCTTGTCCCAGGTGAGGGTGATACAGAAGTAAGTATTGATTTACGTGAGAACTATAAACCTGATTATAGTATTCTTGCTGTTAGAGAAATTGAAAAAACAGATAATGGTAATTATTTTACTCAACTTTCATTATTTAATACTGAAAAAGATAATGATGAAAGAATAGTTGCAAATTTAGGAATTGGTAAAAGAATTTTAAGCGAAGATAAAACATTGCTTACAGGATTTAATGCTTTTATTGATTACGATGATAACGACAACGCAAGAACAAGTATAGGATTTGAAATGAGAAGTGCAGTCCTTGAATTAACATATAACAAATACATCAGACTAGATGATGGAGATAAAGAAAAAGTTTTAGACGGATATGATCTAAGACTAGACTCTCAAATACCATACATGCACTGGGCAAAAGTATTTATTAATTCATATGAATGGGATGGAAGAGATAGAACAGATATTAAAGGTATGCAGATTGGATCAGATCTTACATTATCTCCTAGTTTACAATTTGAATTTTCACATGATGACAAAGATTTAGCAGGGCTAGAAGATGAATGGTCAGCGCAGTTAACTTTTGTGCATCCTCCTAGAAAAGGACCAACATTACAAGACGGTTTTTTAAGTTCTTCAGCCTTTAGTGAAAGTAGAGATATGTCTGATAGTTTACTTACAAAAGTTAAGAGAGATAACAAAATTTTTGTAGAATTTTCTGGGAAAACTACAATATCGAGGGCTGACTAATAATGTTTAAAATTTTTAAATTTGTAATTACTTTGTTTTTAATAGGTTTTTATTACAACTCTTTACAAGCAGCAAATTTTACTCCAAGCACATATATCGTAACGATCCAACAGGTAGAAATGTGTACAGGTACAGATGGTTCAGGTTCATGTGAAAATGCAAAAGTAGTTGGAAACGCAACAGAAGAAATGGATATTGCAAGTGTTGATATATTGGCTGTTGTGTCTGAATACGGTTCACCAGCTATTTTAGAAGTTGGCACTACTTATACACATATGAAAACAACTATGTTACGAACTATTCAAATGACAGGTACAGCAGATGATGGAGGTGTCACTTGTAATACAGCAGCAGTCACAGATGATAATTATCCAGGAACTGAGGCCGATCAAAAATATTCTCATATTCCTGTAATTAATAATGGTCAAACTATGGCTCTCACTGAAGTTAGAATGCAAAATGAGTCCGTAACAAAATGCTTAAACAACGATTGTACCACAACTGAAACAGATAGTTCATGGATGAGTTATGGAGCAAAAGATGAAGGAGCTTTATATGCAATACATAATGCTATATCAGGAGACTCAATGATACTAATTCATGCATTAACAAAACCCTATACAGTAACGTTAGACACGCCATCATTAGATATGGCTTTTGGTACAGAAAATGTAGGTCAGGTGTTTGCAATAGATACGGGTGGAACGAAATATTGTAGATTTGATGCATTAGAGCCATCAGTTTCAATTACGATTGAATAAAAAAATATATTTTCTCACATTTTTCCAGTTTAATATCTTATAATTAGATATGGACAAAATTATTCAAGTAAAAAAAATTTTAAGAAAAAAATCTAAAAACTATAATAATAATTTTCAAAATATTGAAGATTTTGTAAAAAAAGAAGTTTATGAAATTAAAAAATTAAAACAAAATTCAGAGAATATAATCCCTGAAATTAGCTTTGACAAATTATCCAATGATACCAATTCTATTGAAAAATTAATTAAAAAAAGAGGCTGTGTAATTATTAGAGATGTCTTTGATGATAACAGAGTATTGGAATTAGATAAAAGTCTAGAAAATTATATAATTGATAATAATTATTATGAGCACCAAAAACAAAAAGTAGGAATTGATAATTATTTTAGCGATTTGAAATCAGGAAAGCCACAAATATATGGATTATACTGGTCTAATACACAATTTGAGATAAGACATTCTAAGGAAATGCAAACAGTAAAAGCATTTCTAAACAATTTGTGGATCTATGAAAATGATGAATATAAAGTTTTTGATCCTAACCGAGACCTTTGTTATGCAGATAGAGTTCGAAGAAGAGAACCTGGTGACAATAGCTTAGGATTGTCGCCTCACTGTGATGCAGGATCTGTAGAAAGATGGACAGATCTTTCATACCAAAAAATATATAATAATATTTTTTCAGATAACTTTAATAATTTTGACCCGTTTAATGCAAAATATAGAGATAGAACTATTGAATTTGAGTCACCTGCGGTAGCGCATGTATTTAGAACATTTCAAGGGTGGACTGCTCTAACTGAGCAAGGTCCCAATGATGGAACATTACAATTAATTCCTATCGCAAAAGCTATGGCATATGTTTTAACCAGAGCTTTGTTAGATGATGTTCCAGAAAATGAGCTATGTGGATCCAAAGTTGGAAGAGCATTATCGGTTAATGAAAATTATCATAGTTTGCTTTTAAAAGGATTAATTTCTATACCTACAATGTACCCAGGTGATACAATTTGGTGGCATCCAGATGTTATTCATGCTGTTGAAGACAAACATTCAGGAAAAAATTTTTCTAATGTTATTTATGTAGGATCAACACCATATTGTAAAAAAAATTTGGAATATATTAGTCGGCAATCAAAAAAGTTTTTAGAAGGAAAAAGTCCTCCAGATTTCGCTGCTGAAGACTATGAAATTAATTATAAAGGTAGAGTTACAGTAAATGATTTAAGTGTGTTAGCAAAAAAACAATTAGGTTTAGTTAATTGGAATTAACTTACTTTAAAGATGCTTCTAGTTGTCCAGTTTTTTCAAGTTCTCTAAGTTCTTGATAGCCACCAACATGATCATCATTAAAAAAAATTTGAGGAATTGTTCTTCTCCCATTAGCTTTTTTGATCATTTCATCTCTAATTCCAGGACCACCAGATACATCAATAATTTTGTATTTAAGATTATTTCTATTAAGTAATCTTTTTGCAGCATCGCAAAAAGCACACATCGGCCCAGAGTACATTGTTATATTTTTCATACTTCAGATATAATTATTTTTTTTGATTTTACCAGTTATGAATTTCATTTTTCTTTATTTTTACTCTTATTTGTTTTCTTGAATATTCAAATTTTTTTCTATGCTTAATACTTTGCGAATTTACTCTTTTTCTCCATAATCTAAAAGATGAGGGTTTTAAATTTCTTCTCATTATCTTGATTACGTCAGACTCTGTTTTTCCTGTTTTTTTTTCGATATCCTCAAATGTAATTCTGTCGGCCCAAGCTGCCCAGATAACCCAATCTGGACTCCCAAGTTTTGGCTCAGGATTTTTGACTTTAGTTGTGGGCCTGTGACTTTTTTTCATAGATTTTTCAGCAAAACTCTAATTAAATTTTAATGCAAATTTTAATGTCTATGATAATATCACTTTTAGATAGTCCTATCTAGCCATCTTTAGCTCCCGGTTTTTTAGGACTATCCTAAAATGCTTCCGTTAAATTATTTTCTATTTCTTCAAATTATTCTTTTTATGTTTATAACTCCTGGAACACCTAGGATTGTGATCATTTCTTACTCAATGAATTATGGAGTTAAGAAATGTGTATGGACAGCATTAGGAGATGTTACTGCAAATATTATTCAAGCAACACTTGTTATCTTTGTTATTGGTTCATTTATCTCTGAGAATCCTAAATTACTAAATACATTTAAATGGGTTGGAATAATTTATATTTTATATCTTGCTTATGATATTTATAAATCTAGACCAAAAGATATAAATGCAGATGAAAAAAATGAAAAAAGTGTTTTATCTTTTTTTAAAGATGGTTTTTTAGTTGCTGGTACAAGCCCTAAGGCTTGGATGTTTTTTCCATTTATCTTTCCACAATTTATTAATTTTAACTCTAATTATGTTGCTCAATTTATTATTTTAATAACTACATATGTAATTTTAGATTTTTTATCTTTAGTTGGTTACGCAATTCTAGCAAATAAAATGGTTACTTGGGTTAAAGCGAACGCAAAGGTTATAAACACAATTTCTGCGTGCGTTTTGATTGTAATTGCAGCTATAATTGCATTTATGCAACAATATTAGCTTCCAATGCGATACTACTGTTACTTGCAAAAAATTTAATTTCTTTGTTTAATAGTGATTAAATTAATTAATTAATAATAAAAGAGGAGATAAATGAAAATTAAAAACATTATAGTTACATTTGTTTCTGCATTAGCAATTTTATTCTCAACATCAGTTGTTTCTTTAGCAAAAGTTGTTGGAGATAAAATTATTTTAGGTGCTGCAATTTCTTTAACTGGAAAATATTCATCTAATGGAGTTCATACTCAAAACGGTTATAATATGGCCGTTGACAGAATAAACGAAATGGGTGGTATTAAGGTTGGAGGCAAAACTTACAAGTTTGATATTATCTATTACGATGATGAGTCAAATCCAAAAAGAGCAGCGCAACTTGCAGAAAGATTAATTTCACAAGATGGTGTTGAGTTTATGCTTGGCCCATACAGTTCAGGTTTAACAAAAGCAATTGCACCTGTAACAGAGAAATATGGTGTTCCAATGGTTGAAGCTAACGGTGCATCAAGATCATTGTTTACAAAAGGCTACAAATATTTATTTGCAGTGCTTGCACCAGCAAACTTATATTTAGATGTTGCGATTGAAACAGCTGTAGAACTTAATGGTGGAAAAGGTGTAAGAATTGCACAAGCTTTCGAGCAAGATGCATTCTCACAAGACGTTAGATTAGGTATTTTAGATGCTGCAGAAAGAACTGGATCTAAAATCATAATTGATGACAAACTACCAAAAGAGTTAAATGACATGGCTGCAACTTTAGCAAAAGTTAAAGCTGTCAAACCAGATGTTTTAGTTGTTTCTGGACATACAAAAGGTGCATTAACAGCTATTAGACAAATTGCCGAAATGAAGGTTGATGTTCCAATGTTAGCAATGACACACTGTGATGCTGCTAAACTATCTAAGCAACACGGTAAGAACTCACAGTATGCTTTGTGTGCATCTCAATGGCATAAAACTTTAACTTATAAAGATGATTTCTTTAAAGATGGTATGACATATGCTGCAGATTTTGAGAAATTATTTGGTTATGACCCGCCATATCAATCAGCAGAGTCATCAGCTGCTTTATTAGTATTTAAAGATGCATTTGAAAGAGCGAATACTTTTGATCAAAAGAAAGTAAGAGATGCACTTGCTGATACTAATATGCAAACATTCTATGGAAATATCAAATTTGCAGAAGGTGGTCAAAACGTTGACAAGCCAATGGTATTATTCCAAGTTATGTGTGATGATGCAGGAAAATGTGAAAATAAAGTTGTAGCGCCATTAAAATGGGCATCAGCTGAATTAATTCACCCAATTCCTAAGTGGTCTGAAAGATAATAAAAAAAATATTAGCCCCCTAGAAATAGGGGGCTTTTTTTTATAAGCATCTAATAAATTATGGATTTTTTAATATTTCAAGTCCCGATGTTAACCGTCCAAGCTGTCTTAGACGGACTGTTACTTGGAATATTATTTGCACTTATTGCATATGGAATGGCTCTTCAATGGGGAGTTATGAATATAATTAACATTGCACAAGGTGATCTTGTTATATTGGGTGGATACATTGCTTATTTTATGTATCTCTATGGAATTCACCCAGCATGGGGTGTAATAGTTTCACCAATTATAATGTATTTTGTTGGTGTTATTATTTATAAGTTAGTCATAAATAAAGTTGTTGATAGAGATTTATTTATCTCAATTCTTGCAACATTTGGCATAAGTATTTTATTTATGCAATTAATGAACTTTGCATTTGGAGCAGACGTAGTTCTTGCTAACTCTGGATATGGTACAACCATGTTATTTGATAACTCTGTAACATTACCAAATTCCAAGATATTTTCTGCTTTCATAAGCATTGTATTTGCAATTGGGTTGGTAATATATATGAAAAAATCTAAGCTTGGTCGTGCTATTAGAGCAACCGCTCAAAATGCAAGAGCAGCAAAGATTTTAGGTGTAGATACAGAAAAGGTATATGCGGCTACTTTTGGTATTAACGCAGCTTTATGCGGTGTAGCTGGAGCTTTAATTTCAATTACTTTCACAATTCACCCTTACATGGGATTACCTTACACCATCAGATCTTTTATGATTGTTATTGTTGCAGGCTTAGGAAATCTACCAGGTGTTGCAATGTCAGGTATGGGATTAGGTGTGTTTGAAGAATTTGCAGATTATATTTTAGGTACAGAATTTAGGATTGGTTCTGTATTTTTGCTGCTAGTTTTAATTTTAGTTTACAGAAGATTTAAACTTTCAAGAAAAAGAGAATATTTAAAATGATTAAAAAAATTTTATTTTTAATTTTATTTTCTGTAATTATACCAACTATAGTTTTTGCATGTGAAGGTCGTAAAGTAAAAAAAAGTGGTTTCTTATATTATAAGGACGGAAAGAGTAAATTTATTGAAGGTTACGATATAGAAAATCCTCAAGATAAAATAATTATGGTTTTTAATCGTGGAGCATGGCAAGTAAAAAAAGATTCTTTTTTTTGTATTCAAGGTAAAGAAAGTATGCAAAGTGTATTAGCCCAACTTTCAGGAACAATTATAGATGGTAAAGAACTAGTTGTTTGGATTAATCAAGAATTATGGAAAGCTGGTCTTTATACACATGAAAAAAAATGTGTAACAGGGGAGCATATGTATAAGGGTAAAAAATTATATTTTACTCCACCATATTGGAAATGTATGTGGGGACCCCCAACTTATATAAAAAAAGTCAAGACATCTAAAGATGATATTTTACAAGTTCCAGAATATGTTAGTAATTTTCCATTAAAAAATAGAGCAGCAATAAATAGTGCAATTGCGGATATATTTGTTGAAAAAGGTACACCAAGAAACCAACTTTTTATTTCAGGCCATTCATGTGGGGGTATTGGAAGTTTAAGAATGGAGGCTGTGTTTCCAGAAGTTTATAATGCTGCAATTTCTCTTAATCCGAATTGTTGGGATAATATTGATAATGATTTAATGAGAGAGTTTCAGTTAGATGAAATAAGAAGTGCAGAAAAATTAGATGCTTTAACTTTTCACGGAGAAATGGATGGAGCGAGTAGTTATTTAGGAATTTCAAGTTATATGAGATGGATTGGAGATAAGCCTGGTGCTGAATGGGTTGAACTTCCAGTTCACAACAGTCCAAATGGTAGAGAATTTATTATTAATGGAGTAGAGTGCAAAATAAAATTTAGAATGAATAGTGGCTGGAAAATTAAACACAATTGGGATTACGGCCATAAAAAGAAAGCTTGGACTATAATAGATCCAAATGAAAAAAAAGAAATGAAAAAGAAGGCTGCTGGACACAATATTGCTATGTATATGTGTTTCACGCCTTATCTTGAAGATATCAAAAAATTTATCGCAAAGAAATTATAAGATGAACAAAAATATTATTTTATATGCGGGGATATTAATTTTTGGAATTGTGGCTCCTTTTATATTTCCAGCTTTTAAAGTGCAATTATCAATCCTATGCATTTTAATTATTTTAGCTATCACATGGAATGTCCAAGGTGGTGAAATGGGATATAATACTTTTGGTAATATCCTTTTCTATGGACTAGGAATGTATTTATGTGCGTCGGTTCAAGTTGGAATGTTCTTTCCATTAGCTGAGTGGACTGAGGGCGGTGGAGAAAAGACATTTGTCCATACTCCTGCACAGTTTTTCCAGGGTTTTGGAGTTGGGCTAGCTGTTGCAGCTGTAGTTCCTGCAATAATTGCAGGCTTGATAGGTTATTCAATTTTAGGTTTGAGAGGTCATTATTTTGCAATTTGTACTTTAGGATTAGGTGTTGCAGCTGGTGAAATCTCTGGTGGAATAGAAATTATTGGAGCTGGACAAGGATTTACAACTCCTCCATTTCCAAATGTTGATAGATTAGAGGCAAGAGGAGAATTTTTCTATTTTTGCAGTTTTATAGTTTTAATATTTACATTTCTTGCAGTTAAAGCAATTTACTCAACGCGATTTAAATTAGTCCTCAACGCTATAAGAGATAATGAAGACAAAGCTGAAGCAATGGGAATTCAAACAATGAAATATAAAATAATTGGTTGGATGATTTCAGCATTCTTCTGTGGTCTAGCTGGAGGTATTATGGGTGGACTTGTGGGATATATAGACTCAACTGATGTTGCATTTGATGGAAGAGAAATGGGAGTATTTATGGTATTGATGGCAATATTAGGTGGAAAAGGAACTTTATGGGGACCCGTTATTGGAGCTACTGTTTTTCATATATTTAAAGAGGGTTTTTGGACATTCTTCCTTGGATGGCAGTATGTTGCCCTTGGAGTTTTAATTGTCGTAATTGTTATTTATTTCCCAGAAGGCATTATGGGATGGCTTAGAGAAAAGTATCCTGAGAGATTTGGGGAAGTTGTAGATGAAGCTGACCGAAAGGCACAGGTTCAGCTCAAATGAGTATATTAGAAGTAAATAATGTGAGCAAATCTTTTGGGGGTGTTAAAGCCAATGTTGATATTTCTATGGCAGTAGAAAAAGGAAAAATCTTTGGATTAATTGGTCCAAATGGATCTGGTAAAACGACATTGTTTAATTCTATAGTTGGAACTTATCCAATAGATCAAGGCTCTATAAAATTTAATGGTAAAGAAGTTTCAGAATTGCCAGTACCTATAATTGCAAAACTTGGTTTGCTTAGAACTTTTCAACAAACAAGAATATATGGAAAATTAAACTGTGTAGATAATATGCTCATAAGTCATAAAGCTAGTGACGAGAGTATAGTTTCAATTTTTTCAAAAATACCAAAAGATTTAACTGATAAAGCCGAAAACCTATTAAACTTTGTTGGACTATATCAGAAAAGAAATTTAAGAGCTGGTGACTTGTCATTTGGACAACAAAAGTTATTAGAACTTGCGATGGCATTAATGAATGAACCAGAAATGTTACTTTTAGATGAACCAACCGCAGGTATTAATCCAACTTTAATAAATGGAATTATTGATAGATTAATAAAAGTAAATCAAGATTTTGGAATCACTTTGTTAGTTATAGAACATAATATGAGAGTGATTATGCAATTAGCGGAAAGCATTTTTTGTTTAGCGCATGGAAAAATGCTTGCTAATGGAACACCGGATGAAATTAGAAATGATAAGCGTGTAATAGATGCATATCTAGGAGCACAATAATGGCAAATCAATATGAAGTCTTAGGTAAAGCGCCTGTTGCTGAAGATTTAAAAAAACTATCTTCTGAAAACGTTCATTTAACTATAAAAGGTTTGTCTGCTGGATATGGAAAGATGGAAATACTTCACAATTTTGATTTGTTTGTTAGTAAAGCCCAATCTCTTTGTCTAATAGGGCCAAATGGAGCTGGAAAATCTACAATACTCCACTCAATTTATGGTTTTACAAATATATTTACAGGAAAGATAGAAATTGATGGCAAAGAAATAACTAATCTTACTCCTGCCGAAAAACTTAAATCAGAGGGAATAGCTTATATTCTTCAAGATAATTCAGTTTTTCCAGATATGACAGTGGAAGAAAACCTTCTAATGGGAGGATATATTAAAGACAAAACTGAGGAGTCTTTTGAAGAGGCTGAGAGAGTTCTACAAAAGTATGAAAGATTAAGAAATAGAAGAAACCAACCAGCAAAAGTGTTATCTGGAGGTGAGAGAAGGCTTTTAGAGATTTCTAGAGCTTTAGTGATGAAACCTTCTATTTTACTAGTTGATGAACCATCAATAGGGCTCGAGCCTAGATATATTCAAATGGTTTTTGAGATTTTAGACGATCTTCAGAAAAACGAGAAAAAAACAATCATATTAGTTGAACAAAATGCAAAGAAAGGTTTAGAGTTTGCAGACATAGGTTATGTCTTAGTTTCAGGTGAGACAGCTATTGCAGGTAAAGGTGATGATCTTTTAAATAATCCAGATGTTGGCCGTCTTTTCCTGGGCGGTTAATGATTAATCCAAAATATTTTTTAAAAGGAGTTCTCTGTTCTAGAAAATTTGACAGTCCGGCAATTGCACTTGGAGCTAGCTTTATTGCAATAGGAGCATTGCTAAAAAATTTAGGTTTCACAATTCAAGAAAGTATCTTCTCTACATTTTTAACTTACGCTTTGCCAGGATCCTTGGTTATGGCAGAATCTATGTTGATTGGAGCTTCTTTAATAAACATTTTTTTAGCAGTATGGTTGGTTAATTCTAGACTTTATCCAATGACTGTCTCGATAATGCCTTTACTCAAACACGAAAGTCAACCACGATGGAAATATTATTTATCTTGTCACTTTGTTGCTGTTTCTTCATGGTTAATTTTAAAGAGTAATTATGAGGAAATAGAGAAAAATTATAGAATTGATTTTTGGATTGGCATTGGGACTGCAACTTGGTTAATTGCCATTTTTTCAACAGTATTAGGATACTATGCAGCCGATTTTTTAAATAAAGATATGATAATTGGTTTAACGATTGTAAATCCAATTTATTTTATGTGTGCAATGATAGGTGTAATGAAAACAATTCAACTTTCGTCAGCAATACTTTTAGGAGCAATTCTGGGACCAATTTTTTATTTTATATCTACTGAATGGAGTGTTTTAATAGGAGGAGTAGTCGCTGGTACAGTAGCTTATCTAATTGGAGAAAAATATGGCAACTAATATTATTTTAATAATTTTAGTAACTTCTTTTGCAACATATATATCAAGATTTCTCGGTGCTTTTACCTCAGAAAAAATTGGTGAAACTTCTAAAATTTATAAATGGTTTAATTGTGTTGCATATTCAACACTTGCAGCTTTAATTTCAAGAATGCTAATTTTTCCGTCAGGTGATCTCTCTGATGTGAATTATATTTTAAGGATAACAGTGATATTATTATCAATATTAATTTTTTATGTAACTAAGAGAAATTTAGTTTATCCAACTGTATTATCTGCTATAATTTTGGCTACATTAAATAGTTTTACGGTATGAAAAAGCTTATTTTTATCATATTTTTTTTAGTTTTTAGCACTCAAGTAAAAGCAGGATGCGATGACCCTATAACTGATGGTGTAGATTATACTCAGTGCAAATTTTCGGATGGACAAGATTTACAAGGAAGTTATCTCCCAAATTCTAATCTTTCATTTGCAAGTTTTATTCAAGTAAATCTTGATAAAAGCATAATGATGAATTCAAACCTAGCTTTTGGTACATTTTCAGAGTCTTCATTTATTAGAGCAAACTTATATGAGTCAACATTGACAGGTGCAAACTTTGAACTGTCAAATTTTTCTAGCGCAAATCTTACAAGAGCAGATTTTATGGGAGCTACACTTATTGATGTAAATTTTCAAAATTCCAATTTGATGGAGGCAAATTTTACCTCATCAAATATATTAAACGCAAATTTTGAGGGTGCTAATTTAATAGGTGCCACGTGGACTAATGGTGAAATATGTGGTCCAGACTCAATAGGTGTTTGTAAAAAGTAATTTTATGAAAGATCTTTTAAAACTAAATGGATTTGAAATTTCGTATCACGAAAAATCTAATAGAATAATAAATATTAAAATCGAAGATGAAATTATAGATAGATTAGCATTTCCGTTTAAAAAATTTAATATTACAGCTCTTGAGTATAAACCATTTACCAGATTCACCATTGCAAAAAGTTTAGATGAGACAGCATCTAATAAATTAAGTAATTTCATTAATGAAATTATAAAAGATAGAGATACAGGTTGTTTTATTATTGGCCCAAAAAAAAATTCATCTAAAATTGATCAAACTTTTCTGGTAAAACTTTCAACAGCAATTACTCATTTGATTGGTAATCCAAACCATGACTCCATGGCAGGTAAATACTATGCAAGATTTCATGTCAAACACGAAGATAATAGTGACTCATATCTGAGAAAAGCTTACACAAATATGGATTTGCATACAGATGGAACTTATGTTCGAGAAACAACAGATTGGATTTTAATGTCTAAACTCGAAGAAGAAAATGTAGTTGGTGGAGAAACTGCTTTACTGCATTTGGATGATTGGGAACACTTACCTGAACTTTCAGAAGATAAAATTGGTTTACAAAATTTTACTTGGGGATCACCTAAAAGTAAAAATATTGACTATAAAGTTGAACACCCTGTATTTTCAAAGGATGAAAACGGTAAACCAATTATTTCGTATATAGATCAATTTCCAGAACCTAAAAATATGGAGCAAGGACTATTTTTGCAGAAATTATCTGATGCACTAGAGGGTAGCAAAAATAAAATCGTAACTTCCTTACCAGTTGGTAGTGCTGTTGTAGCAAATAATTATTTTTGGCTTCATGGAAGAAAACCATTTATTGAAAATAAAAATTTATCAAGAGAATTACTAAGAATTAGAGGTTCCTTTTTTAATAATTAAGTATAGTAATTAAACTATGAAACTCGGTTTTATAGGTACAGGTAAAATTACTCATTCTGTTGTCACAGGAATTTGTTCATCTAAGATTAAGTTTAATGAAATATTAGTTTCCCCAAGAAACCTGGCAACTGCTAGAAAGTTAGCTAAATATAACAAAAAGGTTAAAATAGCAAAGTCAAATGATGAAATTGTAAACTCTTGTAATTGGATATTTTTAGCAGTAACTCCAACTGTAGGTCAAAATCTTATAAAAAAACTTAAATTTAAATCAAATCAAACAATAATAAGTTTCATATCTACTATCACATTATCGCAATTAAAAAAAATGATTAAAACTAAGGTAACAATAGTGAGAGCAATTCCTTTACCTCCAATATCTATAAAAAAAGGCCCTGTTCCAATTTTTCCACCAAACAAAAAAATAAAAAATTTTTTTAATAAATTAGGTACTACAGTTGAAATTAGAAATGAGAAGCTTTCAAAAAATTTCTGGTCCACATCGGGTATGATGGCCCCATTCTATGAACTTTTAAATACCATGGCCAATTGGTTAGTAAAAAAAGGTGTGAAAAAGGAAAGTGCTCAAAAATATATTACATCTTTATTCGTAGCTTTATCTGAGGATGCAGTTGTGAATTCAAAAAGAGATCTAAAATATTTAGTAAAAGAATCTCAAACTCCCAAAGGACTTAATGAACAAGGAGTAAACGAACTTAGAAAATTAGGTTTTTATAAATCAACTGAAAAAACTTTAAACAGTATTCTTAAAAGACTTAATAAAGTATAATTCTAAAGTAGCTTATGTCTGACATTCTGCAAATTGAAAATTTATCAAAATATTTTGGTGGGCTAGCTGCAGTTTCAAACTGCTCATTAAAAATAAAAGAGGGCTCTATTACAGGAATTATTGGTCCAAATGGTTCAGGTAAGACAACATTGTTTAATCTAATCGCTGGTAACTTAAAATCTTCTGAAGGAAGTGTTTTATTCAATAATGAAAATATAACAGATGTGCCATCCCATGAATTATTTTCAAAAGGCCTATTAAGAACTTTTCAAATAGCCCATGAGTTTTCAAATATGACAGTACTAGAAAATTTAATGATGGTACCTGGCAATCAGTCAGGGGAAATTCTTTTAAATGCACTTTTAAAACCTAATTTAATAAAGAAGGAAGAAGATGAAATTAGAAAAAAAGCTTATGAAGTAACTGAATTTTTAAATTTAAAACATTTAGCTAATGAAAGAGCTGGAAATTTGTCGGGTGGTCAAAAAAAACTACTTGAACTTGGTAGAACAATGATGGTTGATGCTAAACTTGTATTGTTAGATGAAGTAGGAGCAGGGGTCAATAGAACCTTATTAAAGGATTTAGGAACAGCCATACTTAGATTAAACAAAGAAAAAAACTACACTTTTTGCATGATTGAGCACGATATGGATTTTATTAGTAGAATGTGTGACCCAGTTATTGTTATGTCAGAGGGATCTGTTTTGTTTGAGGGAACATCAGATGAAGTAAAAAAAAACGACAAAGTGATTGATAGTTATTTGGGAAGGAAAAAATAGAAAAAATGGCTTTTTTTGAGGGAAATAACATGACTGGTGGCTATGGAGATGGTCCTGACATCATAAGTTCTTGCAGTATAAATGTGGATAAAGGTGAGATAGTTGCAATATTAGGCCCTAATGGCGCTGGTAAATCTACTGCCATGAAAGCAATGCTTGGACTGTTAAAACTAAAGACTGGAAATATTATCATTGATGGTGAGGATATCTCAAATTTATCTCCTCAGGAAAGAGTAAAAAAAGGAATTTCGTTTGTCCCCCAAACCAGAAACGTATTTGCAGAACTTACTGTTAAGGAAAATTTGGAAGTAGGTGCATTTTTAAGAACAGATGAAATTAATAAGATTATTGATGAAATTTATGATCTTTTTCCAATACTTAAAGAGAAGAGAGATCAAATCGTTGGACAATTGTCAGGTGGTCAAAGACAGCAGGTAGCCTTAGGTAGAGCCTTAATGATAAAACCATCAGTACTAATGTTAGATGAACCAACTGCTGGAGTTTCACCAATCGTAATGGATGAATTATTTGAGCATATACTTAGGGTTAAAAAAACAAAAGTAGGTATAATAATGGTTGAACAAAATGCGAAACAAGCACTTAGTATTTCTGATAGAGGATATGTATTGGTTACTGGTGAAAATAAATTTGAAGGTTCTGGAAATGAATTATTAAATGATCCAGAGGTCAGAAGATCTTTTCTAGGAGCATAATATGGATTTATTAAATGCGGTAATTGTACTGCTCAATTATACTATCATTCCAGCGTTAACCTATGGTTCACAATTAGCTCTTGGAGCTATATTTGTAACTCTTATTTACGGAATTTTAAGATTTGCTAACTTTGCTACAGGAGACATGATGTCTTTTGGAACAATGTTTGCAGTACTTCTAACTTACTATTTTCAATCTATCGGAATTAACTTCGGATTTTTACCCACCGCGTTACTTACAATTCCATTTGCTATCATAATGATGATACTTTACATGTTATTTATTGATAAGACAGTTTTTAATTACTACAGAATAAAAAAAAGCCCTCCTGTTCAACTAGCAATGGTGAGTGTTGGAGTGATGTTTGTAACCCAAGCAATTATAAGAATAATTATCGGCCCAACAGATAGAAGATTTTTAGATGGTGAAAAATTTATAATGAAAGCATCTGAATTTAAAGAAATGACAGGACTTGCTGAAGGCCTAACAATTAAATCAACTCAAATGATAACAATTATTGTAACAATAGTTGTTGTTGCAATTATGTTTTGGTTTTTAAATAAAACTAAAACAGGAACAAGTATGAGAGCATATTCTGATAATGAGGATTTAGCTCTTCTCTCAGGAATTGACCCAAAAAAAGTTGTTCTAATAACATGGATTATTGCGGGTATATTAGCTACAATTGGCGGTATTTTGTATGGTTTAGACAAGAGCTACAGACCATTTGTATACTTTAACAATATGTTACCTATATTTGCTGCAGCTATAGTTGGAGGAATTGGAAATCCATATGGAGCATTTTTTGGTGGATATGTAATTGCATTTGCTGAAATTTTTGTAACTTATGCGTATAAACGTGTTTTAGTTTACCTATTACCAGAACCACTTGAACCTAATTCGTTAATGCAACTATTATCAACAGACTATAAGTTTGCAATTTCATTTTCCATATTAGTTATTGTCTTAATATTTAGACCATCAGGAATATTCGAAGGTAAAAGGATATGAGAAATTATTATAATATAATAATTGCATACTCAATAATGATGCTACTCATTATTTTAGTTGGAATATTTCAATCATGGTCAATTGCTCTTACAATTTTCAATTATTGTATGATCTCAGCTGTGATGACAATGGGTGCAAATATACAATGGGGTTATGCTGGATTAATAAATTTTGGAATAATGGGTTACACCGCGCTTGGAGGTTTAGCAGTTGTTCTTGTATCTGTTGCTCCAGTACCAGAGGCTTGGAGTGCAGGAGGCATAAATATTTTAGCTTGTTTAGTTTTAATTATTTTAATGATTTTTTCAGTAAGATATATTTTAAAAAATATTCAAAAAACAAATAAAAGAAATTATTATGTAGCTAGTGTAATTATAGTTGGGTTAATTTTAATTAAAATTATTTCTGGTCCTGCTATCGAACAAATAGAAGCAGTCGATCCAGCAAAAACAGGTTTTCTTGGTGGACTTGGAATGCCAGTTTTATTTTCATGGATCGTTGGAGGATTATTTGCAGCAGGTTTAGCATTTATTGTTGGTAAAGTTGCTCTAGGATTAAGAGCAGACTATTTAGCGATAGCCACACTATTAATTGCTGAGATTGTTGTATCAATAATTAAACATGAAGATTGGTTAGCAAGAGGTGTAAAAAATGTTATTGGATTAAAAAGACCAGCACCTTATGAAATAGACTTACAAACTTCATCTTGGTTTATTAATTTAGTTGAAAAATTTCATTCAAAGAAATTAGAATTGGTAAGTTCATTATCCGAAAGACAGGATTTGTTAAACCAATTGGTAATAGATGCATCTTCAGTTTATGTTAAATTATGCTTTGCTGGTTTATTTTTAGTAGTAGTAATTATTTTGTTAGTTATAACTCAAAAAGCTCTTTATTCTCCGTGGGGTAGGATGATGCGTGCAATAAGAGATAACGAAGAGGCTGCAAGTGCCATGGGCAAGAATGTCGTAAAACAACATTTATTTATTTTTATCCTTGGCTCAGCAATTGTTGGAATAGCGGGAGCAATGATGGTAACAAATGACGGTTTGTTTACTCCAGGAAGTTATAGGCCGATGAGATATACTTTTGTTATTTGGGTGATGGTTATTGTTGGTGGAACAGGTAACAACTTTGGAGCAATTCTTGGCGGATTTGTTGTTTGGTTCTTATGGGTAGAGGCAGCGCCAATTGCCCTTTTCTTCATCAACTTATTCACAGGTCACTTGCCTGAAACTAATGAAATTAGAGTTCACTTAATTAATAGTGCACCTTATTTTAGATTTTTATTAGTTGGGATTGGATTACTTTTCATAATGAGGTTTAGACCTCAAGGATTAATTCCTGAAAAGATTATTAAACAATAATCCTATACGTGAGTTTTTTAATTTTAGGTTTTTTAACTGGATTAAGTTTGATTTTAGTATTAGGGGCTCAAAATATTTTTGTAATTGAGCAAGGTCTTAAAAAGCAATTTGTATTTATAGTTTGTCTAATTTGTTCATTTTCTGATTTCCTTTTAATTTTTTTAGGAATATTTTTATTTCAATATTTCGAAAATCTTTTCTCACAAACAATTGAATTAATATTAAATATTTTATTACTTTTATTTTTAATTAATTTTATTTGGAAAAAAGTAAAGTTAATAAACAGGAAAATTTTAATTAATCAAATTGAAAATAAGGATAACTTATTTTATGTAATTTTAAAAACCTTAGGTTTTACTTATCTTAATCCGCATGTTTATTCAGACACTGTGTTTTTTTTAGGAAATTTTTCAAAAAGTTTTTTATTAGGTCAGAAATATTTATTTGGTATTGGAGCATCATTATCCTCAATAATCTTTTTCTTCAGTTTAGGGTATTTTTCCAAATACTTATCAAGCCATATAGGTAGCGAAAAACTATGGAAAATAATTAATTATTCAATAATTTTATTTATGTCTTTACTGTCGATATATGTTTTTTTGAATATAATAAAATAAAAAACCCCAGCGGCCACAACCGCTGAGGTTTAATTTAACAAATATTATCTTTGTTTTTTATCTTTGAACTTTCCGCCTTTAATCTCTTTTTCAATAAAGGCACCTGATGCTTCTCCAACATCAGTAAGTTCAACACTAGATGCTCCTTCGTAGTTAATCGCTTTACCACTAGCAAGTAAATCTAATGCTTTTTTCAATTCACCTGGATAAATTTTCTCTCCCGGAGCATTTGCAACAGACATTACATTTGCTTGAATAGTAGCTCTATCAGCTTTTCCACCAGCTTGCATTGCAAGTACAATTAAAGCTGCAGCATCATAAGACTCTGAAGTATAAGGTCCAGATGAATCAATTCCTGCTCCACCAGCTACACCTTTAAAAATTGTAGCACCTTTACCCATTGATCCTGGCAAAGAACCAAACGATTTATTAAGATCATTTCCAAATCTGTCAGTTAAAGAGTCTCCAATCATTCCATCAGATAAAACAAATACATCAAACGCGCCCGAGTCTAACGAACCATCAATGATACTTCCACCTGCTTGGTCTAAGTAACCTAACACAGCTAAAGCATCGCCGCCTGCTGCTGCCAATGTTGCAACTTCAGCACCGTAGTCTCCTTTACCTTCTTCATGAGCTGTAACGACTGTTACGTTTATTCCATGAGCTTTAACAGCTGCAACATATACATCTGCTAAACCTTTACCGTAGTCATTATTAGTGTGTGTTACTGCAATACTTTTAACTTTTCTATCTTTAGTAATATCTGCTAATACTTGACCTCCTCTTGCGTCAGATGGAGCAGTTCTAAAGAAATATCCATTATCATTAAGATCAGTTAATCCTGGAGAAGTAGCTGATGGTGAAATCATAACAACACCATTTGGAACAGCAACGTTAGTTGCAACAGCTCCAGTAACACCAGAACAATCAGCACCCATTATTGCTACTACACCACCAGATACCAAACCTTCGGCAGCAGCTGTCGCAGCAGCTGAATCAACACAAGTTGAGTCTGCTCTTTCAACAGAAATTTTCTTTCCTCCAAGTAATGAACCTGAGTCTGAAGCTTCTTTAAATGCAAGCTCTGCAGACGCAGCCATCGCTGGAGTAAGAGACTCAATAGGACCCGTAAATCCTAAAATAATCCCCATTTTAATGCCATGTCCATCTGAATATGCTTTTGTTACGAAGCAAGAAACAAATACAAACATCGCTAATACTAGTTTTTTCATATATTCCCTCTAATTGTTAACAATTTATATAAACAAAATTAAATCCTATTGATTTTAATTTTCAATGAGAAAATTATCTCATTTTTTGAGCAAAAAATACAGATGTAATGACAATTATTCCTCCAATTACTGTAATTAGTGAAGGAATTTCTCCAAAAATAAAAAAAGTAAGGATTAAACCAAATACAGGGAATAAAGCGTAGAATGGCAATACCATATCAAGAGGATAAAATTTATAAAGATAAAACATCATTAAGTGTCCAAGCAAAGAAATAATTGCTCCAGCATATAAAACAGTTAACCAACTTCCTAAACTTATATGTTTTATTGTTTGAAACGTATTTCCCTCAAATATTGCAGACAATATTATTAAAATTATAAATCCTGTGAAGCTCATTATAGTATTTGTAAATTTAACATCTAATTCTTTTAAATATCTGGAAAATACTTGGGACAGTCCATAGAAAAAGGCCATACCGCAGATTAGAAGTGAACCTATTATTTCCTCGAATACTTTTGGGTCAAAAGCTAGTATAACGATACCAAAAAAAGATATCATAATTAATATCCATTTTTTATAACTTATTTTTTCATTTAAAAATATTGAGCTTAATATTATTCCGAAAGGAATTGAAAGTTGGGCACCTATTGTAATTGGTGCAAGTATACTTGAAGCATTTATAGATAAATACAAAAACATATTTACCGCAACGCCAAAACATAATGAAAACCCAATTAAAGGAATAATATATTTTTTATCTATACTTTGAATTTTAAAAAAAGGAATTAAAAAAACAAAAACAATAGCCATTCTTAATGAACCAAAAAGAATTGGTGGAATAGTATCGTTTAATCCAAGTTTTCCGGTTGGATATGCACTTCCTAATAAAAATACAACAAATAAAATAAGTAAAGTATGTTTTGCAGACAAAAATTATCTTATAGAGAAAGGATCTAAAGTTGGTTCATCAGATGTGTAATACCAAGTTGTTTTAACTCTAGTATAATCCTTAATTGAGTCCATTCCCGCTTCCTTTCCATATCCGCTATCTTTAATTCCACCAAAAGGCGCTGAGGGAGAAATCAATCGATAAGTATTTACAAATGTTATACCCGCTCTTATTGCATTAGAAACTCTTAGACCTCTTGAGAAGTCACTCGTATATACTCCAGAAGATAATCCATATTGATTATCGTTCATTTTCGCTATTACCTCTTTTTCTGTATCAAACTTCATAACTGATAAAACTGGGCCAAAAAGCTCATTTTCTGCTGTTGGAAGATTATGATTATCACATTCAATTATTGTAGGAGGAAAGTAGTATCCTTCATTTGAAAATGGATGCCTTTCACCACCACATTTTATTTTTCCGCCTTGTTCTGTGGTTTTTTTTATGTTTTTTTCAATAATTTCTAATTGTTTATAATTACTTAAAGGTCCCATTTCTGTATCAGGATCCATAGGAGCACCAATTTTTATTTTTTCAGCTCTTTTTGTGAGTTTATCAAGGAACACATCGTAAATTCCTTTTTGTAAATATAGCCTTGAACCTGCAATACAACTTTGTCCGCTAGCTCCAAATATTCCTGCAGTAATTCCATTAATAGCATTTTCTTGATGAGCATCATCAAATACAGCAACAGGGCTTTTTCCTCCAAGCTCTAAGCTTACTTCTGATAAATTTTCTGCAGAATTTCTAATAATATGTCTTGCAGTTTCGGGCCCTCCTGTAAAAGCAACTTTTTCAACTAAATTATGTGTGGTTAAAGCTTTTCCACACGGATCTCCAAAACCTGTAATAACATTTACTACTCCTTTAGGAATACCAGTCTCCTCTATCAATTTTGCAAATTCAAACATTACAGCTGGTGCAAGTTCAGAGGATTTAATAACCACAGTATTTCCCATTGCTAAAGCAGGTGCAAGTTTTGTTGCTGTTAAAAACATTTGAGAATTCCATGGAACAATCGCAGCAATAACACCAATAGGTATTCTTGAAGTTATAGCTTGAATATTTGGTTTATCTATTGGTAGAACTGTGCCTTCGACTTTGTCTGCCATACCAGCATAATAATCATAATACTCAGCAATATAATTTGCCTGTTTATTTGTTTCTCTATAAAGTTTTCCAGTATCTATAGTTTCAATTTTTCCAAGTAATTCTGCGTTATCTCTAAGCTTATTTCCAATAGCTCTTAGAAACTTTGCTCTTTCACGCGGTAATATTTTAGGCCAATCTCCTTCAAAGGCTTTTTGAGCTGCTTGAACTGCTTTATCTACATCAGAAGCACTTGCCTCAGGAACAATAGCCCATGGTTTATTATTCTCTGGATTTAAAGTTTCAAAAGTTTTATTAGTGTCGGAGTCAACCCATTCTCCTCCTATAAACATTTTGTATTTTTTTAATTCAGGCATTTTTTATATGATCTTTTATTGCTTTATTTACATCATAAGAGCATTCAATACTACACAGATGTTTACCTACTGGTATTATTTTTACTACAGAGTTTTTAATTTTCTTACTTAGATTATTAGACATTTCTGGAGTTGAGCCGATATCACCTTCTCCAGTCATCACAAGTGTTTTAACATTAATATTTTCAAATTTTTCGTTATCTTTGTGATTTACAAACAATGAGTAAACTTTAATAAAGTTATCCATATTATTATTTTTAAGAATTGTGATGATTTTATCTGAAATTAGAGGATTTTTTTCAATAAAATCCTTGTTAAACCATCTTTTTAGCGCGTCTTTTGTAAGCTTTTGATCTTTTTTTGTCTGTTCAAACCTTTCATTTACTATTTTTTGTTCATCATCAGATCTATTAAATATTGAGCACAACAATGTTAGGGATTTCAATCTATCACTAAATTTCGTTCCAAAGTTTCTTGCAATTAATGAGCCTATTGAAAATCCAACAAGGTGAATTTTATCAAATTTTAATTCATCAATTAGATCAATAATTTGATCTGAAAAATCATCAAAACTTATTTTTTCTTTATTTAAAGGTGTTCTACCATGTCCAAAAATGTCATAAATTAAAACTGTATTATCAAATTCATTAATTTGTGAGTCCCAAATACTATGATCAAGACCCACACCATGAATAAATACTATTGGAATTCCTTCTTTTTGATTTAGTTTATAGAATGTACCTTTAGAGTCTGTTGCATTGATCATTATTATTTTGGTTCAATGCCCATCTCCTTCATATCTTGGTACCTATCACCTGTTCTTGCATGAGCTCTACCAGTCGAAGCGCCACCAATAGCAATTGCAATTTCATCATCAAATGGAGCATCATGAATTGTAAACTCATGAGTAAGATAATATGGTCTTAAACCAGAGTCTGTTTTATGCATCATTGGAATAGATATTTTTGATCCAGCTGGACCTCTTGTATTCGTAAAACTTAAATAAGAAGTTCCTCCAACAGCATCTCTTAACTTATTACCAAATCTTAATGTATGAATAAATGCTGATGCATGTTCTATTTCTCCATTCAGTCCAACCACACCTGCTTTCCCATACGCTAATATTTTATCAGGAGAGCCTATTTCTTTTATAAGTTCAGGAACCAATAAATCTCCGAGTTTAGGAGCTAGATCTAAAATAATGGGTTTTAAGTCTTCCACAAAACCTTTTCCATCCCAAGGATTTTTAAAAACTGCAGCAACAGAAACCATCAAAACAGGTTCTTTAGCTTCTTTTCCACCTTCAATAAAAGTCTTATCTACAAATTTAGTAAACTTACGTAATTCTAATTTCATTTTCTTATTCTATGTGTAAAGCTATCTCTCCTAAAACTGTATAACGCTTTTGGATCTACATCAACATCTATAACAACTGGTTTATTTACTTTTAATGCACTTTTTACTGCCTCATTAACTTCTGATAATTTTTTAACTTTAATTCCTTTAGCACCGTATAGTTTCGCAACTTCATCAAAAGGAGGACTTTGAATATCAGCTCCTAAATATCTTTCACCATAAAAATCTTTTTGATAAGCTTTTTCTGCTCCCCAACTCTTATTATTCATTACAATTGTAATTGTGTTAATGCCATGCTCTACAGCAGTACTTAATTCAGATATAGTCATTCCAAATCCGCCATCACCCATTAAACTAACAACTGTTTTACTAGGTTTTGCAACTTTTATTCCCAAACCACATGCAAATGAGAAGCCTACTAATCCAAAATCAAGGGGTGTGAAAAGGGCAGGAGGATTATAATATTCTAAAGCATCTGTTGCTTGAAGACAAAGTGTTCCAGCATCAAGTGTTATTGCAGTATTTTTCGGTAGTACTTTTCTTAATTCTCTGAATAGGCCATTCGGTTGGATTGGAAAATTTTTTGACTTTATATTTTCTCTATCTTTAAGAAACTTTGATCTCTCTAATAAAAAGCTATTTGTCCATTCTTCATAATTGAAAATTTTCTTTTGTTTTCTTAACTCAGCTAAAATTTGATCTGTCACAAGAGCAGCATCGCCATGAATACCTACATTAACTGGAAAGTATCTTCCTATCATTGTTTTTTCTAACTCAATTTGTACAATTTTCGAATTTTTATTTATATTGTCATACGAATAGAAAGTAGAATTGAAACCAAGTCTTGTACCAATTGCAATAATTAGCTCTGCTTCTTTGACTAATCTTGATGCAACAATATTTCCTCTTGGTCCCATTTGTCCAGCATTTAACTTATGACTGAAGGGAATTGCATCTCCGTGTCCTGCTGCAGTTACAATTGGAATATTTAAAAATTCAGCAAGCTTTGTTACAGATTTAAATTTTGAATTATATTTTATTCCTCCTCCAGCAATAATTACTGTTTTTTTTGAGTTGAGAATAAGTTTTATAGTTCTATCAATTGAATTTTTTTTACTTTTTAAGTCACTTTCAGCTTTATAAGATTTTTTATTTTCATTAATCTTAAACTTTGAAGTATCAGAGAGAACATTTCTTGGAAGGTTTATACAAACTGGTCCTCTGCGTGGTGACATTGCAAGATTAAAAGCATCACTAAATGCAGTTGGAATATGACTTACCTTTTTCACAGTCCAAGTTTTTTTTGTTATTGGATTAAAAAGTGATTGTTGGTCAAGTCCTTGAAAAGCATCTTCCATCTTATCCTTGGTAGAATATAAACCTGCAATAGATACAACTGGTGAAAATGCTGCTTTTGCTTGAGCAATACCTGTAACTAGATTAGTTGCTCCAGGACCGTTTTGACCAGCAATTATTACACCTGGTTGATTAGAAGCTCTTGCGTATCCATCGGCCATGTGTGTTCCTGTTCTTTCATCCCTTACACCGATAAACTTTATTTTCTTTTCGTGATATAATGCATCAAACATCTCCATGGTTGCTGAACCAATTAAACCAAAGACGTGTTTAACTTTTTCTTTTTTTAAGGATTTCACTGCCGCTTGACCACCGGTCAAGGTATTCTTGGACTTAATCACGATACTTTTTTAACTTCAGTATCTAGATCATCTTTAAAATTAGGCATTACTTTTTCAGTGAATAATTTAATACTTTTCATACAATCTTCATGCTTAACACCTGGAAAATTAGACCAGACTTGAAGATTTTGAAGATTAAGCTCTGATTGAAGTTCTTTAATCTTATCTGTTACATATTCAGGAGTACCAAATAACATATTTCGTTTATGTAAAAATTCATAGTTAAGAAGATCCAATTTACCTTTTGTTTCTGGAAGCTCTTCACCAGGATCCATGTGATTGCCAAGACCTCTCCAATGACAAACCCATTTCATATAATTTACCATATGTTGGCCTGCTTTCTCTTTAGCCTCTTCCATAGTATCAGCAACAAACATATCTCTAACAAGTGTAACTCCTTCACCTAAATGAACATTTTTTTTTGTAACTTCAGATCTTTTATTTTTGTACGCTTCAAATCTTATTTTCAATGCTTTAACCGTAGGGATCCACATAATTACATTTATATTATTTTCTGCAGCCCACTCAATAGATCTTATACCATCAACAACTTGATGTATTGGAGGGTATGGATTTTGATAAGGCTTTGGAAGAACACTAATTTTTTTCATAGTGTTATCACTCATATTCATAAATTCTTCACTTGGTGGACTCATATCATGCTGCCAAACATAATTCGGTGATGGGTAAGTATAAAATTCTCCATCATGATTAAAAAATTTTTCTGACCATGCTTTTTTTAAAACTTCTAGTGTTTCTGCAAATAATCTAAAATTTTTAGCCTGATCTTTTAAATCTGCTTCTTTATTTAAATTAATCGCTTCTCTCCCATAAACTCCTCTCGCAACACCAACTTCAACTCTACCTTTTGAAAGTTGATCAAGAGTAGCAATATCTTCTGCTAATCTTATTGGGTTATGAAAAGTGATTACATTTGCTGCTTGTCCAATTCTTATTTTTTTCGTTCTTGCTGCAGCGTCTGCTCCTAACATTAAAGGATTAGTACAGGACTCCATACCCTCATGGTTAAAATGATGTTCAGTAAACCAAATTGAATTCCAATTGTTTTGATCACAATATTCAGTGATCTGTTTAGTTTCATCTAATAATTTGTGATATGGTTTGTGTGTCCAATTAGTAGTATTACAAAAATAACCAAACTTCATTAAGCCTCCTTTAAAAATTAATTTAAAGACGACCGATCCCACTTTCGTATATGAAATTACGACGAGTTATGTATCGCTTTATTAGTAAATATTATTATTCTTATCTTTGATATTCAACGAATTTTTTTAGCGATTTGTAAAGAAATTTATCATAACTGACACCACTTTTACTCAATTTTCGTTGATTTAAAAAAGATAGATTCATTTTAAAATCATATGAGGGCTCAAAAAAGAACGGAATAGAAAGCCTTTTTTGCTTATTCCATAATACTCTATGATTTGTGGCCTTAAACTTACCTTTACTTAAATACTCAAGCGCTCTTCCTGTATTTACAACTAATGCATTTTTATTAAAAGGGACATCATACCATTTTTTTGTTTTACGATTTTGAACTTGCAAACCACCCCTTTGATTTTGATACAATACCGTAAAAATACCGCTATCGACATGTGTTTCACATCCAAGAGCAATTCCATCTTGTTTTGAAATCTCTACTGGCTTTGATTGGTTAGTATAATAATTAAATCTTAATGTGCTTAATGTTTTTAATCTTGAAAAAGCCATCTTGGATAAATTTGTATCTTTATTATAGATTTTGATTATACATTTAAAAAGGGTTTCACTTAAATCAAATATATTCTCATAATAATCGGATATCTTATTTATCGATTTTAGATTGAATGATTTTTTTACATGTAAATATTCAATGTATTGATTTCTTATTTTGTTGGAATATTTTTTTGATACTTTTAAATCTCCAAAATCTAATCCCTCTTTTCCATTGACGTCATTTGGAAAATATCCTCTATAAATATTTTTATTTCTCTTATTCCATTTTTTTGAAGCTAACTTAAATTTATTTTTTTTACTGGAATTAAAAAATTTTTCTCCCACTTCACAAATTTTGGCTATTCTTTTCAAACTTATGCCGTGATTTACTATTTGAAAAAATCCAACCTCAACGCATGCTTTCTTAATTTCTTGAATCGTTTTTAACGAATCTTTTGAATTAAAGTTATTATCAAGAATAGAGGAAACATTTATTGTTGGTATATAATTTTTTTTAATCATCTATTAGGAGTATCCGATGCAATCATTTGACCTCGAACTCTTTCTCTAAAATAAATATATACACCAGCACCAATAATTATTGAAGCTCCAAGAAATGTTCTTGGTATAGGAATTGTTTCAAATAATATATAACCAGCTATTATTGCGAAAACTATATATGAATATTCAAATAAAGAGACAACGGACGGGGAAGCTATACTATATGCAGTGAACACACAAAAAAATGAAATCGATGCAACAATTCCCATAACAAAAACATATGGCCATGAAACAGTTGGATTTATAAACCATTCTCTAAAAATAAATTGCATTGTTGGATCAGAGAAATTATTAAATTTACCATCCCCGCTGATTAAAAAAATTACAATACTTGCTATAACTGCGAAAATATAAAGTAATGTTAATTGAGTATAAATATTATCTTTTTCTGAGGTATATTTTGTAATTGTCATAGAACATGCATAGCAAAGTGAGCATGCAACTGGAGCTAATTTAAAAATATTGAAATCCTCTATGTTTGGATTCAGAACAATTAAAACACCAATAAAACCTACAGTAATCGCACTCCATCTTCTAATTCCAATTTGTTCCTTTAAAAATAACTTTGCAAATATTGACATAAAAAATGGACATGAAAAGAACAGAGCACTGACCATGGCTAAAGACATAAATGTAAGCGAAATATAAAAAAAACTAAAACCAAAGAAAAAGCAAACAACTCTAATTAATGTTAAAAAAGGATAATTAGTTTTTAATGTAAATTTTTTTTTAGTAATTAAAAATACTGAAATTAGTACAGTTGCTTGAACTATAGTTCTCCCTAAATACAATTCAAATAACGCAATTTCTTCAAATATATATTTTATTAAAGCGTCCTGAACAGAAAAGAATGCCATTCCTATCATTATAAAAATGATACCTTTAGTATTATTATTTGCGTCCATTATTTAACTTAAAATAAAATCAGCTGCTCTTTCACCGATCATTAATGTTGGAGCATTTAGATTACCACTTGTTATTTCTGGCATAACAGAAGCATCTGCTACTCTAATATTTTGTAATCCATGAATTTTAAGGTGATCATCTACCACTGCCATATCATCTACTCCCATTTTTAATGTACATGAAGGATGATACGCAGTTTCAGCCTTTGATCTTATATATTCTTCTATTTGTTCATCTGAATTAGCATTTTCACCAGGACCAATTTCCTTGCCAGCATAGGGCTTCATAGATTCTTGACTTAATATTTTTCTAGCTACACGAACACACTTTATCGTTTCTTTAAGGTCGTATTCTTCACTTAAATAATTAAATTGTATTTTGGGGTAGTCATAAGGATTTGAACTATTAAGAGTTATCTCTCCTCTGCTTTTTGGTTGATTTAAACTTGCATGTAATTGATATCCGTGTCTATCTGGATCAACTAATCCATGATCTATTACAAATGCTGGGAAAAAATGAAATTGTATATTTGGATATTCTTTATCTAAGGATGACTTACAAAAACCACCAGCTTCTAAAAAAGATGTTGAGCAAGGTCCACTTCTATTTATAAACCATTGAATACCCACTTTAAGCATACTCAATTTATTCACATATGAATATAAAGTATTGGGTGTTTTACATTCTTGTTGTATATAAGTTTCTAAGTGATCCTGTAAATTTTTTCCAACACCATTTAATTCATGAATTACTTCTATTCCGTTATCTTTTAACTGTTGACCTGGTCCAACACCTGACACCATTAATAATTGTGGTGAATTAATTGATCCGCCGCTAAGAATTATTTCTTTATTTGCATAAATGGTTTTAACTACTCCATTTATTTTAGCTTGAACACCTATTGCTTTTTTTCCATCAAATATAATTTTTTCAACAAAAGACTTTGTAAATACTGATAAATTTTGCCTACTTTTAGCAGGTTTTAAGTAATATTTGGAGGCACTAGCGCGTTCACCATTGTGAATTGTTACATCGTACATTCCAAAGCCTTCTTGATCTTCACCATTCATATCATTATTTATTTTATGTCCAGCCTCATGAGCAGAGTCTAAAAAGGCTTTAAATAAAGGATTTTTATTTTTAGATTGATTAATTGGCAAAATACCACTTCCACCTCTATATTTGTTTTCACCTCCAGACCATGTTTCTATCTTTTTAAAAAAAGGCAGAACATGCTCATAAGACCAATTTTTAAGTCCGAATGATTCCCATCTTTCATAGTCATTTTTATTTCCTCTAACATAAACCATTCCATTATGAGCAGAACATCCTCCAATCATTTTACCTCTTGGGCAAAATAGTTTTCTATTATTAAGATGAGGTTCAGGTTCAGAATAATATTTATAATTGTACTTTGGATCATGCATTGCATAAAGTATTGCAAGAGGCATATTTACTTTCCAAATATCACTATCTTTACCAGCTTCAAAAATAGCTACGTTGTTTTTACTATTCTCAGAAAGTCTATTAGCTAATACACAGCCTGCTGTACCTGCACCAACAATTAAATAGTCAAAATTCAAATCATTTTATTGGGGATGATCGCCTTCGACAGCAATTCTGTCCATTACTCTTTCAAATCCCAATCCTCTCCCTGGAAAAAAATCTGTAAGACCTTGATGTAGCGTACTTCTATTATCCCAGATAGCTACAGCATTTTCTGTCCATTTAAATCTACATGTAAAGTCAAGCCTTTCTTGATGTTCAAATATCTCATTTAATATATCAGTACTTTCATTCTCATTTAAATCTAAAATTTTTTTCGTATACATAGAATTTACGTATAATATTTTTTTTCTAGTTTCTGGATGAATTCTTACTACTGGATGTGAATTAGAATATTCATCAAGATTTCCATTTCCTTCCATTTCTTTGTAAGCATCTACAAACGCAGCTGCCCCTAGAGAACTATGAATTGCTCTTTTATCACTTATCTTTTCTTTGATTTTGTCGCTTAATGTATCATATGCAATTTCCATATTGGAAAACATAGTATCACCACCTACAGGCGGAACTTTTATGGATCTTAAAATTATTACCTTAGTAGGTTTAGGGTTATAGCTTACATCTGTATGCCATGTTTCTCCCCATTGTCTTTTTTCCTCAGGAGCTTTAATAATTCTAAGTATTTCTGGATAATTTTCTCTTCCTTTTACGTAAATATGCCTTTCTAAAGGTCCAAAGTGTTTTGCTAAATTTATATGTTCTTCAGATGTAATATCTTGGTCTCTGAAGAAGAGAGCTTTATGTTCTAAAAGTAAGTTGTTGATTTTTCTCCAATTTTCAAAGGAGCTATTTTTTAAATCTATTCCTTTTATTTCTGCCCCTAATGCTCCAGATAATAATTGAATTTCCATAGTTTATTTCTTTAATCTACCAGATAATTGAAGGTTTTCTGATTTAAAATTTGGTCCATTTTCACTGATAAAGTTTTTCATAATTTCCAATTTATCCTCTTCAAATTCAGTTACTTTTCGTTTACTCAAATCAATGTACAACGATACACTTTCCATGGTTGCAGCCAGGGTTTTCTTCTCTTTTTCGTACATTTCACATTTTAAATGAAGTCTTTTTTTGTCATGATCAAAATGAGTACAATAAACTTCTACTTCTTGATTTTCTTTAACCTCATTATTGTAAGTTGTTCTTGTTTCAACAACCATCGTAGTTCTCATATTTGTTTTAGCGTTTTCACCTCCCATATTGAACTTGTTCAACATTGTTTCCCATGCTTGGTCAAAGATTAAAATATAATAAGCCATATTCATGTGCTCATTATAGTCTGTCCATTCTTTAATTATTCTTCTTGTAGCAAGATGATAAGACATTGTTTAAACTTTATTTATTTTATCTGCGATTAAAATTTTTCTTTTCATTTCTCTTAATACCGGTTTTTCTATAAGTTTTCCATCTATAACAACAAGACCTGTATTTGAATTATTAAATTCCTCCAAAATTTTTTTAGCTTTAATAATTTCATCCTGTGGTGGTGTAAATACTTCATTTAATATTTTAATTTGTTTAGGGTGAATAGAACCTTTGCCAGTAAACCCTAGGTTTCTTACCTGTTCTGCTTCTTTCTTCATTCCATCCATATTTTCTAAATCTAAATAGGGAACATCTATGACATCTATCCCTACACTAGCACCTGCATGAACTAACTTAGATCTTGCATGAATGAGGTTTTCCCATCTATTTTCTACTCTGAGTTCTGCAGCCATATCAACTCCACCAAAATATAAAGCAACTATCCTCTTACTTGCATGTGCAATATTGTAAATATTTTCTAAAGCTTCATTTGTCTCCATGATTACATGAAGATCTGTATCCAAATTACAGTCAGTCAGCAAATCATCTATATAAGTAATTTCATCAGGAGTTTTAACTTTTGGCAACATAATGGCTTTAAGATTTACTTTGCTAGAGACAAAAGCCTCTAGGTCTAACAGACCAAACTTACTTCTCTGGTTATTAAGTCTTACAACTAACTCTACATCATTTTTTACCTCAAGAGTTTTAAGAGCTTCTATTGTGTTTTTTCTTGCTTCTGCTTTATCATTTATTGCAATTCCATCTTCCAATTCAATGCACACCATATCAGCACCTGAGGCTATTGCTTTTGGGAACATCTCAGGGTGAAGACCAGGGGTAAAAATAAAGCTACGTCTTACTCTTAATTTATCTAAATTCATTAATTTATTATATCCTATATTCTTTAGTGATTTGATATTATACTTAACTAAAAGTAATTATGAATAATAACGTTTTTATTTCATGTGCTGTAACCGGTTCAGGAGACACTGCGAACAAACACCCAGATCTTCCAAAAACTCCGAAACAAATAGCAAAATCTGCAATTGAAGCAGCTAAAGCCGGAGCTGCAATTGCACATATTCACGTTCGTGAGGAGGACGGAACTCCAAGCAGAAGATTAGAATTATATAAGGAGGTCGTAGATAGAATTAGGTCTAGTGAAACAGATGTTATTTTAAATTTAACAACTGGTATGGGCGGTGATTTAGACATAGGACAAGGCAAAAATCCTTTAGATTTTGGACCAATGACAGATATGGCTAATGTTTTGGAAAGAATAGCAAATGCAGAGCAATTTTTACCAGAAATATGTACTTTGGATGCGGGCACATTAAATTTCGGTGATGGATCTGTTATTACAGTTAATACTCCTAATGATTTAAGGAAAGCTGCGAAAAAATTGCAAGAAATAAAAGTCAAACCAGAGATAGAGGCGTTTGATTTAGGAAATATGTGGTTTGGTTCCCAATTATATAAAGAGGGTTTATTAGATGATCCTCCATTGTTCCAAATGTGTTTAGGTATACCTTGGGGAGCTCCAGCTACTCCTTTAGCAATGCAAGCTATGAAAGATATAATGCCAGATGAAGGAATTTGGTCAGGTTTTGCTATATCAAAAAATGAAATGCCTTTTGTAGCGCAAACAGTTATTATGGGTGGAAATCCAAGAGTTGGCTTAGAAGATAATTTATATATATCAAAAGGAAAACTAGCTACCAATGCTCAACTAGTTGAAAAGGCAATTAGAATAATTACTGATCTTGGTGCATCTACAATGACTGCAGAAGAAACAAGGAAAAAACTGAAGCTTGTAAAACACAAGTAATGTCCAGAATAAAAAAAGTTGCAGTAATAGGCACAGGAGTGATTGGAACAGGGTGGATCATAAGACTCTTAGCTCACAATATAAAAGTTTCTGCATACGATAAAAATTTGACTCAAAAAGATAATTTAATTCTTGAAATAAAAAGAGCATTACCATTTGTAAAAAAACTATTTAATAAGAAAAAAATAAACATTAAAAATTTAAGATTTTTTTCTTCTTTAGAAAGTGCTGTCAAACAAGTAGATCTTATCCAAGAATGTGCTCCAGAAAATTATAAAATTAAAACACAATTAATATGTCAGATTTCAAATAATTGTAAATCCACAGCTTTGATATCATCTAGTTCATCTGGATTGTTACCTTCAAGAATTTTTTCAAAATGCAAAAACAATAAAAGGGGTATTATTGGCCACCCATTCAATCCTGTTTATTTGCTACCACTTGTTGAAATAGTCCCCGGAAAACAAACGAGCCTTAATTCTTTAAATGAAGCAAATAAATTTTATAAATCAATTTCAATGAACCCTATTATACTAAAAAAGGAGTTACCAGGCTACTTATCAGACAGACTTCAAGAAGCTCTCTGGAGAGAAGCACTACATATTATAAATGAGGGCTATGCCTCCACAAAAGATTTAGATAGAGCAATTGAGGATGGTCCTGGTTTAAGATACTCATTAATGGGGACATTTTTAACTTTTCACCTAGCAGGAGGTAAGGCTGGGATGAAACATATGTTAAAGCAATTCGGACCTACATTAAAACTCCCTTGGACAAAGCTTAAAGCACCGAAATTGTCAAAAAAACTCAAAAAAAGATTAATATTAGGTACGAAAAATCAAGCAAAAGGAAAATCAATCAATCAATTATCAAACATAAGAGATGAGTATTTAGTTGAACTTCAAAATCTAAGAAAAAAATATGAAAATAAAATTAGAAAATAGATATCTTAAGAAAAATTTAAATGTTAAATTAATCTCATGGATTTTAATCATTTTTTAACAAGTTACATGCCAGATACAAGCGTTGGTTCAAAACAACATTTTAAAAATATGTTGGAAGAATGTGTTACTGCCGAAAAACTCGGTTATGCAACTGTATCAATTCCAGAGCATCATTTAATAAACTTACTAATGATGCCGTCACCTTTGCAGATGGCTGTTAAAATTGCATCAGTTACAAAAAATATTAAAATAACAACTGGAATAGTTGTTTTGCCACTGCATGATATGAGAACATATGCTGGTGAAGTAGCCACTGCAGATATATTAACTGATGGAAGATTAATCTTAGGTGTGGGAAGAGGAGCATTTCCGTGGGAAATGAAAAGATTAGGAACCCCAATAGAAATATCAAAAGAAAAATTTTTAGAGTCTATTGAGGTTTTGCAATTATTATTAAAGAACAAAGAAGTGTCTTTTAAGGGTAAATACTATAACTTCGAACCGTTAACTATAATGCCTCGACCCATAAGCAATCCAATACCAATGATGGTTGCTGCAATGAACTTAGAAAGTATAAAAGATGCAGCATCAAGAGGATTTCATGTTCAATCAACAGTATTATCAGGAACAAAAGATCTTCTGTTAAGTAGAGTTGATGCATTTAAGGAGGGTTGCGCTCAGTTAGGTGAAAATGGAAAGTTACTCAAACTTTCAATGCAACGAATGGCTTATTTAGCAAAAGATGAAAATGAAGCCAGAGAAAAAACAAAACTTGCATACGAATATTATAAAAGATTTGATAATATGTTTACAGGACCAGGCAAAGTAAAAGAGGGAAACATTGAAGCTTTACCTAGAAAACAAACTTTAGAAGAATTAAAAGAAAATCTTTTAATCTGTCCTTTAAATGAGATGATTGATAAACTAAGTATTTATGCTGAAGCAGGAGTTGATGAAGTAATTCTTAGCTCGAGCTTTGGCCAATCACAAAATGATTTAATAGAGTCAATGTATAGAATTGGCGAAAATATTATCCCATATTTTAAAAAATCAAATATACAAGTAGCCTAAATTTCTGTGAGCGTTGTAGATTGTAATTACTCAGTCATAGGATCAGGGCCTGCAATATTTTTAACTCATGGAGTGGGAGGAGCAGAGGATGCATGGAGGTTTATAGTTCCAAAACTTAAAGATCGTTTTACAGTTGTGACATATGATTTAAGAGGCCATGGAAAATCTTCAGTAACACATAAAGACTTTAACTTAGACGACCTTGTATCAGATCTCGAAAAAGTAAGAGAAAAAACAAATATAGATAAGGCCCATTTTGTGGGGCATTCCTTAGGTGGAATGATTGCACCTGCTTATGCTAAAAAGTTTCCTGAAAGAGTTCTGTCGGTAGGTTTATTATCAACAGTTGCAGGAAGATCTGATGAAGATAAAGAAAAGGTTTGGAATGTCATTTCAGATCTAAAAAAAAGGGGAGTGGAAAAGACATTAAAAAATCTGACAGATAGATGGTTTACAGATAATTTTATAAAAGAAAATCCCGACTTGGTATCGAGAAGACTAAAACAGGTAATTGAAACTGATAAAGATGTATTTATTAATGTTTTTAAAATTTATGCGGAAACTGAGATGATCTCTTGGTTAAAAGACATTAAGAAACCCTGCCTGTTTATGACAGGTGAAAACGATGGTGGATGTACTCCTTCTCATAACAAAAAAATGTCAAACGAAGTAAAAGATTCTAAATTAGTTATTATACCAAATGTAAAGCACTCTTTTTTGATAGAGGCTCCTGAGCAAATAGCAAATCATTTAATAGAATTTATTGAAAATCTTTAAAGGTTTAATGCATTCTTAAAGTGTTTCCATCAACACCAACTACTTGACCAGAAATTCTAGAAGATTCGTCAGAAATTAAATAACAACACATTTTACCAATATCTTTCTCGTAAACCCAAGTATTGAGAGAAGTCATAGAAACAAATTCACTCTCCACAGCTTTTTTTGATATTTTTAAAAATTTAGCTTTATCTCTAATAACTCTTCCCATTCTATCTCCCTTTACGGTTCCTGGACAAATTGCGTTTACTCTAATTTTAAACTTTCCTAATTCCATTGCTAAAGTTTTTGTCATTCCAACTACTGCCCATTTACTTGCGGAGTATGGAGACCTTAATGGGAATCCAAATATACCTGCTGTAGAAGATAGGTTTATTATCGAGCCACCTTTATTCTTTTTTAACATTGGAATTGCTAATTTCGAAAATATAAAATGACTTATTACATTTATTTTTAAAGTTTGTTCCCAATCTTTTGTTTTAAGTTTTTCCATAGTCCCTGTTGGACCTGCAACACCAATATTATTAATTAAAGCATCTATCTTTTGTGTTCTTTTTTGAATTTCTTTAAAAAAATTTAAAACATCATTTTCATTAGAGGCATCGCAATGAAAAGAAAATAACCTTTTATTATTTAACGGATTTTTTTTTAATTTATTTATAGTATTTTTATCAATATCACACACAAATACCTTTGCACCTTTTTCAAGGCACTCTTTTGCTGTCGCCCAACCAATTCCTGATGCACCAGCAGATATGATTATTTTTTTATTTTTAAAGTTGTATGACATTAATCTGTTAATCCGTCAGATCTAATTTTGTTTCTTTCAAAATGTATAGGTAATACTCTTCCATAAATTGCTTTTGAGTGCTCAGGAGTATTAACTCTCCATGGATCTAGAACATATGCTGGTATACACATATAACGAGAAGTCTGGCCAATAATTTTAGTTACTCTATGCAACGTAAATCTACCTTTAAACATCTGTAAATCACCTGGGTTTAGATCAAGTTGTCTTACTCGAGATCGATCTCCATCCAATACTTTCTTTACATCATTAAATTTTTCATGGCCTGGTACTCTTATGTTTGGACAATATTCAAATATTCCACCTTTTTCAGGTTTTTGTATCATTAAACTTAAAGTAAACTCACAACTATCGAAATGCCAAGGCAAAATTCCATCAGTCTCCATCACGTTATATGCATGACAAGCTAAGGGATCGGCCCATCTATAAATTGGTGAAATGCCAAGACAAGCAGATATAAATTTTAGTAATTCTTCACTTTTATAAAGAAATTTAATCTCTGAGTTTTCTAAAAAACAATCAGAATTTAGATAGCCATTAAATCTTTTCATAAATATTCTTTTTGGGTGATCTTTAGGAAGAGTGGGGTCATCTTTTGAATAAAGATAAGCGTTAACGCTTTCTTTTGACATATAAACTTCATCAAGCTGTTGTTCTAATTCTTTTCTCATTACATCTAAAGAATTTGGTAAAATAAAATTAGGAATGACTGAACAGCTATCTCTTTCTAATTCAGTTCTACAACTTTCAATTATTCTCTTGATTTTTGGTGAGTCTAAATCGCCAATTGGATATTTATTTAAATTAACAACATTGCTTAAGTTTTTTTTCATAACTGAAAAATTTAATTATGAGTTTGTGAGAGATTCTTGTAATTCCTTGTTTGATATGTAGCCTTTAGGATTTCCTTGTTTGTCAACAACTTCACAATTAGAATTACTACAAACAACTTGAGGTAGAAATTCTTCTATAAATTGTTCCTCCTCAACTTTAATTAAATTTGTTTTATCAATGTCATCTGATTGATTTATTGGTTTCATAATAACTTTTGCTTTTATAACCTTAGTTCTATTTACATCTTTTACAAATGCCTCAACATATGCATCTGCAGGTTTCATTATAATTTCTACAGGGGTTCCAACTTGTACAAGTTTTCCTGCATTTAAAATTCCAATATGATCACCCAATTTTAATGACTCGTCAAGGTCATGTGTAATAAATACAATTGTTTTTTTCAATTCAGACTGAAGATCTATTAGTTGTTTTTGCATATCACTTCTAATTAAAGGATCTAATGCAGAAAAAGCTTCATCCATTAACATAATATCCGTGTCAGTAGCTAATGCTCTAGCAAGACCTACTCGTTGTTGCATACCCCCAGAAAGTTGTGCGGGATATTGATTTTCAAATCCAGTTAAACCTACTGACTCAATTTTTTGCATTGCCACAGAATTTCTTTTTGAAATTTCTAGCCCCTGCATCTCAAGTCCATAGCCAACATTTTGTAAAACTGTTTTGTGTGGGAAGAGCCCAAATCTTTGAAATACCATACTCATTTTTTGTCTTCTAAATTCAATTAATTGTTCCTTATTTAGTGTAGTTACATCTTTACCTTCAACAAAAATTTCCCCTGCAGTTGGGTCTATTAATCTATTTAAATGCCTAATTAGTGTAGATTTTCCTGATCCAGATAAACCCATACAAACAAAAGTTTCTCCTTCCTCAATTTTCAAGGAAACATTATCTAGACCAACTGTATGTCCAGTTTTTTCTAAAACATCCTCTTTTGTAGCTCCTTCTTGTACCATTTTAAGAACGCTAGAAGGTTTAGGTCCAAATATTTTGTAAACGTTATTGATTTCAATTTTTGACATTATATTAAAGTTTAATTCTTTTAATACATCAAAGCAAATCAACAATTAAATAACTCAAATAAATTCAACTATTAATTGAATTGAATATTTTTAGATTTTATATAATTATTTATTATGAATTCAATTTCTAAAATCACAAAAAACAGTACTTATTTGCAAATAACCTGGAATGATGGTGAGGAAAGCAAATTTAATTACATGTGGTTAAGAGATAATTGTCCTACAGCACATGACAAAGACTCAAGACATAGAATGTTTAACATTTTAGAGGTATCAAAAGAAATAAATCCCAAAAAATATTCTTTAAATGGTGATGGTAAATTAGAAATAGAGTGGAGTGAGGGTGACCACACAAGTTATTATGATCCTAAGTGGTTGAGAGATAATTGTTATACTATTAAAAATAAACAAGAATATGTTTCACCATATCAACTTTGGGATAATAACTTAGAAAAGGATTTTGAATCTATATTTATCGAATATGATGAAGTAACCGACTCTGATGAAGGATTGATAAAATGGTTAGAGCTATTACATCACAAGGGTATAGCAATAGTAAAAAATTCACCCACAGAAAAAAAATCAGGTTTTGAAATTCTTCATAGAATAAGTCATGTAAGAGAAACCTTTTTTAAAACTCCTTTTGAAGTAATTAATATTCCAAAACCAAATAATTCCGCTTACACAGCTCATGCTTTAAGAAACCATATGGATTTACCTTGGTTTGAATTACCACCTGGATATCAGTTTTTACACTGTTTAGTAAATGATGCAAAGGGTGGAGACTCTTCTGCAATTGATGGCTTTGCTGTTGCTGATTATTTGAGAAAAAATGAAAAAGAAATTTTTGAAACATTAATCTCTGTACCTCTAAAGTTTAGAGATAAAGATTATACCCAAGAATCACACCGAAGCTTCCATGCTCCAGCAATTAGTTTAACAAAAGATAACGATTTTCATGATATTAGATTTAGCGTTGCAACTATGGATGCATTGGACTGCCATCCAGACCATATGGACAAAGTTTATAAAGCTCACCACAGATTTGGTAATCTTTTACATGATGACAAATTTCAAATTAAATTTCGTCTAGGACCAGGAGACATATTTTCTTTTAATAATAGACGAGTTTTGCACGGAAGGACAGCCTTTGATCCAAATTCAGGTCATCGTCATCTTCAAGGATATTATCTGGATAGAGATGAGATAATTGGCAGATTAGAATATCTTAAGCAATTTAAATCATAAATTTTCAAATATAAGATTATTATTTTTGTAATATTTAAAAAATTCTTTTCTGGTTTTTATTGTATAGTAATATTTTTCCTTATTAATCAGTTGCACTTTCTTATTATCTAAAAACTTCTTATCTAATATTAGATATTTTATTTTTTTATTTAGTCCATATTTTAAGATAGACTTAACGCTATCTTTATTAGAAAATGATATTCCAACTTTAGCTTTCGAATTAAGTTTTAAAAGATTGTAGATATTTTTGTGCTTAAAAGAGATAAAAATACATTTTTTAAATTCTTTAGTCTCTTCTACTAAAATAGATAAATGCTTTTTATTAAGTAATGGTTTTATCTCAATAAAAATTGGAAATTTGTTTTTTGATAGCTCTAAAACTTCCTTTAGGAGAGGTATTTTAAATTTTTTGTTCTTAATTTTTTTTAAATCTCTATAATTGATATTATTAATACTTTTATTTATTTTGAAAATTCTTCTTAAAGTAAAATCATGAAAGCATACAAATTTGTTATCTTTAGTTGTGTGAATATCAGTTTCAATACCAAATTTTTTTTTAAATGATGCTCTAAATGACTTTAGACAGTTTTCTTTATAATTTTTATTTACAATTCCTCTATGAACTATGTGCATGTAAAAAAAAAGGGCTCTGTTTTCACAAAGCCCTTAATTATTATTTAAAGTTTAAGTTTTAATTAGGCAACCAGCTTTTCCATTTATCAGGATTTTTGTCTAACCACTCATTAACAACCTCTTTAACATCTCTTTTATTGATATCTACTTCAACTAACAATGCAGATTGGTCGTTATTTTCAAACTTCATTTTTTCAAAAAATGCTTTTGCTTTAGCATGTTCTGGTTTAGCAAATGTGCCAGGATTTCCATAATTCATTGTATAATCTTTATCCCAACCAGTTGCAGGCCATCCATCTGTACCACAAGTTTTCCAGTTATTCGCTTCTGTAAATGTATCACCTTCGCACGTCGCATATTCAGGAAGTCCAACACCTACCATATCAAACTCTCCAAAAAACCAATGAGGTGTCCATAGGTATAATAAGAATGGTTCTTCTCTCATGTAAGCAGCTTTAGCTTCTGCTATAGCAGCAGCTTCAGTACCTAGCTCATCAGCTTGGAAATCAATACCTAAAAGATCTAATCTTTTTTGATCATGACAATTCCACCCAGCTACTGGACAACCAATTAACCTACCTTTGTCGCCAGACTCAATTGTAGCAAACTCATTCTTATATTTATTTAAATCTTTCCAAGATTTAATTCCAAATTTTTCAGCTGCATATCTTGGGATCCAGTAATCAGAAGTTCCGATAATTCCAGTAGTTCCTAAAAGGTCAACTGTTCCATCTCCTTTATAAGATTTTACAACTTTACCATCATAAAGTAAATCTTCATTAAACATAACATCATCTGCTTCTGCATAACTTGGCCAACTTTCGCATGCAAAATCAAGTTCTCCGGCTGCAATAGCCTCCCATAGACCAGTTCCCGAAGGGAATACTGTTTGTTTAATTTTGTAGCCCATTTCTCTTTCAAGAATTGCTACCGCCACTTCACAAGTAATTATTCCACCTGTCCAATCTGCTATAGCTGCATGAAGTGTTTTATCTTCAACTACAGCTACCTCTTTAGGTTTTTGTGTGAAATAAAATATTGCTGCAATTACAATTACGGCAACAGCAATTATTATTCCAATATTTTTATTCTTTGTTTCAGCCATTCTTTCCTCTCTTTTAATTAATTAAAGATATATACTAAAAAAAATATAGGCACATGTAAATAACCCAATTAGGCTTAATCTACTTTATCTACAAACCCAAGGCATTTCTTTGTTTTTTTGTATACGCTAAAGATATTCTGTCTATTATTATAGCTAATAAAACTATACCTATTCCTGCAGCAAGACCTCTTCCTGTATCAGATCTTGCCAGGCCATTAAATACTTCTAGGCCTAGCCCTTTTCCGCCAATAAGTGGTGTAACAATCTGCATCGCAAATGCCATAATTACTGTCTGATTAAAACCAATTACTAAACTTGGGATTGCTAATGGAAACTTTATTTTATTTAAAGTTTGAAGAAGAGTTCCACCGAATGAACGTGAAACCTCCGAATAAGTATCAGACACCTGTGTTAAACCTAAAGAAGTTAGTCGAATGATTGGTGGTATAGAGTATATAACCGTTGCTAGTACCGCAGATACTATTCCTCCTCCAAAAAACATCAAAACAGGAATTAAATAACAAAAATATGGTAAAGTCTGCATTGCATCTAAAACTACGTTTTGAACATTTCTAAATCTTTCGTTATAGGAAGCGATTATTCCAAGTGGAACTCCAATTATAAAACATAAGGCTACTGAAACTAATACAGAGGATAATGTTATCATCGATTGAGGCCATATCCCACATGCACCAATAAAAAGTAACAATATTACTGTAATTATTGCAAATCTAATACCAACAGTAAAATATCCAATTGCAGCAAATATCCCTAACGTGTACCACCATGGTACATGAGTTAAGAACATATCAAGTGGTCTTAAAAGTTTAAGATATACAAATCCTCTAAGCGCTTTAGTAAATGCAATGAAACCTGGATTGACAGTCAAAGATTCTACGCTGTTAGTTATTGGTTGTCTTATTGACAGTCGCCACTCTTCAGGAAATGATCCTATACTTATCATGTAAGTATCAACGAAAGATATAGTCAGAATTAATATAAAAGATGGTATTACATAATATCTTTTTAAAATTATTTCTCCAATATCTTTTGCTGTTTGCCTATCTGCAAATGAAATAAAAAATTCAAATACGTATGCAATAAATTTTGTTAAATTAGTGCAAACAAGATTGATTTGACCGCTTAATAATTCAAGTGGTTTTTCTATAATTCTTGCAATTGTAAATTTTTCCCAGGATTGAGGTAGTAAGTAAAATTTTTGTACGTTTGAAGGCAGTATTTGTTTTGTCTTGCTAAAAGACATACTAAATCTATCAAACATTATTGCCATGAAAAGAATACAAAGCCCTCCTTCCATTGCCCATCCAACATCAAGCCTTCTGATTGCTTGCCATACTTGTCCTCCAATTCCCTCAGCTCCAATGAAACAGGCTAAAACAACAAGTGCTAAAGCCATCATTATTACCTGATTAATACCCATCATTATACTTGGTAGTGAAAGTGGAATTTTAATTTTAAACAAGAGTTGTAACTTACTTGATCCAAACGAGGTCGCAGACTCTATTGTTTCTGCCGAAACTTGTCTAATACCAGTGTTTGTTAATCTAATTATTGGAGGCATAGAGTAAATCATTGTAGCTAATATTGCTGGAGCTCCTCCAATACCGAAAAAGAAAAGAGCTGGAAAAAGATAAACAAAAGCAGGCATTACTTGCATGGTATCCAAAATAGGCTTCATAAAATTTTCAAATCTGTCACTTTGTGAACAAAGAACACCTAGAGTCACACCAAATACTACACATAGTAAAACGGATAAACTCATAAGCGCTACCGTTTGCAGAGAGGGTTCCCACAATCCTGTAGCCCCCCAAAAATAAATCACGAACAAAGAGTACAAACCCAATCTTAAGCCACCTGCAATTAAACAAGGTAAAAATATTAACGCTGCAATTAATAGCCAAGGTGAGTCGATAAGGAAATCTTCAAAAAAATAGTATACGTTTTTAATAAAACTGGCTATTATTTTTGTAATCCATCTATAATTTTTCTTTAAATAATCTTCACCTTCGTTTACCCATGCAGTAAACGTAAATTGGTCAGTTACAACTTTTGGCATTTTTGAAGGACCATCGCTTTGAAAAGACAACCACAGAGCAACTAAAAATGTTATTAAGATAACAGAATATGTAATTATATTTTTTGAGGAGTACGACTTTCCTTGAATACTATCTGCTTCAGATGACATATTAACTAAAATTTAAAATAAATAATTTTACTTTTAAAGAAAAATATTGTCTATTTTTATGTTATTAAAATAACGAAATATGAACAATCAACCAAAAATAACGTGCTCAAATGTTTGGAAACTATTTGGTCCTGATGAACAAAGAATTATAAAAGATTTGGATAAAAGTTTATCAATAAAAGAAGTTCAAGAAAAAACTGGACATGTAGTTGCTGTAAAAGATGTAAGTTTTTCGATAGAGAAAGGTGAAACATTTGTAGTAATGGGTCTATCTGGAAGCGGAAAATCTACACTAGTGAGATGTATCTCTAGATTAATTGAACCGACTTCTGGCATAGTTAAAATGGATGATGTTGATGTAACAAAGATGAATGGAAGAGACTTGTTAGATTTACGAAGAAATAAAATGAGTATGGTTTTTCAACACTTTGGTCTATTTCCACACAGAACTGTTATTGAAAATATCGGATATGGTTTAGAGATTAGAGGAAATCAAAAAAATGATCGAACAGAAAAATCAATGGAGGTCTTAAAAATGGTTGGTTTGGAAGGTTGGCATAATAATTATCCAAGGGAGTTGTCTGGAGGAATGCAGCAAAGAGTAGGATTAGCACGTGCACTTGCAGTTGATCCAGAAATTTTAATTTTTGATGAACCTTTTTCAGCACTAGACCCTTTAATCAGACGAGAAATGCAGGACGAACTATTAAAAATTCAGGAAAAATTACAGAAGACAATGGTATTTATTACTCATGACTTCTTGGAGGCGATTAAAATGGGGGATCATATAGCAATTATGAAAGATGGAGAAGTTTCTCAAGTAGGAACACCGGAAGAAATTGTTGCTAACCCAAAAGACCAATATGTAAAAGATTTTTGTGAAGATGTTCCAAAATATAAAGTATTAAGTGCAAGTAAAGTTATGAGAGAGGAATGTTGTGATGATACAAAAAAATTGTTCGAAAATGGATCTAGTAATATTCCTCATGACTCAAAAATTGAGACATTAATTGATAAACTAGTAGATACAGATCAAAAATTTCCTGTTGTAGATACAAAAACTGGAAAATTAATTGGTGAAATAGATAGGGCAATAGTTATGAAATCAATGAAGTCTGCTAGTTAATCTCTCTACTAACTTTTGTACTCTTTGCTTTTATTTTATCTCTCCAAATAATAATCATTCCAGCAAGTACTATTATTAATACACCTGGGAATAATTGTTCCCAAGGGGCTTCGTTAAAAAATAACCAACCTAAAACAAATGATGAAGGAATACCAAAATATTCAAACGAAGCCATTTTACTTGCAGAGATTAACCTATAAGAAAAGATAAAAAGTATTGCCGCTGTGCCCCCAAGAATGCCAGTCAACGTCATTAGAAAAAAATCTTGGCTACTTTTTATTTCTGCATGTCCAGCAGTCAACAAAAAAAGCACAACACCACCAATTACATTAAATATTAAGGTGTATAATTGAATTTTTGCTGTTGAGTGACCATCCGGTATAAATTTTAAAATTATCACACTTAATGCCCAAGCAATAGCAGTTAGAATTGGAAATATTGAGTAAAAACTAAAGATGTCACTTCCAGGCTGAACAATTAAAACAACTCCAAAAAAACCGATAAAAATTGCAGACCATCTATAAATACCAACGTTATCTTTTAAAAAAATTATTGATAAAATTACAATGAAAAACGGCGAAGAAAATGTAAGAACCATAGCGGTTGCAAATTCTAAATTAATAACTGAAATAAAGATAAATATATTCATTGATAAGAAAGCCAAACCTCTAAAAAAGCTTAAGACAATAAATTTATTGTTTAAGTTCCTAAAAACTGAAATATACTCTTTAGTAAATAAAATTAGTATAAATAAAGGGATTACTCCAGCAATATTTCTGAATACTGCTAACTGAATTACAGTATATTCATTTCCCAAAAACTTTATTACAACCATATACATATCCACACATAGGATTGCTAAGAGCATTGTAACTATTGCTAAATATGTTTTTTTTAAATCTGCTTTTTCAGGAGAAATATTCATTTATAATTTTTTAAAATTGTATACTTTATAAAATAAATGCAAAGTTTTAAACTTAACGAAACTGATATTCTATCAAACCAAGATTGGACTTTTCCAACTTTTACAGCATATGGACCTGGAAGATTTAAAGAAATTGGAAAATTTTGTAATAACTTCAATATAACAAATGCATTAATTGTAACTGATAGTGGGAGCGTAAATTTACCCTTCATAAATGACTTGTCTAATTATCTTTCTGATGCAAAATTAAAATCAGCTATATATTCAAATATTTCTCCAAATCCCAGAGATGATGAAATAGATGGAGGCTGTAAAAAATTTATAGATGGAAACCATGATGCAATAATTGCTATTGGAGGCGGCAGTGCAATGGATGGTGGAAAAGCAATTTCACTTACAGCAAAAAGTGGAATTCCATTATGGGACTTTGAGTTTTTAGATAAAACCCCAAGAGACTTGAAGGGAAAAAACCCGTTTCCAAAAATAATTACTATACCAACTACAGCAGGAACAGGCGCTGAAACAGAAATAACCGCGATGGTTACAGATACAAAAAAGGGAATGAAATTTTGTTTATGGCATCCTGATGCAAGACCTTGTTTGGCCCTTGTAGACCCAGAGCTTACTTTAAAGTTACCAGCAAATTTAACAGCGTGGACCGGAATAGATGCAATGATACATGCGATCGAAGGTTATAGCGTTCCAATGTTTCATCCATTATGCGATGGATCAGCTTTAGAAAGTTTATCTCTGATTTCAAAGTCTCTTCATTTAGCAGTAGAAGAGCCTGATAATCTTTTAGCAAGAGGAGGTATGATTATGGGATCTTATCTCGGTGGTGTAGCTTTTTTAAAAGGATTAGGTTTAGTTCATGCTATTTCTCATATGGTTGGTGCCGAATATAACACTCATCACGGATTAACAAATGCAATAATTTTACCAGTTGTTATGGATTACAATCTACCTGGCTTAGAAGAGAAAGTTAAAAGAATGTCTCAAGCAATGCAATTTGAGGACAGCTCAATTAATGGTTTTAAAAATAATTTAAATGAAATGCTTGATATATTAAAAATTCCAAGAGGATTAAATGAAATTGGTGTTCCAGAAGATAGTTATGAGAGAATAGCAAAAAAATCTATGTTAGATCAAGCTTATGGACAAAATCCAAAAAAAGCATCTTTAGATGAAGTAAAAGATTTGGTTATCAAAAGTATTAAACAGGCAAGATAAGTTAATTCTAATGTTTGAAAATTCCCCTATAAGTGAAATTATTTCACTACTTCAGAGAAAAGAAGTTAAAGTAAAAGAAATTGTAAGTTTTTACTTAAAAAGAATTAAAAAATATAATTCCTCTTTAAATGCTATTGTTTCAATTAAAGATGAAGAAGAAATAATTAAAGAAGCTGAGATTAAGGACAAAAATTTTGACGAGAATAAGCCGTTATTTGGCTTACCTCTTGCCTCTAAAGATTTGCTAGATGTAGTTGGTTTTCCAACCACTTATGGTTTTCCTGGATATAAAGATTATTTTCCAAAAAAAAATTCTATAATTGTTGATCGTCAAATAGATGCCGGTGGAATAATAATTGGAAAAACAAACACTGCTGAATTAGGAGTGGGCGCTCATACAGCGAATAGATTATTTGGAATAACACCAAACATTTATGGAAATAGTCAATCATCTGGTGGATCAAGTGGTGGAGCTGGTGTTGCAGTTGCAGCAAATTTACTACCATTTGCTGATGGTACAGATATGATGGGTTCTTGTAGAACACCTGCTGCTTACGCAAATGTCTATGGTTTTAGACCAACTCCAGGATTACTCCCCGATTATCGAACAAACGATAAAAAGAAAAATCTTCCAATTATTTCAACACCAGGATGTCTTGCAAGAACACCTGATGATATGTCTATTCTTTTAGATGTTATAGTTGGAGAACATAAAGAAGATCCAATTTCTTTCAGTTTAAATAATTCTTTTAGTGAGGTTAATTTAAGTGACCAAGAATTTTCAAAAATAAAAATTGGATGGTTATCTGACATGAATGGTAATTATCAATATGATCCCGAGGTCATTGAAATATGTAACAAACAACTAAACAATCTTGAAAAGCATAAAGTTATAATTGAAAACTTAAAACCAAAAATAGATGCTCATAAATTATGGAATTGCTGGGGCACATTGAGAGCAAAAAGTATTTATGAGGATATTATTACAATGAATATCAAAGATGTTAACGAAATGACTCCACAGGCGATATGGGAATACAATAAAGGTATCAAGCTCACAGAGGAAGATGTGAAATCTGCTCTTAACTCAAGAATTGAATTATCAAATGATGTAATTAGTTTGTTTGGTGATTTTGATTTTTTAGCTTTACCATCTCAACAATCATTTCCTTTTGATAAAAATTTAAGACACCCAGAAAAAATTAATGATAAATTAATGGATACTTATCATAGATGGATTGAAATACATATATTTGCTAGTCTATTTTACTTACCATCAATTTCTTTACCTATTGGTTTTAATAAAGATGGATTTCCAATAGGTATTCAAATTATAGCAAAACAAAAAGAAGATTTAAAAGTGATGTCTTTTGCAAAAAGATATGAGGAAATTTTTAATTATTCTAAAATTAAACCAAAATTAAACTAATGGTCAGACACAAACATCATTTTAAAATAGCTTTTGCGTTAGCAATAGCTGCTGGATCATGGGGAGTATATTGGCTACCTCAAAGAACTTTAGAAGATGGAGGACTCACTGGAGGTTGGGGAACAATTTCTCAAATGATGATCGGAATTTTATTACTTACACCTATCTCTTTGTGGAGAAAGTATAAAGGTCGTACATCTGGTTTAGAAATACCTTTTGTTGGTTTTTTAACTGGTAGTGGATTTATATGTTATGCATTAAGTTTCTTACTTACAGATGTCGTACGAGCATTGATAATGTTTTACATGATACCTGTCTGGACGACTATTTTTGAAATATATTTTTTAAAAAAAAAACCAGGTTTAGAAAGAGTTTTAACTTTAAGCTTAGCACTTGGGGGTTTGTGGGTAGTTTTCAGTCAATCTAACATTATACCGTTACCACAAAATGAAGGAGATTGGTTGGCATTGGTAGGTGGTGTACTATTTGGGGCTGGGTTAGTACGTTTAGAAATTTCCAAAACAGATGGTGTCTTTCCGGTAATCTTTTCTTTCTTCGTTTATGGGACAATATTTAATATTTTTGCTGGCTTTATTTTAAAAGATTACTTAGGACCTATGCCACCGATTGAAGCCTTTGCATCAATGTTTACTTTTTTAGTTCTTATTTCAGTATTTTATTTTATTCCTACCGGAGTAGTTATAATGTGGTCTCCATCTGTTTTAGGTGCAGGCCTTTGTGCAATATTGTATTTAAGCGAAATAGTAGTTGGAGTTATATCAGCTGGCATTCTGACTGACGAAACATTTGGTTGGAGAGAAGTTGTTGGAAGTACAATGATTGTTGTAGGAGGAGTATTAGCTGTTGTTCTAGCACCAAAAGAAGAAAAATAGATGCTGTTTAAAGAAAAGTTTAAATCAAATTCAAAAATATTCTTAGATGGTGGAAATGGTTCTGAGATTGCAAACTTAGGAGGTGAGATGACCCCAGCTTTTTCTGCATTAGCAACAATCACAGCACCAGAAATTGTAAAACAAGTTCATGAAAATTTTATGGATGCAGGCTGTGATATTATTACAGCAAATACCTTTAGCACTACAAGACACAATATGAATAGTATTAATAGAGGTAATGAAACAAAGGAGTTTATTGTTAGATCTGTCGAAATAGCCAAAAAGGCAATTAAGAATAAGGGAAAAGAAAATATAGTTGGAATAGCAGGGAGTATGTCGAATTTTTTCTCATTGAAGGAAAATGAATTTGTTCCAGATCCGAAGCACATACCTACATTTAGAGATGAAGAGAGAAATTATAAAGAGGCTGCTAAAATCTTAAAAGAAGAGGGAGTAGATCTTTTAATACTAGAAATGATATTAGATATAGATCACTCTAAAATCTTACTTAACTCTGCATTAGAAACTGGTTTACCTGTTTGGGTTGGACTAAGTTGCTGTATAAGTAAGTTTGATAATAACGTTATTGGAAGAAATTTTAGGGCTGAAAAAGAAAAATCACTTATTTATGATGAAAGTATATACAAAGAGCAACCAAAATTTATTCCTGATGATAAGATTGTTCTTTTAGATGATATTATGAAATCTCTAACAAATATCGGTGGAGATGTTTATGGTATTATGCATACTTGGCTTGTTGATGCCCTTGATGGATTGAAGGTGATTAAAAATAATTGGCAGGGTCCAATTATGTTTTATCCAGAGATACATAAGTTTGATACAAAAACACATAAGGCAACAGTTACATACGTAGAGGATGAATTTGCTGATGAATGTGGAAAACTAATTGATGACCAAATTCAAATTATCGGAGGCTGTTGTGGTGTCACAGACAATCATCTAAAAAAATTAATTTCTAGGTATTCTTAATTTTAATATTAATTGTTAACTAAGTTTATCAACATATTAATCATATCAACTTTATAACTCTCTTTTGTTGCAGATTTTGTTTCTAATACTGAAAAAAATGCTGCGACTTTGCCAGTTTTAAAATTTGTTGCCAAAAATTGACCTCCATATCCAGAGTGTCCAATCATGTTACCTGATACCATTGTTGAATTTGAGTAATACAAATATTTATTTTTTGATAATTCCATGTATTTAGGCCCTAAATTTTTTATAGTTTTGTATAAAAAAGAGGGTGATCCAACTTTTCTATTTCCAACCCCAATACCTTTTCTTGCAAAAAGCAAACCCATTCTTAAAAAATCTCTGGCAATTAAACAACCACCACCAGACATCCATGGCATCCCATATCTATCAGAGGCAATATATAAACCTTCTTCAAAGCCAGCTGCTTCAACTGCCGACAATACCCAATCTCTTAAAGCTCTTCCACTTACCTTTTCTACAATTAATCCCACTACATCAGTATTTGCTGATTTATAAAATGCATATTCAGAACTATTTATTATACTTTTGTTTTTAATTTTTTTAATTGAATTTAAATATTCTTCTTGGCTTAAATGATTTTTTAAATTTTTTGGTAGTCTCCATCCTCCAACTGGCTCATGTAAAAAAGAGGAAGAATATGCTTTAGTATAATCTTCGGTATAGGAATTTATAATATTCATATTTAAAACATCTTGCACTTTTGCATTAGCATAACCGCTTCCAATTTTAGGCAAATAATGTGAAATTTTTTTATTCAAATCTATCGATTTTTTTTTAACCAGTTCTCCAACAAATAAGTTAATAAACATTTTAGTTATTGACATAATTGTCTGTGGTTGATTTTTTTTGAAGTCTTTAGCGTATTTTTCAAATAATATATTTTGACCTTTACCAACAATTAATGAGCAAAAAGGTTTATTGTTGATCATTTTTTTAACTAATGGTATTTTACTAATTTTATTATTAGGTTTTAACTTTAGTCTTAATACTAAATCGGATCTTAAATAAAGACTGTATCTATTTATTTTATGTAGATTTCTGTAACCTAATCTTCTAGTTTTTGGAAGATTCCATAAAGCCTTATTGTCTCTAATTGTTTTTAATTCAGGATTTTTAACAGAAGCTAATTTTTTAATATTCAATATTTTAATGATTTTTTTTGTTCATATTGCTGGTGATATCCTTCTGCTTTACAATAATTTTTTTTCTTGGATATTTTTGTTGATACCTTACCGTCCAATTTCTTATTAATCTCGTTTAATACTTTTTCAGCAATCTTTTTTTCCTCATCAGTATTATAAAATATTTCCGATCTATATTGAATTCCTACATAAGTACCCTGTCGATTTACTTGTGTTGAGTCATGTAGTTCAAAAAATAGATTTACCATGTCCTCATATGATTTTTCTTTTTCATCATATTCAACTTTTACAACTTCAATATGGCCAGTGTCACCACCGCACACAGCTTTATAGGTTACATTGGGATCATCCCCTCCACAGTAACCACATTCGGTAGAGATTATACCTTTAATACCTTCGTACTTAGTTTCATCCCAAAAACAACCAATACCACCAATAAATGTTTTCATTATTTGTTAATTTATACTTTAGTTTTTTAAAATTGAAATGGCTTTAATCTCATCAACTCCTATTCCACAACAGCCACCTATAATTTGAGCTCCATCTTTAATCCACGTTTTTACCTCAGTCAAATAATCATCTGGTGTCATGTCATCTATAAATCTCCAATGTGGTTTTTCAAAATATCCTTTATTTGGATATGCTCCTATAACTCCATCATAATTTTGTCTCGCAGTTTCGATTGCTTTTCCTGTAATATTTATGTCTGAATGAGCAACTAATATTGGACCACTGTGTAATTTTTTAAAATTATTTATGGATGTCTCAAAGTTTTCATAGACATGTGTATCCGAGTCAATTGTATCATTATATCCAAGCATTATATTTTTTTGGTCATCCATTACGCATGATACAGATAACCAAACGGGTATATTTAATTTTGTGGAACAATTTAACATTGCTTCAACTATGTCAGCTTGTGAAGACATAGCTTCTAAAATAATTAAGTCTACTCCAGCGTCAGATAAAATTTTTATTTGTTCGTTAAAACCAGGTATCATTGCTTTGATACCAAGTTTATAAAAGTTTCCAAAAGTTGATACACTTCCAGCTAATGCAGTTTTGTTGTTAGTATTTTCTATTGCTTCTCTTGCAACCTTAACACTTTTTTGATTGAATTTTTCTATAAGGTTTTCATAACCATATTGTCTCATTGATATAGGAGTAGTACTATAAGTATTAGTTGTAATTACATCGGCTCCAGCATTTATATAATCCTCATGCACTTTTCTAACTAATTCAGGATGATCAACAGAACACTTCCCACACCACATATGCTTATCCATCTCGGCACCATTTTTTTCTAGTTCTGCACCCATACCTCCATCTAAAATAATGATTTTATTGTTTTCTAATTTTGTCTTGATTAGTTCGTATGACATAAATTTTATTCTTTACTATTTGTAAAAGCACAGATTTTATTTCCATCTAAATCACGAAGATAAGAATAATAAACTCCTGAGCCTTCTGGTCTTTCACCACCAGATCCCTCACTAGTTCCTCCAGCTTTTAAACCTACCTCATGAAATTTGTCTACGTGAGATCTTGACGAAGTTAAAAATGTGATTTGTGTTCCATTTCCAAAGGTAGCATCTTTTTTATTGAAAGGTTTAGTGACGTAAAACTCAATATCTTTGGTACCTTTTGCTCCATATGCAGCATAATCATCTTCTATTGTCTCGTTTCTATCTAAACCAATTACTTCTAAAACCTTATCGTAAAATTTAATTGCATCATTTAAATTATTAGTACCTACCATTACATAACCAATCATATTAAACCCTATTAACTGATTCTGATTATAAGTTATTTAAACTGTTAATTCCAACCGGTTATTGCTTTAACTTCTAAAAATTCAGTGAATCCCCAGACTCCACCCTCACGACCATTACCAGATTGTTTATAACCACCAAACGGCATTCCAGTATCTGTACTTTGGCCATTGATATAAACTGTTCCTGCTCTTACTTTTCTAGCAACTCTTTTAGCTTTTTCTTTATCCTCAGTTTGAAGATAATTACCAAGTCCATATGATGTATCATTTGTAATTGTTATTGCCTCTTCCTCAGTATCAAAAGGTATAATTGAAAGAACAGGTCCAAAAATTTCTGTTCTTGCAATTTTCATGTCATTATTTACATCTGAAAAAATTGTTGGTTTTACAAAATAACCTTTGTTAAGTCCATTTGGCAGGTCTGGACCACCCGCGGCTAATGTTGCACCTTCTTTTATTCCTTCATTAATTAGATTTATTACTTTGTCGTATTGTACTTTTGAAACCAAAGGGCCTATATGATCTCCTTTTTTAGATGCCAGATCAACTTTAATTTTATTTGCCTCATCAACTGCTTCTTTAACAGCCCTTTCATAAATTGGTTTCTCAACCAACATTCTTGTTGGGGCATCACATGATTGCCCTGAGTTACTCATTATATTTCTTACACCATCTCTAACAGCATCTGGATATGAGTCTGCAAAAACTATATTTCCACCTTTACCACCTAGTTCAAGAGTAACTTTTTTTATAGTATCAGCTGCATTTTTTTGAATTAATTTTCCTGCTCTTGTTGAACCTGTAAATGAAACCATATCGATATCAGGATGACCAGAAATATGATTTCCAACAACTTCGCCATTTCCATTTACCAAATTAAAAACTCCAGCAGGAAAGCCAGCTTCGTCAATCATTTCTGCAAACAAGACTGCTGACACTGGAGCAATTTCAGATGGTTTTAAAATCATAGTACAACCAGCAGCTAAAGCTGGAATAACTTTTAAAACGATTTGGTTCATTGGATAATTCCAAGGCGTAATTAATCCACAAACTCCAATTGGTTCATATCTGATATGATTATTCGATTTAGGATCAAATTGATGTTCAAAATTAAAATTTTTTAAAATCTCAATGTTATTTCTACAAATATCTGCACCCATTTTTGTATGAGTTTCAGATGCAAAATCTAATGGTGCGCCCATTTCTTTAGATTGTGCATCAACCATTTCATCCCATCTTCTATTATAAATTTGATCAAACTTTTCAAGCAAAGCTAATCTTTCCACTTTTGTGGTTTCTTTCCAAGTCTCAAATGCAATATTCGCTGCTTTTATTGCTTTATCTGCATCCTCAGCAGAGCCCAACGAAATTATAGCAAAAGCTTCTTCGGTTGATGGATTAATTACTTCGAAGTCATTTGGTTTAGTAGGGTTCACCCACTTCCCGTTTATATAAAAATTTTTCTTGTCAATCATAGTTTATTGTAGCACAAAATTTATATTTCATAACCCTTTTCTTCAGCGTCGTTATCAATTAATTCTTTAGGAAAACCTTCAGCTCTAAAAGAAATATTATTTAAATCTTCCATTCTTTTTACTATCATAGAGGACCAAGCCCTTGAGCCATATTTTTTTTGACCGTCTTTAAAAATATCAACTACCTTTGGTGAAATTTCTAGAGAAGAATTTAATTTTTTTGCTAAATCATTAAAAAGTCCTGTATCTTTCAAAACTAAGTCCATTGTAAAATTAATATTATATGAACCATTTAATATAACTTGGCTTTCTGTTTCATGAACAAATGAATTTCCTGATGAAGCAGCTATACCTTTGTAAACTTTTAATAAATCTAAATTTGATTTTTTTGCAACAGTCCAAGCCTCACCTAAAGCGACTAAATGAACTGACGCCAAGTAATTTGTAATTACTTTCAATACCGAAGCAGAGCCAAGTTCTCCTGTATGTAATATTTTTCTTCCCATAATTGATAAAACTGGCAATATTTTTTCAAAATATTTTCTCTCACCACCAATGAAAATTGCGATATTACCTGTAGCTGCTCTATGACAACCTCCACTCACGGGACCATCAAGTGGAACTGCCTTTAATTTTTTCACTTTCGCTCCAATTCTTTTCACTTCATTTTCATCAGTAGTACTCATCTCCAACCAAATTTTATTTTCTGACAAACCTTCAATTACACCATTAGAACCTTCCATTACTTTTGAACATATTTCTGGCGAAGGTAGACAAGTTATTATTAAATCAACTTTCTCAGCTAATTCTTTTGGAGTTCCTGCAGATTTAGCTCCTAACTTTTTAAATTGTTCTACTAATCCACTGTCTAAATCTCTTACAGTCACATCAAACTTGTTTCTCAATAGGGAACTTGCAAGTTTTCCTCCCACATTCCCTAATCCAATAAAGCCTATCCTCATTACATACTCCTTAATTTTGATGATTATTCAAATCCCAATGATATATTTGTATCAGAAAAATGCATTCTATAAAAATTGAACCAAAATATTTCAAAGTATCTAATCCAAGAGTTGGTTTGATAGCTTTAGCTAGCGATTTTATTATTGAAAAAGACTTTATAAGTGTTTTGAAAGACAAAAATATCGATTTTTTTGTCAACAGAATAGAATGCTACAATCCTTTGACTAAGGAAAATTTAGTCAAAATGTCGGAGAAAGTAACAGAAGTTACAAATGATATACTTCCTGATCAAGATATAGATTGTGTAGTATATGGTTGTACTTCTGGCACAATTGCAGCTGGATATGAAAATATTAAAAATAAAGTAAAAATTTCAAAACCAACTGCAAGCCTTACAACACCAAGCACTGCAGCCATCAAAGCTTTAAAAAAATTCAATGTAAAGAACTTAGCTGTATTTACTCCTTACAATAAAAAGCTAAACGATGAAGTTATTGAATATATTGAAGAGGAGGGATTTAAAGTAACATCAAATTCATATTTTGGAATTGAGTCTGATGTAGATATAGGAAAAGTAGATCAAAATTATTTGTATGATGTACTTTCTAAAATTGATGTAGATAGAGCTGATGCCCTCTTTATATCTTGTACTGCTTTACCTGTATTATCGATAATCGAAAAGCTTGAAAAAAAATTAAATAGAATTGTATTATCTAGCAATCAAGCTCTTATCTGGGATACTTTACAAGAAATAGGAAATAAAGAACCCATCGAGGGTTTTGGAAAATTATTCAGATAAATATTTATGTCATTTACTACAGAAGAATACAAACAACGATTAAAAAAAGTTCAATCAATGATGGAGAAAAAAGGTATTGAACTTTTAATCTCTCATGACACAAATAACATGAATTATTTAACAGGTTACGATGCATGGTCTTTTTATTATGCACAGTGTGCAATTGTTCATGTTAACGCTGATGAACCTTTATGTTTTGTAAGAGCGCAAGACTCAGGAGGCGCCTATATTAAAACTTATCTTAAAGACGAAAATATAATTGTGTATGATGAAAATTATATTCATACATGGCCAAAGCATCCTTACGATTATTTAGTTCAGATTATCAAAGATAGAAATTGGGATAAGCTTTCAATTGGGGTTGAAATGGATGCTCATTTCTTTACTGCCTTTTGCTACGGAAAGATAAAACAAGGATTACCAAACGCAAACATAAAAGATTCAGAACGATTAGTTAATTGGGCGAGATTTGCAAAATCTGAGGCAGAAATTAATTATATGAAAACTGCTGCAATAATTTCAGAAAAAGGAATGAAAACTGCAATGGAGGTAATAAAACCAGGAGTAAGGCAATGCGATGCAGTCGGAGAGATACAAAAAACTTTATTTTATGGAACACCCGAGTTTGGTGGAGAGTATTCTAGTATCACAACACTTTTACCAACAGGTAAAGGAACATCCGCATCACATTTAACAGCAACCCAGGATAAGTTTGTTGAAGGTGAGGCAACAATTGTTGAATTGTCCGGAGTATATAAAAGATATCATGCTCCAATGGCTAGAACAGTATTACTTGGAAAACCTGATCAATTAAAAATAGACACCATGAACAAAACTAATGAAGCTCTCCAGGCTGGAATTGATGCTACAAAGCCTGGAAATACTGCAAATGACGTAGCTCAAGCTTTTTGGGCTATTCTAGATAAATATGGTATAGAGAAAAAATCAAGAACTGGTTATTCAATTGGTATAGGTTATCCGCCAGATTGGGGGGAACATACTCTTAATATATATAAAGGAGAAATGACCGAATTAGTTCCAAATGCGTGTTTTCATATGATAGCGGTAATGCAGTTTGGTGATTGGGGAGTCGAAGCGTCTGAAGCTATAAGAGTTACAGATAAAGGATGTGAATTATTTTGTAATTTTCCAAAAGAGTTACACATTAAAAATTAACATATAAATTATTATAAAGATTCAATAACAGTAGCAATTCCCATTCCCAGACCGATACATTGAGTTGATAATGCATATTTTTTATTTTCTCTTTTTAATAATTCGGCAGCTTTGCCTGTAATTCTTGCTCCAGTTGCTCCAAGTGGGTGACCAAGAGCAAGAGCTCCACCATCTAAGTTAACTTTATTTTTATCTATTCCTAAATCTTTAATACAAGCTAAAGATTGAGATGCAAAAGCCTCATTCAATTCTACAATATCGATTTTATCAGCTGATAAATTAGCTCTTTCCATAGCTTTTTTTGATGCACCAATTGGACCTAATCCCATATAGTCAGGATCACAACCTTGGACTGCTGTAGACACAATTCTTCCTAATATATTCAAATCATTTTCTTTAGCATAATTTTCTTCACAAATTAATGTAGCTGCTGCACCATCAGTTAATGGTGAGGATGTTGCTGCAGTTACAGTACCATTCTCATCAAAGGCGAGTTTTAACCCATCCAGTTTTTCCATTGTACTATTTGGTCTAATATTTCCATCAGTATCACAGTCTCCAATTGAAACGATCTCATTTTTAAAATTTCCTTTTATCTGTGCCTCATGCGCTTTTTGATGGCTTGATATCGCAAATTCCTGTTGCTCACTTCTTGTAATGTTATATTTTTTTGCAACATTTTCTGCAGTTGTCCCCATTGAAAAATATACATGTGGATTGTCTGTCTTACTTTCAGGATAGGGAATTGGTTCAAAGCCAGTATTTACTCTTGTCATACTTTCTACACCTCCACAAATAAATACTTTTCCTGCACCTAATGAAATTTTACCAGCTGCAATATGAATGGCTTCCATTGATGAACCACACCATCTATCAACTGTCATACCTGAAGTTTTGACATCCATATTAGTTAAAAATGTTGTTAACTTTCCAATATTAAATGACTGCTCTCCAGTTTGAAATGCACAACCAACAATAATATCTTCAATATCCTCTTTTTTAACATTAGATTTAGCAACTAAATTTTTAATGACCTCTGCTAATAAATTCACTGGCTTTGTATTTACTAGCTGACCTTTCCTAGCCATTGTGAAAGGTGATCTTGAGAAGCCGGCAATTACAGGTTTAAACATAATATAAAATATAAAGTTAATCTGGGAATGGTAAAGAAGTTATAATGCCTTTTCTATTTTTTCCATTGAAAGTATTTACAAAAACCTCATTTCCAATTTCCCAATAATCTTTTAAAATCATAGAAAGACCTATATTCTTTTTAAATCTAGGAGAATATATTCCAGAAGCAATTTGCCCAATTTTTTTATTATCTTTTGAATATACTGGTAGTGGCACCCCAGTTGGTTTACATGGATCTCCATCAAACAAAATTCCTCTCATTTTTTGAGCAATTCCATTAGATTGGATATTTCTTAAAGCCTCTTTACCAATAAAATCGTGATCATCCTCTTGTTTGCAATACTTTTCAAGATTGCACTCCAAAGGATTGTTTTCTCTTGTAAAATCATTTCCGAATGACATTAACCCTGCCTCAATTCTATCAATTAAATTTGGGCATCCTGGTGAAATATTAAATTTTTGTCCATTTTTCCATACGGTATCCCAAAGTTTTTCTCCAAGTTCTATCTCATTAAAATGGGTTTCAAATCCCTTAAAATATATTTCAAAGCCATCTTGTTTACTATAACCAGATCTCGCAATAATTTGTTTAGTTCCTAAAAAATCAAATACTTTAAAATTAAAAAATTTTAACTTTTTTATATCCTCCCCAAATATTGAACTTAGAAGATCCTCAGATTTTGGACCCTGAATAGCTAATGGATAAACATCTGGTTCAATAATTTCTACATTTAATTTTGATCCTAGAGCAATCCCTTTTGCCCATAGCAAAATATCAGAGTCTGCAATAGAAATCCAAAACATATCGTCATCTAGTTTTAATAAAACTGGATCATTAATCATACCAGCAGTTTCATCAATAATTGGAATATAAAAACATTTACCGGTCTCCATTTTTTTAATAGATCGGGGTGTCAATTTTTGGACAAGTTTTTCAGCATCAGGACCTGTAATTTGAACTTGTCTTTGACAAGATACATCCCATACTTGAACCTGTTCTCTTAAATGCCAGTAATCCTCTTCAATAGTATTTTTAAAACCTTTTGGTAGAAGCATGTGATTGACAACAGTAAAATCAGACACTCCACATTCCTCTACTTTATTTGTAAATGGAGTTCGTCTTATACGCCTAGACATATTTAATTTTATATTTTGTTTTGGAATTAAATTTTCTTTACTCATTTTATTTAGACCACCACACTGTGTAGCTATTTTTAGAAATTATTATTGGTATATGATATTTTTTATTTTGCTCTTCCATTTTAAATTTAATATTAATTTCTGAAATTATTTTTTTTTCTGAAAAATAATTTCCAGATTTACAAACCATTTCATACTCACACTTGCAGTCTTTTTTACTTAATTCAAATTCTTGAAGTACTCGACCACCATCATCAGATTTAGTTTCGCAGAAAACTTTTTTTTCTCCATTTTCATTAATTTGATAAATAATTACATCAACATTTGCGGCATGTGAGCCATTTGTTGCGTCTAATAAGTGAGATGAAAAAGTTGCCACAATTATTCTATTGATGATTTCTCTCTTTTACTTGCAACAGCAGATACTATTGGGCTTAATACAGGTTTTGCTTTAACATTTACACATGCAGGTTTTCCACTTTCCATCGCTCTTTTAAGTGCTGGACCTAGTTCTTCTCTTTTATTAACTAATTCTCCATGTCCTCCAAAACCCTCAAATATCTTATGAAATGGTATATCACGGAAATCAGTTCCTACACTTTTTCCACTTTTAAATAACCTTTCTTGTTGCTGGCCAATTGAAGCAAGGCCCCCGTTGTTATCTATTACAACAGTAATAGGTTTTTTCGCGTAAAATACACTTTCTATAGACATACCTCCTGATAAAAATGCCCCGTCTCCGCTAATCAGAACTACGTTTGAATCTGGATTATGATTTTTAGCAGACAGAGCGAATGATACTCCAACGCCTAACATACTGAAAGTTCCAGGATGCAATATTCCTTTTAATTTTTTCCCTGTGGCACCTGCAATGTTAATTGCAATTTCTGACCAAAAGTGTGTATTTCCTCCATCGATAACAAGCCAATCGTTTTCATCTAATGCATCTTGCACATCCAATGAAAGTTGTAGAGGGTGAATTTTTCCCCCATTTTTTTTAGATGCTTCAGCTTCAATTTCTAAATCTTTCAAAGATTTATTAACCCAATCTTTTTTCTTTTTTTTATTTTCTTCAAACCAATTTGAACCTAAAGACCATTTATTATTTTTTTTTAAGTTAGATAATGTATCTAAAAAAACACCAGGATCACTTAGTAAACTAAAATCAGCAGCTCTATTAAGTTCTAATTCTTCATGTGAGCCATTGACACAAATTAATTTTGTTGACTCCGGTATAAAAGGTGGATTTCCAAAATTCAATTGGTTGTCCAATCTTGCACCAACAACAAAAACTAGATCTGAATTATGTAATGCAAATTCTGAGGGAGGATATTGATGTATGTCAGCTAACCCCATATAAGCGTTAGCTTCCTCTCCTAACAATTTTTGATGATATGGAACATTGAAAATAGGAATATTTAAATTATTACCGGCTGCTTCAAGATTTTTTTCTGAATGTGACCACCAAACACCGTGTCCGCCAATAATAACTGGTTTTTTTGAATTACAGGCAAGTTCTAAAACTTCTGAAAGTGAATTCGGATCTGGCCAGGCTTTGGCTATAGGTTTTGCTTTTTGAGAAAATGGTCTTTCCTCTAGCCCAACTTCTTCTGCAAAAGATGAAAACATAATATCAACTGGAAGACTGAGATGTACAGCACCTGGATAACCATTAGTAGCAATATGATATGCTTTATCTACAAACTCTCTTATTCTTGTTCCATCTGTAATACTTGCGCTGTATTTAGTTAATGGTGCAGCAATTGAAACGTCGTCTATTTCTTTAAAACCACCAGAACCTTTTCTTTTAAGACTGCTAGATCCTGTAATGTAAATAACAGGACTTCTTTCTCCCCAAGCCTCCATCATTGATGGGACAGCATTAGTAAATCCTTCTGGTCCAACTAAACATACTGAAGGTTTACGTGTAATTCTTGTATTACCATCCGCTAAATGACCGGCAATCTGCTCATGAGGAGTGTTTATTACTTCTATTTGGCATTCAGCAAAACCCTCAATTGCTGGATTACAAAAACCTCCTGAAAGAGTAAAAACTTTGCTAATTCCTTTATCTTTTAGAGATCTGGCAAGTAATTCTCCACCTCTTATTTTATTTTCACTCATTTAGTAATTAACCTTGTTAATAGTATTTTCTATTACTATCTTAGAAGTAACGTCATTAATATCATTTAATCCAACCAACCCTAGAGTAGTGCTAACTTCTTCTTTAATAATTTCAACTATTCTTCTTAATCCTTTTTTTCCATCAGCTCCCATTGCATACATGACAGGTCTACCAATCATTGCATAATCAGCACCAAATGCAAGCGCTCTCACGATATCACTTCCACTTCTAATTCCACTATCAAATATTAAAGGAAAATCATTT